>NZ_RCVJ01000154.1 GCF_003667505.1 Micromonospora sp. BL4
GTCGGCGGCGGGGTGCCGCCCGAGCAGGCGCCCAGGTCACGCCAGAGCGACGGGGTCGAGGCGGGGTTCCAGCCGGCGCCGGGATGGGCGGTGTGGGTGACCAGAGCCTGGTAGAGCCGGCCGCCGTAGGTGACCTGCGTGCCCGCCTGGTAGGTCCTGCCCTCGGCCCAGGCCGGCGCGGTGCAGGCGACCATCAGGGTGGCGTCCGCCGAGGACACGGCGGCGGTGCTGCTGGGGACGAAGGCGACGGCGGTCGCGACGGTCATCGCCGCCCCGGCCACCACTGCGAAAATCCGACGGCTTCTCATGGCTCACTCCCCAGGCATCGACGACCCGCGACCTCCACATATTGACGTTCGTGAAGTTTAATATCAAGGGTTGTTAACAGATCCGAGGAAGACGGAGTGCGGCCGGCGTCGTAGCGACCGGGCCGGCGGTGCCGCGCGCGTCTGTTTCGGCACGGAACCCCGCCGTGGACGGCTGTCGGCCGCGCACATGATGAAGGCCCCTGACCGGTTGAACCCTGGTCAGAGGCCTTGCGTGCTGAGCTTTGGTGCCCCCGGCAGGATTCGAACCTGCGCCCCCGCCTCCGGAGGGCGGTGCTCTATCCCCTGAGCTACGGGGGCTCAGCGACTGGAGAAGACTAGCAAACCTCCTCCGCGAACGCCGAATCGGTATCCGGCGCCCGGATCGTGTCGCCAACGGCCCGACCGCCCTGGTCGCCGGGGGCCGTGATGGTCCGCGCGGCCCTGTTGTTCTTGACGGCCTGTTGATCCTTGCCGGCCTGTTGATTCGGGCGGTCCTGTTGGTCCGAGCGGGCTTGGTCCTGGCGGCCCTGATGGTTCGGGCGGCCTTGTTGGTCCGGGCGGCCTTGTTGGTTCGGGCGGTCCTGTTGGTCCGAGCGGGCTTGGTCCTGGCGGCCCTGATGGTTCGGGCGGCCCTGATGGTTCGGACGGCCTTGTTGGTCCGGGCGGTTCCTGCGATCCGGGCGGCGAATGGTCAGGCTGCGACCACCCCGGAAGCGGTCAGGCCGCGACCGCCCGGCCGCAACTGGGCAGCGGGTGCAGCACGATCCGCCGGGGGAGCCGACGCGGCCACTCGTTGCGCGGCCATGAGCCGTCCACGATCAGGTGAACCGTGCGCTGTTCCTCGCCGCTCAGTCGCAGCACGAAGTCGCGAGGGAGCGGCGGGTCGACCGTCGGCGTGGTGATCATGAAGCGCACCCGGCCGCGGGACGAGACGGCGGAGATCACGTCGGCCGCCGGCATGGTCCCGCGCAGCCGTACCCGGCCGATCCAGTAGACCTCGGCGAGGTGCTCCTGGGCAGCCCGGGTGATCGCCGGGTACTCGCTGCGTACCCAACGTTCGACCGCGCTGACGCAGAGCCCGCAGGCGCGCTCGCGCGGTTCCCGCGGACCCAACCCCCAGGCCCGCAGGTACGCGCCGACCGCGCCCGCGTCCAGCGGCAGGTCGAACCTGCGCTGGATGAGCGTGGTGAGGCTCTGCCGCGTCCACAGCTCCTCGTCCAGGCCGAACTCGTCGGGGTGGACGCCCCGCAGCACGTCGATCAGTTCGAGTTCCTGTTCGCGGCTGAGCATTCCCGGCTCGCCCTGCCGCTGTCCGCGACGGACGGCTGCCACCGCCCCGTCACCGCCGATGGTGTGGCGTCGGCACCAGCTGGTGACCGAACGCCGTGCGTCTCTGAGTGCAACCCCCACGTCCTGCGCAACGAGCCCGAATCGCAACTGGTCACGATATGTGTGGAGAAAACTCTCTAAGCAACGTAATCGGTTGCACCGCTCAAATCGACCAGACCGCGCAGCAAGGAACAAAGCGCCCAAAAGTCAACGTCCAGAGCCCAAGTGGATCAAGCCCCGCCCGCTGAATCGGCCTTGATCCACTCCAGGTCGGCGATATCGGGGCATCCGCTCGTGGGGACACCCCGACATCGGCGATCTGGAGTGGATCAAGGTGCACGGGTCGTTGTCACCCCCGCCCACGCCCGCCGCTCGCAGCCCGCGCCCTGCCAGCCGGCCCGCGCCCTGCCAACCGGCCCCGCCTGCCTTCCGCGCCCCGTGCCGCTCACCGCTCGCCGTCCGTGGCCCCGCGCCGTCGCGCTCGCCATCCGCGCCGCTCGCTCTCCGCGTCGGCGCGCTCGCCCTCCACGTCCACGCCGCTCGCTGTTCGCCGACCACGTCCAGGCCGCTCGCCGTCGGCGTCCGGGCCCGCTCGCCGTCCATGTCCGCGCCGCTCGCTGTTCGCTGACCATGTCCGCGCCGCTCGCTGTTCGCCGACCACGTCCAAGCCGCTCGCCGCTCGCCGTCTGCGCCGCTCGCCGTCCGGGCCGCTTGGCCGGCGCGCCGACAGAAACGGGCCCGCGCCCCGCCGCTGTGCGGCAGAACGCGGGCCCGTCCGGTCGCTCAGCCCTTGGCGGCCTGTGCCTGGAGCTGCCGGAGGTTGTTCAGCTCGGTCTGCTGGGTGGCCTTCATCGTCTGCGCCACCCGCACGACCTCGGCGTTGTCGGTCTCGGCGAGCGCAGCGTCGATCATGTGGATGCCACCCAGGTGGTGGTTGTACATCAGGGCCAGGAACTGCCGGTCGACCTCGATGCCCTTGGCGTCGCGCAGCGCGGCCATCTCCTGCGGGGTGGCCATGCCGGGCATCAGCCCGTTCTTGACGCCGGCCCCGTCGGACATCCACGACATCGGGGGCTCGGACCCGGTCGGGCTCAGCTCCCACTCCCGCAGCCAGGTCTGCATGGCGCCGATCTCGCCCTGCTGCTCGGTGGCGATGTCCACGGCGATCTGGCGTACCTCGGGCAGCGTCGCCGACCGGTAGGCGGTCAGGCTCATTTCCACCGCCTGGGTGTGGTGCGTGGTCATGTCCCGCGCGAAGCCCGCCTCGACCGAGGTGTCACCGGGCCGGGTGAGCCCCGGGGTGAGCAGGCCGCCGGCGTACCCGAGCAGCAGGCCCACCACCAGCATGGCGGCGAGCGCCAGCAGGCCGTAGCGCCGCGTCGGGGCCCGGTCGCCGTGATCCGGAGCGACCGGAGCCTCGTCGTGCGCGCTGTCGGTGGTGGCGGGAGCGGTCATTGCGGTCCTTACTGGGTCGGCGGCTGCTGCTGAAGCTCACGCGGCGTGGTGCCGGTGGCGGTCACACCCTGGTTGCACAGCGCGGTCGGGCCTTCGACGGAGGCGTTCACCCGCAGGTCCTTGATGAACTCGTCGATCCGCGAGTCGTCGGCGTTGTCGAGCTTGAGCTGGTAGCCCCACGCCTGCAGCGAGATCGGCTTGTCCAGGCCCTCGTACGGGCTCATCATCGTCTTCTCGACGCCCCGCACCTTGCCGGCGAGCTTGTCGACCTGGTCCTTCGGCAGGTCCGGGCGGTAGGTGATCCACACCGCGCCGTGCTCCAGGCTGTGCACCGCGTGCTCGTTGGCGATCGGGGCGTCGTACACCTCGCCCATGCAGTTCTGCCAGGCGGCGTTGTGCACCCCACCCACCGGCGGCGTGAACTTCCAGGTCAGCGGACCGGACTTGTGCGACTCGTACTTCAGGCTTTCCGGGTCCGACTTGCGGATGTTGACGATGCCGTCGATGGCGTTGGCCCGCTTGTCCCACGGCTTGGAGCCCTGGAACGACGCCCAGGCGCCGTAGCCGATGATGCCGGCCGCCAGCACACCCACGGCGACGAAGAGCGCGATCGGGCCCCAGGCCCGGCCCTGGCTCACCTTGACCGGGGCGATCGGCTTGCGGGGACCCTTGCCACCTGCCCGGGGGGAACCCGCCGGCTTGCCTGTCGGCTTGCCGGAACCAGCCTTGGCGCCGGACGCCGGCCGGCCTGCGGCCGGCTTCTTGCCGGTGCTGACCACGGTCGGGCGGCGCTCAGGGCCACCCGGGGTGCTGATGCTCATCGTGCCTCGTCAGGTCGGTTGGTCAGGGGAGGTGGCGGGCCGGATGACGCGCAGGGTCGCCGCCGAGTGCCCGAGTCTACCCCCGATAACATGGTTCGGTGACTCCTGCAGAACTAGCCTCGGTCGTCCTCACCGCTGCCCACGCCGTCTTCGCCGAGCGTGGCCTGGATCACGCCGCGCTGCCGGAGCGTACGGCGGTGGAGCGACCCCGCAACCCCGAGCACGGCGACTACGCCTCGACGCTCGCCCTGCAGTTGAGCAAGAAGGTGGGCGTACCGCCGCGTGAGCTGGCCGCAGCGCTGGCCGATGAGCTGGGTCGGGCGCCGGGGGTCAAGTCGGTGGAGATCGCCGGGCCGGGCTTTCTGAACATCCGGCTCGACGCGGCCGCCGCCGGTCAGCTCGCCCGGGTGATCGTCGAGGCGGGCGCGGAGTACGGCCGCAGCGACCGGCTCGCCGGTGAGAAGATCAATCTGGAGTTCGTCTCGGCCAACCCGACCGGCCCGGTGCACATCGGTGGGGTCCGCTGGGCGGCCGTCGGTGACGCGCTCAGCCGGCTGCTGCGGGCCACCGGCGCCGAGGTGGGCACGGAGTACTACTTCAACGACGCCGGGTCGCAGATCGACCGGTACGCCCGCTCGCTGCTCGCCGCCGCCAAGGGCCAGCCCACGCCGGAGGACGGCTACGGCGGGGCGTACATCGGGGAGATCGCCGCCGAGGTGCAGGCCCGCCGGCCGGAGGTGCTGACCCTGGACGACGTCGCCGCCCAGGAGGTGTTCCGGGTCGAGGGCGTCGCGCTGATGTTCGACGAGATCCGCTCCTCGTTGCGCGACTTCGGGGTGGAGTTCGACACCTACTTCAACGAGAAGGACCTGCACGACCGGGGTGAGCTGGACCTCGCCCTGGCCCGGCTGCGCGAGCAGGGCCAGGTCTACGAGGCCGAGGGCGCCACCTGGCTGCGCACCACCGACTTCGGCGACGACAAGGACCGGGTGCTGCGCAAGTCCGACGGCGAGTGGACCTACTTCGCCGCGGACTGCGCCTACTACCTGGACAAGCGGGAGCGCGGCTTCGAGCGGGTCGTGATCATGCTGGGCGCCGACCACCACGGCTACATCGGCCGGATGAAGGCGATGGTCGCCTGCTTCGGCGACGACCCGGAGCGCAACCTGGAGATCCTCATCGGGCAGCTGGTCAGCCTGCTGCGCGACGGCGCCCCGATGCGGATGAGCAAGCGGGCCGGCACCGTGATCACCCTGGAGGATCTGGTCGACGCGATCGGCGTGGACGCCTCCCGGTACGCGCTGGCCCGCTACTCCAGCGACTCGCCGATCGACATCGACATCGAGCTGTGGACCCGGGCGACCCGCGACAACCCGGTCTACTACGTGCAGTACGTGGCCGCCCGGACGGCGGGTGTGGCCCGCAACGCGGCCGAGGTGGGGCTGGTCCCGGGCGACGCCGACGACTTCCGCCCCGAGCTGCTCGGGCACGAGAAGGAGAATGAGCTGCTCAAGGCGCTCGCCGAGTTCCCGGCGGTGGTGGCCACCGCCGCCGAGCTGCGGGAGCCGCACCGGGTGGCCCGCTACCTGGAGGAGAGCGTCGCCGCCTCCTTCCACCGGTTCTACGACAACTGTCGGGTGCTGCCGTTGGGCGACGAGGAGGTCACCGACCTGCACCGGGCACGGCTCTGGCTCAACAACGCCACCCGCACGGTGATCGCCAACGGCCTGCACCTGCTCGGCGTCTCCGCTCCCGAGAGGATGTAGTACCTGATGCGTGCTCACGAGGCTGGTGCGCTGCACGGCGACATCGGCAACCGGGGGCCGGCCTGGCTGCGTACCCCCGACGACGTCAACGCCCTGATGCCGGCGCTGTGGCCGCGGACGGTGACGCGCGGCGCCGACGGCGCGGTCGCCGTCGCGGGCCTGAGCGTCCGCGACATCGCGGCCGAGTTCGGCACCCCGGTGTACGTGCTCGACGAGGACGACCTGCGCTCACGCTGCCGGGACTTCCGGGCCGCCTTCCCGACCGAGGACGTCTACTACGCGGGCAAGGCGTTCCTGTGCCGGGCGGTGGTCCGGATGATCGCCGAGGAGGGGCTGCACCTCGACGTCTGCACCGGTGGTGAGCTGGCCACCGCCCTCGCGGCCGGGATGCCGCCGGAGCGGATCGGCTTCCACGGCAACAACAAGTCGGTGGTCGAGCTGGCCCGGGCGCTGGACGCCGGTGTCGGGCGGATCATCCTCGACTCGTTCACCGAGATCGACCGGCTCACCGCGCTGGCCCGCGAGCGGGGCGTCCGCCCCCGGGTGCTGGTCCGGGTCACGGTCGGGGTCGAGGCGCACACCCACGAGTTCATCGCCACCGCCCACGAGGACCAGAAGTTCGGGTTCTCGCTGGCCGGCGGGGCGGCCGCGGCGGCCGCGTTCAAGGTGCTCGACGAGGACGTGCTGGAGCTGCGTGGCCTGCACTCGCACATCGGCTCGCAGATCTTCGACGCCAGCGGTTTCGAGGTCTCCGCCCGCCGGGTGCTCGCCCTCCAGGCGCAGATCCGCGACGCACGCGGGGTGGAGCTGCCCGAGCTGGACCTGGGCGGCGGCTTCGGCATCGCGTACACCACCCAGGACGACCCGGCCGCTCCGCAGGACCTGGCCAAGCGGCTCCGCAAGATCGTCGACTCGGAGTGCGCCGCCGAGCGGCTGGCCGTGCCGCGGCTCTCCATCGAGCCGGGGCGGGCCATCGTCGGGCCGTCCGTGTTCACCCTCTACGAGGTCGGCACGGTGAAGGACCTCGACGGCATCCGGACGTACGTCAGCGTCGACGGCGGGATGAGCGACAACATCCGCACCGCGCTCTACGACGCCTCGTACTCGGCGACGTTGGCCTCCCGCGCCTCGACCGCGCAGCCGATGCTCG
Organism: Micromonospora sp. BL4; assembly: GCF_003667505.1. Lineage (GTDB taxonomy): Bacteria > Actinomycetota > Actinomycetes > Mycobacteriales > Micromonosporaceae > Micromonospora. The sequence goes on from NZ_RCVJ01000154.1 coordinate 6,830, forward strand.
CCCGCGTGGTGGGAAAGCACTGTGAGTCCGGGGACATCGTGGTGAAGGATGAATTCCTGCCCGCCGACGTGCAGCCCGGAGATCTTGTCGCGGTGCCCGGCACGGGCGCCTACTGCCGCAGCATGGCCAGCAACTACAACCACGTGCCGCGGCCCCCGGTGGTCGCGGTGCGCGACGGCCAGGCGCGTCTGATCGTCCGGCGGGAAACCGAAGAGGACCTGCTCGCATTGGATGTTGGATGACGTCACCTGTGCGCTTGGCGCTGCTCGGCTGTGGCACGGTCGGCCAGGAGGTGGTCCGGCTGCTGCACGAGCAGGGCCCCGACCTGGCCGCCCGGATCGGCGCTCCGCTGGAGATCGCCGGCATCGCCGTCCGGCGACTCGGCCGCGATCGCGGTGACCTGCCGATCGACCCGACCCTGTTCACCACCGACGCGCTCGGCCTGATCAAGCGCGACGACGTGGATGTCGTGATCGAGGTGGTCGGCGGTATCGAGCCGGCCCGGAGCTGGCTGGTCGAAGCGCTGCGTGCCGGCAAGAGCGTCGTCACCGCCAACAAGGCGCTGCTCGCCGAGGACGGCGTGGCGCTGCACGAAGCGGCCGCCGAGGGCGGCGGCGACCTCTACTACGAGGCGTCCGTGGCCGGGGCCATCCCGCTGCTGCGCCCGCTGCGCGAGTCGCTGCACGGCGACCGGATCAACCGGGTCACCGGCATCGTCAACGGCACCACCAACTTCATCCTCTCCGCCATGGACGCCACCGGCGCCGGCTTCGCCGAGGCCCTCGACGAGGCCACCGAGCTGGGGTACGCGGAGGCCGACCCGACCGCCGACGTGGAGGGCTTCGACGCGGCGGCCAAGGCGGCGATCCTCGCCTCGCTGGCGTTCCACACCCGGGTCGGCGCCGCCGACGTGCACCGGGAGGGCATCACCGAGGTGACCGCCGCGGACGTGGCCAGCGCGCAGGCGATGGGCTGCACGATCAAGCTGCTCTGCATCGCGGCCCGCGGTGTCGACCCGGCCGGCCGGGAGACGGTCAGCGTCCGGGTGCACCCGGCGATGATCCCGCGCAGCCACCCGCTGGCCAGCGTCGGCGACGCGTTCAACGCGGTCTTCGTGGAGGCGGACGCGGCCGGGGAGCTGATGTTCTACGGCCGGGGCGCGGGTGGCGCGCCGACCGCCAGCGCGGTGCTCGGCGACGTGGTGGCGGTGTCCCGCAACCGGCTCGCCGGGGTGCGCGCGGCCAGCGAGAGCGCGTACGCCGACCTCGCGGTCCGGCCGATGGGCGAGGCGCTGACCCGCTACCACGTCAGCCTGGACGTGGCCGACCGTCCGGGTGTGCTGGCCGCGGTGGCGGGCGTCTTCGCCCGGCACGACGTGTCGATCGCGACCGTGCGGCAGGGTTCGGCCGGCGGTCCACCCGGCCGGGACGGCGACGCCGAACTGGTGATCGTCACCCACGTGGCGCCGGACGCCGCGCTCGCCGCGACCGTAAGTGAGCTGCGCGGCCTGGACATCGTCCGGTCGGTGACCAGCGTGCTGCGGGTCGAGGGCGGGGTGTGAGTCGTTGACTCCGGTGGTGGGGCGGCGCGCTCGTCCCGCCAGGTGGGTAACCCGGGGTCTTCCGCCGGTCGCTCCGGCAGGCTGGTCCAGGGTGGCCTGATCCGCAGGTCGGCGCGACGCTAGAGGCGAGGAGAACGACATGTGGCGGGGTCTGATCGAGGCGTACCGGGACCGGCTACCGGTCACCGCGGCCACGCCCGTCGTCACGCTGCACGAGGGGAACACTCCGCTGCTGCCCGCGCCGGTGCTCTCCGCCCGCCTCGGGTGCGACGTGCACCTCAAGGTGGAGGGGGCCAACCCGACCGGCTCGTTCAAGGACCGCGGAATGACCCTCGCGGTCTCCAAGGCGGTCGAGGCCGGCAACAAGGCCATCATCTGCGCCTCCACCGGCAACACCAGCGCCTCCGCCGCGGCGTACGCGGCACGGGCCGGGCTGACCTGCGCGGTGCTGGTGCCCCAGGGCAAGATCGCGCTGGGCAAGCTGGCCCAGGCGCTGGTGCACGGCGCGAAGCTGCTCCAGGTGAGCGGCAACTTCGACGACTGCCTGGCGACGGCCGCCAAGCTCGCTCAGGACTATCCGGTCGCGCTGGTCAACTCGGTCAACATCGACCGGCTGCACGGGCAGAAGACCGCCGCCTTCGAGATCGTCGAGGCGCTCGGTGACGCGCCCGACATCCACTGCCTGCCGGTCGGCAACGCCGGCAACATCTCCGCCTACTGGATGGGGTACGCGGAGGAGAACGCCGCCGGCGCCACGACCCGGACGCCGAAGATGTACGGCTTCCAGGCCGCCGGTGCGGCGCCGATCGTCACCGGCCAGGTGGTGCCGGAGCCGTCGACCATCGCCACCGCGATCCGGATCGGCAACCCGGCGAGCTGGACCAGGGCGCTGGACGCCCGGGACGCCTCGGGCGGTCTGATCGCGGCGGTGACCGACCGGGAGATCCTGTCCGCGTACCGGCTGCTCGCCCGCGAGGTGGGCGTCTTCGTCGAGCTGGGCAGCGCGGCCAGCGTGGCCGGTCTGCTCCAGCAGGCCGCGGCGGGCGCGATCCCGGCCGGGTCGACGGTGGTCTGCACGGTGACCGGCCACGGCTTGAAGGACCCGGAATGGGCGATCTCCACCGCGCCCGCCCCGGTGACCATCCCGAACGACCCGCTGGCCGCGGCCCGCGCCCTCGATCTGGCCTGAGCGGCCACCGCGCCGGCCGGTCGTGGCCCGCGGGGTGGCGATCCGGGGGTGAATCGCGTCCGCTGTCGGTACGGCAGGGGTCCGGCGGGGGTCGGGGTGATCGAGTCAGGCACACTTTCGGGTATCCCCACCCGCAATCTCTTTCAGGAGTGAGCCAGGCCGATGTCGCTGCTCGCCAGATTCAGCCTCGCCAACCGAGGGCTTGTCGCCCTCATCGCGGTGGTGATCACGGCGTTCGGAGCGTTCGCCGTGCCATCACTGAAGCAGCAACTGCTGCCGTCGCTCGAATTCCCGGCCGCGTTCATCGTGGCCCCCTACCCCGGTGCCGGACCCGAGATCGTCGAGTCGCAGGTGACCGAGCCGATCGAGAACGCCCTCCAGGGCATCCCCGGTCTGGACCAGATCACCTCCACCTCCCGCGAGGGGGCGGCCACCGTCCAGGTGCAGTACGAGTTCGGCAGTGACCTGGACGACATGGTCAACAAGATGCAGACCGCGCTGAGTCGTATCGACTCGCAGCTGCCGGAGGACGTCGACCCGCAGGTCATCGCGGGCAGCACCGACGACCTGCCGGCGGTGGTGCTGGCTGCGGCCGGCGGGGGGGACCAGCGGGCGCTCGCCGAGAAGCTGCGCGACACGGTGGTGCCGGAGCTGGAGGCCATCGAGGGAGTCCGCACGGTCGAGGTGAGCGGGACCCGCGACGACATCGTGGTGGTCACCCCGGACCTGGCCAAGCTGGCCGCGGCGAAGCTCCAGCCCACGGCGATCGGCGCCGCGCTGAAGACCAACGGCGTGACGATCCCGGCTGGCGCGGTGAACGACGGCAGCCAGGCCCTCCCGGTGCAGGTCGGCACGCCGGTCGCCACCCTGGACGACCTGCGCGGCATCGTGGTCGCCCCCGGGGCTGCCCCGGTCCGTCTCGGTGACGTGGCGGCCGTCGAGCAGACGCAGGCCCCGGCCACCGCGATCACCCGGACCAACGGCCAGGACAGCCTCGGCATCGCGGTCACCGCGGCGCCGGACGGCAACGCCGTGGAGATCTCGCACGAGATCCGGGACAAGCTGGCCGACCTGAAGGACGCCTCCGGCGCCGAGCTGACCGTGGTCTTCGACCAGGCGCCGTTCGTCGAGAAGTCGATCGAGTCGTTGACCACCGAGGGTCTGCTGGGCCTGGTGATGGCGGTCATCGTCATCCTGGTCTTCCTGCTGTCGGTGCGCTCGACCGTGGTCACCGCGGTCTCCATCCCGCTCTCCGTGCTGGTGGCGCTGATCGCCCTGTGGATCGGCGACTACTCGCTCAACCTGCTCACCCTCGGCGCGCTGACCATCGCGGTGGGCCGGGTGGTGGACGACTCGATCGTGGTGTTGGAGAACATCAAACGACACCTGGAGTACGGCGAGGAGAAGCAGCGCGCGATCATCACCGGCGTCCGCGAGGTGGCCGGCGCGGTGACCGCGTCCACCCTCACCACGGTCGCGGTGTTCGCACCGATCGCGCTGGTCGGCGGGTTCGTCGGGCAGCTCTTCGCGCCGTTCGCGATCACCGTGACGGTGGCCCTGCTCGCCTCGCTGCTGGTGTCGCTGACCGTGATCCCGGTGCTGGCGTACTGGTTCCTCAAGCCGCGCGGCGGCACCGTGGACGACGAGGCGGTGCGTCGCGGCGCCGAGGAGAAGGAGCTGCGCAGCCCGTTGCAGCGGGCGTACCTGCCGGTGATCGGGTTCGCCACCCGCAAGCGGTCCACCCGCTGGATCACCGTCGGTCTCGGCCTGCTGGTGCTCTTCGGCACCTTCGGGCTGGCCCAGAAGCTGGAGACCAACTTCCTGGACGACTCCGGTCAGGACACGCTCAGCTTCCAGCAGGAGTTGCCGGCGGGTAGTGGCCTGGCCGCCACCGACGCGGCGGCCAAGCAGGTCGAGACGGTGCTCGGACGTACCGACGGGGTCGAGACCTACCAGGTGACCGCCGGCGGCGGGGACAACCCGTTCGGGGGCGGCGGCAACAACATCGCGAGCTGGTCGGTGGCGCTCGACGGGGACACCGACGCGAAGCAGATGCGCGAGGTGCTGCGCAAGGAGTTCGACACCCTCGGCGGCGGGCTGGGTGAGATCAGCTTCGGTGGTGGACAGGAAGCCTCGACCAGCCAGCTGGAGGTGATCGTCCAGGCCAGCGACCCGGAGGTGCTGACCCGGGCCGCCGAGGCGGCCCGGACGGCGATGGCCGAGGTGCCGGACGTCGAGGACGTCACCACCAGCCTCGCCGCGGAGGTGCCGCGGGTCGACGTGACCGTCGACCGGGTCGCCGCCGGCCGCGCCGGGCTCACCGAGGCCGCGGTGGGTCAGGTCGTGTCGCAGGCGTTCCGTGGGGCGCCGCTGGGTCGGGTCACGCTCGACGGCCAGCAGCAGAACGTGGTGCTGCGGCTGGGCGCACAGCCGCCGGTGTCGGTGGAGCAGTTGAACGCCCTGCCGATCGGTCCGGTCAAGCTGGGCGACATCGCGAAGGTCAGCCGGGTCGAGGGGCCGCAGCAGATCAGCCGGATCGACGGTGAGCGCAGCGTCTCGGTCACCGGCACGGCGACCGGCTCGAACCTGGGCGCGACCAGCCAGGCGTTGCAGGAGAAGCTGGACGGCATCGACGTGCCGGGTGCGACCTTCACCATCGGTGGGGTCAGCGCGGACCAGGCGGACGCCTTCGGCGACCTGGGCCTGGCGGTGCTGGCCGCGATCGCGATCGTGTTCCTGATCATGGTGGCCACGTTCCGCAGCCTCACCCAGTCGCTGATCCTGCTGATCTCCATCCCGTTCGCGGCGACCGGGGCGATCGGCCTGCTGCTGATCACCGGGACGCCGCTGGGCGTGCCGGCGTTGATCGGCGTGCTGATGCTGGTCGGCATCGTGGTGACCAACGCGATCGTGCTGCTCGACCTGATCAACCAGTACCGGGCCCAGGGCATGGGGGTCCGGGACGCGGTGGTCGAGGGCGGCCGGCGCCGGCTGCGCCCGATCCTCATGACGGCGGTCGCGACCATCTTCGCGCTGCTGCCGATGGCGCTCGGGTTGACCGGTGAGGGCGGCTTCATCTCGCAGCCGCTGGCCGTCGTGGTGATCGGTGGCCTGCTCAGCTCCACGCTGCTGACGCTGATCCTGGTGCCGACGCTGTACACGATGGTGGAACACACCAAGGAGTCGCTGCGGGAGCGGCGCCGCCGGCGGCGGTCCGGCGACCCGGCGGTGGCCGGGCCGACCGAGGCGGAGACCGCCGAGCCGGCCAGCCCGAACAAGGTGGCGGTGCCGTCCGGTGCGCCGGCGGCGACGCACGCCGAGGGTTCGCAGTCGGCGGCGGGGCGACCCGCACCGTCGGGCGCGCTGGTGGAGGGTACGGACCAGTTCGAGGTGCTACGGCTGCCACGCAGCCGCACTTCGCCGCTGCCCCCCGCGGAGCCGACCGAGTAGTCGGACCAGCACCTCGGAACGCCCCCGGCGGGTTCACCTGCCGGGGGCGTTCCGGCTTTCTGCGCGCCGGCCGCTGCCGACCGCAACGGGGGGCCTCTGTCGTTGCTGCTCGCGATCGGTATCGAGCGGTGTCGACCGGGTAGCGTCGCGCTACGTGGCGTCCACCCTCTCCGTCCTGACCGGCAACCGGAGCTTTCGTAACCTCTTCCTCGCTGAGCTGGTCGTCTTCGGCGCCGACTGGTTCGTCATGGTGCCGCTGCTGGTGCTGCTGCCCCAGTTGACCGGCAGCGGGGTCTGGGGTGCGCTGGTGCTGGCCGTCGACACCGGCATCGTGGCGCTGCTGCTGCCGTACACCGGCACCGTGGCCGACCGGTTCGACCGGCGCAAGGTCATGGTCGCGGCGAACGTGGCGGCGCTGGCGGGCGTGCTGCTGCTGCTCGGCGTCCGGGGCGCCGGGACGGCCTGGCTGGCGCTGGTGGCGATCGGAGTGGTCGCGGTCGCCAAGGCGTTCTACTCGCCGGCCGCGCAGGCCGCGCTGCCCAACGTGCTGGAGCCGCACGAACTGGCCGCCGGTAACGCCGTGGCCGGCTCGGCCTGGGGCACCATGACGGTGGTCGGCGCCTCGCTCGGTGGCGTGCTCAGCTCGGCCGTCGGCCCGTACGCCTGCTTCTGGGTGGCGGCCGTCGGCCTGGCGCTGGCCGCGGGCCTCGCCGGGCGGATCCGCCGGCCCTTGCAGGCGCCCCGGGACGTCGACCGCCCGGCCCAACGGACCTGGCCGGCGGTCCGCGAGGCGCTCGTCTACATCGGGCACCGTCCGCGGGTCCTGGCGCTGGTCACGGTGAAGTCGGCCGTCGGCCTGGGTAACGGCGTGCTGACGGTGTTTCCGCTGCTCGCCGGCGTGTACGGGGTCGGCTCGCTGGGTGCCGGCCTGCTCTTCGCGGTACGCGGGGCGGGCGCCCTGGTGGGACCCATCCTGATGCGTCGGGTGCTGACCAACCGGTCCTGGCTGCTGCCGGGGCTCGCGCTGTCCATGTCGCTCTACGGCCTGTCCTACCTGGGCGCGTCGGTGGTCCGCTGGTTTCCGTTGGTGCTGCTGCTGGTCTTCGTGGCGCACTTCGCCGGCGGCAGCAACTGGGTGATGTCGAACTTCGCCCTGCAGGGCGAGGTGCCGGACCGGTTGCGTGGTCGCGTCTTCGCCACCGACATGATGCTCGCGACGCTGGCCATCTCGGTGAGCCAGCTGGCGGTGGCCCTGGTGGTGGACGTGGTGGACGAGCGGGTGGTGCTGGCCGGGTGCGGGCTGGTCACCCTCGTGTACGCGGTCGGCTGGCGGATCGCCACCCGCCGTCTCTCGCTCACCGATCCGGCCGCCGAACCGGTTCCGGACCCGGCCGGCTGAGTTCGTCCGGTCCCACGCTGCGGGCGTCGGACCGGATCGTCGGTGCCGACCCCTAGCATGAGCCCGTGCCGATGAACTTCAGCGCCGGGCCGGTCCGGGTCCGGGTCCCCGCGACCAGCGCCAACCTGGGCCCGGGCTTCGACGCGCTGGGTCTCGCCCTGGGGCTCTACGACGACCTGGCAGCCGAGGTCGCGCCGGCTGGGGTCCGGGTGACCGTGAGCGGGCAGGGTGCCGGTGAGCTGCCCGACGACGATCGGCACCTGGTGGTGCGCGCCATGCGGGCCACCTTCGACGTGCTCGGTGCGCAGCCCTCCGGGCTGATCGTGGAGTGCGTCAACCGAATCCCGCAGGCGCGCGGGTTGGGCTCCTCGTCCGCCGCGATCGTCGCCGGGGTGCTGCTGGCCCGCGCCCTGTCCGCCGACGGGGAGCGCCGGATGGACAAGCCGGCCGTGCTCCGGCTGGCCGCCGAGATCGAGGGCCACCCCGACAACGTCGCGCCGTGCCTGCTCGGTGGCTTCACACTCGCCTGGTCCGAGCCGACCGGCGCTCGCGCGGTGTCCCTGGCGGTCGCCGACGAGGTGCGGCCGACGGTCTTCGTGCCGGCGGAGCGGGGGTTGACCGCGACCGCGCGGGCGGCGTTACCGGCCACCGTGCCGCACGGCGACGCCGCGTTGACCGCCGGCCGTGCGGCGCTGCTGGTGCACGCGCTGACCGCGGACCCGTCGCTGCTGGTGCCCGCCACCGTCGACCGCCTCCATCAGGACTATCGCGCGCCGGGGATGCCGGGCACATCAGCCCTGGTCAACGCGTTGCGAGCGGCTGGTGTGGCGGCTGTGGTCAGTGGGGCGGGGCCGACCGTGCTGGCGCTCAGCGAGCCCCCGCCGAGCTTCCCGGTGGGAACAGACTGGCAGATCTGGCAGTTACCGATAGACGTCAGCGGTGCGCGGGTTGCCCGGGGTAGACTTGGACACGCCGAGCGGGACCCTGTTGCCGCAGGTCGGAAGAGTTGATTACGCTCTAGACCTAGCACAGCCGCGAAGCACGCGATCTCCTGCGGGGCGGCGCACCCCCGAAGCTCTCGGCGGTAAGCCCGTCACCCCTGCCAAGGCCCACGCCGCGCCGCAGTTTCCACAGGTCGCCGCAGACGGCGAGACCTGCTCACCGACGTTTGGTGAGTCGGGAAACCACCGGCTGCTGTGTCACAGACTCCCGCGACGCGTCCTTGCGAGGCGGGTGCACCGAGGCCGCCCGGCCACCTGAGTCCGACTCCGGGCAGTCCCGGCCTTATCGAGGGAAGGAATCCATTGAGCGACACCACCGACGTGACGTCGGATGTTTCCAACGTCGCTGGCGATGCCACCACCGCCGCTCCCGCCCGTCGTCGGCGCAGCGGCACCGGTCTGTCGGCGATGCTGCTGCCAGAGCTGCAGAGCCTGGCTGCGTCGCTCGGCATCTCCGGCACGGCTCGCATGCGTAAGGGCGAGCTGATCGCCGCGATCTCCGAGCGGCAGGGCGGCAACGCCGCCGGTACCCCTCGACCGCGGGCCGAGGTCGCGGCCGCGGCCGCTCCGACGCGCGAGGAGGTGCGGGAGACCGTGGACCGTCCGGCGACGGAGGGACGCACTGACCAGGCGCCGGCCGAGCCGGCCGCCGAGACCGAGGGCCGGGGTCGTACCCGGCGCAGCCGGACCGCCACGGCGGAGGCGCGCGCCACTGAGGCGCGTACCGACGAGGCGGAGGCCGGCGAGCGGACCGACCGGAGCGAGAACCGCCGGGACCGGGCCGAGCGTCCGGAGCGCACCGAGCGTGCCGACCGGGGCGAGCGGGCCGAGCGCACCGAGCGTGCGGATCGGGCCGAGCGCACCGAGCGTGCGGATCGGGCCGAGCGCACTGACCGCACCGAGCGTGCCGATCGGGGCGAGCGTGCCGACCGGGGCGAGCGTGCCGAGCGCACCGACCGGGGCGAGCGTCCCGAGCGCACCGAGCGTGCGGAGCGGGGCGAGCGTGCCGAGCGGGGTGACCGTGTCGAGCGGGGCGAGCGCAACGACCGTGGCGAGCGTGCCGAGCGGGGCGAGCGCAACGATCGGTCGGAGCGTTCCGACCGTGGCGAGCGGGCCGAGCGCAACGAGCGTGGTGACCGCAACGACCGGGGCGACCGCAACGACCGCAACGACCGTGGCCAGCGCGCCGAGCGGGACAACGACGACGATGACGGCGAGGGCGGCGGTCGGCGTGGCCGGCGCAGCCGCTTCCGGGACCGCCGGCGCGGCCGCGGCGAGCGCTCCGAGACCGGTGGCGACGCCGGTGGGCGCGAGCCGCAGGTCGGCGAGGACGACGTGCTCGTCCCGGTGGCCGGCATCATCGACGTGCTCGACAACTACGCCTTCGTGCGGACGACCGGCTACCTGGCCGGCCCGAACGACGTGTACGTCTCGATGTCCCAGATCAAGAAGTACGGCCTGCGCCGCGGTGACGCGATCACCGGTGCGGTGCGTGCGGCCCGTGAGGGCGGCAACAGCGGCGATCAGCGGCGGGACAAGTACAACCCGCTGATGCGGCTGGACACGATCAACGGCATGGAGCCGGAGGAGGCGCGGCGGCGGCCGGAGTTCTACAAGCTCACGCCGCTCTACCCGCAGGAGCGCCTGCGGCTGGAGACCGAGCCGCACATCCTGACGACCCGGGTCATCGACCTGGTCATGCCGATCGGCAAGGGCCAGCGCGCGCTCATCCAGTCGCCGCCGAAGGCCGGTAAGACGATGGTGCTCCAGGCGATCGCGAACGCGATCACCCGGAACAACCCGGAGTGCCACCTGATGGTGGTGCTGGTGGACGAGCGGCCTGAAGAGGTCACCGACATGCAGCGGTCGATCAAGGGCGAGGTCATCGCGGCCACGTTCGACCGTCCGCCGCAGGACCACACCACGGTGGCCGAGCTGGCGATCGAGCGGGCGAAGCGCCTGGTCGAGCTGGGGCACGACGTGGTCGTGCTGCTGGACTCGGTGACCCGGCTCGGTCGGTCGTACAACCTGGCGGCGCCGGCCAGCGGCCGGATCATGTCGGGTGGTATCGACTCCACCGCCCTCTACCCGCCGAAGCGCTTCCTCGGCGCGGCTCGCAACATCGAGAACGGCGGCTCGCTGACCATCATCGCCACCGCGCTGGTGGAGACCGGGTCCATGGCGGACACGGTCATCTTCGAGGAGTTCAAGGGCACCGGCAACGCGGAGCTGAAGCTGGACCGGAAGATCGCCGACAAGCGGACCTTCCCGGCCATCGACATCAACCCGTCCGGCACCCGTAAGGAAGAGGTCCTGCTCGCGCCCGAAGAGCTGGCCATCATCCACAAGCTCCGGAAGGTGCTGCACTCGCTGGACTCGCAGGCCGCGATGGATCTGCTGCTGGACCGCCTCAAGCAGTCCCGCACCAACATCGAGTTCCTGATGCAGATCGCGAAGTCGACGCCGGGGGAGTAACCACCCTCGGTTGACCAACGAAGGGGCACGGCCACCGCGGCCGTGCCCCTTCGTCATGTCCATCGCCCCCTTTGCTCTGCATGGTTGAAGTTTTCCTTCGGTTCCGTCGGTGCATCTTGAAACTTCTATTCGCGATCCGGTTGACTGTCGTCCATGCGTACCCGCAGACGATCCGCCCGCCGCACCGGCGTCCTGCTGCTGACGCCGCTGCTCATCCTGGTCGGTCCGGTGCCGGCGACAGCCGCCGCGCCGGCAGCCGCCCCCGTGGCCCCGTCCACCGTCGCCGAGGACGCGCCGCCCGCGTCGTCCCGGTCGGCCGGCTCGGTCAGTCTGGCCGCCGACCCGGCCACCGCGACCGCCGCGACCGCCGCCGCCGACGGCCTGGAGCCGGCCGGCGGCCTGGAGACCACGAAGGCCACCCGGCCGGTCGCGCCGGGCGTGCAACTCACCTCCTTCGACCGGTACGACGCCGAGGGCTGGCTGCGTGCCGACGCGCTCACCACCGACCTCGGCGGCGGGGCGACGGTCGACTACGTCAACTCCGGAGCCGTCAGCCGGGCCGAGCCGCTGCGGGGGGCGGTGGACCGCTCGCGCGCCGTCGCCGCGGTCAACGGTGACTTCTTCGACATCAACAACTCCGGCGCCGCCCAGGGCGTCGGCATCCGTGACGGCGAGCTGATCCAGTCGGCGGTCAGCGGTCACCGCAACGCGGTGGCGGTCACCGCGGACGGCCTCGGTCGAGTCATCGAGGTGAACTTCGACGGCACGGCCACGCTGCCCACCGGGCCGGTGCCGTTGACGCAGTTCAACAACATCGTGCAGGCCGACGGCATCGGCGCGTTCACCGAGCTCTGGGGGACGTACCCGCGCGAGCGGGCGGTCTCGGGCTCGGCCCGCGTCGTCGAGGTCGTCGTGACCGGTGGCCGCGTGGCCGCGGTGGCCGGCGGGGCCGGTAGCGGCCCGATCGTCGCCGGCAGCACCGTGCTGCTCGGCCGCGACGCCGGGGCGGACGCGTTGGCCGGGCTCCGCCCGGGTGACCCGGTGACGGTGGCCTGGCAGCCGAAGCCGTCCGACGGCAGCACCCTGCACGCGGCGGTCGGCGGTGGCAACGTGCTGGTCCGCGACGGGGTCGTGCAGAGCATCGCCGACCCGACGCTGGCGCCGCGCACGGCGGTCGGCTTCACCGCCGACGGTCGTAAAATGATCATGTTGACCGTGGATGGTCGGCAGGTCGACAGTCGCGGCGTCACCCAGACCGAGATGGGCCGGATGATGGCCGAACTGGGCGCCCACCACGCGCTCAACCTGGACGGTGGTGGCTCGTCCACCCTGCTGGCCCGGGAGCCCGGCGCGCCGGCCGTGCAGGTCGAGAACGCGCCCTCGGACGGCAGCGAGCGGGCCGTGCCGAACGGCCTGGCCATCTACGCGCCGAAGGGCAGCGGCCGGCTCACCGGCTACTGGGTGGAGACTGCCAGCGACCCCACCGCCGCCCCCGGCATCTCACCGGTGCGCGGCGGCCGCCCCGACCGCGTCTTCCCCGGCCTCACCCGCACCCTAACCGCGGCCGGCTACGACGAGACGTACGGCCCGGCGGCCGGCGCACCGACCTGGCGCGTGACTCCGGCGGCACAGGGCCGGGTCGACCGTGACGGGGTGTTCCACGCCCGCGTGCCGGGGGCCAGCACGGTCACCGCGGCGCGCGGTCGGGCAACCGGCTCGCTGGGCCTCACGGTGCTCGGACCGCTGGCCCGAGTCGACTCCACAGTGGAACGGGTCGGGCTGACCGGTCGGGACGGCAACGCCCTCGTCGGTGTGGTCGGCTACGACGCCGAGGGCAACACCGCACCGATCGAGCCGGCCGACCTGACCCTCGACTACGACCGGGACCTGCTGCGGATCACCCCCACCGACGACGGCAACCTCGCCGTCACCGCGCTGCGCGAGACCGGCTCCGGACTGGTCACCGTCCACGTCGGACGCCACACCACCGTCCTGCCGGTCACCGTCGGACTGACCGACGTTCCGGTGGCCGGCTTCGACGACGCCGCGTCCTGGCGGTTCAGCCAGGCCCGGGCCAGCGGCTCGGTCGCGCCCGCGCCGGGCCACACCGGCACGGGCCTGCGGATGTCGTACGACTTCAGCCAGTCCACCGGCACCCGGGCCGCGTACGCGGACCCGCCGGCCTGGATCGAGGTGCCCGGTCAGCCGCAGGCGTTCGGCATGTGGATCCACGGCAACGGCACCGGGGAGTGGCCCAGCCTGCACCTGCACGACGCCCAGGACACCCAGCACGTGCTGCGCGGTCCGCTGATCACCTGGACCGGCTGGCGGTACGTGGAGTTCGCGGTGCCGGCGGGGGTGCAGTACCCGGTGCGTGTCCGCCGGTTCTACGTGGCCGAGACCAACGCCGCCGCGCAGTACACCAGCGAGGTCATCATCGACGACCTGGTGGCGAAGGTGCCGCCCACGGTCGACGTGCCGCCGGTGGCGCCGCGTACCGATCGGGTCGTGGTCCGCGACGGCACCGTGGACGGCGCACCCTGGCGGTTCGCGGTGCTGTCCGACGCCCAGTTCGTCGCCGCCGACCCGGACAGCGACCTGGTCGCCCAGGCCCGGCGGACGCTGCGCGAGGTGAAGGCGGCCCGGCCGGACTTCCTGCTGATCAACGGGGACCTCGTGGACACCGCGTACCCGGCCGACTTCGCGCTGGCGAAGCGGATCCTCGACGAGGAGCTGGGCGACGCGCTGCCCTGGTACTACGTGCCCGGCAACCACGAGATCATGGGCGCCCCGATCAGCAACTTCCAGGCCGTGTTCGGCGCGACCTCGCGGGTGTTCGACCACGCCGGCACCCGGTTCGTCACGCTGAACTCGTCCACCGGGACGCTGCGCGGCGGAGGCTTCGACCAGGTGCGGATGCTGCGCGAGACGCTGGACGCGGCGGCCGCCGACCGGCGGGTCGGGTCGGTGGTCGTCCTGCACCATCACCCGCCGCGCGACCCCAGCCCGGCGCAGGCCAGCCAGCTCGGTGACCGCAAGGAGGCGGCGCTGCTGGAGCAGTGGCTGGCCGACTTCCAGCACCGCACCGGCAAGGGCGCGCTGTTCGTGGGCGGGCACGTCGGCACGTTCCACGCCGACCGGGTCGACGGGGTGCCGTACGTCATCAACGGCAACTCGGGCAAGACGCCGTCCACCCCGGCGGACCAGGGCGGCTTCACCGGCTGGACGGAGTTCGGCGTGGACCCGGTCACCCGGGCCGAGGCCGAACGTGCCCGGCGCGACCCGCTCGCCGAGGGGCCGCGCTGGGTGGACGCGGAGTTCCACGCGCACGTGGACCAGCTCGCGGTGAACGCCCCGCCCAGCGTCGCGGTCGGCGTCCCGGCGTCGGTCACCGCCACGCTGACCCAGCCGGGTGGGCGTACCGTCCCGGTGGCCGCCCCGGTCAGCGCGGACTGGTCCGCCTCGCCGGGGGTGCACATCGGCGCCGCGGCCGGAGTCCGCCCGTGGCACACCGCCCGCTTCGACCCGGCCACCGGCACCCTGACCGCGCTGCGCCCCGGCGCCCCCGTCCGCCTGACCGTCACCGTCAACAACCTTCGCGCCGAAGCCACCGTCAAGCTGACGGCCCGCTGAGGGCTGGGAAGGGCCCCTTCCTGTCGCCTCCCGCGCAGGAAGGGGCCCGCCTTTCAGAAGTCGCCGTCGGCCACCTGGAAGACGGTGAGGCCGAGGGCCCGCCACATCTGGACCACCTGGGCGCGGTCGTCGAACACACCGACCACCCGGTAGCGGTCCCGGATCTCCCGCTCGTAGATCTCCCGCTTGACGACGGAGTCCTTGCGGGAGTCGCCCACCGCGCGTAGGTGCAGGCCGAGGTAGGGCACCCGGACGTGTCGGGCCAGCCACGTCTCGGTGGCCGCCCGCGCCGAGGCGTCCCGCCCGGAGCAGAAGACCACCCCGTACCCGGCGGCGTGCATGGCCCGGACCGCCGCGATCACCGCCGGGTTCGGCTGGTCCTCGCCCACCCTGGTCATGTCGTACGGGCTGCGCGAGACGGCCAGCGCGACGGTGCCGTCGATGTCCACCAGGACGATCTCCGGTGGTTCGGTCGACGGCGGGCGCACGGTGGCGGGTCGTCCGGTGCGGGCCTGTGGCACCGGCAGCGGCAGCGTCCGCCCCTCCAGGTAGCGCTCGTGCAGCCGGCGGATCACGTCCGCGCCGACCCGGTCGGCCTCCGGGCGGGCGGCGTCGCGGCGCAGGCACTCGGCCAGTGGCACGTCGGTGAAGTCGTGCACCTCGAACTCGGCGCCGTACCGGGCGGCCAGGTCGGCCCAGTCCCGCAGGGTTCGCGAGCGCAGGTTGGTGTCGTCCACGCAGACGTCCGCCCGGGTCCGCAGCAGCGCCTCGACCTGCGCCCGCTGGACGGTGGTCACCTGCGCCTCGGCCCACTGGGTGAAGAGCCGCTCGCCGTGCAGCATCCGGCGCAGGTCGTCACGGTTGACCCGGACCACGGACGGCTGGAGGGTCCGGGCGAAGGTCGTCTTGCCGGACGCCGGCAGGCCCCGGGTGGCGATCAGGCGGGTCATCGGCTCCCCTCCGGCTGGGCGGGCGTACCCCCGGCGGGGCACTCGGCGGCGTCCCGCCGGGTGGGTGAATGCCCGGCCGGACGCCGGGAATGCGGACGGGGAGGCACGTGTTGACGATGCCGGACGAGGTGTGCGGCCCGATTACCGGGTCGGCTCAGGCCCATGGCACACTGGTCAATCGGCCACCGGTTCCGGTTCACGCCCGAGCCCGTCGCGCACGGCGCGACGGGCGGTGACGGCGACCCGGCGACCACCAACGAGAGGACCGAGGCGAGATGAAGGCAAACATCCACCCGGAGTACGTGACCACCGAGGTCAGCTGCTCCTGTGGCAACACGTTCACGACCCGCAGCACCGCCAAGGGCGGGGCGATCCACGTCGAGACCTGCAGCGCCTGCCACCCGTTCTACACCGGTAAGCAGCGCGTTCTCGACACCGCCGGCCGGGTCGCGAAGTTCCAGCAGAAGTACGCCAAGGTTCAGGCCAAGAAGGCCAAGTAGTTCCTCGTTCGGCGCCCGCGTCCGGTTTTCCGCCGGACGCGGGCGCCGTCCGCATTCCGCCCTGTTTTCCCGCCCGGCGACCGGCACCTCGGTCCGGCCCGGCCGGCGCCGCACCCTCGAAGGAGCATCCGCAGCATGAGCAGCGAGCGTCTGGCCGGCCTCCTCGACGAGTACGCGGAGCTGGAGAAGCGGCTGGCCGATCCGGCCATCCACGCCGACCAGGCGACCGCGCGGCGGGTCGGCCGCCGGTACGCCGAGCTGGTGCCGCTGCACAAGGCTGCCGGCGAGCTGGAGCAGGCGCGTGCCGACCTAGCGGCTGCCCGTGAGCTGGCTGCCGAGGATCCCTCCTTCGCCGCCGAGACCGAGGCGATCGCGGCGTCCCTGCCGGTCCTGGAGGAGCGGCTCGCCGAGCTGCTCATCCCGCGTGACCCGCACGACGCCAAGGACGTGATCGTCGAGATCAAGGCCGGTGAGGGCGGCGAGGAGTCGGCGCTGTTCGCCGGCGACCTGCTGCGGATGTACAGCCGGTACGCCGAGCGCCACGGCTGGATCACCGAGGTGATCGACGCGCAGGACTCCGACCTGGGCGGCGTCAAGGACGTCTCGCTGTCGATCAAGACCAAGGGCGTCCCGGAGGGCGGCAACGGCGTCTGGTCGCGGCTCAAGTGGGAGGGCGGCGTGCACCGGGTGCAGCGCGTCCCGGTCACCGAGTCGCAGGGTCGGATCCACACCAGCGCCGCCGGGGTGCTGGTGCTGCCGGAGGCCGAGGACGTCGACGTCACCATCGACCAGAACGACCTGCGTATCGACGTGTTCCGCTCGTCCGGCCCGGGCGGCCAGTCGGTGAACACCACCGACTCGGCGGTGCGGATCACCCACCTGCCGACCGGCATCGTCGTCTCCTGCCAGAACGAGAAGTCCCAGTTGCAGAACCGGGAGCAGGCGATGCGGATCCTGCGGGCCCGGTTGCTCGCCGCCGCCCAGGAGCAGGCCGACGCCGCCGCATCGGACGCCCGGAAGGCGCAGGTGCGTACGGTGGACCGCTCGGAGCGGATCCGCACCTACAACTTCCCGCAGAACCGGATCACCGACCACCGGATCGGCTACACCGCGTACAACCTGGATCTGGCTCTGGCCGGCGAGCTGGACGGGGTGCTGGACGCCCTGACCGAGGCCGACCGCGCCGCCCGGCTGGCCGGCGACACCGAGCTGACCCGCCGCTGACCGCAGCGCAGCAACTGACGCAGCGCCGCCGTTGACCGCAGCGCCGGCAGTCGGCGCGCGGTGCCGGCGGGCGGCGCCGACCCGTGTTCGGGCGGTCAGCTCGCGCGCGGGCGGCTCTTGGCTCGCAGCATCTCCCGGTCGGCCTCCTCGAAGGCGACGCTGAGCGCGTCGCGCAGCCCACTCCCGCCGGAGACCTCGGCGAAGCCGATGCTCACCCCGACCGGGGTTCCCGGCACCAGCGACTCCCAGTCCTCGGCGCGGACCGCGGCTTCGATCCGGCGGGCCACCTCGGTGGCCTCGGTCATGCCGGTGTCCGGGAGCACCACCACGAACTCGTCACCGCCGTAGCGGGCCACGAAGTCGCCGCGCCGCATCACCCGGTTGATCACCCCGGCGATGCGTTGCAGCACCAGGTCACCGGAGTGGTGCCCGTGCCGGGTGTTGACCGCCTTGAAGCCGTCCAGATCGCAGACGCCGATCACCACCCGCTCGCCGCGGGTGACCACGGCGGTGATGTACCGCTCCAGCCGCCGCCGGTTGGGCAGCCCGGTGAGCGGGTCGGTCAGCGCCTCTCCCTCGAACCGCGCCGCCTCGCGGCGCATCTCCTCGTGGTCGATCCGGGCGGCGATGCCGTCGATGTAGACGTCGCGCAGCCGGTCGTTGCGCTGCGCGGCGAGCCGGAACGCCAGCCGGTCCGCCCGGTGCGCCGCCACGTGGTCGCCGGCCCGGGCCAGCGCGATGCTGCGCAGGCGGGCCGGCTCGGCCGCGCCGAGCGTCTCGGTGGACACCCGGATGGAGTCCAGGCGGGTGACCGCCTCGATCGGCCGCCCGGCGGCGACGGCCAGGCAGACCTGGCCGAGTTGACGCATGTCGCGCGCGCGGGCGCTGTCCCCGCCGTGGCTGAGCAGGCGGGACGGATCGCCCTCTCCGCCGGACTCCACCCGGTCGCCGAGCGCCGCCTGCCGGGCGGTCGCGTAGCCGTACGCGGCGAGGCTGCTGGGACGCAGCCGGCCGGCCCGCCCGGCATGCATGAACCGGGCCAGGTCGGCCGCGACGTCCCGGAGCACACGCAGGCAGCCGTCGCTGTCGCCGTTGTGGTCCAGCGCCACGGCGTTGCGCAGCCGGATGCCCGGCGCGGCGAACGTCTCCTCCGGGATCCCGGCGGTCAGCCCCAGCTGCCGGGCGCGTTCGATCGCCCCGAGGGCGTACCCGTGGAAGCTGAGGTAGCTGTACGCCATGGCGAGGTCGTGCCAGCCCCAGGCGGTGTCCCGGTCCGGGTCCTCCACCGCGCCGAGCGCCCGGGCAGCCTTCACCAGGTGGGTGACGCAGCGGTCCAGTGCGCCCTGGTGGTGCGCGGCGAGCGCGGCGAGCGCGTTGAGGTGCCCGTGCAGGTAGGGCTCGGCGAGGTCGCGGACCGCCGCCGAGGCCTCCTCGATGGCCCGGGTGAACTCCGCCGTGCGACCGAGATTGATCAGCGCGGAGAGTCGCTGCACCATGGCGTCCGCTCGCGCCGCCGGGTCCGTCGTGGTGCGGATCACCCGCTCCAGCAGGGCGTACGACTCTGCGGAACGACTGGCCTCCTGCAACGCCCGGGCGTGCGTGAGGGCGTCAACCTGGTCATCGACCCGGTCGAGCCAGCCCACTCGCGACCTCCCGTCGTGTGCGCCTCGACGCACCGGTTCGTGGCGTCGCCCGCGACGCTTCATGATTATGACGTGACCACTCTGCCGCAACACCCCCCCGAAGGGACAGGGCGGCTCCGTCCGTCCGCCGCGGTGGCCCGG
Organism: Micromonospora sp. BL4; assembly: GCF_003667505.1. Classification (GTDB taxonomy): domain Bacteria; phylum Actinomycetota; class Actinomycetes; order Mycobacteriales; family Micromonosporaceae; genus Micromonospora. Next base: position 25,996 of record NZ_RCVJ01000154.1, read on the forward strand.
GCGGCCCGTCTGCTCGCCGACGCCGGGGTGGGCCCGGCCCGGGTGGAGGCCGAGTTGCTGGCGGCGTACGTGCTGGGGGTGCCCCGGGGTCGGCTGGCGCTCGCCGACGACCTGACCGACGACCACCTGGCCCGGCTCGACGAGCTGGTGCGTCGCCGTGCCGCCCGGGAGCCGTTGCAGCACCTGACCGGTCGGGCCGGCTTCCGACACCTGGAGCTGGCGGTCGGTCCGGGCGTCTTCGTGCCCCGGCCGGAGACGGAGCTGCTGGCCGGCTGGGGCCTCGATGAGGGCCGCCGCCGGACCGATCCGTTGGTGGTGGACCTGTGCAGCGGGTCCGGCGCGATCGCGCTGGCGGTCGCTCAGGAGCTGCCGGGCGCGCGGGTGGTGGCGGTGGAGCGGTCGCCGGCCGCGTTGGCCTGGCTGCGCCGCAACGCGGCGGAGCGCGCGGAGGCAGGGGACCGCCCGATCGAGGTGGTCGAGGCCGACGTCACCGCGCCGGACCTGCTGGCCGAACTCGTCGGCCGGGTGGACGTGCTGCTCTGCAACCCGCCGTACGTGCCGGTCGAGGTGGTGGTGCCGCCGGAGGTGGCCGGGCACGACCCGGCGGAGGCGGTCTTCGGCGGCGCGGACGGTCTGGCGGTGATCCGGCCGGTGATCACCCGGGCGGCGGCGCTGCTGCGGCCCGGCGGCGTGCTCGGGGTGGAGCACGACGACACGCACGGCTCGGCGGTGCCCGGGCTGCTGGCCGCGGACGGCCGATTCACCGCGATCACGGAGCATCCGGACCTCACCGGCCGCCCTCGCTACGCCACCGCGTCCCGACGGGCGGACGGCCAGCACGCCCCGAGCGGGACGGCGTGGCAGACTGACTCCTCGTGATGCTCTACGACTGCCGGTCGCCCGCTGATCGGGACCGCGGCATCGCTGCGGCCATCGAGGCGGTCAAGAACGGCGAGCTGGTCGTCCTGCCGACGGACACTGTTTACGGCATCGGCGCGGACGCGTTCACCCCGTACGCGGTCAAGGCGCTGCTGGACGCGAAGGGCCGGGGCCGGCAGATGCCGCCGCCGGTGCTGATCGGCTCGCGGCAGACCCTCGACGGGTTGGTCTTCTCGCTGCCCAGCGCCGCCCGGGACCTGGTGGAGGCGTTCTGGCCGGGTGCCTTGACGATCGTGGTCGAGCACTCGCCGAGCCTCCAGTGGGACCTGGGCGACAAGTCGGGCACGGTGGCGGTGCGGATGCCGCTGCACCCGGTGGCGCTGGAGGTGCTGCGGGAGACCGGCCCGATGGCGGTCTCCTCGGCCAACAAGACCGGCCAGCCCGCCGCGGTCACCGCCGAGGAGGCGCGCGACCAGCTCAGCTACTCCGTGCGGGCATACCTGGAAGCCGGGCCCTGCCCGGATCCGGTGCCCAGCACGATCGTGGACCTGACCGGCGAGGTGCCGCAGCTGCTGCGGGCCGGCGCGATTCCGCTGGAGAAGCTGCGCGACGTCGTGCCGGATCTCGTCGACGACCGGGGAGTCTGAGTGCCCCCGTTCACCGTGCTGCACGTCTGCATGGGCAACATCTGCCGCTCGCCGATGGCCGAGCGGCTGCTCGCCCTGGCCGTGCGGGAGCGGTTGGCCCGGCGTGAGCAGGACCCGGCCCGGGCCGAGGAGCTGCTGCACAGCCACAGCGCCGGCACGGGTGGCTGGCACGCCGGCGAGGAGATGAACCCGCCGGCGGCCCGGCAGGTCATCGGCCGGGGCGGGGACGTCGAGGGGTTCGCCGCGCGCAAGCTGCGTTCGGAGCACATCGACGCCGCCGACCTGGTCCTGACCGCGACGGCGGATCAGCAGGAGTACGTGGTGGCGCTGCGTCCGGACGCGGCGGCCCGCACGTTCGTGCTGGGTGAGTTCGGCCGCCTGCTGGCCGGGGTGGACGCCGCCGCGCTGCCGCCGGCCGAGGCGACCCCGGAGGCGGTGTACGCCCGGGGCGTGGCCCTGGTGGCGGCGGCCCACGACGCCCGGCTGGGCGCCGCGCTGCTGCCGAGCGACGATCTCGACGACCCGTGGGGTCGCGGCGACCAGTGCTTCAGCCGGGTCGCCGACGAGATCGAGGAGACGGTCCACCCGCTGGCCGCCGCGCTGCTGCCCTGAGCGGCGTGCGAGTTTCCTCCGGGTTTGGGGAAAACCCGGGGCGAAAGGGGCGTTCCGGGTCATTCTGAACGGGTCCTAGCGTGACCGGCTCCTGCGGGGAGAGCTGATGATCCGGGCCCATCTCGACAAACTGCTGACCGTGGTGATCGCCGGCGTGCTCGCCGGCTTGGTGCTGGCGGCGGCCGCCCTGCCGGTGGCCCTGGTCTTCGGGATCGGCTTCAGCGCCCTGTCCACGCCCTACTCGGAACTGCCGAACACGCTGCGCACGCCGCCCACCGCCCAGCGTTCCAACCTGTACGCCAACGACGGCACCACCCTGATCACCTCCTTCTACCAGGAGGACCGGGTGGACGTGCCGCTGCACGAGGTCGCGCCGGTGATGCGCCAGGCCATCGTGGCCGCCGAGGACGTCCGGTTCTTCCAGCACAGCGGGGTGGACCTGCGGGGTGTGGTGCGCGCGTTCACCGTGAACAAGCGCGACGGTCAGACCCGGCAGGGCGCCTCCACGCTGACCATGCAGTACGTCCGCAACGTGCTCAGCAGCGATCCCCGGCTGACCGAGAGCCAGCGCAGGGCGGCCACCGACGTCACCACCGCTCGCAAGATCCAGGAGATGCGGTACGCGCTGGCGCTGGAGCGGGAGCTGAGCAAGGACGAGATCCTCACCCGCTACCTCAACATCGCCTACTTCGGGGCCGGGGCGTACGGCATCGCGGCGGCCAGCAAGCGCTACTTCTCCCGGGCTCCCGCCGATCTGACCCTGGCGCAGGCCGCTCTGCTGGCCGGGCTGGTCCAGTCGCCGGACAGCGACGACCCGATCAACGGCGACGCCGACAGCGCGCTGCGCCGGCGGGCGTACGTGCTGGAGCAGATGGTGGAGTCGAGCCAGGTGTCGGCGGACGCGGCGGCGGCGGCGCGGGCCGAGCCGTTGGACCTGCGCCCCAGCGAGACCCCGAACGACTGCACGGCCGTGCCGGACGGGCACAACGACTGGGGCTTCTTCTGCGACTGGTTCACCCGGTGGTGGAGCAACCAGCCGGCGTTCGGGTCGACCGCCGACGAGCGGCAGCGCACGCTGCGCCGGGGCGGGTTCTCCATCGTCTCCTCGCTCGACCCGGCCGTGCAGCGGGCCACCATCGAGCAGGTGCTGCGTATCTACAAGCCGACCGACGCCCGGGCGGTGCCGACCGCGGTGGTGCAGCCCGGCACCGGTCGGGTGCTGGCGATGGCGGTGAACCGCAGCTACAGCGTGGCGGACAACCCGGCCGGACAGAAGAACCACCCGAACACGGTGAACCAGCTGGTCGCCGGTGGCGGGGCGATCGACGGGTACCAGGGCGGGTCGACGTTCAAGCTCTTCACCATGCTGGCCGCGCTGGAGTCCGGCATGCCGCTGTCGACCGAGTTCACCGCGCCGACCCGGCTGCTCACGAAGTTCCCGGTGACCGGTGCGGCGAGCTGTGACGGTCGCTGGTGCCCGGCGAACGCCAGCCCGTCGTCGATGGACGGCCCGCGCACCATGTGGACCGCGTTCGGGCGTTCGGTGAACACGTACTTCGCCTGGCTCACCGAGCGGGTCGGCGCCGACCGGGTGGTGGAGATGGCCGAGCGGCTCGGCATCGTGCTGCGCGCCGACTCCGACGCCCGGCTGGCCCGGTACGGGGCGAAGAACTGGGGCCCGTTCACCCTGGGCGTGGCCGCCACGACCCCGCTCGACCTGGCCACGGCGTACGCCACGGTGGCCGCCGAGGGGACCTGGTGCGCCCCGCTGCCGGTGGTCTCGATCACCGACTCGGCGGGCCACCCGGTCGACGCCGCCAAGCCGGACTGCCGGCAGGCGCTCGACACCGATGTGGCCCGGGCGGCCGCCGACGCGGCCCGTTGCCCGGTCGGCGACCAGTCGATGTACGGGCGTTGCGACGGCGCCACCGCACGCGACCTGCGGGCCAAGCTCGGCCGCCCGGTGGCCGGCAAGACCGGCAGCTCGGAGCGGTACGAGGCGGAGACGGTGGTGGCGTTCACCCCGCAGCTCGCGGTGGCCTCGATGGCGGCGAACCCGGACGACCCACGCGACGCGGTGGGTCAGGCGGTGCAGGGCGCGATGGTGGACGCGGTCGGCGCGGTGCTCGCCTCCGCCCTGCGCGACCAGCCGGTCCAGGACTTCGTCCCGCCCAGCGAACGGGTCGCCTTCGAGGTCACCGGCGCGCGTACGGGCAACTGAGCCCGCGTTCCGGCCGGCCCCGGCGGGCTCAGGCGGTGCGCGCGGCCGGGTGGTCGGGGGCCTGTTCGGCGCCGCGGGCGATGTTGCGGGCCATCCCGCCGAAGACGACGGCGTGGAACGGGGCCACCGACCCCCAGTAGGCGTGCCCGGCCAGCCCGCGCGGCAGGAAGACCGCGCGTTGCAGGTAGCGGCTGCGTCCGTTGTCAGCGGGGAGCACCCGCATCTCCAGCCAGGCTCGGCCGGGCAGTCGCATCTCGGCGCGCAGCCGCAGCAACTCGCCGGGAACGATCTCCTCCACCCGCCAGAAGTCCAGGGCCTCACCGACCTGGAGGCGGTGCGGGTCGCGCCGGCCCCGGCGCAGCCCGACCCCGCCGATCAGCCGGTCCATCCAGCCGCGAATCGACCAGGCGAGCGGAAAAGAGTACCAGCCGTGCTCGCCGCCGACGCCCTCGACGACCCGCCAGAGCTTCGCCGGCGGCGCGTCCACCGTCCGTTCCCGTACGTCGGTGTAGGCGGTGCCGCCGGACCAGTCCGGGTCGGTGGGCAGCGGCTCGGCCGGTGCGTCCGGGCCACTCGCGGTCGACCAGCGCGTCTCCACCTGGGCGTCGCGCACCCTGGCCAGCGCCAGCGCCACCGCCTCGTCGAAGCCGGTCAGCCCGCCCGGCGGGTCGGGCACGTACCGGGCGATGTCGTGTTCGTGCGCGATCGCCTCGTGGACCAGGCTCTCCACCAGCGGGCGGGCGATGGCGTTCGGCACCGGCGTGACCAGACCGACCCAGTGCGAGGAGAGCGACGGGGTGAGCGGGCGGACCGGCACGATGATCCGCCGGCGCAGGCCGGCCACCCGGGCGTAGCGCTGCATCATGTCGCGGAAGCTGAGCACGTCCGGCCCGCCGATGTCGAAGCCGCGGTTGACCTCCGGCGGCAGCGCGGTGCAGCCGGCCAGGTAGCGCAGCACGTCACGGACCGCGATCGGCTGGATCCGGTTGCGGACCCAGCGCGGGGTGACCATGACGGGCAGCCGCTCGGTCAGGTAGCGCAGCATCTCGAACGAGGCCGAGCCGGAGCCGATGATCACCGCGGCCCGGAGCACCGCCGTGGGCACGCCGCTGGCCAGCAGGATCCGGCCCACCTCGGCCCGGGACCGCAGGTGCGGGGAGGGGACCTCCTCGTCGGCCGCCGGCTCCGGGCCGCCCAGGTAGACGATCCGGCGTACGCCGGCCGCCCGGGCCGCCGCCGCGAAGTTGGTCGCCGCCGCCCGGTCGGCGGCCTCGAAGTCGGGCCGGCCCAGCGAGTGCACCAGGAAGTAGGCGACGTCCACGTCGCTGAACGCGGCGGGCAGCGTCTCCGGTCGGCTCAGGTCGCCCTCGACGATCTCGGCGGCCGACGACCAGGGCACGTCGCGCAGCCGCACGGCCTTGCGGGCCAGGCAGCGCACGGTGTGCCCCTCGTTGAGCAGCGATGGCACCAGCCGCCCGCCGATGTATCCGGTGGCTCCGGTGACGAGGCATCTCACGGCTTCCAGTGTGCGGCCCCCTAGACTCGTTCGCTGTGGACACCGAGACGAGCACCTTCTGGGGGCCGGATTTCGCCCAGCTCAGGGCCACCGACCCGGAGATCGCCGGGGTGGTCCTCGGCGAGCTGGACCGGTTGCGCGGCGGCCTTCAGCTGATCGCGAGCGAGAACCTGACCTCGCCGGCGGTGCTGGCCGCGCTCGGTTCGACCCTGACCAACAAGTACGCCGAGGGCTACCCGGGCCGGCGCTACTACGGCGGCTGCGCCGAGGTGGACCGGGCCGAGGAGATCGGCATCGCGCGGGCGAAGGAGCTCTTCGCCGCCGAGCACGCCAACCTCCAGCCGCACTCCGGTGCCAGCGCGAACCTGGCCGCGTACGCCGCGCTGGTGCAGCCGGGGGACACGGTGCTCGCGATGGACCTGCCGCACGGCGGGCACCTGACCCACGGCAGCCGGGTGAACTTCTCCGGCAAGTGGTTCGCCACCGTGGGGTACACCGTCCGTCCGGACACCGAGCTGATCGACTACGACGAGGTGCGGGATCTGGCCCGGGCACACCGGCCCAAGATGATCATCTGCGGCGCCACCGCGTATCCCCGGTTGATCGACTTCGCCGCGTTCCGGGAGATCGCCGACGAGGTCGGCGCGTACCTGATGGTGGACGCGGCGCACTTCATCGGCCTGGTGGCCGGTCGGGCGATCCCGTCCCCGGTGCCGTACGCCGACGTCGTCTGCGCCACCACCCACAAGGTGCTGCGCGGCCCGCGCGGCGGCATGATCCTCTGCCGCGAGTCGCTGGCGCAGCGGATCGACAAGGCGGTCTTTCCGTTCACCCAGGGCGGTCCGCTGATGCACGCGGTCGCGGCCAAGGCGGTCGCGCTGCGCGAGGCCGCCCAGCCCGAATTCCAGACGTACGCCAGCCAGGTGGTCAGCAACGCCCAGGCGCTCGCCGCCGGGCTGGCCGCCGAGGGCATGCGCCCGGTGTCCGGGGGCACCGACACCCACCTCGCCCTGATCGACCTGCGCGAGCTGGAGGTGACCGGCACCGAGGCCGAGGCACGCTGCGACGCCGCGTCGATCACTCTGAACAAGAACGCGATCCCGTACGACCCGCGTCCGCCGATGGTGGCCTCCGGCCTCCGGGTCGGCACGCCCAGCGTCACCACACAGGGCATGCGGGAGGGGGAGCTGCGGCAGGTGGCCGCCCTGATCGCGCGGGCGGTACGCGCCGATTCCGGCGCCCCGGGCGGCGCCGACGAGCTGACCCGGGTCGGTGCCGAGGTGGCCGAGCTGGTCGCCGCGTTCCCGGCGTACCCCCGTGGCTGAGCCCACGATCGCCGACGCCGGCACCGACCGGCGCTGGCGGCTGCGACACCTGCCGGTGCTCCTGGTGGCGTCGGTGGCGCTCGCCGCGGTCGCCGCGGTGGTCGGTGGCGCGACCGGTGGCGTGACGGCCGCGTTCGGCGCGGCGGCCGGGGTCGGCGTCACGGTGCTCAGCTACACCCTCACCACGGTGGTGCTGGCCTGGGCCGACAAGATCAACCCGCAGCTGCTGCTGCCCCTCGGGCTGGGCCTGTACGCGCTGAAGTTCACCCTGCTGGGTGTGGTGATGGTGGCGGTGGCGTCGACCGGCTGGCCCGGTCTGGTCCCGCTCTGCCTCGGCATCGTCGCCGGGGTGGCGGTGTGGACGGCGGTGCACATCTGGTGGCTGACCACGGTGCACGCCCGCCGGGCCTGACCTGGCGATCATCCCATCCTGCGGACGCGTAACAACCTGTCGCCCATCGGTCATTCTCCCACGGGCGGAAGGGGAGTAGCGTGCCCACAGACGACGCGGCCCCCGAGATGCCCACACAACGACGGTTGTGCGGGGGGTGAGGCACAGCCTCGTCTTCCCGGCTGATATCGTTCGCCCCGTCATGGCTGGTGACCAAACCCCCCGTCCCGCCGGTGAACCGGACGACCTTCCGTCCGGCGCCGGTCAGGGTTGGACCGCGCTCAGCTACCTCATCGGAGGCATGCTCGTGTGGGGTTTCATCGGCTGGCTGGTTGACCAGTGGCTCGACACCGGCGGCGTCGCCACCGGGATCGGCGTCGTGCTCGGCATGGCCGGGGGGATCATCCTGGTCGTCCGCCGGCTCGGCACGCCTACTTAGGAAGGGACGCGGTGTTCGGACAGGCGAACGTTCTGGCAGCGGGCCAGGCGGGATTCCCACCCACGGTGGAGGACTTCTACCTGCCCAGCATCCTGCCCTGGGGTGTTGAGAACTCGTACTGGTTCACCAAGATCACGGCGATGGTTTGGATCGCCGTCGGCGTTCTGATCATCTTCTTCCTGGCGAGCTACCGGAACCCGCAGCTGGTGCCGACCAAGAAGCAGTGGTTCGCCGAGTCGATCTACGGCTTCGTGCGGAACAACATCGCCGTCGACATGATCGGCCGCGCGGGTGTGCGGTTCGCCCCTTACTTCACGACGCTGTTCTGCTTCGTGCTGCTGACGAACGCGTTCGCGATCATCCCGTTCTTTCAGATCTCGCCGAACTCGCACATCGCCTTCCCGGCGATCCTCGCGATCATCAGCTACCTGCTGTTCAACTACATCGGCATCAAGCAGCACGGCTTCGTCAAGTACTTCAGGAACTCGCTGATCCCGCCGGCGCCCTGGTACATCCTGCCGCTGCTGATCCCGATCGAGCTCTTCTCGACCTTCATCGTCCGGCCGTTCTCGCTCGCGGTGCGTCTCTTCGCGAACATGTTCGCCGGTCACATGCTCCTGCTGGTCTTCACGCTCGGCGGCTTCGCGATGCTGAGCGCCAACGCCTGGCTGGCCCCGGTCTCGGTGCTCTCCTGGGTGATGACCATCGCGCTCACCTTCCTCGAGTTCCTGGTGATCTGCCTGCAGGCATACGTCTTCACCGTCCTCACCGCCAGCTACGTGCAGGGCGCGCTCGCCGAAGAGCACTGATCCACCGCACCAACCGTTGTCGTCCCGCGTGAGAGTCACGCGTGATAACCAGGAGGAACCACACCAATGGACGCTAGCGTTCTCGCCGCGGTAGAGGGCAGCACCGCCGCCATCGGCTACGGCCTCGCGGCCATCGGCCCGGGCATCGGCGTCGGCCTGGTCTTCGCCGCCTACATCCAGTCGACCGCCCGCCAGCCGGAGTCGTCGCGGATGACCCTGCCGTACGTCTGGATCGGCTTCGCCGTCATCGAGGCGCTGGCGCTGCTGGGCATCGCCTTCGGCTTCATCTGGGCCGGCTGATCCCGCCCTTAGACCGGGAGGTAACCATGTACTTCCTCGCCGCTGAGGGTGGTGAGTCGACCCACAACCCGATCATCCCGCTCTGGCAGGAGATCGTGGTCGGTTCGGTCGCCTTCGCCGTGCTCTGCTTCGTGCTGATGAAGTTCGTCTTCCCCCGCATGGAGCAGACGTTCCAGGCTCGGGTCGACGCGATCGAGGGCGGCATCAAGCGCGCCGAGGCCGCTCAGGCCGAGGCGAACCAGCTGCTCGAGCAGTACCGTGCCCAGCTCGCCGAGGCCCGCACCGACGCCGCGAAGATCCGCGACGACGCCCGGGCCGACGCCGAGGGGATCCGGCAGGACGTCCTCGCCAAGGCGCGGGAGGAGTCCGACCGGATCATCGCGGCCGGCAAGGACCAGCTCGCCGCCGAGCGGGCCACCATCGTGCGCGAGCTGCGCACGGAGGTCGGCACCATCGCGGTGGACCTGGCCAGCAAGATCGTCGGTGAGTCGCTGGCCGACGAGGCGCGGCGCAAGGGCACCGTCGACCGGTTCCTGAGCGGTCTCGAGAGCACGGGGGCCCGCTGATGCAGGCCGCCAGCCGGGAGTCGTACAAGATCGCGGCCGAGCGCCTCGACGCGTACGTCCGCGGCACCGACCCGGCCACGGTGGCCCACGCCGCGAACGACCTGCTCGCGGTCGCCGGGTTGCTGCGGCGCGAGCCGCGGTTGCGTCGGGCGCTCTCGGATCCGGCCCGGTCCGGCACGGACCGCGCCGAACTGCTCAGCGGAATGCTGCGCGGCAAGATCGGCGACGGGGCGCTCGACCTGGTCGCCGCACTGGTCTCCGGTCGTTGGTCGACGCCGACGGAGCTGCTCGACGGTGTCGAGCGGCTCGGCGTCGAGGCCGCGCTGGCCAGCGTCGACGCGGCCGGTGACCTGGGCGAGGTCGAGGACGAGCTGTTCCGCTTCGGGCAGGTCGTCGCCGGCCAGCCCGAGCTCTCCGCGGTGCTCTCCAACTCGTCGGCCCCGGTGGACCAGCGGGGGGTCCTGGTCGGCGAGCTGCTGGCCGGCAAGGCTCGCCTGGCCACCGTCCGCCTCATCGAGGTGGCGCTGGCCGGCTTCGGCGGGCGCTCCTTCGCCGGATCGCTCACCCGGCTGGTGGAACTCGCCGCCGAACGGCGGGACCGCCAGGTGGCGTACGTCACCGTGGCAGCCCCGTTGAGTGACGAGGAGGAGCACCGGCTGGGCGCGAGTCTCGCCGGGATATACGGTCGAGAGGTCTCCGTCAAGCAGACGGTCGACCCTCACGTCCTGGGTGGCGTGAGCGTGCGGGTCGGCTCCGACCTGTACGACGGCACCATCCTGCGCCGCCTCAACGAGACCCGCAACGCGCTCGCGAAGCGCTGACCGGCTCCGCCGCCCGCGTTGCGGCGACTCCGCCGCGAAGCGCCCGGAATGACAGACGCCATTCGGACCGGTCGGTACTAGGTATCCCGGGCCCCTGAATTTTAAGGAAGCAGAGGATGGCCGAGCTGACCATCTCGACGGAGGAGATCCGCGGCGCCCTGGAGCGCTACGTCTCCTCCTACTCGACCGACGTCTCCCGCGAGGAGGTCGGCACCGTCGCCGACACCGGTGACGGCATCGCCCACGTCGAGGGCCTGCCCTCGACCAAGACCAACGAGCTGCTGGAGTTCGAGGACGGCACGCTCGGCGTGGCGCTGAACCTCGACGTCCGGGAGATCGGTGTCGTCGTTCTCGGTGACTCCGCCAAGTTGGAGGAGGGGCAGCGCGTCAAGCGCACCGACCGGGTGCTCTCCGTGCCCGTCGGCGACGCCTTCCTCGGCCGCGTGGTCAACGCGCTCGGCCAGCCGATCGACGGCCTCGGCGACATCGCCGACGAGGGCTACCGCGAGCTGGAGCTGCAGGCTCCGAACGTGATGTCCCGGCAGTCGGTGTTCGAGCCGCTGCAGACCGGCATCAAGGCGATCGACGCGATGACGCCGATCGGTCGGGGCCAGCGGCAGCTGATCATCGGTGACCGGAAGACCGGTAAGACCACGGTCGCTCTGGACGCCATCCTCAACCAGCGGGACAACTGGCGCACCGGCGACCCGAAGAAGCAGGTTCGCTGCATCTACGTCGCCATCGGCCAGAAGGCCTCCACCATCGCCTCGATCAAGGGGCAGCTGGAGGAGGCGGGCGCGATGGAGTACACCACCATCGTGGCCTCCCCGGCGTCCGACCCGGCCGGCTTCAAGTACATCGCCCCGTACACCGGCTCGTCCATCGGACAGCACTGGATGTACGGCGGCAAGCACGTCCTGATCGTCTTCGACGACCTGAGCAAGCAGGCCGAGGCGTACCGGGCCGTGTCGCTGCTGCTGCGTCGCCCGCCGGGCCGTGAGGCGTACCCGGGTGACGTCTTCTACCTGCACTCGCGTCTGCTGGAGCGCTGCGCGAAGCTCTCCGACGAGCTGGGTGGCGGCTCGATGACCGGTCTGCCGATCATCGAGACGAAGGCCAACGACATCTCGGCCTTCATCCCGACCAACGTCATCTCGATCACCGACGGCCAGATCTTCCTGGAGACCGACCTGTTCAACCAGGGCGTCCGTCCGGCGATCAACGTCGGTACCTCGGTCTCCCGGGTCGGTGGCGCCGCGCAGGTGAAGCCGATGCGCAAGGTTGCCGGTTCGCTGCGCCTCAACCTGGCCCAGTACCGCGAGCTGGAGGCGTTCGCCGCCTTCGCCTCCGACCTGGACAAGGCCTCCCGGGCCCAGCTGGACCGCGGTGTCCGGCTGGTCGAGCTGCTCAAGCAGCCGAACTACTCGCCGTACCCGGTGCAGGAAGAGGTCGTCTCGGTCTGGGCCGGCACCGAGGGCAAGCTGGACGACATCCCGGTGGGTGAGGTCCGGCGCTTCGAGTCGGAGTTCCTCCAGTACCTGCGGCACAAGCACGCGGGTGTGCTGGCCGGGATCGCCGACAACCAGTGGAGCGACGACATCGTCGGTTCCCTGGACAACGCGATCAGCGAGTTCAAGCAGGTCTTCCTCGGTAAGGCGGACGAGCGTCAGGTCAACGACGCGCCGGCCGCGCCGCTGGAGGGCGAGGAGAACCGCGAGACGGTGACCCGCTTCCGCGACGGCGCGACCGACCGCCCGGCCGAGAGCTGATCCCATGGCGGCCCAGGTACGCGTTCTTCGTCAACGAATCCGCTCGGCGAAGTCGATGAAGAAGATCACCAAGGCGATGGAGCTCGTGGCGACGAGCCGGATCGCCAAGGCCCAGGCCCGGGTGCAGGCGTCCCTGCCGTACGCCCAGGCCATCACCGGCGTGCTCACGGCGCTGGCGTCCAACGCGCGGATCGACCACCCGCTGCTCACCCCGCGCGAGCGGGTGCGGCGGGCGGGCGTCCTGCTGGTCACCAGCGACCGTGGCCTGGCCGGCGGCTACAGCGCCAACGCGATCAAGATGGCGGAGTCGCTGATCGCGCGGCTCAAGGCGGACGGCAAGGAGCCGGTGCTCTACGTCATCGGGCGTAAGGGCGTCGGGTTCTACCGGTTCCGCAACCGGCCGATCGAGGCCAACTGGACGGGCTTCAGCGAGCAGCCGTCGTTCGAGGACGCCCGCACGGTGGGTGAGACGCTGATCAAGGCGTTCACCGCCGGTGCGGACGACGTCGACGGTGGTGCCGGTGCCGACGGGGTGCTCGGCGTCGACGAGTTGCACATCGTCTACACCGAGTTCCACTCGCTGATGACGCAGAACCCGGTCACCAAGATCGTTGGGCCGATGCAGGTGGAGGACCGGCCGCGCTCCGAGGGGCTGCTGCCGGCGTACGAGTTCGAGCCGGAGGCGGAGGCGCTGCTCGACGCGCTCCTGCCGAGGTACATCAACACGCGGATCTACGCGGCGTTGATCGAGTCGGCGGCGAGTGAGTCGGCGGCACGGCGGCGGGCGATGAAGAGCGCCACCGACAACGCCGAGGAAATGATCGAGAAGTACACGCGTGAGATGAACTCGGCTCGCCAGGCCGGGATCACCCAGGAGATCAGCGAGATCGTCGGCGGCGCCAACGCGCTGGCCGCGTCGGGAAGTGAAGTGTGATGACTGCACCAGTAGAGACCAAAACGGCCACGGGTCGCGTGGTCCGGGTCATCGGCCCGGTCGTCGACGCCGAGTTCCCGCGCGACGCCATGCCGGCCCTGTTCAACGCCCTGAACGTTGACGTGAACCTGTCCGGCGGTGAGAAGACGCTGACCCTGGAGGTCGCCCAGCACCTGGGTGACAACCTGGTCCGTGCCATCTCGATGCAGCCGACGGACGGCCTGGTCCGCGGCGCGGAGGTGCGTGACCGCGGCAAGCCGATCACCGTGCCGGTGGGCGACGCGGTCAAGGGCCACGTGTTCAACGCGATCGGCGAGGTGCTCAACCTCACCGAGGGCGAGACCCTGACCCCGGACGACCACTGGGGTATCCACCGCAAGGCCCCGGCCTTCGCGGACCTGGAGCCGAAGACCGAGATGCTGGAGACCGGCATCAAGGTCATCGACCTGCTCGCCCCGTACGTCAAGGGCGGCAAGATCGGCCTGTTCGGCGGCGCGGGTGTGGGCAAGACGGTGCTCATCCAGGAGATGATCACCCGTGTGGCCCGCAACTTCGGTGGTACCTCGGTCTTCGCCGGCGTGGGTGAGCGCACCCGTGAGGGCAACGACCTCATCGCCGAGATGACCGAGTCCGGCGTCATCGACAAGACCGCGCTGGTCTACGGCCAGATGGACGAGCCGCCGGGCACCCGGCTGCGGGTGGCGCTCTCCGCGCTGACCATGGCCGAGTACTTCCGCGACGTGAAGAAGCAGGAGGTGCTGCTCTTCATCGACAACATCTTCCGCTTCACCCAGGCCGGTTCGGAGGTCTCCACCCTGCTCGGCCGGATGCCGAGCGCGGTGGGTTACCAGCCGACCCTGGCCGACGAGATGGGCGAGCTCCAGGAGCGGATCACCTCCGTCCGGGGCCAGGCCATCACCTCCATGCAGGCGATCTACGTGCCGGCGGACGACTACACCGACCCCGCCCCGGCCACCACGTTCGCCCACCTGGACGCGACCACCAACCTGGAGCGGTCGATCTCCGACAAGGGCATCTACCCGGCCGTGGACCCGCTGGCGTCCTCGTCCCGGATCCTCGCCCCGGAGTTCGTCGGCGCCGAGCACTTCCAGGTCGCCACCGAGGTGAAGCGGATCCTGCAGCGCTACAAGGACCTGCAGGACATCATCGCCATCCTCGGCATCGAGGAGCTCTCCGAGGAAGACAAGATCACCGTGGCCCGGGCCCGGCGGATCGAGCGCTTCCTGTCGCAGAACACCTACGCGGCGGAGCAGTTCACCGGCGTGCCGGGCTCGACGGTCCCGATCAAGGAGACCATCGAGGCGTTCCGCAAGATCAGCGAGGGCGAGTACGACCACTTCCCCGAGCAGGCGTTCTTCATGTGCGGCGGTCTCGAGGACCTGGAGCGTAAGGCTGAGGAGCTGATGAAGGGCTGACCGCCCACTCAGATCCGCAACCAAAAGACTGCCCCGGCAATGCCGGGGCAGTCTTTTGTTCACCTTCGAGTCCTATCATCGCCGCGGTCCGTTACTCGCGGTCGTCGGTTCCCCACCACCCGAGCTACGGTCGTTTCGCGCGCTCACGTGAACGAGCGTTGAAATTGGCAACCTTTCGGCTGCGTGCGCCCGTCTCCTCTTCGTGGGCGTAACGAACGGAGATGCTCGTGGGTCAGGCCGGCAAGAGTGGCCGTAAGGCGTCCATCTGGCGTGGTGTGCCGCGCTGGGCCAGGGTCTGCACGGTGTTCGGCACCGTGCTGACCATGCTCAGCGGGGCCGTGCTGGTCGGCACCGAGGTGCTGATGGCCCGCTACGAGGGCGCGGTCGGCAAGGCCGACCTGTTCGGCGACCAGGCGGCCGGGGCGCAGGCGAAGAAGACCGACATCAAGGGCCCGCTCAACATCCTGCTGGTCGGCATCGACCCGCGTACGCCGACGGCGGCGCCACTGGCCGACTCGATCATGGTGCTGCACGTGCCGTCGTCGATGGACCGGGCCTATCTGTTCTCGCTGCCACGGGACCTCTACGTGCAGATCCCGCCGTTCAAGAAGGCCGACTTCGCCGGCGAGACCACGAAGATCAACGCCGCCATGTCGTTCGGCAGCCGGGTGCCGGGAGGAAACCCCGACGCCGCACGGGGCTTCGAGTTGCTGGCCACCACCGTGCAGAACGTGACCGGCATCAAGCGGTTCGACGCTGGCGCGATCATCAACTTCACCGGCTTCCAGAAGATCGTCGACGCCATGGGCGGCGTCGACATGTACATCGAGCGGGAAGTGAAGTCCGAGCACAAGCAGCCGGACGGTAAGCCGCGGCCGGGCAACACGCGCGGCGAGGGCTACGTCGGCCCGCAGGCGGTCTACGAGAAGGGCAACCAACACCTCAGCGGGTGGCAGGCGCTGGACTACGTCCGGCAGCGCTACCCGAAGAACGGTGTCCCCGACGCCGACTACGGCCGGCAGCGTCACCAGCAGCAGTTCGTCAAGGCCATGGTCGGGCAGGCGTTCAGCGCCGACGTGGTGTCCAACCCAATCAAGCTGGACAAGGTGCTTCGTGCCGCCGGCCAGTCGCTGATCTTCAACGGTCGCGGCAACAGCGTGGTCGACTACGGCATCGCCCTCAAGAACATCCGGCCCAACACGATCCAAATGATCAAGCTCCCCGGTGGCGGTGTCTTCGACGGCAAGAAGTACAAGGGCGAGCAGTTCAAGCCAGGCGTGTCGGACTTCTTCACCGCCCTGCACAATGAACAACTGGACCCGTTCCTGCTGGAGCACCCGGAATTCCAGAACAAGACCAAGTAGTCGTGGCGCAGCTCTCCCCACCCGCCTTGGGGGCGGGTCAGCGTCAGGACTAGACTTTCGGCAATCCGCCGCCGCAGCAAGGAGACAGCGTGGCACAGCAGCTTCACGTCGAGCTCGTCGCCGTCGAGGAGAAGGTCTGGTCCGGTGACGCCGAAATGGTCGTCGCCCGGACGACCGAAGGTGAACTCGGTGTCCTGCCGGGGCACGCGCCGCTGCTCGGCCAGCTCGCCGAGCCCGGCCAGGTCCGCATCAAGCTTGCCGGCGGTCAGCAGGTCTCCTACGACGTGGCCGGCGGCTTCCTCTCGGTGAGCGCCGACGGCGTCACCGTGCTGGCCGAGAGCGCGACCCCGGTCTCCTCGCAGAGCCACTGAGCCGTACCGGGGATGGAGATCGTCGAGGGAGTCGGGATCGGCGTCGCCGTCATCCTGGCTGCGCTCCTCATCCTCTTCGTCCGACGGGCACTGGTCACCCGTAGCGGTGGCATCATCCGGCTCAGCGTCCGGGTCTCCACGATGCTCGACGGCCGCGGCTGGTCGCCGGGCTTCGGCCGGTTCGCCGGTGACGAGCTGCGCTGGTACCGGATGTTCAGCTTCGCGCTTCGTCCCAAGCGGGTGCTCTCCCGCAAAGGGCTCGCGGTGGAGCGCCGCCGGTTGCCCGAGGGGCAGGAACGCCTCTCCATGCCGGCCGACTGGGTGATTCTCCGCTGTACCAGTCACCACGCACCGGTGGAGATTGCCATGGCGCGGTCGACAGTGACCGGTTTCCTCTCCTGGCTCGAGGCCGCCCCTCCGGGGGCGGTCTCGCCGCGTATGGCCTCCCAGGATTGGCCTGCTGCCTGACCTCCTTGGTCACTCTTGGGGGTTTCCGGGGAGCCCGCCCGGCTCCGGGCGGTCAGGCTTGATCCCTCCGCCGGGCGGGCTCCCCGGAAACCCTGCCCGGGGCGCTGTGCGTCGTTCGGGCGCCGCTTTCGTCAACTGCCGTTACCGGTGGTGGCGACCAGTTCTGCCTCGTAGCCCTGGTTGTCGGTGAGGTAGGCGGCGTAGGTGTCGGGGCCGCCGGCGTGTGGGTGTTGGTCCGGGAAGAGCAGTGCCCAGCCATGTGCCGGTGCGGCCGTAACCAGGCGGTCCACGGCGGCCGGCGGGCCGGCGTGGAACGCCAGGTGGTTCAGCCCCGGAGCCAGCCGGTCGTGCCGGGGCCCGGAGAGCGCGGGCGACTGCTCCAGCACGATGTAGGTGGGGCCGAGGCGCCAGGAGCGGCCGGCCGGCCAGTCCTGGCGCAGCGTCCAGCCCAGCTCGCCCAGGAGCCAGCCCCAGCTACGCGTGGCCGCCGCGAGATCGGGAACCCAGACCTCGACGTGGTGCAGTGCGCCGACGTTCAGCGCTTCCCGCCCGGCACCCATAGCACATCTCCCGCCGGATTTGCCGTTCTTGACAGGATAAAGAGCAGATCGGAGAGCCGGTTGAGATACTTTGCCGGGAGCGGGCTGGTCCGTTCCGGATCGTGGCTGACCAGCGCCCACGCTGCCCGTTCGGCACGCCGGGCGATGGTCCGTGCCACGTGCAGCAGCGCCGCGCCCGTGGTGCCGCCGGGGAGGATGAAGGAGTCGAGCTTGCTCAGGCGTGCGTTGTACTCGTCGCACCAGCCCTCAAGGCGCTCGACGTACTCCTCGGTCACCCGCAGCGGCGGATACTTCGGCTCCGGCTCGACCGGCGTGGACAGGTCCGCGCCGACGTCGAACAGATCGTTCTGGATCGACGCCAGCGCGCCCCGCAGTTCCTCGTCGAGCTGGCCCAGGGCGATCGCGACGCCGATCGCCGCGTTGCACTCGTCGACATCCGCGTACGCGGCGATCCGTGGATCGGTCTTCGGCACCTGCTCGTTGTTGCTCAGCCTGGTCATGCCGGCGTCGCCGGCCTTGGTGTAGATGCGCGTGAGGTGGACGGCCATGACGCACAGCCTACGGATACCGGACCTGACGATCCCGGCACGGCCGGACACCACCGCCGGCTGGCCGGCGGTGGGTCCCGGGGACGCGGGCGATCCGGCGGTCAACGATGTCGACGTCATCCGGGTACGCGGTGACGCCCGGCTGGCCGGCACCGTGCACGTGGTCGGTGCCAAGAACTCGGCGTTGAAGTTGATGGCCGCCGCGCTGCTCGCTCCGGGCCGCAGCGTGATCACCAACGTCCCGCGGATCACCGACATCGCGATCATGGGGGAGGTGCTGCGCCGGCTGGGCTGCGACGTGCGGTTCGACGCGGACGACCCGGTCGACCCGATGGTCGCGCGGGGCGGGGTCGCCCGGTCCCGCTCGGTGACCATCGACGTACCCGAACAGCCCGGCGCGGACGCGGACTACGACCTGGTCCGCCGGCTGCGCGCGTCGATCTGCGTGCTCGGCCCCCTGCTGGCCCGCCGGGGGTACGTGCGGGTGGCGCACCCGGGCGGCGACGCCATCGGCTCGCGCGGGCTGGACATGCACGTCTCCGGGCTGACCCGGATGGGCGCGGACATCTCCGGTGAACACGGCTTCGTCATCGCCACCGCGCCGCACGGGCTGCGCGGCGCGGACATCATGCTGGACTTCCCCAGCGTGGGCGCGACCGAGAACCTGGTGATGGCGGCGGTGCTCGCCCAGGGCACCACGACGATCGACAACGCCGCTCGGGAGCCGGAGATCGTCGACATCTGCACCATGCTCAACCAGATGGGCGCGCGGATCACCGGCGCCGGAACGTCCACCCTGCGGATCACCGGCGTACCCGGGCTGCGCCCGGTGCGGCACGCCACGGTGGGGGACCGGATCGTCGCCGGCACCTGGGCGTTCGGCGCGGCCATGACCCGGGGCGACGTGACGGTGACCGGGCTCGACCCGGCCTTCCTGGAGGTCGCGCTGGACAAGGTGGTCGCGGCCGGAGGGCTGGTGGAGACCCGGGGCGACGGCTTCCGGGTGCGGATGGACGACCGGCCGCGGGCGGTCGACGTGGTGACGCTGCCGTACCCCGGCTTCGCCACCGACCTGCTGCCGATGGCGATCGGCCTCGCCGCGGTCAGCGACGGCGCCTCGTTGATCACCGAGAACATCTTCGACGGCCGGTTCATGTTCGCCAACGAGATGATGCGCCTCGGCGCGGACATCAAGACCGACGGGCACCACGCGGTCGTCCGGGGCCGCAGCCGACTCTCCGGGGCGCCGGTGCGGGCCACCGACATCCGCGCCGGGGCCGGGCTGATCATCGCCGGGCTCTGCGCGGACGGGGTCACCGAGGTCTCCCACGTGCACCACGTCGACCGGGGTTACCCGGACTTCGTGGCCGACCTGCGCGCGCTCGGGGTCGCCGTCGAGCGCGGCACGACGCCGGAGGAGCCGGCGCTGGAGATCTGACGGCACTCCCTTAGCCGTCGTTCAGGCCCGCCGACTAGGGTGCAGTCAGGCACTCAAGCAGGCGAGGGAGAAGCAGATGGCGGGTCGACTCGCGGTCGTCGGGGCCGGGCTCATGGGCTCCGGCATCGCCCAGGTGGCGGCGCAGGCGGGCTGGCAGGTGACGCTGCGCGACCTGGACGACGCGGCCACCACGCGCGGCCTCGGCGGCATCCGGAAGTCGCTGGAGAAGTTCGCCGAGAAGGGCAAGATCGAGGCGTCGGACGTCGAGGCGACGCTCGCCCGGATCACCCCCACCACCGACCTGGAGGCGGCGGCGGACGCGGACATCGTGGTCGAGGCGGTCTTCGAACGCCTCGAGATCAAGCACGAGGTGTTCCGCGCCCTGGACAAGATCTGCAAGTCCGACGCGGTGCTCGCCACCAACACGTCGGCCATCCCGGTCACCCAGATCGCCGCGGTCACCGAGCGGCCCGAGGCGGTCGTCGGCACCCACTTCTTCTCCCCGGTGCCGATGATGCAGCTCTGCGAGCTGGTCCGCGGCTACAAGACCAGTGATGCCACGCTGGCCACCGTACGGGCCTTCGCCGAGGAGATCGGCAAGACGGTGGTGGTGGTCAACCGGGACATCGCCGGCTTCGTCACCACCCGGCTGATCTCCGCCCTGGTGGTGGAGGCGGTCAAGCTGGTCGAGTCCGGCGTGGTGTCGGCGGAGGACCTGGACACCGCCTGCCGGCTGGGCTTCGGGCACGCGATGGGCCCGCTGGCCACCACCGACCTGACCGGCGTCGACGTGCTGCTGCATGCCTCGAAGAACATCTACACCGACACCGCGGACGAGAAGTTCTTCCCGCCGGAGCTGCTCCAGCGAATGGTCACCGCCGGCGACCTGGGCCGCAAGACCGGTAAGGGCTTCTACACGTACTGAGCCCCGGCAACGAAAAAGGGGGGCGGGCGCCGTGCGCCCGCCCCCCTTTTCAACCGCTCAGCCGTCGCGCTTGGTGGTCCAGCGGAAGGTGGTCAGGCAGAGCACCAGGCCGAGCACGCACCACACGGCCAGCACCAGCGCAACGCGGCCCAGCTCGAACGAGCCACCCGGCTCCTGCGCGCCGAAGCTCTCCGGCAGGAAGACCGCCCGCAGCCCCTGGCACATCCACTTGAGCGGGAACAGCGCCGCCACCTGCTGCATCCAGGTGGGCAGGTCGGTGAAGACGAAGAACACCCCGGAGATGAACTGGAGCACCAGGGCGACCGGGGTGACCACCGCAGAGCCGCTGCGCGCGGTGCGGGCCAGCGACGAGATGGCGATGCCGCAGAGGGTGCAGGCGGTCACGCCGAGCACGGCGACCCAGCCGAAGGTGAACCACTTCCCGGCGGTGCCCGGCAGGTCGAGGTCGAACAGCGCCACCGCGACCGCCAGCAGCAGCACGGTCTCGGCGATGCCGATCGCCACCACCATGATCACCTTGCCGGCGAACCAGACCCACTTCGGCATCGGCGTGCCCCGGTAGCGCTTGAGCACACCCCGGTCCCGCTCGATCGGGATCCAGATGCCGAGGTTCTGAAAGCTGACCGTCATCAGGCCGGTCGCGATCATCCCGGTGATGAAGTACTGGGTGAACTTGACCCCGCCGCCGATCGTGCCGCCGAAGATCGACGCGAAGATCAGGATCATGATGATGGGGAAGCCCATCGTGAAGACCACGGACTCCCGGCTGCGCAGGAACTGGGTGATCTCCAGCCGGCCCTGCCGCAGGGCGAGCGCGCCCGCGCCCGGCCGCCGGCCCCGGGTCGCGGTGACCGGCGTCGCCGGCTTCGTCGTGGTCGTCATCGCGCGTGTCCGATCATCGTGAGGTAGACGTCCTCCAGGGTCGGCCGGGTCACGGTGAGCCCGGGGACCTCGCCGCCGTAGCGCGCGGCCAACTCGGCCACCAGGGCCGTCGGCGTCGCGCTCTGCGCGCTCTCCGGCGTCCCGTCCGGGGTACGCCAGGAGACCGTCGCGAGGGCCTCCTGCCGGTTGCCCAGCCGGTTCGGCGCGGCCACCTCGACCAACCGGCCGCCGGCGATCACGCCGACCCGGTCGGCGAGCGACTCCGCCTCGTCCAGGTAGTGCGTGGTCAGCACGATGGTGGTGCCGGCCGCGGCGAGGTCGCGGATCAGCTCCCAGAACTCGCGACGGGCCTCCGGGTCGAAGCCGGTGGTCGGTTCGTCGAGGAAGAGCAGCTCGGGGCGGCCGATGATGCCCAGCGCCACGTCGAGGCGGCGCTTCTGCCCGCCCGAGAGGGTGTGGGTGCGGGCCTTCGCCTTGCCGGCCAGCCCGACCCGCTCGATCACCTTGTCCGGGTCGTCGGCGTCCGGGTAGAAGCCGGAGAAGTGGCGGATCACCTCGGCCACGGTCAGCTCGTCGAACTCGCCGGTGCCCTGGAGCACGATGCCGACGCGGGAGCGCCAGCCGGCATCTGGGTGGGCCGGATCCGCGCCGAGCACGGTGACCTCGCCGGCATCCCGCCGTCGGTAGCCCTCCAGGATCTCCACGGTGGTGGTCTTGCCGGCGCCGTTCGGGCCGAGCAGCGCGAACACCTCGCCGCGGCGGACGTCGAGGTCCACACCCGCCACGGCCACGTTGTCGCCGTACGCCTTGCGCAGCCCCCGGACGGAGATGGCCAGCTCGTCATCCATGGCGTCCAGTGTGCGTCCTGGCTGGGGCGACGTGGCGCCCGGGGTGTGGTGGTCCGGACCACTGCGGGAGCTTCGGACCCGGACGTCCGCGACATGGACCTGTGTGGTTTTCCACAACCCGTTTTACTGAACGGTAACTTAGACTCCGGCCATGGATGAGAAGGCATTCCCGGGGCGTTTGCCCGAGCGGGACCGCCCGTGGGTGATGCGCACCTACGCCGGCCACTCGTCGGCCGCGGCGACCAACGCCCTCTTCCGCCGCAACCTGGCGAAGGGGCAGACCGGTCTCTCGGTCGCCTTCGACCTGCCGACCCAGACCGGGTACGACCCCGACCACGAGCTGGCCGCCGGTGAGGTCGGCCGGGTGGGCGTGCCGGTGGCCCACCTCGGCGACATGCGGGCGCTGTTCGACGGCATCCCCTTGGCCGAGATGAACACCTCGATGACCATCAACGCCCCGGCGATGTGGCTGCTCGCCCTGTACGGCACCGTGGGGCTGGAGCAGAACGCGGAGCTGGCCCGCTGCGCCGGCACCACCCAGAACGACATCATCAAGGAGTACCTGTCCCGGGGGACGTACATCTTCCCGCCGGCGGCGTCGCTGCGGCTCACCGCCGACGTGGTGGCGTACACGCTGACTGAGATGCCGCGGTGGAACCCGGTCAACATCTGCTCGTACCACCTCCAGGAGGCCGGCGCCACGCCGGTGCAGGAGGTCGGCTTCGCGCTCGCCACGGCGGTCGCCGTGCTCGACGCGGTCCGCGACTCCGGCCAGGTGCCCGCCGAGCGGATGGGTGACGTGGTGCAGCGGATCTCGTTCTTCGTCAACGCCGGGGTGCGGTTCGTGGAGGAGATTGCCAAGATGCGCGCGTTCGGCGTGCTCTGGGACGAGATCACCCGCGACCGGTACGGGGTCACCGAGGCCAGGCAGCGGCGGTTCCGCTACGGCGTACAGGTCAACTCGCTCGGCCTGACCGAAGCGCAACCGGAGAACAACATCCAGCGCATCGTGCTGGAGATGCTCGGTGTCACGATGTCCCGTGACGCCCGGGCCCGAGCGGTGCAGCTGCCCGCCTGGAACGAGGCGCTGGGCCTGCCCCGCCCCTGGGACCAGCAGTGGTCGCTGCGGATGCAGCAGGTCCTGGCGTACGAGTCGGACCTGCTCGAATACCCCGACCTCTTCGCCGGCTCGCACGTGATGACCGCGCTGGTCGACGAGATCGTCACCGGCGCCCGGGTCGAGCTGGACAAGGTGCTGGAGTTGGGCGGCGTGGTAGCCGCCGTGGAGACCGGCTACCTCAAGAGCGCGCTGGTCGCCTCCCTGGCCGAGCGCCGCCGCCGGATGGAGTCCGGCGCCGACGTGGTGGTTGGCGTCAATCGCTTCACCGAAACCGAGTCGTCCCCGCTGACCGCCGCCGGAGCGGAGGCGGTCGAGCAGGTCGATCCGGCGGTCGAGGCAGCCGCCGCGGACGGCGTACGCCGGTGGCGGGCCGACCGGGACGCCACCGCCGTCGACGCGGCGCTGGCCCGGCTCCGCGCGGACGCCGCGACCACCACGAACCTGATGCCGGCCACCCTGGAGTGCGTGCGGGCCGGGGTGACCACCGGCGAGTGGGCCGGCGCGCTGCGCCAGGTCTTCGGCGAGTACCGGGCGCCCACCGGATTGGCCGGCGGCACCGGCACCGGCGGCGACCCGGGCCTCGCAGCCGTCCGCGAGCGGGTCACCGCCACCGCCCGCGAGCTGGGCAGCGGCCGGCTGCGGCTGCTGGTCGGCAAACCCGGCCTGGACGGGCACTCCAACGGCGCCGAGCAGATCGCGGTACGCGCCCGCGACGCCGGCTTCGAGGTCGTATACCAGGGCATCCGGCTGACCGCCGGGCAGATCGTCGCCGCCGCCGTCGAGGAGGACGTCGACCTGGTGGGGCTCTCCGTGCTGTCCGGCTCGCACCTCGCCGCCGTGCCGGCCGTACTCGACGGGCTGCGCGCAGCCGGCCGGGCGGACCTGCCGGTGGTCGTGGGCGGCATCATCCCCGCCGCGGACGCCGACACGCTGCGGGCGGCCGGGGTGGCCCGGGTCTTCACCCCGAAGGACTTCGCCCTCACCACCATCATCGACGACCTGGTGACGGTCATCCGCCGCGCCAACGATCTGCCCTGATCTGCCCTGACGGGACGGCTGTGGCAGGTCAGCGGCCGTCGTAGGTCATGCAGTCGGCCATGTCGTTGTCCGGGCCGACCCTGATCGACGAGGCATGGCACTCGAGCTGCTCGTTGTGCCGGCAGTCGGACCGTTGGCACGCGCCCACCTGCGCGATCAGGCTCTCCACACCGCCGCGCACCGGCGACTCGACGAAGGTGTGGCAGTGCGCGTGATCCATGCTGCCGATCGTGATCGCAAAGGCGTGGCAGTCGCCGGCGTCGTTGTACGCGCAAGCTACGACCACGCACTCCTGGACTCGGGGCATCTCCATCGCTGCGGTCATGCCGACCTCCTCTAGGCTTTTCCTGATCGTAGGCTTTTGCCGGCTTCGTGATGTCGTTCTGCTGCTGTTGGCGATGCCCGG
The DNA here is from genome assembly GCF_003667505.1 of Micromonospora sp. BL4. GTDB lineage: Bacteria > Actinomycetota > Actinomycetes > Mycobacteriales > Micromonosporaceae > Micromonospora. The sequence continues at coordinate 50,650 of NZ_RCVJ01000154.1, forward strand.
GTGTTCGGGGTTTGTCGCGCTGCTTTGTCGCGCTGCTTTGTCGCGCTGCTTTTGTCGCGCTGCGTCGTGGGTGGGGTGGGGCCCGCCGGTTCGCGCGGTCGACGGGCCCGAGCAATCACCGACCCTCGATTGCCGACCCCCGATTGCCGGCCCGGCGATCCCAGCCCCCGGTCGCCGTCCGCGCGATCGCCGGGCCCGCGCGATTGCCGGCTGCCCGATCCGCGATGCCGCGCGGTCCGGCAAGCGGCCGCCGGTCCGGTCCGCACGAAATGCGGCCCCGGCCGCCTCGGGGGCGGTGGCTGTGGTGAGCGGTATACCTGTGAGTCATAAATATGCCTCTGAGGTATCGCGCTCGTTGACGACCTCGCCCGGGATCGCCTGGGCAGTGCCTCTTCGGGTGATCGACTCGATATCAGGGATGTCGCGGTATCCAGGGCGTGCGGATGCCCCGATATCGGCGATACCGAGTCGATCAACCCGCAAACCGGCCTTATCCCAATCGGCACCGACCGTGAGCCAGTCCGGCCTGTCCGGTATCGTGCGGTTTGGGTGTGGCCGGGCGCACCCGTGGGCTGGAATCCTGGCCGGCCCGGGGTCGTTACACACCCTGACGATCGCAGCACCACCGCCTAGCCACCTCACCCCTCGGGGCTGGGATGACAGCGGAGCCGGGTTGGAATGCCGGCGGGTGCGCGGTCGTTGCAGACCCCCGATCGACCGCGCCAGGAATGCACGGGGTGCGGATGGATGGGCCGGTCCCGGAATGACTTCGGCCCGGCGGTCGTTGCAGACCCGACCGACCGCACCAGCACCCGCTTCCACGAGGTGCCGATGGACGGGCCGATCCCGGAATGGCCCCGGCCCGGCGGTCGTTACACATGGACCCGGCGCCACGAGCCCCCCCGCTCGGCCGCTGGACCCCGGCGCCACGAGCCCCCCGGCTTGTCGGCCGCCGACCTTCAAGACTTTTCCCCGTGTAGGAGAAGCGCCGGACGAGGTGCTTGCACCCTGCGTGCCGTTCCCCCCGAACAAGGCCCGTGTGGTGTCTACCCCCGTGAAGGAGCCAACCCTCATGAACACGATCATTCGTAAGAGCATGCTGTCCGTTGCTGGTCTGGCGTTCGCCGGTGGTGTGTTTGCCGGTCCGATCGCCGCGCACGCCGCCCCCGCCACCGAGGGCAAGCCGGTTGCGGTTGCGGTGCAGACGGTCAAGGCGCAGGGCCCGCAGTCGCACATCGACCTCAATGACGAGCAGACCGCGAACGTCAAGGCGATCATCGCCGCCACGAAGAAGGCCGGCCTGCCCGAGCGGGCCGCGGTGATCTCGATCGCCACGAGCCTGCAGGAGTCGAAGCTGGAGAACCTGGGCCACCTCGGCGACATGAACGACCATGACTCGCTGGGCCTGTTCCAGCAGCGCCCGAGCTCGGGTTGGGGCACGCCGGAGCAGATCACCGACCCCGAGTACTCCACCACCGCGTTCCTCAAGGGCCTCAAGCAGGTCGACGGATGGCAGGACATGGCCCTGACCGACGCCGCGCAGACCGTACAGGTCTCCGCCTACCCCGACGCCTACGCCCAGTGGGAGCAGCAGGCTGCCGACCTGGTCGCCCAGCACTGGAACAGCTGACCCACCGCACAACACCGACCGACCGCTGGCCGGCACCCCGAACCCGGGGTGCCGGCCAGCGGCATGTCTGGATCTGGCGGGAGTCCGCCCCTGGTGAGTGGACCGTCAGACGCGGAAGCCGGCGGCGCGGGCGGCCTCGCGTTCCCGGCGGCGTTCGGAGCGCCGGCGGAGGAACCAGTAGACGAACGCCACCAGGCCGAGCAGGAAGGCGAGCACCAGCACCGGCAGGATGATCGCCACCAGGGAGACCACCACGCTGGTGGCGTCCTCGGCGGTGCTGGCCACCGGCGCACCGAACCCGGCGGTCGTCGCGTTGACGACCGGTCGCGCGGCGGACTTGAGCAGGTGTACGCCGAACGCGAGCAGAACGCCGGTGACCACGGGCACCCACTGGTGCGACGAGAAGAAGCTTCCCGGGTCGGTGACCGTCACCGTCTCCGACGACGATCCCGCGCCGAAGGCCAGGCCGCCGGCGGTGGGTCGGACCACGGTCTGCACCACGTCGTTGATGTGGTCGACCACCGGCACCTTGTCCGCGACCATCTCGACGGCGAGCAGCACGGCCAGGATGGCGACGACCCAGCCGTTGCCGAGCCACGTCCAGCCGCTGGGCAGGTCGATCAGATCGGTGTAGCGGGCGAGCAGACCAAGGGTGAGCAGGGGTATGTACGCGTTCAGGCCCGCCGAGGCGGCGAGACCGGTACCGGTGAGGACTTCGAGCACCATCTCAGCATCCCATCGACGCGCCAGTGCCGCTCGGTGGCGACCGGTGGGTGCTCGGCTACCCTCGTCGGGTGCGGTTGGTCATTGCGAAGTGCTCGGTGGACTACGTCGGACGGCTCTCGGCTCACCTGCCGCTGGCGACGCGGCTGTTGATGGTGAAGGCGGACGGGTCGGTGTCCATCCATGCCGACGACCGGGCGTACAAGCCGTTGAACTGGATGAGCCCGCCGTGTCGGCTGGAGGAGGCCCCCGGCGTGTGGCGGGTGGTCAACAAGGCCGGCGAGGAACTGCGGATCACCCTGGAGGAGATCTTCCAGGACACCTCGTACGAGCTGGGGGTTGATCCCGGCCTGCGCAAGGACGGGGTGGAGGCGCACCTCCAGGAGTTGCTGGCGGCCAACCCGAGCGCGTTGGGTGACGGGTACACGCTGGTCCGCCGCGAGTACATGACGGCGATCGGCCCGGTCGACCTGCTCTGCCGGGACGCCAACTCCGCCGCGGTCGCGGTCGAGGTCAAACGGCGCGGTGAGATCGACGGGGTCGAGCAGCTCACCCGTTATCTCGAACTGATGAACCGCGACCCGCTGCTCAGCCCCGTCACCGGTGTCTTCGCCGCTCAGGAGATCAAGCCGCAGGCACGGGTGCTCGCCGCCGACCGGGGCATCCGGTGCGTGGTCGTGGACTACGACAAGCTGCGCGGCATCGAGAAGGACGAGCTGACCCTCTTCTGACCGGCTCAGTTTCCGGTCCGCACCGCGATCGGCGCCGAGATCGGTTGTCCGACACTCACCTGCCGTACATCACCTTGATGGCCTTGACGAGTCGGGCCACGTCGGTCGGGGTCCGCTCGAAGGTCATCGACGGCAGCAGCGACCGGGCGCGCCGGCGGGTGATCGCCTTGGCCCGGCCGAACTCGCGTAGCCCGTCCTCGCCGTGGATCCGCCCGAAGCCGGAGTCACCGACCCCGCCGAACGGCAGGGTGGACATCCCGGCGAAGGTGAGAGTGGAGTTGACCGAGGCCATCCCGGAGCGCAGCCGTCGGGCGATGGCGACGGCGCGTCGTCGGCCGAAGACCGAACCACCCAGTCCGTACGGCAGCGCGTTGGCCCGGGCGAGGGCCTCGTCGGCGTCGCGGACGCGGTTGATGGTGAGCGTCGGCCCGAAGGTCTCCTCGCGGACGGCGGCCGACTCCTCCGGTACGTCCACCAGCACGGTCGGGTGCACGTACGGCGGCTGCACGGCGCTCGGGCCGCCGAGCACGGCGCGCCCGCCGGAGCTGACCGCGGCCTCGATGTGGCGGCGGATCACGTCGACCTGGCCCGGCATGGTGATCGGGCCGATGTCGGTGCCCTCCGGCCCGACGGTCAGCCGACCCGCGCGGGTCACCACCTTGTCGACGAAGGTGTCGAAGACCTCGTCGACGGCGTACACCCGCTCGATGCCGATGCAGGTCTGGCCGGCGTTGGTCATGCCGCCCCAGACGCAGGCCTCGGCGGCGGCGTCCAGGTCCGCGTCACTGTCGACGATCATGGCGTCCTTGCCGCCGCCCTCGATGAGCACCGGGGTCAGCGTCTCGGCGCAGGCGGCCATGACCTTGCGGGCGGTGGCGGTGGAGCCGGTGAAGGCGAGCTTGTTCACGCCGGAGCGACACAGCGCCGCACCCACGTCGCCCAGCCCGTGCACGGCGGTGAAGACCGGTTGCTCGGGTACGACCTCGGCGAAGCTGTCCACCAGCCACTGGCCGACCGCGGGCGTGTATTCGCTCGGCTTGAGCACGACGGCGTTGCCGGCGGCCAGCGCGTACGCGGCGGAGCCGATCGGGGTGAAGACCGGATAGTTCCACGGGCCGATCACGCCGATCACGCCGAACGGCTGGTATTCGAGGTGCCCGGAGAACTCGGCGAGGATGAGCCGGGACCGCACCCGGCGCGGGCCGAGCACCCGGTTGGCGTTGCGGGCGGCCCAGTCGATGTGCTCGATCGCGGTGACGATCTCGACGATGGCGTCGGCGACCGGCTTGCCACCCTCGACGTGCACCAGCTCGGCGAGCTGCTCGATCCGCTTGGCGAGCAGGGCGCGCCAGCGCAGCAGCCGTTCGCGGCGGGCGGTGAAGCCCAGCCCGGCCCACCACTCGCCCGCGGTGCGGGCGCGGTCGACGGCCCGCTGGACGTCGGCGTCGGTGGCGACCGGGAGGCGCCCGGCCTCGACGCCGGTGGCTGGGCTGGTGGAAACCAGTTGGCCCGCCTCGATGACCGGGTTGCCGGGGATCTGCACAGCCGTCATGGCGGAAGTCTAGACCCGAAGATTACTCGTCGGTAGGCCGCGATTCGGCCCGTCGGGACGGAAGTCGCAGCGGGCCGTCCACTCGTTGATCAGAGCAGGTCAGGCCCTCTGCGTCGGTTTCCGGCCGCCCGAATCGTCGAACGGGAGATGGCCGGGAGGTGGCGAGGAGCTGACCGGCCGGTCGGTATTGACGATTACCGTCTGATGGCAGGCTGACGCGCGGAGTAGTGGTGTGGGGTGGAGGGCTGACTGTCCATGGAGGAACATCCGGAACTGATGCCGCTGTTGACGGTCGCGGGTGGGCCGATGCGCGGAGCGAGCTTTCGCCTGCGGGCCGAGCCGCAGGTGATCGGTCGGGCGCCGACCGGTCACGTCGTTCTCAACGACCCGCACCTGAGCCGGCAGCACGCGGAGGTGTGGCTGGCACCGGAGGGCCCGTCGCTGCGGGACCTGGGCTCGACGAACGGCACCTGGCTCAACGACCGCCGGATCACCGAGGTGGAACGCCTCTCCGACGGCGACGTGATCCGGCTGGGCCGCACCGAGCTGCGCCTGTTCGATCCGGGAGTGGCTCACACCGATCCGGTCGGGCTCAGCTTCGGCCCGTCCCGTCGTGACGTCCGGCCGACGCTGCCGCTGCCACTGGCCACACCGCCCAGCGCACGCCGCTGACCGTCCGCCTGCTCGGCGGGACGGAGCGGACGGGCCAGTCGGGCCGGACGCCGGCAGGTCGCCGGCGTTTGCGCGCAGGCGAACGGTCGTCCCGTCGCCCGGTCGCGTGGGCGAGCGACCCTCCTGGTGGCCGGCCACATCAAGCACTGCCGGCAGGTGGCTGCCGCACACCTGGATCGCCGTGGACCGGCGTGGCAGCATGCCGCGGGTGGAGACCGAGCAGCGGACCGTGACGGCGAACGGCATCACCCAGGCGGTACGGGTGGCCGGCCCGCCCGACGGCACCCCGGTGCTGCTGATCCACGGCAACTGTTCGTCCGCGCTGTTCTGGGAGCCGTTGGTCCGGCGGCTCCCGCCGACGCTGCGGCTGGTCGCCCCGGACCTGCGCGGTTACGGCGCCTCGGAGACCGCCCCGGTGAACGCGACCCGTGGCCTTCGGGACTTCTCCGACGATGTGGCCGCCCTGCTGGACGACCCGACGCTCTTCGCAGCCGACGCCCGCCCGGTGGTGGTGGGGCACTCCCTCGGCGGGGGCGTGGCGATGCGGCTGTTGGTCGACCATCCGCACCGGGTGGGTGCGCTGCTGCTCGCCGCGCCGGTCTCCCCGTACGGCTTCGGTGGCACCCGCGACCTGGCCGGCACGCCGACGACGCCCGACTTCGCCGGCACCGGCGCCGGCACGGCTAATCCGGACTTCGTCGCCCGGCTCACCGCCGGTGATCGCGGCACCGACGCCCCGACCAGCCCGCGCGCTGTGCTGCGAGCCACCTATGTGGCCGATCCGGCGTCGCTGGGCGGCGATGAGGACTTGCTGCTCGACAGCCTGCTCTCCACCGCCACGGGGGACGACAACTACCCCGGCACGGCGGCGTCGTCGGAGAACTGGCCGGGCATGGCGCCGGGGGAGCGCGGGGTGCTCAACGCGCTCGCGCCGACCTGGTTCCGGCTCGCCGACGAGCTGGTGGCCGTCGCCGACAAGCCTCCGGTCATCTGGGTACGCGGTGACGCCGACGTGATCGTCTCGGACACCTCGCTGTTCGACCTGGCGTACCTGGGCTCGCTGGGCGCCGTACCCGGCTGGCCGGGCGAGGCGGAGTGCCCGCCGCAGCCGATGGTCGGCCAGACCCGGGCGGTGCTGGAGCGGTACGCGGCGGCCGGCGGCGCGTACCACGAGGTGGTGCTGCCCGGCTGCGGGCACAGCCCGCACCTGGAGCGCCCCGCGGAGTTCGTGGCGGAGCTGCTGGCGCTGACCACCGTCCCGGCCAGCTGAGCGCGCCTGGCGTGGTGGGTGAAATATCCCACGGCGTCTCGACAACGAATCGTCACGTGGCAGACTCGCGCGCAAAGCCTTAGCGGCCGTTCAGTGGCCGTGCGGAGTGTCTGGGGAGGCCGGTCGTGGCGCGCGAGTTCAGCACCGTGGGTGTGGTGGGGCTGGGCACCATGGGTGCCGGCATCGTCGAGGTCTTCGCCCGCAACGGCATCGACGTGGTGGCGGTCGAGATCTCCGAGCCGGCGCTGGAGCGTGGCCGGGTCACCCTCACCGGCTCCACCGACCGGGCGGTGGCCAAGGGCAAACTCGCCCCGGAGGACCGGGACGCGCTGCTCGACCGGGTGCACTTCGCGGTCGGACTGGACGCGTTGCACTCCGTCGACCTGGTCATCGAGGCGGTGCCCGAGCACCTGGACCTCAAGCAGCGGATCTTCGCGGAGCTGGACCGGGTCTGCCGGCCGGAGACCATCCTGGCCACCAACACCTCGTCGCTGAGCGTCACCGAGATCTCGGTGGCCACCACCCGGCCCAACCAGGTGATCGGCATCCACTTCTTCAACCCGGCGCCGGTGATGAAGCTGGTCGAGGTGGTCCGCACCGTGGTCACCGCGCCCGAGGTGGTCGCCGACGTGGAGGCGCTCTGCGCCCGGCTCGGCAAGGTCGACGTCACCATCAACGACCGGGCGGGCTTCATCGCCAACGCGCTGCTCTTCGGCTACCTCAACCACGCCGTCGGCATGTTCGAGTCGCACTACGCGACCCGGGAGGACATCGACGCCGCCATGAAGCTCGGTTGCGGCCTGCCGATGGGTCCGCTGGCGTTGATGGACCTGATCGGTCTGGACACCGCGTACGAGATCCTGGACACCATGTACCGGCGCGGCGGGCGGGACCGCCGGCACGCACCGGTGCCGCTGCTCAAGCAGATGGTGACGGCGGGACTGCTGGGCCGGAAGTCCGGCCGGGGCTTCTACACCTACGAGCGGCCCGGCTCGCCGGTGGTCGTACCCGACGAGGCGACGCCGCTGGCCACGGAGGCGGCGGTCGCCGACGGCGCGCGCGCCATCGCCAAGGTGGGCGTGGTGGGCTCCGGGACGATGGCCACCGGGATCATCGAGGTCTTCGCGAAGGCGGGCTACGAGGTCATCTCGGTGACCCGGGGCGCGGAGAAGTCCGCGACGGTCTGCGAGGCGGTGAAGACCTCGCTGAACAAGGGCGTGGTGCGCGGCAAGCTCGCCGAGGCCGACCGGGACGCCGCGCTGGGCCGGATCAGCTGGTCCGCCACGCTCGACCACCTCGCCGACGTCGACCTGGTGGTCGAGGCGGTGGTGGAGGAGCTGAGCGTGAAGAAGGCGCTCTTCGCCAGCCTCGACGAGATCTGCAAGCCGGGCGTGGTGCTGGCGACCACCACCTCCTCGCTGCCGGTGATCGACGTGGCGATGGCCACCCACCGGCCCGCCGACGTGGTGGGGCTGCACTTCTTCAACCCGGCGCCGATCATGCCGCTGGTGGAGGTGGTCCGCACCATCCGCACCTCGCCGGAGACCACCGCGACCGCCCGGGCGGTCTGCGCCGCGCTGGGCAAGACCGGCGTGGTGTGCGGCGACCGGTCCGGGTTCATCGTCAACGCGCTGCTCTTCCCGTACCTGAACGACGCGGTGAAGATGCTGGAGGCCAGCTACTCCACGGCCGACGACATCGACCACGCGATGAAGCTGGGCTGCGGCTACCCGATGGGCCCGTTCGAGCTGCTGGACGTGGTCGGGCTGGACGTGTCGCTGGCCATTCAGCGGGAGCTGTACCTGGAGCTGCGCGAGCCGGGCTTCGCTCCCGCGCCGCTGTTGGAGCACCTGGTCACCGCCGGCTACCTGGGTCGCAAGACCCGCCGCGGGTTCCGCGACCACTCGCACCGCTGACCGGGTCAACGCCGAAGGGCGCCGACGGCGTCTGCATGGTGTGACCTTCGAGGAGTACGTCGGCAGCCGAGGCCCGGCCCTGGTCCGGCTTGCTCGGCTACTGACCGGTGACGAGCACCGGGCCGAGGACCTCACGCAGGAGGTGCTGGCCAGGGCGTACGTGCAGTGGCGCAGGATCGCCCGGGCCGACCGACCCGACGTGTACGTGCGCCGGATGCTGGTCAACGCCAACATCTCCTGGTGGCGCCGCCGGTCGAACCGGGAACTGGCCACCGACAACTTCGCCGACCGGCCGCACCGTGGGGACGTCGGCGGCGAGGCGGCCGACCGGGACGAGATGTGGCGCCTGGTCCTCGACCTGCCCGACCGCCAGCGGGCGGTGCTCGTGCTGCGCTACTACGAGGACCTGGACGACGCGACGATCGCGCAGATCCTGGACTGCTCGCCGGTCACCGTCCGCACCCACGCGATGCGGGCGCTCGCCAACCTCCGGGAGCGCTGCGGTGCCCCGGCCACGAACGGGAGCCGACCATGATCGACCTCGACGAGCGGATCGTCCGGACGTTGCGGGAGCGCGCCGAGGGACCGGTGGACGCCGACCGGCTGTTGGTCGGGGCGGTGGCCCGGGGACGGACCCGGGTGTGCCGGCGGCGTGCCGCCGCCGGCGCCGCGCTGGGTGTGGTCGCCCTGCTCGGTGTCGGCGTGGCTGCCGGCCCGGTGGACCGCCTGCCCGGCCTGGGTCCCGCGATCGCCCCCGGCCGACCCGGCCCGGCCGGTGCCCCGGTGCCCCTCGTGCCGCCGCGGGTCGACGGTGCTCCGGGCGCGGCGGTCCGGCCCGACCTGATCGGCAAGGACCCGACCCTGCTGCACATCGGCCTCGCCCCGGGCGGCCCCCGGTTCCTGTACTGGGAGGTGGGCGGCGGCAAGGAGACCGCGAGGCTCGACGTGGGCGGGTGGACGGTCACGGTCGAGCTGACCTCGGTCGACATGTTGCGCTCGTCGCTCGCTTGGAACATGCCGTCTCTGGTGGGTCCCGCCGCCAACCCCTACGACGGCTCCGTGGTCCACGCCAACGGGCCGGAGGGCGCGCCGGTCTGGCGGCGATACTGGCAGCCGGCGCCCGGCGTGTACGCCGGAGCGAGCGTGACCAGCCCGAATCAGCAGCCGCTGCACGATGTGGCCGCCGCGTTGCGCCTCGATGACGCGTACGGCTGCGCGGGCCCGCTGCGGCTGGATGCCCTGCCGCCCGGTGCCCAGCTGAGCGGCTGCCGGGTGGTGGCGGGCACCTTCCCGGCCGCGTACGCCGTGATGCTGGATGTTTCCAACGACGAGATGATGATGTGGGTCGAGTTGCAGTACGCCGGCACCAACACGACGGGCCGCCCCACAACGAACCGGACGATCAACGGCAGGCCCGGCTATTTCGACCACCAGCGCGAGCGGCTAGAGCTGCTCGACATTCCTCAGGTCCAGCTGGCCGCCACCCTCATCTCCGATAGGCGGGACTTCACCGAGGCGGAGGCGGGCACCGTGCTCACCGGGGCGCGGGTCGCCGAGCACCTGGACCAGCCCGCGACCTGGTGACCGCCGCCCAGCCTGCCCCGCCCGCCGGACCGTACGCTTGGTCATGTGAGCCCCCGTCGCAACCGTCCCCGCCGGGACGAGAACGCCAACCTGGACGCCGATCGGGTCCGGCAGGGCGTCGCCTCGGTGCAGCAGTGGGCCGACGGCGCCTGGCAGGTACGCGGGATCGGCGCGGGCGCGTCGGTCAAGACGTACCGCTGCCCGGGCTGTGACCAGGAGATCCGGCCCGGGGTGGCGCACCTGGTGGCCTGGCCGGCGGACGGCCTGGGTGACCTGACCGACCGGCGGCACTGGCACAGCGGCTGCTGGCGGGCCCGGGAGCGGCGTGGCCCCGCCGTGCAGCGCGGCCGGGGCGCTCCGCGCCACGGCTGAGCGATCTGGATCACCCTGTTCGCGCCCGGGCGGGCGGCGGCGGTGAGTTCGCGACAGACTTGACGGGTGAGCACACCGATCCGCGCGTCGTCGGTCCTGCCCGGTCGCCGGGAGGACATCGAGTTGCACACCGCCGACGGCCTGCGGCTGGTCGGTGAGCTGGCTCTGCCGGCCGACCGGCCGCCGGTGGCCACCCTGGTCTGCCTGCACCCGCTGCCGACCCACGGCGGAATGATGGACAGCCACGTGTTCCGCAAGGCGGCCTGGCGGCTGCCGGCGCTGGCCGACGTGGCCGTGCTTCGATTCAACACCCGGGGGACCAGCAGCCTGCGCGGCACCAGCGAGGGCGCTTTCGACGCGGCCGTCGGCGAGCGCTACGACGTGGCCGCCGCCATCGAGTACGCGGAGTTCGCCGAGCTGCCGAACATCTGGCTGGTCGGCTGGTCGTTCGGCACCGACCTGGCGCTCAAGTACGGCTGCGACCCGGCGGTGGCGGGCGCGATCCTGCTCTCCCCGCCGCTGCGCTTCTCGGCTCCCGAGGACCTGGCCACCTGGGCCGGCTCCGGTCGGCCGCTGGTGGCCCTCGTGCCCGAGTTCGACGACTACCTGCGCCCGGCGGAGGCCCAGGAGCGGTTCGCCGCGGTGCCGCAGGCCGAGGTGGTGGGCGTGCCGAACGCCAAGCACCTCTGGGTCGGCGACGCGGAGACGGTGCTCGACGAGATCGTCCGCCTGGTGAACCCGGCGGTCGCGGTGCCGCTGCCGACGACCTGGGACGGCCCGATGGAGACCGGCGACGTCAGCGCGTACGCGGACCGGACGGTGGCCTCGTTCGCCGACACTCCCGTCCCCGGCCCGCAGGCCCGCAGGGCGGACTGACCCGACCGGCGGTCAGCGGGTCTCCTGGCGGGGCAGCACCACCTCGCGCAGGATCAGTTGCAGCGCGGCCACCGTGGGGATGGCGATCAGCGCGCCGACCACGCCCAGCAGTGCCACCCCGAGCAGCGCGGCCAGCAGGGCCGCCACCTCGTTGACCTCCACCGAGCGCCGCATCACCTTCGGGTAGATCAGGTAGTTCTCCACCTGCTGGTAGATGAGGAAGAAGACCGCGCAGGCGATGCCGGTCGGCAGGTCGGTGGCGAAGCCGACCAGGCTCACGATCACCGCGCCCAGGGTGGCGCCGATCTGCGGAATCAGGTCGGTCACCGCGACCACCACGGCCAGCGCGAAGGGGTACGGCAGCCCGACGATCAGCGCGAAGACGAAGGTGGTCGCACCGGCCAGCACCGCGATGCTGAGCGCCCCGACCATGTACGCGCCGACCTTGGCCAACATCTCGTCGCCGATCAGCTGCACCCGCTCGCGCCGCGACCGGGGCACCAGCGCGTAGGCCAGGGACCGCAGCCGGTTGAAGTACGCCAGGAAGTAGATGGTCAGCACCAGCACGGTCAACGCCCGGAACACCGTGCCGAAGATCAGTTGGGCGCCGCCGAGCACTCCGCCGAGCGCCTGGCCGACCGTGCCCGCGTCGACCGCGCCCTGCACCCGCTCCACCACGTCGTACCGCTCCACCAGGTCGTTGACCGTCGGGTTGCGGCGCAGCTCCTCGATGTAGCTGGGCAGCTGGTCGATGAACTGACCGGACTGGGTCACGATCGGCGGGACCAGCGCCACCACGCCGCCGCAGAGCAGCAGCACCGCGGTCAGCGCCACCACCGCGACCGCCAGGCCGTGGGGCACCCCCCAGCGGCCCAGCCGGGCCACCGCCGGGTAGAGGCCGACCGCCAGGAAGAGCGCGATCACCACCAGCACCAGGATGCCGCCGGCATTGCGAATGCCCAGATAGAGGGTGTACGCCAACAGCACGCCGAGCGCGCCCGTGAAGCCGATCAGGAAGCTGCTGCGCCGCAGTGGACGCCCCGGCGTGCCGAACTTGCCGGACGGGACGGCCGGCGGCTCGTCCGGGTCGACGTCCGGGTCGGGGATCGGCACCGGGCGTGGCGTCTCGGCCGGCGGGGGAGTGGCCGGCGCGGGACCGGGTGTTGCGGGGCCGGGTGTTGCGGGACCGGGTGTTGCGGGACCGGGTGTTGCGGGGCCGGGCGTTGCGTCCGGGTCGTCGGCCGGCGGGCCGTGCTGCGGCACCAGGGACCTCCCGGGTCAGACGGTGGGGCGACGGGCGACGGCGACGAACGCCCGCCAGGCGGCCGGCGCGAACACCAGCACCGGGCCGTTCGGATCCTTGCTGTCCCGCACGCCCACCACCCCCGGCAGATTGTCCGCCACCTCGACGCACTCGCTGTTACCGCTGCGAGTGGAGGTGCGCCAGACCGCGCCAGTCAGGTGCATGAGTCCATCGCTTCCTTCATGAGGTCAATCGAGTGGCGGCGGGAAAACGCCTCGTTCCGGACCGTCTCCCATCGTGAGAGCAGCGTAGCTACGTCACCATCTCCGTCAACCACGACGCCAGCAAGCTGATTCTCAAGGTTGCCGACCCACCCACCATCCGCCCCGCGCGCGAGCGTGAACGGTCCGGACATGCCGACGTGAAGCCCGACCTCGGCGGGAATGACATGCACGCTGACCTGCGAGCGTTGGGCGCATGCAATCAGATGGGTGAGCTGTTCGAACATGAGCCCGCGCATGTGCTCGGCAGCATGCCGCACCGCATGTTCGTCGACGACGGCGATCAGCTGCGGTGGGTCAGGCTGCGTGAGGATCGCCTGTCGATCCAGTCGGGCGTGGACCCGACGCTCCACCTCGTCGTCGCTGAGCAGGTCGTCGCAGCGGATGACCGCGCGGGCGTAGTTCTCCGTCTGGAGCAGGCCGGGGATCAGCGTGGGCTGGAAGCAGCGCAACTGGCGGGCGCTGCGCTCGGCGTCCAGCCAGGGCCGGAACCAGCTCGGCTGGCCGTCCCGCTCGGCGAGCTTGAGCAGGTGGACCAGCAGACCACCGGTGGTCAGCACCTCGTCGGCGCGGGCAAGGAAGAGCCGGTCCAGCGGACGCTGACCCAGCTCCAACGCGGACACCATCGAGCCGGAGTAGTGCACCAGCCGGCCGAACTCCTCCTGGCTCATCCCGGCGGCAATTCGCAGTCGGCGCAGTTGAGCGCGGATCAAGTCGGCCGTCGGCGCGGCGTCGCCTTCCACAGTGCCTCCGCAGGTCGCAGGTCGTCTCCACCGGCCCGCCCGGCGGGCCACGCCACCAACGCACTCGCGCCTCCGGTGGCGCCGACGCCTTCCGACCGTAGCGGTGTGATCAGCAGACTGTCACGTACCGGATCTGCTGTGGTCTCCGGTCCCCAGCGCGCCGGGCCCGCCGTCGCCCGGCGGCGCGTCCCGTGCCCCAGCCGAGGAGGTACCCCGTTGTCCAGCTCCAGCCCTGCCGGCCACCTCCGACGTTCCCTGACCGCCGGGTCGGCGCCGAGGTCGTCCGCTGGCTGCCCGCCGGAATCCGGCCGGCCTCGCCCCGCCCGTACGCCGGTGTCCGGGCTGCCGCAGCCGCGGCTCGGGCCGTACCCCGCGCATCCTCGACCCTGCGGTGACCGGACGCCGCACACTCCGCTGCGGCCGATGTGGTGCTGCCGGGCCGACGGCCGGCCGTGGCCGTGCGCGGAGGCCCGGTTGCTGCTCAAGGCGGAGTTCGACGCGGATCCGGCGGCCCTGACGATCTACCTGGCCGGGCTCTATCACGAGGCGGCACACGACCTGTACCAGCTCAACCCCTACGACGGGCCGACGCCACGGGAGCTGTTCGAACGCTTCGTGGCGTGGGGCCCGTTCCGCCGCCCGGTCATCGACCCGCCCGCCACCGGTCCGTGAGCTCTCACCCGGCACGCAGATCTTGGACAGTTTCCGTTCACGGGCAACGGAAACTGTCCAAGATTGCCGTGACTCGCGCGCGAGCGCGGGGTGTCGCCGGCCCGGTCAGTCCTTCTCGACGGTGACCTTGCTGGGCTTGGCGCTGCGCTCGTCGGTGGTCGGCTTGGTGGGGCGCTTGCCGTTCTCGCCGGTGCTGGTGATCTTGGTCGGCTTGGCGCCGCGACCGCCCTCGCCCGGGACGGCGGCCACCGTCGGCTCGCCGTCCACCCCGGCGCTGGCCGCGCCACCGTCGACAGTCGTCACCGGCTCGGCCACCGGCCGGGCGATGGTCTGCCCGGAGTCCTTCGCCGGCTCATCCCCGGCGTCGTCCGGCTGCCTGGCGTCGGCGGGCTGTGCGGCGTCGGCGGGCCGCTTGGCGTTGGCGGGCTGCCCGGCCTCGGCGGGCGTGGCGTTGGCGGGCTGCTTGGCGTCGGCGGGCGTGGCATCGGCGGGGTCGGCCTTGATCCCGTTGGCCGGGCCGGCCCCTGCTCCGGCGGCTGCCACCCCGCTCGCCGCCTTGGCGGCACCTGCTCCGGCTTGCGCGCCGCTCGCCGTTGTAGCGACCCCGGCTTGCGCCGCCGCGCCCTTCGCCGTCGTGGTGGCACCGGCGCCGGCGGCCACGCCGTTCGTCACCCCGGCGGGGGCAACCTCGGTGGCCGGGCCGTCGCCGGCGACCGGAACGGTGGCGCTCTGCAACCGCAGCTCGGCCACCTGCCGCTGGAGCTCGTCGGACTCCTGCCGGGACTTCCAGGTCTCCTGTCGCAGGTCGGCGAGCTGCTGCTGGGCCTGGGCGATCTCCAGCATCACCTGGGCGAGCTGCTGCCGGCCGGCCGCCGCCTCCTGCTGGGTCGCCGCCAGATGCTGCTGGGTCGTGGCCAGGTGCTGCTGGGTGGTGGCCGCGTACTCCTCGAACTGGCGGCGGGAGGCCGCGACGTGCTCGTCCGCCGTGCGGCGCTTGTCGCCCGCCTCGGTCTCGGCCCGGCTCAGCAGCTCGGCGGCCTCCTCCTCGGCCCGCAGGCGCATGGTCAGCGCGTCCTGCTCGGCCGCCTCGCGGACCGCGGCGGCGCCCTGCTCGATCTCGTTCTTGCGGGAGGTGTACTCGGTCTCCAGCTCGTTCTTGCGGCTGGTGTACTCGGTCTCCAACTGGTCGCGGCGCGTGGTGAAGGTGGTTTCCAGCTCCTGCTGACGACCGCTGAAGGTGGTCTCCAGCTCCTGCTGACGACTCGTGAACCCGGCCTCCAGCTCGTGCAGGCGGGACTTGTACTGCTTTTCCAGCTCGTCGCGGCGCTTGGCGAACTCCTGCTCGGCGGCGGACCGCCGCTGAGCCAGCTCCCGGTCGGCCGTCTCCCGTCGGGAGTTGACCTCCTGCTCCACCCCGGCCCGCCAGGCGCCCAGCTCCTGCTGGGTCTGCGCCCGCGCGTGCTGCACGTACGCCTCGGTCTCGCTGCGCATCCGCTGCACGTACGACTCGGTCTCGGTCCGGCTGCGCTTGGCCGACTCGGTGGCCTGCGTGACCAGCCGTTCCGCCTCCTGCTGGGCCTTCGCCCGGGTGGCCCGCCCGGCCATCGACGCGTCGTCGATGACCTGCTTGGCCTCCCGCTGCGCCTTGGCGTGGGTGGCCCGGCCGGCCTCGGTCGCGCTGTCGGTGAGCCGCTTGGCCTCCTGGAGGGCCTTGGCGTGCACCTCCTTGGCGGCCTCGCGCAGCTCGCCGGCCTCCTGCCGGGCGGTGGCCAGCGCCTCGCGGGCGCTCTCGCGCAGCTTTGTGGACTCCTGCTGGGCCCGGGTGTGGATCTCCTTGGCGGTGTCCCGCAGCTGGGTGGCCTCCTGCTGGGCCTTCGTCAGCGCGTCCTGCGCCGTCTTGCGCAGCTTCGCCGACTCGTCCCTGGCCGCCCGCAGGGTCGACTCCGCCTCGGTGCGTAGGGCGGCGCTGTGCCGCTCCTCCTCCGCACGCCGCGCGGCGAGGGCGATCTCGAAGTCCTTCAATGCCCGGGCGGCCTGCTCGCGGGCCTCCTCGATGATGTGCTCGGCGGCGGCGCGACGGGCCTCGATCTCCTCGTTGGCCGCGGACAGAATCTGCTCCGCCTGCTCCTCGGCGAGGGTGAGGATCGACTCGACCCGGGGGCCGAGGTGCCGGAACGAGGCGCGGTCCACCACGTTCATCTGCTTGCGCACCTGGGCGAGGTCCCGTTGGAGCACCTCGACCTGACCGGCGAGCTTGTGGATCTGTGTGTACGCCTGTTCCCGTTCGGCGGCGAGGGTCGCGATCTCGTGCTCGGCACGCGCCACGTACCGGTCGACCTGTCGTTTCTCGTAACCCCGCAGAGCGGACTCGAAGCTGGGCTCCGTGGTCACGTCCCCGCCGAGTGCGAACAGTTCCTCGCCGTGCGACATGCCCCCATCCTCACACGCATCGGGCCCTGCTGGGGCGATACGGACGGCCCATGTGGGACCTACTTCACTTGGTTCGCAGAACGGAATGTCAAGGGGTGGGAAACGCATACGGCGCGAGGTAACACCGGTCACCCGGTGTCACCTCGCGCCGTCGATGCCCCGACCTGACGCCTCGCGTCAGCCGGCGGTCTCCGCGGTCACCCGCTCCTGACCGCCGTCGGCCTTCTTGGCTTCCGGCTTGGCCTCCGCCTTCGCCGGGACACCGGGAACGATGCCGGCGAGCCCGGAGAGCATCTGACCGAGCTGCGAGGTGACCGCGTCCTTCTGCCGGGTGAGGTCCTCGACCTCGCGGCGGGCGGCCTGGGTGGTCAGCTCCGCCTCGGTGCGGGCCTCGGTGAGCAGACGCTGCGACTCGGCCTTGGCCTCGTTGAGCGTCTTCTCGGAGAGCGCCTTGGCCTTGTCGATCGTCTCGTTGGCGCTGCGCTCCGACTCGACCCGACGGGCCTCGGCGCGCTGCTCGATCTCCTTGGCGCGCTCCTGCGCGGCCCGGGCCCGCTGCTCGGCCTCGCTGACCATCTTCTGGGTCTGCGCCACCTGGGCGGCGTGCCGCTCGGACTCCTCGCGCTCGGACTTCTCGCGCCGCTCGGCCAGCTGGAGCTCCAGCGCTTGGAGGTCCTTGTCGCGCTTGTCCCGCGCGTCGGTGAGCAGCTTGGTCGCCTCGGCGCGCTTCTCCTCGGCCTCACGGGCCGCCTTGGCCCGCTGCTGGGTGATCTCGCGCTCGGCGGTGGCCCGGAGGGTGGCCACCTCCCGCTCCACGGTCGACTTCAGCTCGGCCACCTCGTGCGCCGTGACGGTACGCAGCTGCTTGGTCTCGCGGTCGGCGTCGGCGCGCAGCGTGTCGGCCTCGCGGCGGGCCTGCACCCGGACCTCGGCGGCCTCGCGCTCGGCGGCGGTGCGCAGGTTGCCGGCGTCGCGCTCGGCGCTGGCCTTCATCGCGGCGGCTTCGGCGCGGGCCTTGTCGGTGATCTCACGAGCCTCGAGGCGGGCGGCGGAGAGGATGCCCTCCGACTCGCGCTTGGCCTCGTTGCGGTGGTCGTTGGCCTGCTCCTCGGCGAGCCGGAGGATCTGCTCGACGCGGGTGCCGAGCCCGGAGAGGGTGGGCCGGCTGTTCTCTTCGAGCTGCTTGTTCGTGTCGGTGAGCTTCTGCTCCAGCGCACTCATGCGCTGTTCGGCTTGGCGGAGCCGACGCTGGGCGTCGTTCATCCGCTGCTCGGCCTCGGCACGGGCCTGCTCGGACTGGGTCAGCGCGGCGGTCATCCGGCCGATGAAGTCGTCGACCTGGTGGGTGTTGTATCCGCGCAGGCCAACGGTGAAATCTGGCTGCGAGTTCGCGTTATCGAAGAACGCGAGAGGGGAGGACTGCTGCTGGGGCATTGGGACATACTGGCAGACGCCCCAGGGTGCTTCGCAAGAGCGGTGCGCAGCTTTCGTGTCCTCTTTACATGGTCAACTTCCGTGCTCGGCGAGGCCGGACCAATGGGCGATCTTGGCAGGTCCCGGGCGGGTCGGACGCCACGCAGCGTGACGCGGAAAAGGGCCACGGGACGCGCCCGTGGCCCTTTGTTCGATCCGGGTGGGTATCCCGCTAATGGCGATGGAAGAACAATGGCCCGTTCACCGCATTGGCCGTCCGGTGCTCGTCCGTCCGGCCGACGGCCCGGTCAGTGCCCCCGGAAGCGGTTGATCGCGTCCTCGTGCCGGGCCCGCAGCTCGCCGTCGCGCACGCCCAGCCCGTCGGCGGGAGCGAGGCAGCGCACCCCGACCTTGCCCTGGTGGGCGTTGCGGTGCACGTCGTACGCGGCCTGCCCGGTCAGCTCCAGCGGGTAGGTGCGGGACACCGTCGGGTGCACCTTGCCGAGCGCGACCAGGCGGTTGGCCTGCCACGCCTCGTGGTAGTTGGCGAAGTGGCTGCCGACGATCCGCTTGAGGTGCATCCACAGGTAGCGGTTGTCGTACTGGTGCTGGAAGCCGCTGGTGGAGGCGCAGGTGACGATGGTGCCGCCGCGCCGGGCCACGTAGACGCTCGCGCCGAAGGTCTCCCGGCCCGGGTGCTCGAAGACGATGTCCGGGTCCTCGCCTCCGGTCAGCTCGCGGATCCGCTCGCCGAAGCGCTTCCACTCGTCCGGGTCCTGGGTCTCCTCGTCCTTCCAGAACCGGAAGCCCTCCGCCGCCCGGTCGATGACCAGTTCCGCGCCCATCCGCCGGCACAGCTCGGCCTTCTCCGGCGAGGAGACGACGCAGATTGGGATCGCGCCGCCGTTCAGCGCCATCTGGGTGGCGTACCCGCCGAGGCCGCCGGACGCGCCCCAGATCAGCACCACGTCGCCCTGCTTCATGTTGGCCCCGTGGTGCGAGACGAGCTGCCGGTACGCGGTGGAGTTGACCAGCCCCGGGCTGGCGGCCTCCTCCCAGCTCAGGTGCCGCGGCTTGGGCATCAGCTGGTTGGCCTTGACCACGCACAGCTCGGCGAGGCCGCCGAAGTTGGTCTCGAAGCCCCAGATCCGCTGCTGCGGGTCGAGCATGGTGTCGTCGTGCCCGGCCGCGTCCTCCAACTCGACGGAGAGGCAGTGGGCGACCACCTCGTCGCCGGCGGCCCACCGGGTCACCCCGGGGCCGGTGCGCAGCACCACGCCGGCGGCGTCCGAGCCGACCACGTGGTACGGCAGGTCGTGCCGGCGGGTCAGCTCGGAGAGCCGGCCGTAGCGCTGGAGGAACTTGAAGGTGGGCAGCGGCTCGAAGATGCTGGTCCACACCGTGTTGTAGTTGATCGCGCTCGCCATCACCGCGACCAGCGCCTCGCCGGGGCCGAGCTCCGGCGTCGGCACCTCCTGCACGTGCAGCGCCTTGCGGGGGTCCTTGTCCCGGGTGGCCATGCCGTCGAACATCCGGGCCTCTTCGGCGCGGACGACCACGCCCCGGTAGCTCTCCGGAACGGGCAGCCCGCCGACGCCGGCGAGCTCGCGGTCCGGATCGCTCGATTCCTCCGCCGCCATGATCGCTTCGAGGATGTCCTGCACGGTGACCTCCGGTTCGTCCCGCACCCGAACGGGCCCGGGTGCTGCCATCGTCGGCGCCGGTGGACGCGACCGCCATGTCGGCATTCGACACATCCGGCACCGGTCGCGCTCCTGTGGGCCGGGACGTTACTGAACGGTAGCTAAAGCCGGAAGTCCTCTGTGAAAAACTGCATCCGCCGATGCGTGAAGCTGTCCGACCACCCCACCAACCGCGCACTGACGTGCTCGCGGGGCCCGCCCTGGGGCGCGTCACACCCGGTCGCTGCCGCGAGGGAACCGTGGCGTGGCGGCGGCGATGCGGAGGCGGAGGCGCCAGGCGGCGGAGGCGCGGGCGGGGGC
>NZ_RCVJ01000010.1 GCF_003667505.1 Micromonospora sp. BL4
GGCCGCTCTCGACAGCGCAAAGAAGATTTCTGCCAAGGGCAGCTCCGTGACGACCTTCCTCTCTTCGGATTCCCGTGCAACCGAAAAGAAGGATTCGGTTCCGGAAGCAAAGGGCAAACTCCATGTTACGATTTCGGGCAGGGATTCCTCGACCTCTTGGGTCGGCATCTACCGCAGCTTGAACGATAACAAGGTTCTCCGTGAAGGCAATTTGACGACGAAATATTCGAAGATCACTTACGCCTATAACGATACACTCTGCTTGGTGATCGTCAACCCGGACGCAGTCAGCAAGGTGGTTGCGAACGGCAAGGAAATTTCGGTTCCGATCCGCAAAGGCTACGAGAGCCGTTTCTGCTTGACCACGAATGGCAAGATTACAAGGAGATAAGCGATGAGAGAAGCGCAGATTATCCGC
>NZ_RCVJ01000177.1 GCF_003667505.1 Micromonospora sp. BL4
TCCATCTGGTTGCCGTCGAGCTGCAAGCGGATCATGCGCGTGCGAGCGTTAGCCATGGAAATCACCGTCGTGATCTTGTTGAAGAGATCTGCGCGATTCACCTGGACCGTGCGCTGGAAATTCGTAGGGATCACCGCTTCGTACTTCGGATACGGGCCTTCGATCAGCTTGGAAATGATCTGCACGCCTTCGCTTGCAAAGAGAACGTAGGTATCGGTAATGCGAACTTCGATTGTCGATTCACCCGAAACGCTCTTGAGCGCGTACTGGATTGCCTTCGGCGGAACGATGACTCCCTTTCCCAAGGTACAGTTTTCAATGTCCACGTAAGCCTTGCCCAGACGGTGACCATCGGTCGCCACCATAATGAGCTTGCCTTCCTTCGTTTCCATATAAGCACCGTTCAGGCTCATAC
>NZ_RCVJ01000150.1 GCF_003667505.1 Micromonospora sp. BL4
GTTTTGGCCAAGAGCCAGACTGCCAGCGCCAGAGGCGACGGCGTCGTAACCTACTGCCGTTGCGCCGTTACCCGTTGCGTATGCATCCTGGCCTTCAAGCCCGTTATCATTCGTACGGATGTATTTCACGCCGGTACCATTTTCCGTGATATAGGTTTCGCTGGTATCGCCGGCTAGTTGGCTAATAGATTCATTATACTGAGAAATCAGCATGTTAGTTTCATAGAGCTGAGAGCCATTAACGGCGTCAGTACTGTCACTGGCGATTTCACCTGCTGCTACATTGGTTATCTTATTGGTACCGCTGGTACCGTGGCTGGCGCTGAACGCACCCTCTTCGTCATCCCAGCTCAGTGCATCGGTACCAAGGTTGGTGATGGACGTATTGATATCCGCGATAGCAGAGGTGTTTTGA
>NZ_RCVJ01000071.1 GCF_003667505.1 Micromonospora sp. BL4
CCGTGCTGCGGCTGGGAACGAACACCGCCACGGTGGCGGGCTTCGCCGCCGGCGGCACGCTGATCGCCTGGCTGGGGCCGGGCTGGGCGCTGGCGCTGGACACCGCGACGTTCGCCGTCGCCGCCGGGCTCCTCGCGCGGCTCCGCCTCGACCGGGCCCACCGGACGACCGGGCGGAACCTGCCCGCCCAGCTCCGAGACGGTTGGCGCGAGTTCGTCCGGCGGCGCTGGCTGTGGCAGATCGTGCTCGCCGCGGCGGTGGTCAACGCCGCCGTCGGGGTCACCTTCGGGCTCGCGGGGCCGCTTGTCGCCCGAACCCACCTCGGTGGCGCGGGCGCGTGGTCCGCCGTCCTCGCCGGGTACGCGGTGGGCATGTTCGCCGGGGTACTGGTCGCGATGCGGGTCCGTACGACCC
>NZ_RCVJ01000009.1 GCF_003667505.1 Micromonospora sp. BL4
CCTTTGGGTAAGTTCGAGGCTGAAAAGAGGCGCCCGGCGCCAGCACTTCCTGGTTCAGTACGCGCAACGACGCGTAGCCTAGCAGTGTAGGGTCGAAATAGTGTCCAAAGGAGAAGGTATAGCGGGCCTGTAGCCATCCGTAGTCTGCCTGTCCACATTGTTTGGCGGTTCGGGTCGTAATCATCGTTATTAACCTCTCTTTACTTCCTTTTATGTTAAGGGGCTGGACGCTGCATTGTTAGCCAGATATTCTGCCCGGTATGTTCAAATTTCCTGAATGAGAACGTTATGGCTAAAGAGAGAGCGCTGACGCTTGAAGCATTGCGTGTGATGGACGCCATTGACCGCCGGGGCAGTTTTGCCGCAGCGGCTGATGAGTTGGGGCGTGTGCCCTCCGCGCTGAGTTACAC
>NZ_RCVJ01000036.1 GCF_003667505.1 Micromonospora sp. BL4
TGGGCTGTGTGTGCGTGGGCCGGCATGCCGTCGAGGCCCGTCATCACGACACCGCTCATCCAGGTCTGGTCGGCGCCCGCGAGCAGCTCGTCGGCGTCGGTGCGCGGCACCGGCCCGTCGGTACCGGTGACTGTCGCGGTGACGGCGATCGCGACCGCCTCGGTGTCGCACTCGCCCAGCCGGGCGAGCCCGCCGTCGAGCAGGGCGTACGCGCCGGCGCTGTCGCTCGTGCTCGCCGCGATCTCGGTGCCCAGGATCGCGTTGATGCTGCTCGGCGGCGTCATCGGCGACCGGCTGCCGCGCCACCTCGTACTCGTGGCGGCGGAGCTGATGTGCGGCACGGCGTACGCCGCGATGACGGTCCTCGTCCTGGGCGGGCGGGCGGGCGTCGCCACCCTCGCTCTC
>NZ_RCVJ01000008.1 GCF_003667505.1 Micromonospora sp. BL4
CGCCGGCATAGTGGCCGGTAAATTCGCCGAACGGTCCTTCAATTTCACGTTTACGGCTTTCGATGACCCCTTCAAGAATGACTTCAGATCCCCACGGCACATCAAAACCGGTCAGCGGCGCGGTGGCGATAGGATAGGGGCTTTCACGCAGCGCGCCTGCCATTTCATACTCTGACTGCTCGTATTTCAGCGGCGTTGCGCCCATCAGGGTAATGATCGGATCGTTACCCAACGTGATCGCAATCGGCAGATCTTCCCCGCGCTCTTCAGCTTTGTGCAGGTGCAATGCGATATCATGCATCGGCACTGGTTGCAGACCCAGCTTACGCTTGCCTTTAACTTCCATGCGGTAGATGCCGACATTCTGCTTGCCGAAGTTATCGGGATCGAGCGGATCGCGTG
>NZ_RCVJ01000110.1 GCF_003667505.1 Micromonospora sp. BL4
GCTGGTGGAGCTGGGAGACGCCGAACCGGTCGGCGTCCAGCACGATCATCACGGTCGCGTTCGGCACGTCCACGCCGACCTCGACCACCGTGGTGGCCACCAGCACGTCCAGGTCGCCGGCGGCGAAGGAGCGCATCACCGCGTCCTTCTCGTCGGCCGGCAGCCGGCCGTGCAGCACCCCGATCCGCAGCCCGTGCAGCGGACCCTCGGCCAGCAGCGGCGCCACCTCGGTCACCGCCAGCGGCGCACGGCGCCCGTTGTCGTCCACCGGCGGCGGCTCCTCCTCGGAGGCCGGGCCATCCCCGATCCGCGGGCAGACCACGTACGCCTGGTGGCCGGCGTACACCTCCTCGCGCAGCCGGCGCCAGGCCCGGTCGAGACAGGCCGGGTTCTCGGCGGC
>NZ_RCVJ01000007.1 GCF_003667505.1 Micromonospora sp. BL4
AGCGTATTCAGTTTGAGCAGGCGAAAGAGGGCGTTACGGCGCTGAACCGCATTCTGCCGCGTCTCAACCTGTTGGCTGATGACAGCCTGGCGGATCGCGTCGATGAAATCCGCGAACGTCTGGATGAAGCCCAGGAAGCCGCGCGTTTTGTTCAGCAGTTTGGCAATCAACTAGCGAAACTGGAACCGATTGTTTCGGTATTGCAGAGCGACCCGGAACAGTTCGAACAGTTAAAAGAAGATTACGCGTACTCTCAGCAGATGCAGCGCGATGCCCGTCAGCAGGCGTTTGCCCTGACGGAAGTGGTGCAGCGTCGTGCGCACTTTAGCTATTCTGACTCGGCAGAAATGCTTAGCGGTAACAGCGATCTCAACGAAAAACTGCGTGAACGTCTGGAAC
>NZ_RCVJ01000223.1 GCF_003667505.1 Micromonospora sp. BL4
CGGTGGCGAAGGGTGACCTGTCGCAGAAGATCACGGTGGATGCCCGGGGCGAGATCCTGGAGCTGAAGTCGACGGTGAACACGATGGTGGACCAGCTGTCGTCGTTCGCGGACGAGGTGACCCGGGTGGCCCGTGAGGTGGGCACCGAGGGCAAGCTCGGCGGTCAGGCGCAGGTACGCGGGGTCGCCGGCACGTGGCGCGACCTGACCGACAACGTCAACTCGATGGCCTCGAACCTGACGGCCCAGGTGCGTAACATCGCCCAGGTTTCCACGGCGGTGGCGAAGGGTGACCTGTCGCAGAAGATCACGGTGGATGCCCGGGGCGAGATCCTGGAGCTGAAGTCGACGGTGAACACGATGGTGGACCAGCTGTCGTCGTTCGCGGACGAGGTGACCC
>NZ_RCVJ01000143.1 GCF_003667505.1 Micromonospora sp. BL4
GGGTCAGGTCAGGTGGGATTCGAGGGCGTCCAGGGCGGCGGGGACGGAGGTGGCCACGGTGAGGAGATCGAGACCGGCCGGCTTGAGGAAGTGCTGGTCGGCGAGCGTGCCGAGCCAGTCCAGCAGCGGCCGGTAGAAACCGTCGGTGTCGATCAGCACCATCGGCTTGGTGTGCAGGGCGAGGGTGGAGGTGGTCCAGACCTCGAACAGCTCGTCCAGGGTGCCCAGCCCACCGGGCAGGGTGAGGAACGCGTCCGACTTGTCGATCATCAGGGTCTTGCGGGTGGCCATCGAGTCGGTCACCAGCAGCTCGTCCGAGGCCAGGTCGGCGACCTCCAGGTCCACCAGCGCCTGCGGGATGACGCCCAGGGTCCGACCACCGGCGGCCCGGGCGCCGTCCGCCACCGCGCCCATCATGCCGACGCAGCCGCCGCCGCTGACCAGCGTGTGTCCGCGCCGGGCCAGCTCCGCGCCGGTCTCGGCGGCCAGGTCCAGCCAGCGCTGGTCGAGGGTACGGGAGGAGGCGCAGAAGACACAGATCGCCGCCATCAGCTCTCCCGCGGCCGGTCGGTCGTCTGCTCCGCGGCGGCCTGCTGGTCAGCGGCGGTACGGGCGACGGCCTCGTCGCGGACCGCCTCCTGCTCGGCGGAGAGCGTCGCCTCGGCCTCGATGATGTGCCGGACCGCCGCGTTGACGTCGTCGGTGAGGCAGATCAGGTCCAGGTCGACGGGCCCGATCTTGCCACCGGCGGCCATCGTGTCGCGCATCCAGTCGAGCAGCCCCTGCCAGTAGTCGACCCCCATCAGCACCACCGGGAACCGGGTGACCTTGCCGGTCTGCACCAGGGTGAGCGCCTCGAACAGCTCGTCCAGGGTGCCGAACCCGCCGGGCAGCACCACGAACGCCTGCGCGTACTTGACGAACATCGTCTTGCGGGCGAAGAAGTAGCGGAAGTCGATGGCCAGGTCGACCCATTCGTTGATGCCCTGCTCGAACGGGAGCTCGATGCCGAGCCCGACGGAGAGCCCGCCGGCCTCACTGGCGCCCCGGTTGGCGGCTTCCATCACTCCCGGCCCACCACCGGTGATCACGGCGTAGCCGGCCCGGGCGAGCGCGCCGCCCACCTGCTCGGCCAGGCGGCACTCGGCGGTGTCCGGGCCGCTGCGCGCGGAGCCGAAGACGCTGACCGCCGGCGGCAGGTCGGCGAGCGTGTCGAAGCCCTCGACGAACTCGGAGAGGATCCGCAGCGCCCGCCAGGCGTCCCTGGTCTTCCAGTCGTCCCGCCCGCGCGAGTCCAGCAGTCGCTGGTCGGCGGTGCTGCTCGGAATCGCCCCCCGGCGCAGCGTCACCGCGCCCCGATGCCGCTCCTGTCCGGGACCGCGGCCCGCCTCCCGCCCGTTGCTCTGGCTCATGGAGCAACCGTAGTGGTCCACCCGGCCGTTGCTGGGGCGGGTCGAGGACGCGGAGAAATAGTTCGAGATCTTGGGCAACTATTCCGCTTCCCCGTACGTCTTACTATTCACATACCGGGTATGCCCCGGCGCGCGCCTTCGGGGGAGGAGACAGCGTGATCAGCAGCAACGAGATGATCCGGATCCGTCGGCAGATGCAGCGACGGATCCGAGACGTGGTGGCCGAGCGCCGCCGCACCCGCCAGCTCGACGAACCCCATCCCCTCTCCCCCGCCGCTTCCGGAGCTGATCAAGAGGTTTGCGTCGCCGACAACGGGCCCGGCTGACGCAAACCTCTTGATCACCGGAAACGGGGTCAGGCCGGGGTCAGCCAGCGGTGCAGGGTTGCGGCGCCGTCGCGGATCTTGGTGATCTCGACGTGCTCGTCCTTGTGGTGGGCCAGGTTCGGGTCCCCGGGGCCGAAGTTCAGCGCCGGGATGCCCATGGCCGCGAACCGGGCCACGTCCGTCCAGCCCAGCTTGCCGATCGGCGCCGCGCCGACCGCCGCCAGGAACTCCTTCGCCGGGGCCGCCTCCAGCCCGGGGGCCGCGCCGGCCGCCGCGTCGGTCACGGTCAGCTCGAAGCCCGCGAAGACCTCCCGCAGGTGCGCCTCCGCCGCCGCCGGGTCGCGATCCGGGGCGTACCGGTAGTTGACCTCAATCTCGCAGTGGTCCGGGATCACGTTCCCCGCGACGCCACCGGTGATCCGGGTCGCGTTCAGACCCTCGCGGTAGTCGCATCCCTCGATCGTGATCCGGCGCCCCTCGTACTCCTGGAGCCGCCGCAGCACCTCACCGGCGGCGTGGATGGCGTTCACCCCGTGCCAGGAGCGCGCCGCGTGAGCCCGCTCACCCGTGGTCGTGACGAGGGCCCGCATGGTGCCCTGGCAGCCCGCCTCGACGACGCCGTACGTCGGCTCCAGCAGGACGGCGAAGTCCGCCTCCAGCCACTCCGGGTACGCCTGCGCGACCAGGTGCAGACCGTTGTACCGGGACTCGATCTCCTCGGCCTCGTAGAAGAAGTACGTCACGTCGTAGCGCGGCTCGGGCAGGGTCACGGCGAGGTGCAGCGCGTACGCCGTGCCGGACTTCATGTCCGAGGTGCCGCAGCCGTACATCAGGTCGCCACGCATGGTGGACGGGAAGTTGTTGTTCAGCGGCACCGTGTCCAGGTGCCCGGCCAGCACGACGCGCTGCGCGCGACCCAGGTCGGTGCGCGCCATCACCGTGTTGCCGTGCCGGTGGG
This sequence comes from Micromonospora sp. BL4, assembly GCF_003667505.1. Classification (GTDB taxonomy): domain Bacteria; phylum Actinomycetota; class Actinomycetes; order Mycobacteriales; family Micromonosporaceae; genus Micromonospora. The sequence continues at coordinate 2,697 of NZ_RCVJ01000143.1, forward strand.
TGGTCAGGTGCGGTACGCCCCGCAGCACCTCTTCAACGCAGTCGGCGATCGCCTTCTCGTTGAGGGACACGGACTCGATGTCGACCAGGGCGCGGGTCAGCGCCACCGGATCGGCGAGGACCTCGGGGGTCAGCGGGTTCTCCATGGTTCGCACGGTACCTTCAGGTCTGTCAGCGCGAGGAGTGAGCTTGCGGCCGCCTGCGGCCAGCGCGAGGAGCGAGCTTGCGAGCCCCGCCGTCGTGAGCAGAGGCCGGTCCGGCCGCGACCGAGAGGTGCAACAGTGACGTCCGCAGATTCCGCCTGGGGCATCGGCCTGGCCACTGTCACGGCCGACGAGCAGGTGCTCGACACCTGGTACCCGACCGGCAAGCTGGGCCTGGGTGAACTGCCGCTGGTCGCCGGTGAGGACGAGACGGACGTGCTCGACCTGCCGCCGGCCGCGCTCGGCGACCGGTCGCTGCCTGGTCTGCGTACCGTCCAGGTGGTCACCGTGATCGGCTCGCTGGACGACCCGATCAAGGACGCCCCGGACGCGTACCTCCGGCTGCACCTGCTCTCGCACCGCCTGGTCCGGCCCAACCAGCTCAACCTGGACGGCATCTTCGGCAAGCTGGCCAACGTGGCCTGGACCTCCGCCGGGCCGTGCCCGCCGGAGCGGGTGGACGAGCTGCGGGTGATCGAGCGGGCCGCCGGGCGCCACCTGGCGGTGTACGGGCTGGACAAGTTCCCCCGGATGACCGACTACGTGGTGCCCGCCGGTGTACGGATCGCCGACGCCGACCGGGTCCGGCTCGGCGCACACCTGGCCGCCGGCACCACCGTGATGCACGAGGGCTTCGTCAACTTCAACGCCGGCACGCTCGGCACCTCGATGGTCGAGGGGCGGATCGTGCAGGGCGTCGTGGTCGGCGACGGCTCCGACATCGGCGGCGGCGCCTCGATCATGGGCACCCTCTCCGGCGGCGGCACGGACAAGGTCCGCATCGGCGAGCGGAGCCTGGTCGGCGCGAACGCCGGCGTCGGCATCTCGCTCGGCGACGACTGCGTGGTGGAGGCGGGCTGCTACATCACCGCGGCCTCGAAGATCGCCCTGCCGGACGGCCGGGTGGTCAAGGCCCGGGAACTCTCCGGCGTCGACGGCCTGCTGTTCTGGCGCAACTCGGTGACCGGTGCGCTGGAGGCCCGGCCGCGCACCGGCCGGGGCATCGAGCTGAACGCCGCCCTGCACGCCAACGACTGACGGTCCCGCCGGGTCCGCGGCACTGGGCCGCGGACCCGACGGGGTACGCCTCAGCGCAGCCGGTACGCCTGGATGATCCGTTCGGTCACCGTGTTGCCGGCGGCGTCCCGGGCGGTGGCCCGCAGGGACGCGTATCCGGCCCCGGCGGGGTGCCGGACGGTGGCCGTCCAGCCGTGTCCACCGTGCCGGACGTGGGCGGGTCGCCAGCTCTGGCCGCCGTCGTACGAGACGTCCACGGTCAACCCGGTCACCCGTGACCCGGCGGCGCCGGGCTGCCGCTGCACCTGCACCGGGATGACCAGAGTCCGGCCGGCCCGGGCGGTGTTGGTGTCGTCGAGCGGTGGCGTGAACCGGATGGCGGACACCGGCAGGGCCCGGTGGTCCTCGCCCGGCACGTGCCGGGACCGGAACGTCCACGCCGTACTGACCTCGGTGCTGAGATCCGTGAAGCTCCGCTTCGACGAGACCTCCAGCCGGTAGTCAGCGGCACCGGGCGGCACCGTGAACTGCCCGAAACCGGGCTCCGGCCACTCGCCGACCAGCACACCCTCGCGGTACAGGGCGGTCCGATTGGTGTCGCCGTACGAGATGCCGGCGTGCCCCTCGGCGTCGCTGTGCAGCGGCACGTCCACCTGGATCTCGTCACCGAGCCGGGTGACGCCCTGCCCGGGCCAGCGCGGCGCCGGGAAGGACGGCCCGTACGGCGCGCTGTTCCAGCTCTCCCGGGTGTGCCTCCCGGGCCGGTACGCCCGCGGTTCGGCGCTCAGCGACACCTTCCGCTCCGGCCACCCCTCGTCGGTGGGTACCGAGAACATCAGCTCGGAGGACCAGCGCAGCCCGCGGGTGTTGTAGTGCTCGACCCGCTGCCCCGGCACCGCGGTGGGCAGGCCGACGGCCCAGGCGCCCAGATCCGGGTCGAGGTGCGGAAAGACCAGCCGCTCGGCGACCAGGCCCGGATAGCCGCCCCGGAACTGGTGCGTGACGCTGGCCAACTCGCGACTGCGGTAGGTCTTGTCGAAGCCGGTCGGCATCCGGCCGGGGAACTTCTCGGCGAGCGCGTACAGGTAGGGGCTGATGGCGACCTCCGGCTGCGACCACTGGCTGCTCACCGTGGCGAAGAACCGGTCACCGGAGACCGCACGACCGAGGTGCCCGGTGGACAGCCCGGTGAAATCGAGCGAGATCACGCCGAACCCGTAGGCGCCGTCGTCGGCCACCCAGTTCGCTCCGATGTCCACGAGCGCCGGCGCGGCCGTACGCTCCGGAACGGCGGTACGCACCGGCCGGGCCTTCCGGGCGTCGACGGCCACGGTGGTGTCGCGGTCGATGATCAGCTCCGGCTGGGCCAGTTGGGCGAGCCCGTCCTCGGCGAAGAGGAGGCTGACGAGTCCGTAGCGGCCCTTGGGCAACCGGGTGTCGACGGTGCCGTCCAGGTCGTACAGGTCGTAGGTGGTGAGGGTGGCCAGGTCGACGAGGACGGTGATGTGGTCGGTGGCGGCCGCACCGGTGGCGTCCAGGTGTCGCACGGTGAGCTGGTAGCTCTCCACCTCGCGGTTCACTCCGACCGGGGTGACCGCCACGGTCGTTCCGGAGCGGGCCACGATCCGCCCGGTCCAGTAGCCGTCCGTGCCGAGCCGGGTGTCCGCGGTGACGGTGGTGCCCGCGGTGCCGCCGGCGGGCACGGTGACCTGGCTCGCGCCGAGGGCGAACATGCCGGCGGGCGCCGGCTGACCGTCCGGGCCGGTGACCTCGAGCGTCAGGTCCAGGGTGAGCGGGGCCGGGCCGTCGTTGCGCCAGTCGACCTCGCGCGTGATCGGGGTGTCGTCGCCGTGCGGCCAGGCCGGCTGGCCGAAGGCGACGCTGACCGGGTCGCTGACCACCTGCTGGGTGATCGCCCGGGCCACGTCGACGCGGCCGGCACCCTGCTGGAAGGCGGTCTGCGCCGGGTGCGGCTTCGCCGAGGCCATCAGCGTGGCCTTGAGCTGGCCCGCCGCCCAGCCGCTGTGCTGTTGGGCGAGCAGCGCCACCGCGCCGGTGACGTGCGGCGCGGCCATCGAGGTGCCCGAGATCGAGACGTACGCCTCCCCCACCGCGTCGCCCAGCAGCGTGCCTTCTCCGCGGGCGGCGACGATCTCCACCCCCGGGGCGGTGATGTCCGGCTTCAGCCCGCCGTCGCCCACCCGGGGACCCCGGCTGGAGAAGTCGGCCAGCGCGTCGTCACGGTCCACCGCGCCCACCGAGAGGGCGGCGTCCGCGGTGCTCGGCGAGCCGACCGAGCCATCCGTGCCGTCGTTGCCGGCGGAGATCACGAAGAGCGCGCCGGTCTGCGCGGTGAGCGACTCGACCGCCGCCTCCAGCGGGTCGACGTCGGGCGTGTCCCGACCGCCGAGGCTCATGTTGATGACGTCGGCGTGCTGGTCGACGGCGGCCCACTGCATGCCGGCCAGGATCGCCGACTCCGGGCAGCCGCCCTCCTCGCAGACCTTGCCGGCGAGCAGCGTGGCGTCCGGGGCGACCCCCCGGTACTTCCCTCCGGACGCGGCACCGCTGCCGGCGATGATCGAGGCGACGTGGGTGCCGTGACCGACGGTGTCCCGGGTGTCGGTGTCTTCGGTGAAGTTGCGGGCCTCGGCGACCCGGCCGGCCAGGTCGGGGTGGCCGGCGTCGACACCGGTGTCCAGCACCGCGACGCGGACCCCCTGGCCGGTGAAGCCGGCCTGGTGCGCGGCTGGCGCGCCGATCTGCGGCACGCTGTGGTCGAGGGTGACCTGTCGGCGACCGTCGAGCCAGATCCGGTCGGCACCCCCCGCCGTGCCGACCCGGGCGCCGGCGCCGGTGAGCGCCGTCCAGACCGCCGCGACCCGCTGCTTGTCCGCCCTCGCGGCGACACCGCCGATGGCCGGCAGTTGTGTGGTGACGGTCAACCCGGCGGGAGCGGCGGCGCTCCGGCGGGCGCCCGCGTCGCCGGTCACCAGCACCGGCAGATGGTCACTGCGGGCGTCGTCGTACCCGGCGGCGATCAGCCCGGTCACGTCGAACAGCCGCCGGTCGACCCGGCCGTCGCGGATCAGTGGCAGGGCGTCCTGCGGCAGCACCGTGAGGTGGCCGTCGTCGCGGGTGGTGAGGAAGCGGATGTCGGTACGCCCGGGGCCGGGACGCACGGCGGCGGACCCGGACCCGGTGACGGTGACCCGGTCCCCGGTGAGCAGGGTGACGGTGGTGGTCGGAGACGCGGCGTCGGTCGAGGTGCGCCCGACGGCGTCCGGGCTGGTGGCGGTGGTCGGCGGGGCTGCCACGGCGACTGCCGGACTGCCCAGCATGAGGGCGACCACGGCGGCGGCGGCCATTCTGCTGCTTCGATGCAACGGATCCTCCTCGATGGAGCGTCGTTACGGATAGAGACGCATTGACCACCGTCAGAGTTGCATACCGCGTATGCATAAGGAAGTCCAAAAAATGACGGACCAGCCAACCCCTACCCGGTCGGAACGGCATCATCGAGCGGGTGACTTCCATGAAGGACCGAATGCTCGCCGGCGAGCCGTACCTGGCCGACGATCCCGAGATCGTCGCTGACCTGGACCAGGCCGCCCGGCGAATGGAACGCTTCAACACCAGCTCGGCCACCGACGAGGAGGCTCGCCTCGCAGCGCTGCGCGAGCTGCTCGGCGAACTGGGCGACGGCACCTGGATCCGCCCACCGTTCTACTGCGACTACGGCTGGCAGATCCGGATCGGGCCACGCAGCTTCGTCAACTACAACGCGGTGTTCCTCGACGTCGCCGCGATCACCCTCGGCGCGGACGTCCAGGTCGGACCGAACGTGCAGTTGCTCACCCCGACGCACCCGGTGGAAGCCGGGCCGCGCCGCGACAAGTGGGAAGCGGCCAAGCCGATCACCATCGGCGACAACGTCTGGCTCGGCGGTGGCGCGATCGTGCTGGCCGGGGTGACGATCGGCGCGAACACCGTCGTCGGCGCCGGCGCGGTGGTGACCCGGGACCTGCCCGCCAACGTGCTCGCGGTCGGCAACCCGGCCCGGCCGGTCCGTCAGCTGGACTGATCAGCACAGCCCCGAGGCGACGCGAGCGGCCCGTTCTGCCGGGTCGCCGGGGCCAGCGCGGGTCAGGGCGAAGGCGGCTCAGGCAGGCGGACCACCAGGTCGGCGCGGCCGGCGGTGCCCGTGACCAGAGAGGCGTTCGCCTCGTCGGTGCCCAGCGCCCAGGCCCGCGCCTGCTCCGGCGACCGCCCGAACGCCTCGTGCCGCGCGGTCAGCCGGCGCTGCCGCAGCTCGGCGTCCAGATCGAGGAACCAGGCCTCGTGGAGCAGGGACCGGATCTCCTGCCACGGGAAGTCCGGCAGCAGCAGATAGTTGCCCTCGGTCACCACCAGCCGGACCGACGGCGGCGCCTCGATCGCCCCGGCCACCGGCTCCTCCAGGTCCCGGCGGAACTCCGGCGCGTAGACCGAGGTCGGCTCCAGCCGGTGCAGTCGGCGCAGCAGCGAGACATACCCGTTGGCGTCGAAGGTGTCCACCGCGCCCTTGCGATCGGCGCGCCCCAGCCGGACCAGCTGCGACTGCGCCAGGTGGAAGCCGTCCATCGGCACCAGCCGGGCGGTCGGACCGACCCCGGCAACGATCTGTTCAGCCAGCGTGGACTTCCCGGCGCCCGGCGCGCCGGCGATGCCCAGCAGCTGCCGCGGACCGGCCTCAGCCAGCGTCCGCGCACGCGCGACCAGCTCGTCGACCGAGAGCACCCGGGCCGGCGGCATCAGCCGAGAACCGGGTCGCTGATGGTGAACCGCGCCTGCACGGCCGCCTGCACGGTCTGTGGCTGAGGGTCCAGCTCCAGCTCCAGCTCCGGCCCGCCGCCGCCACCGTCGTACGCCGCCCGGGCGAACATCGGCCGGTCGCCCGGGCCGGCGTCGGCCAGCTCGATCAGCGCGGTGACCCGCGCGCCCAGCGCCTCGGCGTACTCCCGGGCGCGCAGCAGCGCGTCGGTGATCGCGGCGTGCCGCGCCTCGCGGTGCGCGGGGCTGTCCGGGCGCAGCTCCCACCAGGGACCGGCCACCTCGACCTGGTCCTGGTCGGCCAGCCGGAGCATCAGTTCACCGAGGGCGGTGAAGTCGGTGACGGTGACCGTGGTGGTGACGCTGCCGTGCCAGGCCACCACCCGCTCGCCCGAACGCCGGGTCTCCGGTCGGACCCGCAGGTCGCCGGTCTCCCGCCGGGCCACGACCGGCTCGGAGCTGTCGAGCAGCACCCGGACGGCGGCGGCGCGCTCGGCCAGCCGGGTCAGCGTGGCCTCGCGATCGCGGTCCCGGGCCGTCGCGGTGACCGCGAACCGGGCCAGTTCGGGCGGCACCTCCCGGTACGCCTCGCCGCGCACCTGCACCACCGGGCCGTCTGCCGCCATGCCCCTGAGCCTAGTCAGTCACCGGAAGCCGTGCCGTGTAGGCGACGGTGCCGGCGTCGACCCGGCACCCGGTCAGGTGGCCACCGGCGTCGCCCAACTCCCGCAGCCAGGTCACCTCGGCGGCATGATCACCGTCGGCCGGGAACGTCCGGTCCCGCGTGGCGTACCGCCGGTCGAGCAGCGCCGACCGGGCGGCGGCGGCCTCCGCGTACCGGGCGGTGAGCGCCGCCGCGTCGCCGGCCCGCAGCGCGGCGGCCAGCCCGTCCAGGAACGCGCTCACGTCGGCCAACTCGTGCAGCACCCGGGCGCGGTTGCCGAGCAGCATGTTGGCGGTCCGCTCCGCCGGGGTGCCGGCGACGCGGGTGCCGTCCCGGAAACTGCCCGCGGCGAGCGCCAGCACCGCGTCGCGCAGCGGCGCCCGCTGCGCCGCCCCGGCCAGCGCGCCGGCGAGCAGGTGCGGCACGTGCGAGGCGAGCGCGGCCGCCGAGTCGTGCGCCGACGCGGACATCGGCACCACCCGGGCACCGAACAGCTCCACCAACAGCCCCGTCAACCAGCGGAAGCCGGCCGTCGCGGCGCCGGGCGCCGGACACAGCACCCAGGCGGCACCGGCCAGCAACGTCGTGGAGGCGGCGCCCAGGCCGGCGGACTCCGCGCCGGCCATCGGGTGCCCGGGCACGAACCGGTCGGTGAGCCCGAGCCGGTCGGCCGCCTCGGCCACCTCGACCTTGGTGCTGCCGACGTCGGTGAGCACGCAGCCCGACGCGGTGGCGGCGGCGACCCGGGCCAACGTCCGGGGCAGGGTGGGCAACGGACCGCCGAGGAAGACCACGTCCCGGCCGGCCACGGCCTCCTCGAGCGTGTCGGGTGCGGCCACGCCCCGGGCTCGGGCCTGCGCACGGGTCGCCGGGTCGGGATCCCAACCGGCCACGTCCAGGCCGGCGTCGGCCAGGCGCAGCAGCACCGAGCCGCCGATCAGACCGGTGCCGACCACCGCCGCCCGCACTCCGGCGTACCGGGTGGTCCCGCCGTCGGTCATGGCCGGTCGCCCGGGGTCAGGCCCGCAGCCGGTCGGCGACCGCGGCGACGTGCTCGTCGGACTCGGTCAGCGCCACCCGGACGTGCTGGTTCCCGGTGGGGCCGTAGAAGACGCCGGCCGCGACCAGGATGCCCCGTCGGGCCAGCCAGTCGACCGTTTCCCAACAGTCCTCACCACGGGTGAGCCAGAGGTAGAGGCCGGCCTCCGAGTGCTCGACCGTGAAGCCGGCGCCGGTGAATGCCGCGGTCAGCACCGCACGCCGGGCGCGGTAGCGCTCCCGCTGCTCGTCGGCGTGCCGCTGATCCTGCAGTGCGGCCACCATGGCCGCCTGCACGGGCGCGGGCACGATCATGCCGGCGTGCTTACGGACCTTCAGCAACTCGGCGACGAGCGCCGGGTCACCGGCCACGAACCCGGCCCGGTAGCCGGCGAGGTTGGACCGCTTGGAGAGCGAGTGCACCGCGAGCACCCCGTCGTAGCTGCCGCCGCAGACCTGCGGGGACAGCACCGAGACCGGTTCGGCCGACCAGCCGAGCGGCAGGTAGCACTCGTCGCTGGCCACCACCGCGCCGCGTTCCCGGGCCCAGTCGACCACCTTGCGCAGGTGCGCCGCGGGCAGCACACGCCCGGTCGGGTTGCCGGGCGAGTTGACCCAGACCAGCCGGACCCGGGAGGTCGGCCCGACCGCGGTGAGCGAGTCGGCCCGGACCACGGTGGCTCCGGCCAGCCGGACCCCCGCCTCGTACGTGGGATAGGCGATCGACGGCACCACCACCACGTCACCCGGACCGATGCCGAGCAGGGTCGGCAGCCAGGCGACCAGTTCCTTGGAGCCGATGGTCGGCAGCACACCGAGACCATCGACCCCGGCGCCACAGGCCCGGGCGACCCACGCCGCGATCGCGTCCCGCAACGCCGGGGTGCCGGCGGTCAGCGGGTAGCCGGGAGCGTCGGACGCGTCGGCCAGCGCCTGCCGGATCACCTCGGGCACCGGGTCGACCGGCGTACCCATGGAGAGGTTGATCAGGCCCTCTGGGTGCGCCGCGGCCAGGGTGGCCGCGGCGGCCAGGGTGTCCCAGGTGTACTCGGGCAGCCGCGACGAGACCGGCGCGGGCCCGTTCAGTGGCCCTCGCCGCGCGGCGGCTGCGCGGCGACGAAGGTGGCGTCCTTCTCCACCTTGCCGATCTTCGAGGCGCCACCGGGCGAGCCCAGGTCCTCGAAGAACTCGTAGTTGGCGCCGGTGTAGTCCTTCCACTGCTCCGGGACGTCGTCCTCGTAGAAGATCGCCTCCACCGGGCAGACGGGCTCACAGGCACCACAGTCGACGCACTCGTCGGGGTGGATGTAGAGCATCCGGTTGCCCTCGTAAATGCAGTCGACCGGGCATTCCTCGATACATGCCTTGTCGAGCACATCCACGCACGGCTCGGCGATGATGTAGGTCACCGGTCTTCTCCTCCGCAAGACACGCCGCGATCTCCCGCGACGGTTAGAGCCTAGTATCTCGCCGGGGAGGGGGTCGATCGTGCTCCGACAGCAGGATGTGGGACACCGGATAGTGGTCCGCCGGATTGTGGGGATTCGCGAAGGCCGCCCGCTCTTCTCGGATGCCCTCGGCGAGCTGGTGGAGCTGAGCGAGACTCATCTCACGCTGGCCACCGCGCAGGGCCAGCTGCGGGTCCCGGTGGCGCAGGTGCACCGGGCCAAGCGGGTGCCGCCGACCCGCCGACCGACCGCCGCCGCGGTGGTGGCGCTCGAGCGGGCGGCCGACGAGGCCTGGCCGGCACCGACGCGGGGTCGACTCGGCGACTGGCTGCTGCGGTCCGCCGACGGCTGGACCGGGCGGGCCAACTCGGCGCTGCCGATCGGCGACCCGGACCGGCCGCTGCCGGCGGCGGTGGACGCGGTCGAGCGCTGGTACGCCGAGCAGGGCCAACCGGCGCTGATCAACACGCCGCTGCCGCTCGCCGCGCCGGTCGGCGCCGAGCTGGACAGCCGCGGCTGGGGCAGCCGCCCGCCGACCCTCGTGCAGACCGCGCCGCTTCCCCTGCCCGCCCAGGACACGGCGGTCGCCAGGAACGGATCAGCCGTCGCGGGAGCCGGCGTCGAGCCGGTCACCGGGGCGGACGTCGAACCGACCTCCGGAGCCGGCGCTGAACCGGTCCCGGGAGCCGACATGGAGCTGGTGGCCGCGCCGTCCGCGGCGTGGCTCGCCATCGCCGCAGGTCGCAAGGGCGGCCTTCCGGACGCCGCCCGGCACGTGCTCACCGCCGTGGACCAGGTCCGCTTCGCGCACGCGTACGCCGACGGCACGCTGGTGGCGATCGGCCGGGGCACGGTGACCGGCCAGGGCCGCTGGCTGGGGCTGAGCCTCGTCGAGGTGCTGCCCGAGGCGCGCCGTCAGGGGCTGGCGCGGGCGGTGATCGCGGCGCTGGCCGACTGGGGCCGCTCGGCCGGCGCCACGCACGCCTTCCTCCAGGTCGAGCAACGCAACACGGCGGCGGTCGCGCTCTACCAGCGGCTCGGGTTCACCACGCACCACACGTACCTGACCCGGGTCGCCCCACACTGACCCCGACCGCCGCCGCACACCGACCTCCACCGCACACCGACCTCCGCCGCGCACCGACCGCGGCGGCGGATGCCCTGCGGCTTGATCGACTCGACTTCGCCGATATCGGGGTGTCCAACGGCCCGGGATACCGCCATATCGGCGAAAGCGAGTGGATCAACCCACGGACGGCCCGCCCAGCACGCGGACGACCCGTCGGCACGCGCACGACCCGTCGCAACACGCACGACCCGTCGACACACGCTCGGCCTGGTCGGCACGCGCCCAGCCTGGCCGGCGCGCGCCCGGGTCGGCCGGCGGTGGTCAGCGGCGGACGACCCGGCGCGGCTTGGCGGCCTTGACCTCGGCGTACCGCTTGAGCTGCTGCGAGCGGTGATCGAGCCCGAGCGCGGTGAGCACCAGGTACCCGATCAGCACCCCGGCGCCGCTGGCGAGCAGGTAGAGCCAGATCTGGGCGAAGAACGTGCCCGCCCCGTCGGCGAACGGGTTGTAACCGACGAGCAGCGGCCCGACCAGCACGGTCAGGGCCATCGCCACCAGCACCGCGACCGTCACGTCGCCCGCCCAGGCGGCCAGCGGCCGACGACGCCCCCAGCGGAAGGCGACCACGACCAGGATCAGCCCGATCACCACGAACATCGCCAGCGTCACCCGGTCGGCGACGGTGTCGTCACCGTCGAACCAGAGCCGGATGATCAGCCGGGCGACCACGTTGACCGCGAACAGCGCTCCGGCGAGCACCCCGACGTCACGCCACCGTCCGTCCATCGCACGACCTCCTGCCGTACGCCCCGTTGCGGGGCCTCATCCCTGGCAGGAATATCTACCACCCGTACCTGGGTGGCGTCATCAGCCGCCGAGTGTGGGCGTAGGGGCGAGGATCTGCCGGAAGCCCATCACCGCGAAGGTCATCGCACCGGCCACGATCATGGCCAGGCCGACCCAGTTGTCGCCGGCCAGCAGCAGGTCGCCCTCGCTGGTCCGGACCGAGGCCACCGCCATCAGCACGAACCACGGCACCGCGGGCAGCGCCACCGCCCACCGGCGGCCGACCGCCTCGTGCGCGAACCAGCTCAGCGCGATGTTGGCCCCGACGGCGAGCAGCGCCGACACGCCGATCAGCTGCCCGCCGACGCGAACCGTGGAGAGCAGCAGCTCCAGCACCCCGGTCAGCACCCCGGCCAGCACCACGACGATCGCGCCGGCCAGCCGCAGACCCAGGTCCAGCAGGCGCGGAGGCGGCCCCGCCGGAGGCGGGGCGTCCTGGCCTTTCACGACCGACATCGGGGCGGCGGGCAGGCTCACCGGAGACCGGCCCCGGCGACCGAAAGCCGGTCCGGGGCGCTCTCGTCAGGCAGCCCGGCGAAGAGGTCGTCCTCCCAGCCGTACGGGCCGGCGCCCGGGCCCTTCTCACCGACCGCGAGCGTGAAGAACTCCACGCCCATGAACTCGCCCCCGAAGTTGCCCGCGATCGAGTAGAGCCAGGAGGTGGCCGGGATCTGCGTGGCGTGTGCCCGCATGGCGGCCTCCTTCGCGGTGTGCTGGTCCGTCGCGTCGATCCGGGCGGCGATCTCGTCGTCGGGGGTACCGAAGGGCAGGTCGGCGATGTCCTCGATGCCGGCGAACGGGTTGTCCGAGGATTCGGCGAAGTGCGTGAGGCCGGCCTCCAGCACGCTGCGCGGCATGGCCGTCCAGTAGACCTTGGCGGGGGCGCAGCCCTCGGCGGCGGCCAGCTCGACGGCGCGCATCGCCACCCGGTGCGCCTGAATGTGGTCGGGGTGGCCGTAGAAGCCGTTCGGGTCGTACGTGATCAAGACCTGCGGGCGTACCTCCCGCATGATCTCCACCAGGTGCCCGGCGGCCTCGTCCAGGTCGGCCTGCCAGAAGGCGCGGGGGTGCTCGTTGGTCGCGAGCCCCATCATCCCCGAGTCGCGGTAGCGGCCGGCGCCGCCGAGGAAGCGGTGGTCGGCGACGCCGAGCGCGGCGCACGCGGCAGCCAGCTCGGCGATCCGGTACCCACCGAGCTGGTCGGCCTCGGCGGCGGCGAGCTGCGCCAGAGCCGGTACGTGGATCTCGCCCTCCTCGCCGAGGGTGCAGGTCACCAGCGTGACGTGCGCGCCGGCGGCGGCGTAGTGGGCCATCGTCGAGCCGGTGCCGATCGACTCGTCGTCGGGGTGCGCGTGGACCAGCAGCAGGCGGCGGTCGGGCAGGATCGTCACGACGGTCACTCTAACTGGCGGTTCCGGTCGGCAGCCGCCAACGCGTCCGCCCAGGTCGGCCACATCACGCCGGGCACGGCTCTACGATTTGGGCTGTGGACTTTCCGGAGCTGGCCGCCCGCACCCGCCGGTTCAGCCACGGCGCGCCGCGTGCTGTCACCGTGGCCGAGGACGGCTCCCGAGTGATCTTCCTGCGCTCCGCCGGCCCGGAGGATCCGGCGGACGCGCTCTGGCTGCTGGACGTGGCCACCGCCGAGGAGCGGCTGGTCGCCGACCCGGCCACCCTGCTGGGCGCCGACAGCGACCCCCGGGCCCTCTCCCCCGGTGAGCGCGCGCTACGCGAGCGGCTGCGGCTCAGCGCCGCCGGCATCGGCTCGTACGCGCTGGACGCCGCCGGCCGGGTGGCGGTGTTCGCGCTGGCGGGCCGGCTGTTCCGGGCCGACCTGGTGCACGGCGACGTGGTCGAGGTGGCCACCGTCGGCCCGGTGCTGGACCCACGGCCGGACCCGACCGGGCGGCGGCTGGCGTACGTGACCGACGCGGCCGAGGGCGCCCGCCGGGGTGAGCTGCGGGTGATCGACGCGGACGGCACCGACACCCTGCTGGCCGGTGAGGACGCCGGCGTGAGCTGGGGGTTGGCCGAGCACATCGCGGCCGAGGAGTTCGGGCGGTTCCGGGGTTACTGGTGGGCGCCGGACGGCGGCTCGGTGCTCGCGGCCCGGGTCGACGAGTCCCGGCTGGACCGCTGGCACCTGCACGATCCGGCCGAGCCGTCGAGCCCACCGACCGCTGTCGCGTACCCCCGGGCGGGTGGGCCGAACGCGGAGGTCAGCCTGCACCTGTTGGACCTGGACGACGGCTGGGTCGACGTGCACTGGGACCGGGAGACCTACCCGTACCTGACCGGGGTCAGCTGGGGCGAGGGCAGCCCGCTGATCACCGTGCTGCGCCGCTCGCAGCAGCACGGGCTGGTGCTGGCGGTGGACCCCCGGACCGGTGAGACGCAGGTGCACGCCGAGCTGGCCGATCCGCGCTGGGTGGAACCGATCGCCGGCACACCGGCGCACCTGCCGGACGGCCGCGTGCTGGTCGGTGGCGAACTGGCCCACGACGGGTACGACGCGCGGTGCCTGTTCGCCGACGGCACCCTGCTCACCCCGCCGTCGCTGTACGTGCGGCGGGTGGTGGGTCGGCTGCCCGCCGGCACCGGCCCAGCCGACCTCCTGGTCGAGGCGAGCGACGGCGAGCCGAGCGAGCGGCACCTGTTCCGGGTCCGCACCACCATCGGCGGTGGGGTGGACGCCCGCCGGCTCACCACCGACTCCGGTTGGCACACCGCCGCCGTCGGCGGGGACGTGCTGGCGGTCGGGGTCGCCTCGCTGGACCACGCCGGGGTGCGGTGGACGGTCCGCCGCGGCGACCAGGAGCTTGCCGAGCTGCGGTCGTTGGCCGCCACCCCGCCATATTCGCCGTTGCCGCTGCTGGAGCGGGTGACCGACCGGCGGCTGCCGGCGGCGGTGCTCTACCCGGACAACCACGTGACGGGCCGGCGACTGCCGGTGCTGCTGGACATCTACGGCGGGCCGGGGCACCAGGAGGTCGTGGCGGCCCGGGCCGCGTGGCTGGAGCGGCAGTGGTGGGCCGACGCCGGGTTCGCGGTGGTCACCATCGACAACCGGGGTACGCCGGGGGTGGCACCCTCGTTCGAGAAGGCGATCCACCGGCGGGTCGCCGACGTGATCCTGACCGACCAGATCGACGCGCTGACCGCGCTCGCCGACAAGCATCCCGACCTCGACCTGGGCCGGATGGGGGTGCGCGGCTGGTCGTTCGGGGGCTGGCTGGCCGGGCTGGCGGTGCTGCGTCACCCGGAGCTGTTCCGATGCGGGATCGCCGGCGCCCCGGTGACCGACTGGGCGCTGTACGACACCGCGTACACCGAGCGCTACCTCGGGATGCCGGAGGACGGGGCGGACATCTACGCCCACCATTCGCTGGTCGAGTTGGCCGCCGAGCCGGTCACCGGCCCGGACCAGGCCCGGCCGTTGCTGCTGGTGCACGGCCTGGCCGACGACAACGTGGTGGCCGCGCACACGCTCCGGCTCTCGGCGGCCCTGCTGAACACCGGCCGGCCGCACGCCGTGCTGCCGCTGACCGGCGCCACCCACATGGCCGCGAACGGCACGGCCGAACGCCTGCTCCCCCTGGAGCTGGACTTCCTCCGTACCCATCTGGGATGAACCGTCGCGTTGGCGGAACCCCAGGGCAAACCGCCGCGTCGCGGTCGCCCGTCTTGAGGCGGGCGCGGGCGGGGTCGATCAGGCGCGCCGCACGGTGTTCGACCGGAAGCCAGCGCCACCGGCCCCTCCGCGTTCGTGAATCTTGGACACTTTCCGTTCGCGACTGACGGAAACTGTCCAAGATCTGTTGGACGATGGCCGCCCCGTCGGCGGCGTCATCGTCCAACGTCAGTCACCCGGATCAGTCGATGTGGGGTGTCACCCTCGCCAGTTGGCCTGGCGGAGCATCGCGTCCTGTTCGGCGTCGGGCATGAGCTCCCGGACCTCCTGCGCGCAGCGGCAGGCGACGGCAATCTTGGCAGCCCACTCCAAGGCCTCCTCGCGTGAGGCCACGTCGATGACCGAGAACCCGCCGATGACCTCCCTGGTCTCCGGGTACGGGCCGTCGGTGACCGTCCCGTCCGTGGCCACGACGCTCGCCCTCTGGCGTTCGAGTCCGGCGCCGAACACCCACACGCCGGCGGTGAAGGCGTCCTGGACGACGGCGTGCGAGGCCTTGCCCACGTCAGCCCAGTCCTCGTCGGGGATGTGGTCCATCGAGCCTTCACTGAACGAGATCAGGTACCGGGTCATCCCATGGCTCCCTTGTCCCGGCGGTCTCCTGCGACCGCCTCTCAGCTGTTCTACGAACGGCTCGCCCCGTATTCGACGCGGTACCGGAGGTTTTACGGGACTTCACGCACTGCCAGGAACGCGGCGAGGCCGAGCCGGGCCGTCACCTCGGCGGACGTCGATACGAGCTGCCCGGATCGCGCCGTCAACTGTTGGGTGGAGACGACAAGGGTCCCCTCCCGACGGCGCTGTCGGGAGGGGACCCTTGCCTGCCTGCGGTGTTACCTACGGCTTGACGTGCGCGTTCACGAACGACGCGTAGCCGAAGACGCTGGAGATGAAGACTCCGCCGGCCTTGGACCCGTGCACGTTGTAGGCCACGTCGACGAAGAGCGGCACCACCGGCGCGTGCTCCTTCATGATCCGCTCGTCGAGCTTGGCCCACTCCGGACCCTGCTCGGCCGCGGACAGGGCCGAGATCCGGTCCATCTCGGCGTTGATCGTCGGGTCGTTGAAGTAGGACTGGTTGCTGTTGCCCTCGGCCTTGATGGTGCGGCCGTCGTAGAGCACCGGCAGGATCGAGGCGCCGCTCGGCCAGTCCGCCGCCCAGTTACCGATGTACAGGTCCCAGGGGTTGTCCTTCTTCTTGATCTCGTCGAGCTTCGCGTCGTCCGAGATGTTCCGCAACGTGATCTTGAAGCCGGCCCGCTCCAGGTTGGCCTTGAGCTGGGCACCGATCTGCTGCTCGGTCGTGTTGTCGGCGACACCGAGGACCAGCGCGGGCGTCTGCCCGCCGAGCAGTTCCTTGACCTTGGCGACGTCGCCGTTGGCCCCCGCCGGGTACGCGTCGTACGCCTTGTAGCCGATGGTGGCCGGCGGCATCAGCGTGGTCAGCGGCGCGGCGACGGTCTGGCCGCCGAGCGCCTTGATCAGGCCCTCCCGGTCGATGGCGTAGTTGAGCGCCTGCCGGATCTTGAGGTCCTTGACCCGCTGGTTGTTGATCACCAGCTGGTTGGCGCTCGGGGTCGGCGAGAGGATGCTGCGCGACTTCAGCGAGGCATCCCCGGCCACCTTGGCGACCAACGAGGCGGGCACGGCGTTGAAGGCGAGCGCGCTCTGGTCGGCGCCGTTGTCGGCGATCACCCGGTTGTTGGCGGCGTCCGCGGTCGGGCCGAAGGTCCAGACGAACTGGTCCGGGTACTGGTGCCGGACCGGGTCGGTGTTCGGGTCCCAGTTGGGGTTGCGGTCCAGGGTGATCTGCACGCCGACCTGGTTCTTGGCGATCTTGTACGGGCCGGACGAGAACGGCTGCTTGTCCAGGTCGACGCCGGTGTCCTTGTCCGGCGGCAGGGGCGCGGTGGTCGGCAGCGAGACCGCGAACGGCAGGTCACAGCGGGCCTTGGCGAACTCGAAGCGCAAGGTCTTCTCGTCCGGCGTGGTCAGCCCGGGCGGCAGCGACGTCTTGTTCTTCTTGAAGTCCCACTTGGTGTCGAACTGCGGGCTGTCGGCCAGCCACTCCTGGAGGTAGGTCGGGCCGCCGGAGAGGTCCGGGTCGAAGGAGCGGGCGATGCCGTACGCGATCTCCTTGGAGGTGATCGGGCGGCCGTCCTCGAACTTCACCCCGTCCTTGATCTTGAATTCCCAGACCTTGCAGTCCTTGTTGACGTTGGTGCCCGGCGTCTCGGCCAGGTCGCCGACGAGAACCAGGCCGCCCTTGCCGTCGTCCTTCCAGGTGGTCAGATAGCGGGCGAAGAGCGGGTTCGCCATCAGGCCCGCGAACGAGTACGTCCGCTGCGGGTCGAGGTGGGAGATCGGCGACTCCCGGATGATGGTGAACGTGCCGCCCTTCTGTGCCCCGCTCACCTCGGCGGCAGGGCCCTTGGAGTCCTTGGGGTCGCTCGCGATGACCCCGGTCTGCTGCCGCTCGGTGTCCACCGTGGTGCCCTCGCCCGTGTTCTCCGAGCACGCACCCAATGCCACAACCAGAGCGATCGCGCCGCCTACGGCGGCCGCCACGCGTGGTCGCATGAAGTACCTCCTTCATCAATGTGCCGTGCGGTCCGTCGGGGCGAGAACCGCCGACGTCTCGAGGATCGTAAAGAAGAAAACCTACGAATTGTGTAACAGTTGTCGATAACTTTCGCCGCCGACCGGGCTGGTGGACACGCCGGTCGGCCGCCGGCTCAGCGCAGCCGGACCCGGGGGTCGATGGCCGCGTAGAGCAGGTCCACCAGCACGTTCGCCAGCACCACGAAGACGGCCGCGATCAGCACGGTGGCCATGATGGTGGGCAGGTCGCCCGAGCGCACCGCGTCCACCGCCGTGCGACCCAGCCCCTGGATGCCGAAGGTGGTCTCGGTGATGACCGTGCCGCCGAGCGCGCCGCCGACGTCCAGGCCGGCGATCGTCACCACCGGCGTGATCGCCGCGCGCAGCGCGTGTCGCCCGTACACCTTGGGTTTTGCCAGGCCCTTCGCCCGCGCGGTGCGGACGAAGTCCTCCGACAGTGTCTCCAGCATCTGCGCCCGGGACAGTCGGGCGTAGATGGCCGAGAAGAGAAAGGCCAACGCGACCCAGGCCAGCACCAGCCCACTGGCCCACTTCGCCGGATTGTCGAAGATCGAGGTGTAGCTCGGCACCGGCAGCAACCGCAGGTTGTAGACGAACACCAGCAGCAGCACCGCGCCCACGAAGTAGAGCTGCAACGAGGCGCCGGTCAGCGAGAAGCCGATCGCCAGCCGGTCCAGCCAGGTGCCCCGGCGCAGCGCGGAGACCATGCCCAGACCCACCCCGAGCAGCAGCCAGAGGATGGCCGCCGGGATCACGATGCTCAGCGTCACCGGCAGCACCCGGGCGATGGTGTCCGAGACCGCCTCGTTGGTGACGTACGACCAGCCCAGGCAGGGCGCGTCGCACCGGCCGCCCTGGGCGCTGCCCAGGTCCCGCCCCATGACGATGCCCTTCATGTAGCCGGCGTACTGGCTGATCAGCGGGTCGTTGAGGCCCAGCTCGGTCCGGACCCGCTCCAGCCGCTCCGGGCTGCAGTTCTTCGGGCACATGCCGGTGACCGGGTCACGCGGCAGGGCGAAGAACATCAGGAAGGTCAGCACGCTCACCGCGAAGAGCGTCAGCGTGGCCGAGAAGAGTCGCTTGATCAGGAATCGCGCCATGGGAAACCCCTACCGGGACGACTTCGGGTCGAGCGCGTCACGCAACGCGTCGCCGAAGAGGTTGAAGGCGAACACCAGCGCGAAGATCGTGATGCCCGGGAAGAACACGTACGCCGGGTCGGTCTGGAGGAAGTCCAGACTGCGGTAGATCATCCGGCCGAAGCTCGGCGTCTCGTCACTGAGGCCGACGCCGATGAACGAGAGCGCGGCCTCGCTGGTGATGAACTGCGGCACCGCCAGGGAGAAGGAGACCAGGATCGGCGCCCAGATGTTCGGCAGCAACTGCCGGAAGAGCATGTGCCCCAGCCCGGCGCCGCTGGCCTTCGCCGCCTCCACGAACTCCCGCTCACGCAGCGCGATCACCTGCCCGCGTACGAGTCGGGCCGTGCTGGTCCAGCCGAAGATGGCGAAGACGCCGATCAGCACGCCCACCCCGAAGGCGGACGACACCTGCCCCCGCTCGCCGTAGAAGCGCAGCGTGATGGTGGGCGTGAGGGCCAGCGCGATGATCAGGAACGGCATGGCCAGGGTCAGGTCGGTGATCCAGTTGATCACCGCGTCGAGCCAGCCGCCGAGGTAACCGGCGAGCGCCCCGAGCACGACCCCGATCGTCGCGGTGATCAACGCGGCGGCGAACGCGATGAACAGCGACGTCCGCAACCCGTAGATCAACCGGATGAAGATGTCCCGGCCCAGCCCCGGCTCCAGGCCGAACCAGTGCTCGCCGGTGACCCCACCGGCGTAGCCCAGCGGCATGCCGAAGCCGTCCAGCAGGTTCTGGAACTGCTCACGCGGGCCGATCCCGTAGACCATCTCGATCAGCGGCGCGGCCAGCCCCAGCACCATGAAGAAGATCAGCAGCACACCGCTGACCATGGCCGTCCGGTCGCGCCGCAGCCGGAGCCACGCGAGCTGACCGGGCGAACGACCGACGACACCCTTCACCGCGGGCCCGCCCGCGTCCGCGCTGGACTCGATCTCGGCCAGCGCCACACCCTCCACCGGGGACAGGCTCACGGCGACACCTCCTCGACGATCGCGCCGGCAGCATCCCCCGCGGGGGCCCCTTCCGCTAGCAAGCTCGCGCCCACGGCCTCGGGGAAGTGACACGCGGTGGCCTGGTTGCCGCCGTCGCGCGGCACCAGCGCCGGCTCCTGGGTGGCGCAGATGTCCTGCGCCTTCCAGCACCGGGTGCGGAACCGGCAGCCCGACGGCGGGTCGAGCGGGGTGGGCACGTCGCCGCTCAACCGGATCCGGCCACCCGGGCCGAGCCGGGTGACGTCCGGGATCGCCGAGAGCAGCGCCCGGGTGTACGGGTGCTGCGGGCGCTCGTAGATGTCCGCCCGGTCACCGATCTCCACGATCCGCCCGAGGTACATCACCGCGACCCGCTGGCAGAAGTGCCGGACCACGGCCAGGTCGTGGGCGATGAACACGAACGCCAGGCCGAGGTCCCGTTGCAGGTCCCGCAGCAGGTTGACCACCTGCGCCTGGATCGAGACGTCCAGCGCGGAGACCGGCTCGTCGGCGACGATCAGCTTGGGCCGCAGGGCCAGCGCTCGGGCGATGCCGATGCGCTGGCGTTGGCCACCGGAGAACTCGTGCGGGTACCGGTTGTAGTGCTCCGGATTCAACCCGACCAGCTCCAGCAGCTCCTGCACCCGGGCCTTGATCCCGCCCGGCGGCTTGATCCCGTTGACCTGCAGGGGCATGGCCACGATGCGGCCCACGGTGTGCCGGGGGTTCAGGGAGGCGTACGGGTCCTGGAAGATGATCTGGAGGTCCTGGCGCAGCGGGCGCAGCTCACGCCGGCCGGCGTGCGTGATGTCCCGCCCGGCGAACTCGATGCTGCCGGCGGTCGGCTCCAGCAGCCGGACCAGCATCCGACCGGTGGTGGTCTTGCCGCAGCCGGACTCCCCCACCAGGCCGAGCGTCTCGCCGGGTTGCACGTCGAAGTCGAGCCCGTCGACCGCCTGCACCAGGCCGGTGGAGCGCAACCCCTGGCGTACCGGGAAGTGCTTGGTCAGGCCGCGTACCCGCAGCAGCGGCTGGTCGGTCATCGGGCCACCCCCACGGATGCGATGTCCTCGGCGTAGAGCGTGGCGCGCTCCTCGGCGGTCAGGTGGCAGGCGACCAGGTGGCCGGCTGAGCCCGCTTCGCCGGTTGGGCCTGCCGGGCGCAGCTCGGGCACCTCGGTGCGGGACCGGTCGCCGGGGCGGTCCGCGTACCGGCAGCGCGGGTGGAAGGCGCAGCCGGGCGGCAGGTTGATCAGGCTGGGCGGGTTGCCCCGGATCGGCAACAGGTCCGCGTCCGCGTCGCCGTGCAGCGACGGCACGCTGGAGAGCAACCCCCAGGTGTACGGGTGCTGCGGCGTGCGGAGCACCTGCTCGACGCTGCCCCGCTCCACGGCTCGACCGCCGTACATCACCAGCACCTCGTCGGCGACCTGGCCGACCACGCCGAGGTCGTGGGTGATCAGGATGATCGCGGAGTGGAACTCGGCCTGGAGGTCGGCGAGCAGGTCCAGGATCTGCGCCTGCACGGTGACGTCCAGCGCGGTGGTCGGCTCGTCGGCGATCAGCAGGGCCGGGTCGTTGACCAGCGCCATGGCGATCATCGCCCGCTGGCGCATGCCGCCGGAGAACTCGTGCGGGTACTGGTCGAAGCGGCGCGCCGGCTGCGGGATGCCGACCCGGTCCAGCATGTCCACCGTCCGCTGGCGGGCCTCTCGCCGGCTGGCCTCCGGGTGATGCACCCGGTACGCCTCGGCGATCTGCCGGCCCACCGTGTAGTACGGGTGCAGCGCGGAGAGCGGGTCCTGGAAGATCATCGCCATGTCGCGGCCGCGCAGCCGGCGTACCTCCTCGTCTGCGAGGCCCACCAACTGCCGGCCGCCGACGGAGATCTCGCCGGTGATGGTCGTCCGCTTGGCGTCGTGCAGGCCGAGGATGGCCAGCGAGGTGACGCTCTTGCCCGAGCCGGACTCGCCGACGATGCCGAGGGTGCGACCCCGCTCGACGGCGAACGACACCCCGTCGACCGCGCGGACCACGCCGTCCTCGGTGTCGAACCGGACCCGCAGGTCGGTCACCCGCAGGTAGGCGTCCTGGTCGGAGCGCTGCACCGGCACGGTGGGACGGTCGTCCGGTTCCCCGGACGGCGCCGGATCCGAGCTGTCCACGGCCGCCTCCCTCAGTGACGAAGAGAACTTACAGGAAAGTCCCGAGGGTGAAAATAAGCTACAAAGTCGGCACCTGTCAGCGGGCCCGAGCGTAACGAGTCGGCATCGGCCCTGAACACCCCTCACCTCGCCATCCATGGCCATTCATGCCCCGCTCACACGCCGCGTGCGACGTCGGTGGCGCGGCCTCAGCTGCAATGGGCGGGTGATTCCTGCCGAAATTCTTGGTCACCGACTGCCCTGGACCGAGTCGGACTACCTCGCCCTCGGTGTCACGGCGTGCCGGATCGAACTCCTCGACGGGGGACTACTCGTCGGCCCGCCGCCGACAGTCCGGCACCAGGCGATCGTCGGCGCCCTCGCAACGGTGTTGGAGCCCGAGGATCTCGTCCCCTGACGGACGTCGGTCGGCTGGCCTAGGGTCGGTCGCATGACCGAGTTCGACGCGGCCACCGCCGCTGTACAGGCCGCCCTCGACGCGGGCGCCCGGTACGCCGACGCGCGGGTGATGCACCGCCGCTACGAGTCGATGACCGCGCGCAACGGCGACGTGGAGGAGCTGACCCAGGACGAGAGCATCGGGCTCGGCGTCCGGGCGCTGGTCGGGGCGAGCTGGGGCTTCCACGCCGTACCCGATCTCTCTGACGCGGCCGCCCGCGACGCCGGCCGACGCGCGGCCCGGATCGCCACGGCGAGCGCGCGGGTGCCCGGTCCGCCGGTCGATCTGGTGCCGGTCGAGGCGGTCACCGCGAGCTGGTCCTCGGGCTGTCAGATCGATCCGCTCGGGGTGCCCCTGTCGGACAAGGGCGACCTGCTGGTCGGCGCGACACGCACGATGGCCGAGCACGGCGCCGACCTGGCCGAGGGGCTGTACCAGATCTGGGACACCGCCAAGTGGTTCGTCTCCAGCGAGGGCCACCGGATCGACCAGCGGATCCGCGAGTGCGGCGGCGGCATCTCGGCCACCTCCATCGGCGACGGCGAGACGCAGCGGCGCTCCTGGCCCAGCTACCGCGGGCAGTACGGCACCACCGGCTGGGAGCTGGTCGAGTCGCTCGACCTGGCCGCCCACGCCGCGCAGATCGCCGAGGAGTCCCGGGCGCTGCTCACCGCGCCGCCCTGCCCCGCCGGCGAGACGGATCTGATCCTCGGCGGCGAGCAGTTGGCCCTGCAGATCCACGAGTCGGTCGGGCACGCCATCGAGTTGGACCGGATCCTCGGCTGGGAGGCCGCGTTCGCCGGCACGTCCTGGCTGGACCTGGCTCAGCTCGGCTCGCTGCGCTACGGCTCCGAGCTGATGAACATCACCATCGACCCGACCATCCCGGGCGCGCTGGGCAGCTTCGGCTTCGACGACGAGGGTTCCCCGGCGGTCAAGCGGGACGCGGTCCGCGACGGGCGCTGGGTGGGCGTGCTCGCCGGCCGGGACTCGGCCGCCATGGCCAGCCTCGACTACGGCGGCAGCGTGCGCGCCGACGGGTGGGCCCGGTTGCCGATGGTGCGGATGACCAACGTGGGCCTGGAACCCGGCCCGCACACGCTGGACGAGATCATCGCGGCCACCGACGACGGGGTGCTGATGGACCTCAACCGGTCGTGGTCGATCGACGACAAGCGGCTCAACTTCCAGTTCGGCTGCGAGGTCGGCTGGGAGATCAAGAAGGGGCGGCGGGGGCGGATGCTGCGCAATCCCACCTACACCGGGATCGGCCCGCTCTTCTGGCGGTCGATGGACATGCTCTCCGGCGAGACGGTGCCCTGGGGTACGCCCAACTGCGGCAAGGGCCAGCCCGGCCAGACCGGGCACACCGGCCATCCGGCGGCGCCGGCGCGCTTTCGTAACGTCCGGGTGGGGGTGTCAGCGTGAGCGCGAGGAGTGAGCCGGGTTTGCGAGCCCCGCAGTCGCGAACGAAAGAGGTGCCAGCGTGAGCGCGAGGAGTGAGCCGGGTTTGCGAGCCCCGCAGTCGCGAACGAAAGGGGTGCCGGCGTGAGCGCGCCTACCGAGCTGGAGTTGGCCGGGCAGGTCGTCGAGTTGGTCCGGCGTCTCGGCGGCCCGGCCGCGCAGGCCGAGGCGGTGGTGACCCGCGCCGACCTGGCGCTGACCCGGTTCGCCAACTCGGCCATCCACCAGAACGTCGCCGAGTCGACCGTCGGCATCCGGCTGCGGGTGCACGTCGACGGGCGGACCGCCGCCGGCAGCGGCAGCGTCGTCACCGCCGACGGGTTGCGCGCGCTGGCCGAGCGCACCCTGGCCGCGGCACGGCTCTGCCCGCCTGACCCGGGTTGGCCGGGGCTGGTCCCACCCACGTCCGCGCCGCTCGCCCCGCCCGTCGACGAGGCCACGGCGCACGCCGAGCCGGATCAGCGGGCCGACCGGGTCCGCGCGTTCGTGGCCGCCGCCGGCGGTCTCAGCACCGCCGGTTACTGCCGCACGGCGCACCGCTCGTCGGCGTACGCCAACTCGGCCGGGCACACCGCGCACGGCCGCTCGGTGGAGGCGGCGATGGACGGCATCGCGCGCCAGGCCGGCGCGGACGGGGTGGCCCGGCGCTGCGCCGACCGCTTGTCCGACATCGACGGCGCCGAACTGGGCGGGCAGGCCGCGGCGAAGGCCCGGGCCGCGGCCGACCCGGTCGAGCTGCCGCCGGGGCGCTACGAGGTGGTGTTCGAGCCGGCCGCCGTGGCGGACCTGTTGCAGAACCTCTCCTGGTACGGCTTCAACGGCAAGCGGTACGCCGAGCGGCAGTCCTTCGCCGAGCCGGGGGCGGCGCAGTTCGACCGGGCGGTGACCCTGGTGGACGACCCGCTGGGCGCGTCGGGGCTGCCCTTCGACGCCGAGGGCACCGGCCGGCGGGCGCTGACCCTGGTCGAGGCGGGCACCACTCGCGCGGTGGCGCACGACCGGCGCACCGCCGCCGAGGTGGGCGCGGAGTCCACCGGGCACGCGGTCGCCGGTGGCGCCACCTGGGGGCCGATGGCCCGCAACCTGCGCATGTCCGGTGCGGCGGCCGGCCCGGCCAGCGCGACGGGCCGGAGCACCACGGGCGCGGCGGCCGGCGCTGTGGTCGACGCGGACACCGCCGCGCTGGTCGCCGGCGTACGCCGGGGGCTGCTGGTCACCGACCTCTGGTACACCCGCGTGCTCGACCCGAAGAGCCTCGTCGTCACCGGGTTGACCCGCAACGGCGTCTGGCTGGTCGAGGACGGCACGGTCGTGCGGGCGGTCCGCGATCTGCGGTTCACCGAGTCGTACCCGCGGGCGCTGGGGCCGGGCGCGGTGCTCGGGCTGGGCGGGCGGCCGGTCCGTCAACCGGACCGGGTGGACGGTGTGTGGTGGGCGGCGCCGCCGGTGCGGCTGGCGTCCTGGCACTTCACCGGGGGTGCCTCCGGCTGAGCGGGCGGGCCGACAGTGATCTTTTCAACACCGTGCCATTGACCGGCGTACCAGGGCTTTTGCGCAGGTCGGACACACGGGACGGTCCCTTGCGCGGACGGCTCGCAGAGATCGGCGTAACGTGTGTCACTTAGCTGCGCCGGTCGATCCGGCGTGGTTGTTGGTGTGCGCATGACGTGGCAGCGGGTGCGGGTTCGCCGGTCCGCGTGCCGACCGGAGAAGATCAGCCCGCCCGTACGGGCCCGTCGAGGAGACGACTCGAATGACATCAACGGCAACGAGGCCGCGGGGAGCGCGGGCGCGCGCCGCCATCGCGGCGAAGACGTTGCGTACCGACCGCTGGTGGTTCGCCCCGCTGATCACCGTGATCGGGCTGAGCGCCTGGGTCGCGTACGCGACGGTCCGGGTCTTCATGCACAAGTGGTACTGGGTGGACGACTTCCACTACCTGACCCCGTTCTACTCGCCGTGCGTGACAGAGCGGTGCGTGGAGGGGGCGTCGCACTTCGGCCGGTTCCTGCCCGGCTGGTGGATCATCCCGGACGCCGCGCTGACGCTGCCGTTCCTGCTGCTGTTCCGGCTCACCTGCTACTACTACCGCAAGGCGTACTACCGGTCGTTCTGGCTGTCGCCGCCGGCCTGCGCCGTGCCGGACGGGCACAAGGAGTACGGCGGTGAGACCCGGTTCCCGCTGCTCGGTCAGAACCTGCACCGCTACTTCTTCTACGCCGCGGTGATCATCTCGCTGATCAACACCTGGGACGCGATCCTCGCCTTCCACTCGCCGAAGGGCTTCGGCTTCGGGCTGGGCAACATCATTCTGGTGCTCAACGTGGTGATGCTCTGGGCGTACACAATCTCCTGCCACTCCTGCCGGCACATCATCGGCGGCCGGCTCAAGCACTTCTCCAAGCACCCGGTGCGGTACAAGGCCTGGACGTTCGTCTCGGCCCTGAACGTCCGGCACATGCAGCTCGCCTGGATCACCCTCGGCACCCTGGCGCTGGCCGACTTCTACATCATGGCGCTCGCGGCCGGTTGGTTCTCCGACCTGCGGTTCATCAACTAAAGGGCCCCTGACATGACCACTACCACTCGTATCGAACGACACCACTACGACGTCGTCGTCATCGGGGCCGGCGGCGCCGGTCTGCGCGCGGCGATCGAGGCCCGGCTCGCCGGCAAGAAGACCGCGATCATCTCCAAGTCGCTCTTCGGCAAGGCGCACACGGTGATGGCCGAGGGCGGCGCCGCCGCCGCGATGGGCAACGTGAACAGCCGGGACAGCTGGCAGGTGCACTTCCGCGACACCATGCGCGGCGGGAAGTTCCTCAACAACTTCCGGATGGCCGAGCTGCACGCGAAGGAGTCGCCGCAGCGGATCTGGGAGCTGGAGACGTACGGTGCGCTCTTCGACCGCACCAAGGACGGCAAGATCTCCCAGCGCAACTTCGGCGGCCACGAGTACCCCCGCCTGGCGCACGTGGGCGACCGGACCGGCCTGGAGCTGATCCGCACCCTCCAGCAGAAGATCGTCTCGCTCCAGCAGGAGGACCACCGGGAGTTCGGCTCGTACGACGCCCGGATCAAGGTGTTCTCCGAGACCACCATCACCGAGCTGCTGCTCGACGGTGACCGGATCGCCGGCGCGTTCGGCTACTACCGGGAGTCCGGGGAGTTCATCCTCTTCGAGGCGCCGGCCGTGGTGCTGGCGACCGGCGGCGTCGGACGCTCCTACAAGGTCACGTCGAACTCCTGGGAGTACACCGGGGACGGGCACGCGCTGGCGCTGCGCGCCGGGGCGACGCTGATCAACATGGAGTTCCTCCAGTTCCACCCGACCGGCATGGTCTGGCCGCCCTCGGTGAAGGGCATCCTGGTCACCGAGTCGGTGCGTGGTGACGGTGGCGTCCTGAAGAACTCCGACGGCAAGCGGTTCATGTTCGACTACGTCCCCGACGTCTTCCGCAAGCAGTACGCGGAGACCGAGGAGGAGGCGGACCGCTGGTACACCGACCCGGACAACAACCGGCGTCCACCGGAGCTGCTGCCCCGTGACGAGGTGGCCCGCGCGATCAACAGTGAGGTCAAGGCGGGGCGTGGCTCCCCCGCCGGTGGTGTCTTCCTGGACATCGCGAGCCGGCGCTCCTCCGACGAGATCCGCCGGCGGCTGCCGTCGATGTACCACCAGTTCAAGGAGCTGGCCGACGTCGACATCACCGCCGAGCCGATGGAGGTCGGGCCGACCTGCCACTACGTGATGGGCGGCGTCGAGGTGGACCCGGATTCGGGCGCCGCCTTCGGCCACGTACGCGGGCTCTTCGCCGCCGGCGAGGTCTCCGGCGGTATGCACGGCTCCAACCGGCTGGGCGGCAACTCCCTGTCCGACCTGCTGGTCTTCGGCAAGCGCGCGGGTGGGCACGCGGCCAGCTACGCCGACGGGCTGGACGCCCGGCCGAAGGTGGGCGTGGACGCGGTGGAGGCGGCGGTGGAGACCGCTCTGGCTCCGCTGCAGCGCGACACGGGCGAGAGCCCGTACGTCCTCCAGCAGGATCTCCAGGCGGTGATGGGGGATCTGGTCGGCATCATCCGCCGGGAGGGCGAGCTGGCCGACGCGCTGGGCCGGCTGGCCGAGCTGCGCGAGCGGGTGGCCAAGGTGAGCGCGGCCGGTGGCCGGCGCTACAACCCGGGCTGGCACCTGGCTCTGGACCTGCGCAACATGCTGGTCGTCTCGGAGTGCACCGCCAAGGCCGCGCTGGAGCGGCAGGAGTCGCGCGGCGGGCACACCCGGGAGGACTATCCGGCGATGGAGCCGAAGTGGCGGCAGGTGAACCTGGTCTGCGCGCTGGACGGGGACACCGTGCGGTTGACCCGCAAACCACTCCCGAAGATGCGGGCCGAGCTGATCGGCCTCTTCGACCGGGCGGAGCTGGCCAAGTACCTGACCGACGAGGAGCTCGCGGAGTTCGACGCCCTCGCTGAGGAGGCGGGCAACTGATGGGAACCAAGAGGCAGTTCCGCATCTGGCGGGGCGACGAGAACGGCGGCGACCTCCAGGACTACACGGTCGAGGTGAACGAGGGCGAGGTCGTCCTCGACATCATCCACCGCCTCCAGGCCACCGACGCGCCGGACCTGGCCTGCCGGTGGAACTGCAAGGCCGGCAAGTGTGGCTCCTGCTCCATGGAGATCAACGGCATGCCGAAGCTGGGCTGCATGACCCGGATGTCCACCTTCACGGAGGACGAGACGGTCACCGTCACCCCGCTGCGTACCTTCCCGGTGATCCGGGACCTGGTCACCGACGTCTCGTTCAACTACGAGAAGGCCCGGGAGACGCCGGCGTTCGCCCCGCCGGCCGACGTGGCCCCCGGCGACTACCGGATGCAGCAGGTCGACGTGGAGCGCTCGCAGGAGTTCCGCAAGTGCATCGAGTGCTTCCTGTGCCAGACCGTCTGCCACGTGGTCCGCGATCACGAGGAGAACAAGCAGGCGTTCTCCGGGCCGCGCTACTTCATCCGGGCGGCCGAGCTGGACATGCACCCGCTGGACGCCCGGACCGACCGCAAGGAGTACGCACAGGCCGAACAGGGCCTCGGCTTCTGCAACATCACCAAGTGCTGCACGGAGGTCTGCCCCGAGCACATCAAGATCACTGACAACGGGATCATCCCCATGAAGGAACGGGTCGTCGACCGCAGGTACGATCCCCTTGTGTGGCTTGGTAGCAAGATCTTCCGCCGGGGCGAGACGCCCCAGACCAGCGTGACCACCGCCCGTCAGGGCTCGGCGACGCCGCCGAGTACGAGCCGGGGCGGGACGCACTCGCACGCGGGTGGTTCGCACGACCCGCACGCCGAGGCGCAGGCGCAGAGCGGCGTCAACTGGCACCGGGAGGTGCCGCACCCGACCGCGCCGGCCGTCGACGACCGGGGCCGGTTGCCGCTGACCGAGCTCACCTTCGACCGGGCCGCCGCGCCGTCGCCGTTCGGTGACGACGTGACCTTCCCGCTGCCTCCGGAGCACCTCAACTTCGCCCACCCGGAGCAGGACGACAAGCACTGAGCACGACCACCAGGACGGGGGCCGGCCGGCATTGCCGGGGCCCCCGTCCCCCATTTCCAGAGTTGATCATGAGTGCGCCACACCATGATCAGTCGGTTGGCAACCGGGGATCCGCGAGCAGGGGGCGGAGCGCGGCGACGATGGGGGCGTCGGCCGGGAGCCAGGTGACCGAGTCCAACTCGTCGGCGGTGAGCCAGCGCAGCGCCGAGTGCTCCAACGCCTGCGGCTGATCGTCGTGCAGCAGCCGGGCGGCGTACACCTTGAGCACCGAGCGGCCGTGCGCCATCCGCACGTCGCGGCCGACCCGGTCGCCGATCTGCACGCGTACGGCCAGCTCCTCGGCGCACTCCCGGACCAGCGCGTCCGTCTCGGCCTCCCCCGGCTCGACCTTTCCGCCGGGAAACTCCCACATCCCCGCCACCTCGGGCGGGGCGGAGCGGGCACAGGCGAGCACCCGCCTGTCCCGGATGATCGCCGCTCCCACGATCACCTTCAGGTCCCGTCGTTCGGTCTGCCCGCCACCATTAGCCCGTTCGGTCCGCACGGGCGTCCAGGGTGCCAGATCAATCGGCGGTTTGGGTACCGTCGCCGTCCGCTAGGCCAACAGAACACGGAAGTGTGGGCGTGGACACTCCTAGCGAGCGACGACAGACTAGAGGGCACCGACAAGACACGGGATGGCGACGATTTGGCCACAAGCCGGCAACGGCGCTTGGGGGGTGCGGTTATGCGCGTGCTGTTCAACAGCCGGGCCAAGCACGACTACCTTTCCGACGCGTTGACCTTGCTCTCGGGTTGGACGCGTGAAGGCGAGCAGATCCGACGGACTCTGGAGATCGACGATACCCAACACGCGGCGCTGACCGAGCGGGTGAAGGTCGTCGCCGACGCACTGCGGCTGCGTCCCGAGATCAGCCGCCGGTCAGACAGTACCCAGATCCGGGTCGGGCACGGTAACGACGAGCCGCTGACCGAGGGCGAGGTCCTGCTGGCGGCCCGCATCGAGGACGCCTACCGCGCGGTCATCGAGTCCTGAGGGCTCGGTGTGAAGTCGTGAGAATACTGAGGTTTCCCTGAAAAGTACCCGGGTATCGATTCGGTGCGGTAGCGGACAACAAGCCGCAACCAACCTGAGTCTCTGATACTTCACTTTTCGGGAGCTGACATGACCACCCCCATCCAGAACCGCGGCGCCGACCACGTCGAGCACGCCGGCCAGCACGACGTCCGCCGCGTGCACCGGCACGGCGACGAGACCAAGCCGTCCTGGAAGACCACCGAACTGGCGGTCTACCTGCTCGCCGTCATCGGGGTCCTGATCGCCTCGAACGCCGTCGGCGACGGCGCCGCCAACGACGGTGGCGACTACTTCGCCGCCGACAAGGCCTGGTGGTACATCACCCTGCTGACCATCGGTTACCTGGTGAGCCGCGGCCTGGCCAAGTCCGGCAGCCGCAGCGCCGACCACGACCCGCGCAGCGACCACTGACGCACCGCGGAAAGCCCCGCACTTCCCGTTCGGACGGGGAAGGGCGGGGCTTTCGCATGGTCGGGTTCATCCGTCGGCGCGGGCGTCCTGCGGGTACCAGCGCAGCTCCACCGAGTTGCCGTCCGGGTCCCGCACGTAGATCGAGGTTGCCGAGCCGCGCGCGCCGAACCGGTCGACCGGCCCGGTCAGCACCGTGAAGACGCCCGACTCGATCACCCGCTCCCAGTCCAGCGGCGCCACCACCAGGCAGAAGTGGTCCACGTTGGTGCCCCGCCGGTCGCCTCGGACGAGGTCGATGATGCTCTCGGGGCTGATCCGCACCGACGGGAACGGGACGGTTCCGGCTCGCCACTCGTCGACCCGTACCGGCGCGAGCCCGAGCCGGCCGCAGTAGAAGTCCAGCGCCCGCTCCACGTCCGTGACGGTCAGCACCAGGTGGTCGAAGCCGGTCACCCGTACGGCGCTGTGCCTGCTGCTTCGCTCGCTCACGCCTCCTCCAGCGCGGCGGCCGCGCGCAGCCAGTCGGTGAACAGGGCCGGGTCGATGTCCGCGACGCCGTGCAGCTTCACCACCGCCATGGCCCGCGCGGCGGGCACCAGTCGCCCGGACGGGTCGGCGATCTCCTGCCCCCGCCACAGCCCGAAGGTGACGTAGGAGCCGTACGCCTTGACCAGGCAGACCGGACGTCGACCGGGCCGGTCGCCCAGACTCCACACCGGGTGGCCGTGCCACATCGCGCCGGTCGCCCCGGGCAGGGCGTCCGCGATGACGGGCGTCAGCTTCTCCCCGACCTCGCGGAGCGGGCCGGCCAGGCCGGCCAGGTAATCGTCGATGCTCATCTCGCAGCCTCTCGGTCGAGCGTGCTCTCCTTGCCGACTTCACTATCCGGCGACGGGAACCGCCGACCAAGATCGGTTGCGGCTACGATCGTTGACCACCGGTCAACGATGGGAGCGATGTGCTGGAGCGGTACGAGGTCGAGACGTTCCTGACCCTCGCCGAGGAGCTGCACTTCGGCCGGACCGCCGAGCGACTTCGGGTCAGCACCGGCCGGGTCAGCCACGTGGTCAAGAAGCTGGAGCGCCAGATCGGGGCACCGCTGTTCGCGCGGACCAGTCGGGTCGTCCGGCTCACCCCGATCGGGCGGCAACTCGCCGACGACCTGACGCCACACGTGGCCGGGATCGACGCGGCGGTCCGCCGCGCGGTCGACGCCGGCCGGGGCGTCACCGGGACGCTGCGGGTGGCGTTCCTCGGCGAGTGGACGGCGCCGGTGCTGCTCCGGGCGGTGGCGCTGTTCTCCGAGCGGCACCCCGACTGCACGGTGGAGGTGCACGAGGCGCAGCTGTCCAACACCCGGGCCGGCCTGCTCGACGGCTCGACCGACGTGCTGATCGCCTCGTACCCGTTCGACGGGATGGTCAACGGCCCGGCGCTGTTGTCCGAGGACCGGATGCTGGCGGTGGCCGCGGGCCACCCGCTCGCCCGGGAACGGTCCGTGTCGCTGGAGGTGCTCGCCGACCACCCCGTGGTGCAGTACCCGTCGGTGACGTCGGTGGAATTCAAGCGGGACCGGACCCCGGAGCACACCCCGACCGGCCGGCCGGTGCCGAAGGGGCCCGCAGGGAACACCTTTTCCGAGATGCTGTCCCTCGTGGCGATGGGCCGCGGTGTGCTGCCGGTGGGCGGGCACACCCGCCGCTACTACCCACGCCCCGACGTGACGTACGTGCCGATCCACGACGCGCCACCCATCGAGCGGGGTCCGGTGTGGCTGGCCAGCAACACCACCACCCGGGTACGGGAGTTCGTGCGTGCCGCGACCGACGCGAACAGCGCGGACCGGTGAGACACGGCGAGTTCCGCCATCCGCGGCTGGTCCAGGTCTACGACGCCGAGTGCGCGTGGGGGCCGGACGACGACTTCTTCCGGGCGGTGGTCGACGAGACCCCGGCCGCCCGGGTCCTCGACCTGGGCTGCGGCACCGGCCGCCTGACCGTCGCCCTCGCCGCCGCCGGCCACACCGTCACCGGCGTCGACCCCGCCGGCGCGTCCCTGGCCGCCGCCCGGGTCAGACCGGGCGGCCAGCAGGTGACCTGGATCGAGGGCACCTCGGCCGTGCTGCCGGACGGGGCGTTCGACGTGGCGGTGTTGACCAGCCACGTGGCGCAGTACTTCGTCGACGACGCGGAGTGGGCGCGTACCCTCGCCGACCTGCACCGGGCGCTGGCACCCGGCGGCCGGCTGGTCTTCGACGCCCGCGACCCGGCGGACCGCCGCTGGGAGCGGTGGAACCCGGTGGACTCGCAGCGGCGGATCAGGCTGCCGGACGGCGACGAGGTCCGCGCGTGGACCGAGACCACCGGGGTACGCGACGACGCGGTCAGCTTCACCCACCACTACCACTTCGCCGACGGCGAGGAACTGCTCAGCTCGGCCACGCTGCGGTTCCGCACCGAAGCGCAGCTGCGCGACTCCCTGGGCACGGCGGGTTTCACCGTGGATCGCATCCACGGCGGTTGGCGCCGCGAGCCGGTCGGCCAGGGCGACGGCGAGTTCCTGGTCGTCGCCCACGCCAGCCGGTTGGCGCCG
The DNA here is from genome assembly GCF_003667505.1 of Micromonospora sp. BL4. GTDB lineage: Bacteria > Actinomycetota > Actinomycetes > Mycobacteriales > Micromonosporaceae > Micromonospora. Next base: position 35,927 of record NZ_RCVJ01000143.1, read on the forward strand.
GTTGCCTAGCCTGGTTCGCATGGCGAACATCGCGTACGACCGCAAGGAGCAGGTCCAGCAGATCGAGAGCGGGCTCCTCGACGGTGAACAGATCATCGCCGTCTACGACGCTGTCGGCACCGGCACCGGGTTCATCGGGCTGACCGACCGACGCGTGATCATCCAGGACCGCTCCTTCGTCGGGAAGCGGCATGCGATCACCAGCATTCCGTACTCGAAGATCACCAGCGTGAGCGTGGTCAGCAACAAGTCCTGGGGTGGCACGTTCTTCTCCACCGGGGCGATCGCCATCCACGTCGGCACACACACCTACGAGGTGGAGTTCCGTGGCGCGCAGAAGAGCCACCACGTGCACAACGTGATCCTGCACCACATCTCCTGACCGCCCGACCAATCGCGGGCCCGGTCGAGGTAAATGCCTTGCCGGGCCCCGGCGTCCTCTGGTGTCCTCACCCGACAGCCGCGCGAAGGGAGCAGCCGCCATGCCGCACTTGACGAAGACCCTCCGACCGAACGTCATCCGACCTGAGGAATCGAGGCTTCGTGAGCAGATCCGCTCCGACATCCGCGACGCGGGGAAGCACCGCTGACCTTCTGACCACCCCCGGAGGCCGCTGATGTCGGTCTTCGACGATCCCGGCCTCTTCGGCCGGCTGTGGGCCGCCGGCTACGACGACGGACCGAACCCCGACCCGATTCCGGCCGTCGACTTCCTGGCCAACCTGGCCGACGGCGGGCCGGTACTCGAACTGGCGATCGGCACCGGCCGGATCGCACTGCCGCTGGCCGAGCGCGGCCTCACCGTGCACGGCGTCGAGGCGTCCGAGGAGATGCTGGCCGAGATGCGGGCCAAGCCCGGCGGCGACCAGATCCCGGTCGTGGTCGCCGACATGGCGGACGTACCCGTGCCGGGCCCGTTCCGTCTGGCATACCTGGTCTACAACACGCTGTTCAACCTGGTGGACGCCGAGCGACAGGCGGACTGCTTCCGCAACGTCGCCCGGGTGCTGTCGCCCGGCGGAGCGTTCGTCGTCGAGGCGTTCGTGCCCGACCCGCGCAGCTTCGACCGGGACGAGCAGGTGCAGGTACGCGCCGTGACCGAGGGCTCGGCGACGATCCGGCTGCACCGGTACGACCGGCCGGCGCAGCGGTTCATCCGGCAGACCATCACCTTCGACAGTGCGGGCGTGCACCTGAAGCCCTTCGCGATGCGGTACGCCTGGCCGCACCAGATCGACGCGATGGCGCAGCAGGCGGGGCTCCGGCTCACCGAGCGGTACGCCGACTGGCAGGGTCGACCGTTCGACGCGGACAGCACGTCCCACATCTCCGTCTACCGCGCCCCGTAGCGGCGGTTGGTCGACTCCGGGACCCTGGAGCCGGTGGTGTCGATGTGTCACTGTCGATGACACCCGACCTCCACGGCCCCGGAGTCGATCTCCGTCAGCGGAAGCGAGGTTGGGCGTCGTCGCCGCCGGCATCGGCCCGAAACGCCGCGCCGCACGCGAGAACGCCCGACTGCGCGCGGCGCTGCTCGGGGGCGAGATCCCACCGAAGGCAGACGTGCGTCCGGACCGTGTCGTACCCGGCGGGCACGATGCGGGACATGTCTGAGCCGACTCCGCACCGACACAACGCCATCGACTACGTGGAGCTCACAGTCACCGAGCTCGACCGGGCCAAGCGCTTCTACGCCGACGCTTTCGGCTGGGAGTTCAACGACTACGGGCCGGGGTACGCCGGCATCCGGAGCCCGGAGGGTGTCTCCGCACCGGAGGTGGGCGGTCTGCGCGCCGACCAGGAGGTCCGGACGGGCGGCCCGCTCGTGCTGCTCTACTCGACCGATCTGGACCGGTCCGTGGAGGCGGTGAAGGCCGCCGGCGGTCAGGTGGTGGACGGGCCGTACGAGTTCCCCGGTGGCCGGCGGTTCCACTTCACCGACCCCAGCGGCAACGAGCTGGGCGTCTGGGCCGAGCGGTAGCGCCTCGCGTCACTCCCGGCCGGCCCGCTCGTCAGGACGTCGCGGCCGACTGCCCGCTGCGGTCGCCCGGCCTCGTGCCGTGCCCGGGGCGGCGGGTCAGCACCTGGGGGCCAGCCTGGGTGATCGCGACGGTGTGCTCGGAGTGGGCCGAACGCGAGCCGTCCGCGGACCGGATCGTCCACCCGTCCTGGTCAAATCTGATCTTGTCGGTGCTGCGGCACAGCCACGGCTCGATCGCGATCGTCAGGCCAGGCTTGAGCTTCATGCCCCGGCCGGGGCGGCCGCTGTTGGGCACGTGTGGGGCCTCGTGCATGGTGCGGCCGATGCCGTGCCCGCCGAATTCGTCGTTGACCCGGTAGCCGTAGCGATGGGCGACCTCGCCGATGGCGGCGGAGATGTCGCCGAGTTGATTGCCCGGCCGCGCGGCGTCGATCCCGGCCTCCAGCGCGACCTCGGTGGCCTCGATCAGCTTCAGGTCCTCCGGGGCGGGGGTGCCGACGATGACGGACAGCGCGGAGTCGGCGACCCAGCCGTCGACGCCGACCGCCATGTCGATGCTCAGCAGGTCACCGTCGCGCAGGGCGTAGTTGTGCGGCAGGCCGTGCAGCACGGCGTCGTTGACCGAGAGGCACAGGACGTTGCGGAACGGGCCGCGGCCGAACGACGGCGTGTAGTCCCAGTAGCAGGACTCGGCGCCGCGTTCCTTGATCCGGCGGCGGGCGTGGTGTTCCAGGTCCATCAGGTTGACCCCGACGGCGGTGACCTCGCGCAGCTCCGCCAGCAGCTCGCCGACGAACTGGCCGGTCACGGCCATCCGATCGATCTCCTCGGGGGATTTAAGTTCGATCACGACCAGCCCTTCCCTCTCCGTAGCGGTATATTTATACCACGCTGTTCGGGGCGCCCCGCGAGTTGGCTTTGCCGGGCCGAGAAGGCGGATCTATCCTGCTGACATGGTTCGCCCACCGCTCACACCCGAACAGATCGCAGCGGGGCAACGTCTCGGGGCGGCGCTTCGGGTCGCGCGGGGCGGCCGCAGCCTTGTCGAGGTGGCCCTGGCGGCCGGCATCTCGCCGGAGACGCTGCGCAAGATCGAGGTGGGCCGGCTCCCGGCACCCGCGTTCGGCACCGTGGTCTGCCTCAGCGAGGTCCTCGGCGTCGCGCTCAGCGACCTGGCCGAGGTGTGGCTGGCCGACCTGCGCGTCCGCGAAGCGTCCTAGCGCGCACATGCCAGCACGCCGGTCGGGTGCCCGGCCCGCGGACCTGATTGCGGCAGTGAGCCGATAACGGCTGGCGCGGCGTGGAGCCCGTGGGCCATGGTCTGAGGTGTGATCGTCATCCAGCGGACACGCGTGCGATGGAGCGCGGCTGGGCGCGGCGCCCCACAGGCGGACGCCCGTCGAGGACTCGACCGTGCGGTGCCGCTCCCCAGGCCGCTGCCCACAGGCGACGTCGTGGTCCACGACGTGCTGGCCGATGAGGCCGTCAACTACGCACGCCACGACGACGTACAGACCGGCGACGTGAGCATCGCCCGCGGCCTCGCCCTGTGGCTCACCCTCGACGGCTCGGCGGTCACCGTCGAGCGACTGCCCGGCAGGGCGGCTTTTCCCCGGGTCGGAACTTCGACCCGCCTGTTCACCCTCACCCACGGGCAGGTCGGCCGCTATCGGGCCAACTTCCGGTTCCGGTTCACCGACTGCGCCTGCAACCCCAGCTGGTACTACGAGAACTGGTTGATCCACATCGGCAACGGCGATGTGGGACACGACCGGTTCCTGCGCGGCCAACCGGACCGCGATGTCGACAACCGTGTCCATCTCTATGGCGGCTCCGGACGCCGAAGCAACCACTAGCGGCCGCACGCGCGACTGTCGCTCGTCAGAGAGGTCACTCGCCGCCGGTCGGGACCTGCCGACGGCCCAAGGGGTCAGCGTCGGGTCGCCCTCGCTGAAGCCATGCTCGCCGGGGTCATCCGTTCACCGACATGAGCGGACGTGTCCAGCCCGGATTCAAACGTTGGAGCGGAACCTGTAGCCGCTCTCCCGCCACCGGCCGAAACGCGTCCGACGCCTGCTCACAGGGCCTCGCGGGGCGCCATCGTTGATGGCTGCTGGTTGCCGGCGTCTGACGGTGTCTCGTGCCCGATCTGTGCGCCGAGCGCCTGCCGGGCGGCTTCGCCCATGGGGTCGTCGCGGGTGGGCATCCCCTGGATGGTCGGCAGCACCTCCTCCCGGAAGACGCCGTGCAGCCGGCGCAGTTCCCGCGCCGGATGCCCGGAATCGTCGACCCGCACGTCCCAGAGCGGGTACGGCTGAACACCGATCACCGTCACGGTCGCCGACCGCGCGCCGTGCCGGTCACCGCCGGCCTCCTCGCCGGCCCCGATGGCCAGAACGAGCCGCTCCGCCAGGTCGAGTTCCCCACTGTGCTCGAACACCCGGACGATCTCGGCGAGGGTCTCCGGACCCACCAGGCGGTTGCCCTGCACCGCGTAACCCGGCCCGGTGCGGTGCCCCGCCCAGTCCTTCGTACGGGTGCCGGTGAAGGCGTGCGAGCGGCCCTGGCGGTCGACCATGCCCACCTGCCGCACCTCCCGACCCGGGTCCCGGGCCAGCAGCTCGGTCAGGACGTCCTGGGGCGAGCGGCCCTCGCCGAGCAGCGGCAGGCCGTCGTAGGCCAGGAACGGATTGGGGGTGGCCTGGGTCGCCACCGCACCACGGCCCGAATGGACGTGTGCGACGAGCTTGCCGACGGCAGGCCTGGCCGTCAGGGCTCCCACCCCGAGCTGGCCGGTACGCGGGCACCGTGCGGCGATCGAGAAGGTCACCGTCCTACCCCCTGGTCCGCTCCGGATGCACGTTATCGACCATGTCGTGCCCCGGCACGCTGATGCAGAGCGCGCCCGGCTCAGCCCCGCACACCGGGCAGGACCGCCAATCCTCGATCGAGCCAGGATCGTGCCCCAGTTCACCAGCCATGCGGCTGATCTCCACCGCCGCCTGGTGCAGACTGTCGTCCTGATGCCGGGTGGCGGCCCGATGGACGTCGCGCACCGCGTTCTTCGCACGCTCCTCCATGGGCTCGGACATGGCAGCGTCGTTCCCGGGAGGAGCGACCTGAAACGGAGCAACTGCCGGGCGAAAGCGCTGCACGAAGCCGCGAGCCTGATAGTTCGCCAGGGCGTGCGGATGGTCCCAGTTCGAGGTACGGAGCCAGACGACGCGCGTCCGGACGTCCAGTTCCACACCGTTCTCCGGCCACTGAAGGCTCCACGCGGCATGCGTCAGCAGTGACAAGGAGTAGCCGCCGTATCCGTGGCCTATGTACTCCGGGCTGAGACCGAAGGTATCCAGCTCCACGTCTCGCCCTGGATGTCGGCGCAGGCAGCCCCAACCGGCCACCTCGTCTCGCACGCGGATCCACCAGTGCCGCAACGCCGGGTCGCTGAGCCAGTCGACCCAGTTCCGTGTCGACCACTCCAGGCTCGACCATCGATGCGCCGCCGCGATGCGATCGTGTACCTCCTGCAACTGGGACAGGCTGTCCCCGGCAGGGTCCTCGACCGGCGCCAACGCCAGGCCCTCCACAGCCTTCGCCCACCGCAGCTGGGCCGGACCTGTCATCTCCAGATACGTGATCACCTTCTCGGAGTGCACGCTCTATCGTCTCCGGGGCGGCGGATTGCGGCTGGCCAGCATCGATCAGAACGCTGACCTGCGGGAACAGCCCGGATTCAGACGTTGAAGCGAAACTCCACCACGTCGCCGTCCTGCATGACGTACTCCTTGCCCTCGATGCGGACCTTGCCCGCAGCCTTGGCCGCCGCCATCGATCCGGCCGCAACCAGATCGTCGTAGGAGACCACCTCGGCCTTGATGAAGCCACGCTGGAAGTCGGAGTGGATGACGCCCGCGGCCTCCGGCGCGGTGGCGCCGACCGGGACGGTCCAGGCCCGCGCCTCCTTGGGACCGGCGGTCAGGTACGTCTGGAGCCCGAGGGTGCGGAAGCCGACCCGGACGAGCTGGTTGAGGCCGGGCTCGTTCTGCCCGATCGACTCCAGCAGCTCGCGGGCCTCCTCCTCGGGCAGGTCCACCAGCTCGGATTCGATCTTGGCGTCCATGAAGACGGCCTCGGCGGGGGCGACGAGGGCACGCAGTTCGTCGAGGAACGCGGCGTTGGCCAGTTCGGCCTCGTCGACGTTGAAGACGTACAGGAAGGGCTTGGTGGTGAGCAGGTGCAGCTCGCGCAGGTGCTCCAGCTCGATCTTGGCGGCGGCGGCCCCGGAGTACAGGGTCGTGCCGCCGTCGAGCACCTCGATGGCCGCCTTCGCGGCGGCGACCGCGGCCAGGCGGTCCTTGCGGAGCTTGGCCTCCTTCTCCAACCGGGGCAGCGCCTTGTCCAGGGTCTGCAGGTCGGCGAGGATCAGCTCGGTGTTGATCGTCTCGATGTCGTCGGCCGGGGAGACCTTGCCGTCGACGTGCACCACGTTCGGGTCGGAGAAGGCCCGCACCACCTGGCAGATCGCCGAGGCGTCCCGGATGTTGGCCAGGAAGGCGTTGCCCCGACCCTGCCCCTTCGACGCGCCGCGGACCAGGCCGGCGATGTCGACGAACGACACCGGCGCCGGCAGCACCTTCTGCGAGGAGAAGATCTCGGCCAGCTTGCCCAGCCGCTCGTCGGGCAGCCCGACCACGCCGACGTTGGGCTCGATGGTGGCGAACGGGTAGTTCGCCGCCAGCACGTCGTTCTTGGTCAACGCGTTGAAAAGCGTGCTCTTGCCGACGTTGGGCAGGCCGACGATGCCGATGGTGAGACTCACGACGGGCCAGCTTACGCCGGTGCTGGACGGGCCGGTCCAGGCGGCTCGGTTTTCGACTCCGGCGGACCCGCGCCAGCGGGACGCCGGACGGCTGTCAGCCGAGCAGGCGCGGGGCGATGACCGCCTCCCGGACGCTGCCGTCCGCGCCGCGGCTGACCTCGTACGCCGAAACGCCCTCGCGGTCGGCGACCGCCTCGACCAGCCGGGTGCCCTGGTAGACGAGCCCAACCCCGTCGTCGGTGCAGTGGCTGGTCGGCAACGTCTCGTCACCGACCAGCTCGTGCATCAGCGGACGCCGCTGGCCCTCGCTGTCGTAGTGCACCCCGTTGCCGTACGGCAGCCAGCCCAGGCCGTCGGTGAAGCCGCGCAGCCGGGGGCCGAAGCTGTCGGTGGCGCCACCGACGTGCCAGCAGATCGAGCCGGCGGAGACGCCGCCCAGCACCACGCCGGCCTGCCAGCACTCGTGCAGGATCTCGTCGAGCCCGTGCACCCGCCACAGCGCGACGAGGTTGGCCACGCTGCCGCCGCCGACCCAGATCACGTCCTGGGCGAGCAGGTGGGCGCGGACGTCCTCGACGTTCGGCATCGGGAACAGGGCGAGGTGCGACAGCCGGAATCGGGTGCCGGCGAACGCGCCGTAGATGGCCGTCTGCGAGGTGGGCTGGTCCCCTACGGCCTGCCCGAGGTAGCAGATGCGCGGCTGCGGGCCGGCCTCGGCGAGCTCGGCCGCCAGCTCGAACACCGGGCCGGGGCGCAGGTCGGTGGGGCCGCGGTCGCCCCGGAAGAAACCCATGCTGGTGGCGAGGATGGTCGGTTCGCTGGCGGGCATGTGGGTCCTTCCGTCGGTGCGGGACGGCTTTCATCCTGCCGCAGCGGGCCGCCGGTCGATCACCCCGCCCGGAGACCGAGGCCGGCGCCCGCTCAGCCGGCGCGTCTCTGGCGGGGCACCAGGGCCAGGACGTCGGCGATCGCCGCGGTCGGCTCGGTGGGTGGGCCCTCCGCCGGCTCGCCAGGCTGGCCCTCGGCCGGACCAACGGGGGGTGTCGCGCCGGCCGGCCGGTCGCTGATGGACGGCGCGTCCTCCGGCCGGTGACCCGGGGGCAGCTCAGCGAACGGCCGTTCCTCCGGGGGCAGTTGCGCGGCGGCGGCGCGGGGCAGGGTGAACCGTTCGGCGGCGGCCGGGCCGGCCGAGACCGACTCGCGCAGCATCCAGCGCACCTCGTCGGCCGTCCAGCCCAGCCCCGGCCGGACGGCGATCTCCCGGACCAGCCGCCGGCCGACCCGGGTGTCGTCGTCGTAGAACCGCATGCACCAGTGGTGCGTCCACATGCCGAGGGCACGCAGGCCGGCGTCGTCGAGCGAGCGGGCCAGCCGACCGCAGGCGGTGTCGGCGAAGGCCCGCTCGACGTCGGCCGCCCGGTCCCGTTCGATCGCCCCGACGGCGGCCGGCGCCACGGCCCGCATCCGTCGGTAGAAGGACTGCACCACCGCGCGGGGCAGCGGCGGGAACGCGTCCCGTGTCGATGTCGCCGCCCGACCCGCCACGCTCGCCATCACCGCACCCCTTCTTGAGTTGGTGGCCGGGACGTTACCCGCCACGACCGACACTTTCGGGCGGAAAAGCCGCTCGGATCGTGGATAGCGAGGATGACCTGGTGCGTCTGTACGGGTGACAACGAAACGGGGGTGGTGGGTGGACGAGGACGAGCGTGCCCGGTTGGCCGAGTTCGTCGCCAGCCGGACTCCGGCGTTGCTGCGGGTCGCGTACCTGCTGACCGGGGATCGCAACGCCGCCGAGGATCTGTTCCAGTCGGCGTTGGCGCGAACCATCCCGCGATGGGGGACCATCCGGCACGCCGACCCCGAGGGGTATCTGCGCGTGGTGATGTACCGCGAGCAGATCAGCTGGTGGCGGCGACTGCGGCGGTGGCGGGAGACGCCGCTCAACCCGGCGGACGAGCCGGTGGGCGCGGATCCGAGCGGCGGTTCGGACGTGCGGTTGGCGATGCGCGCCGCACTGCGCCACCTGCCACCGGCGCAGCGGACGGTGGTGGTCCTCCGCTACTACGAGGACCTGCCCGAAGCACGGGTCGCCGAGCTGCTCGGCTGTTCGGTGGGCACGGTACGCAGCCGTACCCACCGGGCCGTCAGTCGGCTGCGCGAGTTGCTGCCGGAGGTCGACATGCTGGAGGTACGGCGATGACCGATCCCTTCGAGCACCTCATCCGCGCCACCCTCACCGACCTGGCCGAGGAGGCACCGATCGTGCATGACCAGTTGAGCCGAGCGGAACGGCGGGTGCGCAACCGGCACCGGGCCACGGTGACCATGGGGGCGGTGGGCACCCTCGCGGCCGTCCTCATCGCCACCCCGCTCGCCCTCGCGGCGACCGGCTCGGACCAGCCCCGACCGGCCGCGCCCAACCCGACGGTCGAGCCCAGCCCGCCCGTGCCCACCCCGTCCGGCCCGGCGACCGAGCCGGGGCCGGTCGCGCCGAGCCCGTCCGCCAAGCCGGGTCCGCCCGGTGTGCCGGGCCAGCCCGGGCCGGCGGTCGAGCCGAGCCCACCCGGGCCGGCCGCTGTGCCCGGCGTACCGGGAGCGCCCGGGATGCCGGGCGGCGCGCCCGGGGCGCCGGGCGTGCCGGGCCGGCCCACACCGACGGTCAAGCCGAGCCCGTCCGAGCCGGTCGTGGTGCCCAGCCCGCAGAAGTGATCAAGGTCGGTCGGCCCGGGCGCTCCCCCGCCCGGCCGACCGGCAGGCGCTGCGGTGGCCGGCCAGGTCAGCCGGACCAGGTACGCGACGCTCGGAGATCCTGGTCACCCCGGTTTGGCAAAGACGGGCGGGGTCCGCCCACTCTTGGATCATGACCGTCCACGGACACCCGACCGCCGTCGGCCGGAGCCTCGATCCGTCCGTGGACGAACGGGACGCCGCGCCACACCAGGCCCGCCCCACAGCGGGCGCGGTGCCGACGCACGCCAACCGTCCGCCGGCCCGCGCGCCGCGGGGGCGGCGATGAGCGCCGCGCTGGCCCGGGTCCCCGGGTCGCTCACCGGGCAGCTCGTCACACCCGGCGACCGCCGGTACGCGCACCTGCGCTCGACGTACACCACGACCGCGTCACCGGCCGGCATCCTGCTGCCGAAGAACACCGCGCAGGTCGTCGCCGCGATCCGCTACGCGCGCGAGCAGCGGCTGCCGATCGCGGTCCGCAGCGGCGGGCACGGGCTCTCCGGCGTCTCCTCCAACAACGGTGGCCTGGTCATCGACCTGTCCATGCTCAACCGGGTGCAGGTCCTCGACGAACGGTCCGGGCTGGTCCGGGTCGAGGCCGGGGCCCGCTGGGCGAACGTCGCCGCCGCGCTGGCGCCGTACGGCCTGGTCATCAGCTCCGGCGACTACGGCAACGTCGGCGTCGGCGGTCTGACCACCGGAGGCGGTGTCGGCTGGCTCGTCCGCTCGTCCGGCCTGACCATCGACCGCGTACGGGCGGTGGAGGTGGTGCTCGCCGACGGCACGGTGGTGCGCGCGGACGCCGAGCACGAGCCGGAGCTGTTCTGGCTGGTCCGGGGCGCCGGGGCCGGGGCGGGGATCGTGGTGGCGTTCGAGATCGAAGCCACCGAGCAGCGCAACGTCGGGGTGGCACAGCTGGTCGTCGAGGCGCACCCGGACGGCCGCACCGTCCGGGACTGGGTGGCCTACCTGGCGCAGGCGCCCCGAGAGCTGTCCGCCGGTGCCGTGCTGTACGCGGAGGGCCGGTCGGCTCTCCTGTCCATCACCGCCGTGGTCGCCGCCGAGAGCCTGCGCCGGGCCCGGCCCGTGGTGGAGCCGCTGCTGGCCATCGGGAAGCTGCTCGAACACCGGACCGACCTGCTGCCCTACCCGGCCCTGGTGCCGACCGCGCACCTGCACCCGAACGTCGGGCAGCAGCGGGGCACGACCACCAACGGCCTGTTCAGCGGGCTGGACGACGCCGGCGCACGGGCCGTGACGCGTGCGGTGACCGGGCCGGGTCGGGCGGTGGTCCAGCTCCGCTCGGTGGGCGGGGCGGTCAACGACGTCGCCCCCGACGCGACCGCCTACGCGCACCGCCACCAGAGCACCCTCGTCGTCGCCTCGGTGTTTCCTCCGCAGGGCGGCGCGGCGTTGGACTCCGCGTGGCGGGGCGTCGCGGGCCGGGCCGACGGCGCGTACGTCAACTTCGAGAGCCGGCCGGACCCGGCCGCGTTCGCCCGGATCTACCCCGGTGAGACCGGCGTCCGGGTGCGGCGGCTGTGGAAGCGGTACGACCCGGACGGCGTGTTCCGGTCGGCGCTGCTGACCGCCCGAACCGCGCGGTCCAACCAGTCCGCCCGGTCCGGGCAGCCCGCGCGGTCGAGTCAGCCCGCCCGGTCCGGGCAGCCCGCACGGTCCGGCCAGCCGCATCGGCGCCGCCGCTGACGGTCACCCGCCCGCGCCGGCCGGTCCCCGCACGCCCAGGTCCGATTCCCGCCAGCCGACAGCCCGGCGAGGGGGGCATCATCGGTGACGTGGAGATGGACTTCGAGCGGTGCTACCGGGCCGTGGACAGCCGTGACCAGCGGTTCGACGGCTGGTTCTACACCGGCGTGACGTCGACCGGGATCTACTGCCGGCCGTCCTGCCCGGCGACCACCCCCAAGCGGCACAACGTCCGGTTCTTCCCCTCCGCCGCCGCGGCGCAGGGCGCCGGGCTGCGCGCCTGCCGCCGCTGCCGGCCGGACGCCGCACCGGGTTCACCCCAGTGGGACGTCCGCGCGGACGTGGTCGGCCGGGCGATGCGGCTGATCGCCGACGGGGTGGTCGACCGGGACGGCATCCCCGGGCTGGCCGCCCGGCTCGGCTACACCGAACGGCACCTGCACCGGATGCTGCGCGCCGAGATGGGCGCCGGGCCGCTCGCACTGGCCCGGGCCCAGCGGGCACAGACCGCCCGGATCCTGATCGAGACGACCGGCCTCGGGATGGCCGAGATCGCGTTCGCCGCCGGGTTCGGCAGCGTGCGGCAGTTCAACGACACGGTCCGCGAGGTGTACGCGATCGCCCCGTCCGAGCTGCGGGCTGCCCGTGGCCGACACCCGGCCCCGGTCGGGGCGGGGACGATCACGCTCCGACTGGCGTACCGTCCGCCGCTGCACGCCCAGGCGCTGCTGGACTTCCTCTCGGTGCGGGCGCTGCCCGGGGTGGAGGAGGTCCGCGACGGGACGTACCACCGGGGGTTGCGGTTGCCGCACGGCGCGGGCCAGGTGGCGCTGACCCCGGCGGACGGGCACGTCGCGGCGACGCTGCGCCTGGCCGACCTGCGTGACCTGGCGCCGGCGGTGGCCCGTTGCCGCCGGCTGCTCGACCTGGACGCGGACCCGGTCGCCATCGACGCCACGCTCGGGGCCGACCCGGCGTTCGCCCCGGCGGTCGCCGCCGAACCCGGCATCCGGGTCCCCCGTGCGGTGGACGGCTTCGAGCTGGCGGTGCGCGCCATCATCGGCCAGCAGGTCTCGGTCACCTCCGCCCGCACCACCCTCACCCGCCTGCTGGCCGCCCGTGACCGCGTCGACCCCGGCGTCGACGGGACGCACGGAGATCCCACCGATGACAGCGGTGCCCAGCCGGGAGGCCTTCGGGGGTTCCCCAGCGCGGAGGAGGTGCTGGGGGTGCCGGACGAGGGGTTCGGAATGCCGGTCGGGCGGCGGGAGACGGTGCGCGCGCTGGCGCGGGCGGTAGCCGGCGGGGAACTGGACCTGGCGTCGGGCGGCGACCGGGAGGAGACCGTCCGGCGGCTGCTGGCGTTGCCCGGCATCGGCCCGTGGACCGCCGGTTACCTGGCCATGCGCGCCTTCGGCGACCCCGACGTCCTGCTCCCCACCGACCTGGCGGTCCGACGCGGCACGGCCGCGCTCGGCCTGCCGGACACCGCGAAGACCCTCGACGCGTACGCCGAACGTTGGCGCCCCTGGCGGTCCTACGCCACGATCAGACTCTGGAGAGCGGCATGAACATCGACAGCACCATACTGAGCACCCCGACCGGTCCGCTGAGCATCCTCGCCGGCCCGGACGGCGAGGTCCGGGCGGCCGGCTTCACCCCCGACCCGGCGGCGCTGCTGCCCCTGGTCCACCCCACCCTGCGGGCGCCCCTGCGGCCGCGGACCGACCTCGGGCCGGTGAGCGTGGCCGTCCGGTCCTACCTGGACGGCGACCTCACCGCCATCGACGCGGTGCCGGTGCGGCAGAGCACCGGTGGCGAGTTCATGGCGCACGCCTGGCAGGTGCTGCGCGAGGTCCCGCCGGGCACCCCGGTCACCTACACCGGGTACGCCGCGCTGGCCGGGCGGCCGCCGGCGGTGCGCGCCGCGGCGGCCGCCTGCGCCCGTAACGCGGTGGCGCTGTTCGTGCCCTGTCACCGGGTGCTGCGTACCGACGGAACGCTCGGTGGCTACCGCTGGGGGCTGGACGTGAAGAAGTGGCTTCTCGGTCATGAGCGGCGGTTGACAACAACCTGACACAAGCATCGACACCCATTGACGCTACCGTCGGGTAGTGCCTGTGGAGAGCGACGGCGACCCGGCCGCCCGGGTCGCCGCGGGCCCCCACCCCGTGCACAACCTCTGGCGGCTGCGCCGCTACCTGCGCCCGTACGCCTCCGAGTTCGCCTGGCTGCTGGTCGCCGGGCTCGCCAGCACGGCGGCCGGGATCGCCGTACCGCTGGTGGTGCAACGGGTGGTGGACGGGCCGGTGGCCCGGCACGATCCCGCCGGCCTGCTCCAGCTCGGTGGCCTGGCGCTGCTGCTCGGCGTGGTCGAGGCGGTGCTCATCTTCATCCGCCGCTGGGTGCAGTCCTCCTCGGCGGTGGGCATGGAGGCGGCGCTGCGCGCCGACGTCTACGCCCACCTGCAACGGTTGCCGGCCAGCTTCCACGACCGCTGGCAGTCCGGCCAGTTGCTCTCCCGGATCACCAGCGATCTCTCGGTGATCCGGCGGTTCCTCTCCTTCGGCGTGTTCTTCCTGGTGCTCAACCTGACCACCTATCTGGTGGTGGTGCTGCTGCTGATCAACCTGCATCTGGCGCTGGGGCTGCTGGTCGCGGCCAGCGCGGTGCCACTGCTGCTGATCAGCCGCCGGTTCGGCCGGCACTACCACGCCGCGTCCCGCCGGATGCAGGATCAGCAGGGCGACGTGGCGACCGTGGTCGAGGAGACCGCGCAGGGCCTGCGCACCATGAAGGCGTACGGCCGGGGTGTCGAGCTGGCCGCCCGCTTCGCCGGCGGCGCCCGGACGCTGCACGACACCGGCGTGGGCAAGGGCCGGCTGCTGGCCAACACGGCGGCGCTGCTCGACCTGGTGCCCAACCTGACCCTCGGCGTGGTGCTGGTGGCCGGGGCCGCCGCCGCCGCGCGGAGCGTGCTCACCATCGGCGAGCTGGTCGCGTTCGTCAGCCTCCAACTGATGCTCATCTGGCCGGTGCAGTCCCTGGGTTGGATCATCGCCAACGGCCAGGAGGCGGCCACCGCCGCCGACCGGATCCAGGAGGTCCTGGACACCCCGCCGCGGATCACGGACGCCCCCGGCGCGCTCGCCCTTCCCCGCGACGCGGTCCACGGCCGACTCCGTTTCGAACGGGTCGCGTTCCGCTACCCGGGCACGACCACGCCGGTGCTGCGCGAGATCGACCTCACCATCGAGCCGGGCGAGACGCTGGCGCTGGTCGGCGCCACCGGCTGCGGCAAGAGCACACTGCTCTCCCTGGTGCCCCGCCTGCACGAGGTGACCGGTGGCCGCATCACCCTGGACGGGCACGACCTGCGCGAGCTACGGCTCGACTCGCTGCGCCGACTGGTCGGGGTGGCGTTCGAGGAGCCCACGCTCTTCTCCATGTCGGTCCGGGAGAACCTCACCCTGGGGCGCCCGGACGCCGGCGACGACGAGGTACGCGCCGCCCTGGCGCTGGCCCAGGCCGACTTCGCGTACGACCTGCCGTGGGGGTTGGCCACCCGGGTGGGTGAGCAGGGGTTGTCCCTCTCCGGAGGCCAGCGCCAGCGGCTGGCGCTGGCACGGGCGGTGCTCGGTCGCCCGGCGCTGCTGGTGCTGGACGACCCGCTGTCCGCCCTCGACGTGCACACCGAGGCGCTGGTCGAGGCGGCGCTGCGGCGGGTGCTGCGGAACAGCACCGCGCTGCTGGTGGTGCACCGGCCGTCGACGATCGCGCTGGCCGACCGGGTGGCCCTGCTCGACGGCGGGCGGATCACCGCGATCGGCCGGCACTCCGACCTGCTGGCCACCGTACCGGCCTATCGGGCCCTGCTCGCCGCCGAGCCACCGGCCGGGCAGCCACCGCCGGCCGGAGCGGCCGGGCCGACGGCGCCCACCGCGGACGGACGGGGGCTGGTGCGTTCGTGAGTGTGCCGGAGCAGGCCGATCCGCCCGGGGAGGAGCCGGAGGTGACCCGCTGGCGCGGAACGGCCACCGACCCGGAGGCCGACCGCAGCCAGGCCGAGGAGAGCACTCCCGAGGCGGTCGCCCGGCTGCGCCGGCACAGTCGCTCGCTGCTGGCCGATCTGCTCCGCCCGCACCGGAGGCGGCTCGCCGCCGCGGTCGGTCTGCTGCTGGCCCAGAACGCCGCCGCCATGGCCGGCCCGTACCTGGTGATGATCGGCATCGACCGGGCCATCGCGCCGCTGCGGGCCGGAAACCCCGGCCCGCTGGTCGCCGTCGCCGGGGCGTTCGCCGCCGCGGCGGTGACCGAGTACGCGGCCCGGCGCGGCTTCCTCGCCCTGTCCGCCCGGATCGGCCAGGCCGTCCTGCTGGACCTGCGGCAGCGGGTCTTCGGGCACTTCCTGCGACTGTCGGTGGGTTTCCACGAGCGGTACACCTCCGGTCGGATGGTCTCCCGGCTCACCAGTGACCTCGACTCGATCGCCGAGCTGGTCGACGGCGGGATCGACAGCCTGGTGCTCGCCGGGCTGTCGATCCTGTCGGTGGCCGCCATCCTGCTCTGGCTGGACCTGCCGCTGGCCGCGGTGACGCTGCTCGCCTTCCCGTTCCTGTTCTGGCTCTCGCGCTGGTTCGCCCGGGCGTCGGCCAGCGCCTACCGGCGGACCCGGGAGGCGGTCGCGCTGGTCATCGTCCACTTCGTCGAGTCGATGCGGGGCATCCGGGCGGTGCAGGCGTTCCGCCGGGAGGCGCGTAACCAGCGGATCTTCGTGGCGCTCGGCGAGGACTACCGGTCGAGCAGCCTGCACGCCTTCCGGCTGATCGCCACCTACTCCCCCGCGATCAAGCTGATCGGCAACGTCACGGTGGCGGTGGTGCTCTGCTACGGCGGCTGGCGGGTGCTCGGCGGTCGGACCGAGGTCGGGGTGCTCGCCGCGTTCCTGCTCTACCTGCGCCGCTTCTTCGAGCCGATGCAGGAGCTGAGCCAGTTCTACAACTCGCTCCAGTCCGCCACCGCCGCCCTGGAGAAGCTGGCCGGGGTGCTGGACGAGCGGCCGGCGGTCGCCGAACCGGCCCGGCCGGTGCCGCTGCCGACCGGCGCGGGCCGCGGCGAGCTGACCTTCGGGGCGGTCTCCTTCGGCTACCGCGCGGACACCCCGATCCTCGCCGGACTGGAGTTGACCGTTCCGGCCGGGCAGACCGTCGCGCTGATCGGGCCGACCGGCGCGGGCAAGTCGACCATCGCCAAGCTGGTGGCCCGGTTCCACGACCCGGACGCCGGCACGGTCCGGTTGGACGGGATCGACCTGCGCGACGTGCGCGACACCGATCTGCGCCGCGCGGTGGTGCTGGTGACCCAGGAGAACCACCTGTTCAGCGGCACCGTGGCGGAGAACATCCGGTTCGGCCGGCCGGACGCCGACGACGACGCGGTGCGGGCCGCCGCCCGGGCGATCGGCGCGCACGAGTTCATCGCCGCGCTGCCCGAGGGGTACGGCACCCAGGTGCACCGGCGCGGCGGACGGCTCTCCGCAGGGCAGCGGCAGCTGGTCGCGTTCGCCCGGGCGTTCCTCGCCGACCCGACCGTCCTGGTCCTGGACGAGGCGACGTCCGCACTGGACGTGCCGACCGAGCGGATGGTCCAGCGGGCACTCAGCACCATCCTGCGGGACCGGACCGCGTTGGTGATCGCGCACCGACTCTCCACCGTGGAGACCGCCGACCGGGTGCTCGTCCTCGACGGCGGACGGATCGTCGAGGACGGCCCGCCCGGCCAGCTCGCCGACGCCGGTGGCCGGTACGCCGCCCTGCACCGGCAGTGGCGGGAGTCGCTTCTGTAGCTACAATCACGGCTCGTCTATCTCGGTTTCGCCCGGTGCGGTCGGCAACGACGGCTGCTCTGTTCCGGCCGGGCACCGACGAACGCACGGGGAGGGCACGGGGGTGCGCACACGGGGACGCATGATCGTGGCTGGGCTGGCTGTCGCCGGTCTGGTCGGGGCCACTGTCGCGGTGACCAGTGGGGACGCGGCCGAGCGCCGCGCGGTGACCGCGGTCGCGGCGGAGGAGGGGCTGGGCAGCGCGACAGCCAGCGAATCGACCGTACCGCCGGGCGCGACCGCGTCCGGTGCAGCCGCGCCCGGTGCAGCGGCGACCGCACCGCAGACGAGGACCGCGACGGAGTCGAAGGCCGTCTCCGGGCCGGTACGCACCCGACCGGCCAAGGTGGTGGCTGAGGCGGCGCCCGCCTCCGTCGCGTACCTGCGGGACCGCTACCGGATCTCCACGACCGAGGCGGCACGCCGGCTCGCCCTCCAGGAGCTTTCCACGCCCCTGGACGCGCGGCTGACCGAGCAGGTCCCGCACTCGTACGGCGGCATGTGGCTCGACCAGGCGGCCGGTGGCGTGCTCACGGTCGGAGCAACCGACGTCGCGGCGGTCCAAGCGGCCGTGGCCGACGTACCGGACCGGACGCACGTCCGGGTGGTCGCCGTGCGACACACGCTGAGTCAGCTTGCCGAGGCCGCGGCCGGTGTCGCCGCCGCGCTCGACGCGTCCCCCGGCTCGGACGTGGTGGTGGACCAACAGGCCAACGAGGTCGTGGTGCTCACCGGCGACCGGATCGCGGCGGACGAACCGCGCCTCGCCGAGGCGCGCCGCGCCGCCGGGGTGCCGACCCGGACCCAGGCCCGGACCCCCGCGACCAGCGTGCCGAAGGCGTGCGACCCCCGCTACTGCCCGCAGGCGCCGATGCGCGGCGGCATCCGCCTGGACGTGCCGCGCGACGACGGCACCGTCGGCGGCTGCACGACCGGCTTCAACCTGATCGTCGGAGTGCGCGAGGCGTACGTGCTGACGGCGGGGCACTGCGTCGTCGGCGGACGGCACCAGCAGGTGGACCGGACCTGGCACCAGTTCCTCGGCCCGAAGGTGCCGGTGAACGTGGAGTCGCCTAACCCGAGCCTCGCCGAGAACGCCTACCCGTACGACTACGCGATCATGCCGTACCAGACCGGGGCGCTCTCCCGATGGGCGTACCCGCGGGGCGCCACCTCGGGGCCCAGCCTGGTCAACTACTGGTGCGTTCCGGACAACAAGCAGTGCGCCACCCGCGGCAGCCGGGACGTGCCGATCACCGGCTACGTGCCGTGGAGCGCCATCCAGACCGGTTGGGTGGTCTGCGCGACCGGGTCGGCGTACACGCCGAAGGCCGGTGAGCAGTACGTCGACTCCGGCGCCGGCGCTGGCTACGTGCCCGGCACCCGGTGCGGGGAGATCACCGGCAAGAGCAGCGGTGGCATCGACGTCCGGATCTGTGCCCGGCCGGGAGACAGCGGCGGCCCGCTGTTCACCGAGGCCGACGGCAAGGCGCTGGGCATCCTCTCGAACGGCGACCCGGGGCAGGGGGCCTGCACCAACCCGAACGAGCGGAACTCGTACGCCCCGGTCTCCACGATCCTGGAGCGGGCGAACGCCCGCAGCGACGGAAGGCTGCGGATCCGGCTGGCCACCTCCGGCCCGGTGGCCGGGCCGGTCGCCCGGTGACGGGAGCCGACCGGCGCGAGCCGGTCGGCTCCCCCGCACGAAATCCATCGTGGCGCGCGGCTTAACCCGTGGCCCGGCCGTTGGCCCCTGCCTACGATCGCAGGATGACCGAAACGGCGAGGACGGCCCGCGCCGGCGTTCCCGAGCGTCCGACCCTGGACGGGCTCGAGGAGAGCTGGGCGCGCCGCTGGCAGGAGGAGGGCACGTACGCGTTCGACCGCTCGAAGAGGCGTGCCGACGTGTACTCCATCGACACCCCGCCGCCGACCGTATCGGGCGAGCTGCACATGGGCCACGTCTTCTCGTACACGCACACCGACACCGTGGCGCGCTACCAGCGGATGCGTGGCAAGGCGGTCTTCTACCCGATGGGTTGGGACGACAACGGCCTGCCCACCGAGCGGCGGGTGCAGAACGTGTACGGGGTGCGGTGCGACCCGTCGCTGCCGTACGACCCGGTGTGGCGGCCACCGGCGACCCCGGTCGACGACGCGGCGCGCCGCGACCCCACCCCGATCTCGCGGCGCAACTTCATCGAGCTGTGCGAGCGGCTGACGGTCGCCGACGAGCAGGTCTTCGAGGCGCTCTGGCGGCGGCTCGGGCTCTCCGTGGACTGGTCCCTGACGTACACCACGATCGGCCGGGTGGCTCGGGCCACCAGCCAGCGGGCGTTCCTGCGCAACCTGCACCGGGGTGAGGCGTACCAGGCGGAGGCGCCGACGCTGTGGGACGTCGGCTTCGCCACGGCGGTCGCCCAGGCCGAACTGGAGGACCGGGAGCGGCCCGGCGCCTACCACCGGCTGCGGTTCACCGGGCCCGGCGGGCGGGAGGTGCTCATCGACACCACCCGGCCCGAGCTGCTGCCCGCCTGCGTGGCGCTGGTCTGCCATCCCGACGACGAGCGGTACGCCGACCTGGTGGGCGGCACGGCGCGCAGTCCGCTGTTCGGCGTCGAGGTGCCGGTGTACGCGCATCCGCTGGCCGACCCGAGCAAGGGCACCGGCGTCGCGATGGTCTGCACGTTCGGCGACCTGACGGACGTGACGTGGTGGCGTGAGCTGCGGCTGGACACCCGGGTGGTGCTCGGCAGGGACGGCCGGCTGCTCCCCGAGCCGCCGGCCGGGGTGCCGGCGCAGCCCTACGCGGCGCTGGCCGGGCAGACCGTCAACGGCGCCCGTCGGGAGATCGTCGGAATGCTCGCCGACGCGGGCGACCTGATCGGGGAGCCGCGCCCGATCACCCATCCGGTCAAGTTCTACGAACGGGGCGACCGGCCTCTGGAGATCGTCTCGACCCGGCAGTGGTACGTGCGCAACGGCGGCCGGGACGACGATCTGCGGGCGACGCTGCTGGCGCGGGGCGACGAGCTGCACTGGGTGCCGGCGCACATGAAGCACCGCTACGACCACTGGGTGGCCGGCCTGACCGGGGACTGGCTGGTCAGTCGGCAGCGCTTCTTCGGCGTGCCGGTGCCGGTGTGGTACCGGCTCGACAACGCTGGCGAGCCGGACTGGTCCCAGCCTCTCACGCCGGACGAGTCCGCGCTTCCGGTCGATCCATCCACCGATCCGCCGCCCCACTACGACGAGTCGCAACGTGGCCAGCCGGGTGGCTTCGTCGGCGACCCGGACGTGCTGGACACCTGGGCCACCTCGTCGCTGACCCCGCAGATCGTCGGCGGCTGGGAGACCGACCCGGAGCTGTTCGCCCAGGTCTTCCCGATGGACCTCCGGCCGCAGGGGCAGGAGATCATCCGGACCTGGCTCTTCGACAGCGTGGTCCGGTCGCACTTCGAGCACGGGGTGCTGCCCTGGCGGGACACGGTGCTCTCCGGCTGGATCCTCGACCCGGACCACAAGAAGATGGCCAAGTCCAAGGGGAACGTGGTCACCCCGCTGGCGTTGCTGGAGCAGCACGGCTCGGACGCGGTGCGCTACTGGGCGGCCAGCGGCAAGCCCGGCATGGATCTGGCGTTCGACCCGGCGCAGATCAAGGTCGGCCGGCGGTTGGCCACCAAGCTGCTGAACGCGTCGAAGTTCGCGCTCGGGCTGGGAGCCGCGGACGCGCTGCGCACCCCGGCGACCGCGCCGCTGGACCGGGCCATGCTCGCCGAGTTGGCCACCGTGGTCACCGCGGCGGGCACCGCCTTCGACTCCTACGACCACACGGCGGCGTTGCAGGCCACCGAGGCGTTCTTCTGGCGGTTCTGCGACGACTACATCGAGCTGGTCAAGGAGCGCGCGTACGGCACCGGCGCGCCGGCCGACTCGGCCCGGGGCGCGCTGGCCTCGGCGCTGTCGGTGCAGTTGCGGCTGTTCGCCCCGTTCGTGCCGTACGTCACCGAGGAGGTCTGGTCCTGGTGGCGGTACGGCTCGGTGCACCGGGCGCCCTGGCCCACCACGCACGAGGTGGCCCGGACGATCGAGGGGACGGGCGAACCGGCGCTGCTGCGGCTGGCCGGGGACGCGCTGAGCCAGGTGCGGCGGGCCAAGTCGGAGCGCAAGCTGTCGATGAAGGCGGAGGTGCCGCTCGCCGAGGCGCTCGGCCCGGCGGCGCTGCTGGACCAGCTCACCCTGGTCGCCGACGACCTGCGCGCGGCCGGCCGGATCGGCAAGCTCGACCTGCTCCCGGACCGCACCCCGGAACTCGTCATCGCCTGCGCCTTCTGACCGGTACGGAAGGTGCCCTTCGCAGGGAGGGCACCTTCCGTCCCGGTCACCAGCCGCGCAGGAAGCGCAGGCCGAGCAGGAACGAGACCACCGCCGGGCCGACCAGCAGGGTGATCGCCTGGAGCCGGTACGGCATCCGGTGCCGGGTCAACTCCACGGCGTTGCCCAGCACGATCGCCCCGGCCAGCATCAGGAACGCGCCCCACCACCCGGTCTCCAGGTGGATCAGATCCGCCCGGATCAGTTGCAGGGTCAGCCCGAGGAGCGCACCGGTGAGCGCGAGCAGGGCCACCGCCCGGTGCAGGCCACGGGCCAGCGGATGGGCCGCCCGCCACAGGTAGGTGCCGGCGATCGCCAGGCAGGGCAGCACCACCAGCACCGGCCAGCCCCGGCTCATCACACCGAACATCAGCAGGGCGCCCACCGCGAACACCAGCGTGCCGACGCAGGCGATGACGTACCCGGCGAAGGCCGGGCCACCGCGGCGGGCCAGCAACGGCCCGCCGCTGGCCGCGATCAGCGCGCCCGGGATCAGGATGAACCCGGCCCACCAGTGGAACCGTCCGCTGCCCTGGGCGGCCGTCGCGACCGTGGCGCAGGCCAGCCCGGCGACGGCCAGGCTGGTCAGCCAGGGCCGGCTGCTCCGGGAGTACGGCTCAGCCAACGACGTCCGCTCCACTTCGACGCTCACGCCCACCAGCCTCGCCCGCGGCGCCCCTGCCGGTCCATCCGGCCAGCCCTACCGCCGGGCGGTGGCTGGCCGGAACAGCACCGCGCACCCGGTTCAGCTCGTCTCGCCGGCCACGCTGAACGAGCGCAGGCGGTCGACGGCCAGCACGGTGAAGCCGATGCTGATCAGCGCGGTCATCACCGACGCCACCGACACCGACACCGTGGTCTCCAGCAACCCGGTGGGGGCGAGCCGGTCGGCGAGGGCGATCACGTACTGCTGGATGGAGAGCACCTTGGTGCCGCTGACGAAGTTGCCCAGCAGCCCCTCCCAGATCAGCACGTAGACCAGGCCGAGGAGCACCGGCCGGCGGGTGACCAGGCTGAGCGCGAGGAACAGCGCCGAGTACGCCAGCGCGCCGAGCGCCGCCGCGGCGGCCAGCGCCAGGCCGAGGCGTACCGAATCGGCCAGGACGCCCGCGACGTAGAGCGGCACCGCGACGGTGACCGCGGTGACCCCTGCGGCCACCGCGAGCTTGGGCAGGATGATCTGCCAGCGCGGCAGCGGCTTGGTCAGGATGTGCACCACCGTGCCGTCGTCGATCTCCGCACCCAGCACCCCGGTACCGATGATCAGCGACACCACGGGCAGCACGACTGCCAGCCCGAGGCCGACCAGCACCGCCGGGCCCCACTCGCCCGGGTCGACGCCCAGCGACCGGCAGAGCACGGCCAACCCCAACAGCACCAGTGGCAGCGGGAGCAGCAGCAGGAACCGACGGCGGCCGAACAGCCCGCGTGCGGTCATCCAGGTAATGGTCGACATGTTCTCAGGCCTCCACCAGGTAGGAGAAGACGCTCTCCAGGGACTCGTCGGACGGCACCAGCTGGCGCACCCGGATACCTTGGTTCAGCGCGATCCGGGGCAGCGCCCGGGTGAAGGCGCCGTAGTCGCCGGCGCGGACGGTCAGACCCGTACGGTCCAGCTCGACGCCGCTCACCGACGGTTCGGCGATCAGCGCCACGGCCAGCGCCCGGTCGTCGGTGGAACGCACCGCGAAGACGTGCGGGCGGTTGGTCATCAGCCGGCGGATGGTCCGGAAGTCGCCGGAGGCCGCCAGTCGACCGGCCACCATCACCTGCACCGTCCCGGAGACCTGCTCGACCTCCTCCAGGATGTGCGAGCTGAACAGGATCGTGCGGCCGTCGTCGCCCAGGGTGTGCAGCAGCTGCATCATGTGCAGCCGCTGGCGTGGGTCCATGCCGTTGAACGGCTCGTCGAGCAGCAGCACCTGCGGGTCGTGCACCAGCGCGGCGGCCACCCGGGCCCGCTGCCGCATGCCCTTGGAGTAGGTGCCGATCCGCCGGTCCTGAGCGGACTCCAGCTCCACCAGGTCGATCGCCCGCCGTGCGGCCGCCGCGGGATCGGCCAACCGGTGCAGCTTGGCGCTGGCCAGCACGAACTCGTACGCGGTGAGGTAGCTCTGCACCGCCTCCCGCTCGCTGACCAGCCCCAGCCGCCGGTAGACGTCGGGGTTACGCCAGGTCGGC
This sequence comes from Micromonospora sp. BL4, assembly GCF_003667505.1. Lineage (GTDB taxonomy): Bacteria > Actinomycetota > Actinomycetes > Mycobacteriales > Micromonosporaceae > Micromonospora. The sequence continues at coordinate 59,609 of NZ_RCVJ01000143.1, forward strand.
TCGTCGTCGAGGGTGACCGTGCCCCGCGACGGGGACAGGAAACCCGCCATCATGTGCAGCAGCGTCGTCTTGCCGGCGCCGTTCGGACCGAGCAGCCCGGTCACCCCCGCGCCGAGCGTCATGCTGATGTCGTTGACGGCGACCACGTTGCCGTACCACCGGGACACCCCGGCCAGGCTCAGCGTGCTCATCAGGAGGCGACCTTCCGGTAGCGGGCCAGCAGGAGGGCGGTCGCGCCGGCGACCAGCACCACCGCGGCAAGGGCATAGACCGGGCCGAACCCGCCGATGGACAGGCCGCCCTGATCGCCCTCGCCCAGCAGCAGGTCACCCAGCGACCAGATGCCGACCCCCTGCACGAGCGAGGAGGGTGAGGCGAGCCCGGCCAGCTCGTTGGCGGTGCGCGACGGCAGGATGCTCAGCACCCCCACGATCGGGGTGGTCATCAGGAAGACCGCGACCACGCCGCCGGCGGCGAAGGCGCGCTTGCCGGTCAGCGACGCGACCAGCAGCCCGACCGAGGCGAAGACCACCGCCCACAGCCCGGCGTAGAGCAGCCCGGGCAGCAGGTCGAGCAGCTCGTTCCAGACCCCGCGCATGCCCTCCTTGGTGGTGAACGCGGCACCGAGGAACATCACCAGCTGCGGCCCACCGAGCAGCAGCCAGAGCGCGGTGACCAGCGCCAGCAGCTTGGCCAGCGCGTAGTCGGAGCGGGGCAGCGGCCGGGAGAAGTACAGCGGCAGGACGCCGCTGCGCAGGTCGCGGGAGACCAGCTCCGGTGCGGCCACCGCGACGAAGAAGAGGACCAGCCAGCTCATCGAGTCGGCGAACTGGGCGTACGTGGCGACCGGCTCGCCGATCTGGCTGCGTACGGCGGCCAGGGCCACCGCGACCAGGGTGACGATGCCGACCACCAGCCAGGGGAAGATCTTGGCCTTGGCGCTGCGTCCGAACCCGAACGTGGTGCGCACCCCGTGCAGGTAGAGCGCGCCGAAGACGTGCCGGCGGCCCAGCCGTGGGCCGTCGTAGCGCTGGTAGCCGATGTCGTGGATGACACCGGTCGGCGTGGAGCGCATCGCTGTGGTCGACGGCTCAGGCATGGGACAGCTCCCTCGTGGCGAAGAGTTCGGCCACCCGGTGCCGGCGCTGGTCCAGTCGGTGCAGTGGCAGGTCCAGTTCGGCGACCGCGCCGAGGATCAGGTCGTAGGTGCTGTCGTCGGCGAGCGGTACGAGCAGCAGCCGGCCGTCGCGCGCCACCGGCAGGTCGAGCGCGGCGAGCCGGGCGGCCAGCTCCTCGGTGCCCTCGCTGACCTCCACGGCGAGCACGTCGGTGGCCGTGGTCATGGCGGAGATGTGGTCGGCGCGCAGCAGCCGACCGCCGTCGATGGCGATCAGCGTGTCGCAGATCCGTTCCACCTCGCCCAGCAGGTGCGAGCAGACCAGCACGGAGATGCCGAACTCGGTGCCGATGCGGTGCACCAGCGCCAGCATGGCGTCCCGGCCGGCCGGGTCGAGGCCGTTGGTCGGCTCGTCGAGCAGCAGCAGGTCGGGGTCGTGCACCAGCGCCTGCGCCAGCTTGACCCGCTGCTTCATGCCGGTGGAGTAGCCGCCGACCGGGCGGTAGCGCTCCTCGTAGAGCCCGACGTGCCGCAGCGCCTCGGAGGCCCGCTCGCGGGCCGCGGTGCGCGGCAGGCCGCTCATCCGGCCGAGGTGGGTGACCAGCTCGGCGGCGGACAGGTCGGGCGGGAGGCAGTCGTGCTCGGGCATGTAGCCGACCCGGGCGCGGACCGCCGCCGGGTCGGCGGTCGGGTCGATGCCGAGCACCGAGACCTGACCGCTGGTCGGGGCGATCAGGCCGAGCAGGATCTTGATCAAGGTGGACTTGCCGGCGCCGTTGGCGCCTACCAGGCCGATGATCCCCGGCTCTACGGCGACGGTGAGGTCGGCGAGCGCGGTGACCCGACCTCCGTACGTCTTGGTGAGCGACTGGGTCGCGATCAGTGTCACGGTGCCAGCGTAGGGAGTCGATGCGCACCTCGGACACCGGCGCGCCCCCGGCACTCCCCTGATCCTCGCGGCGGTCGACCCCTAGGGTGCGTTTCCGCGCCCGGTGTCGCCGCCGACCTGCCGCCGCTGCGACGGTGGGTCACCGGATCCCTTCCGTCGAGCCGTCCGCCCGGGTCGTGGAGTGGCGGCCTCGACCGATTGACGGTCGGCTGCGAAACTGTGTGCCGATCAGCGAGTGGGGGGTGTGGATGAGCAACGGTTGGGTGCTGCCCGACGAGGTGCTCCGGGACGCGCCGGCGTACACGCCGCGTCTGGGCGAGCTCGCAGATCTTGAGCTGCTGCTGACCGGGGCGTACGCCCCTTTGACCGGCTTCATGACCCGCGCCGACCTGGTCTCGATCAGCCGGCGTGGTCGACTGGCCGACGGCACGCCGTGGCAGGTGGCGGTGACCCTCCAACTGCCCGCCGCGCTGGCCCAGGGCTTCGATCCGCGCGATCCGGCCCGCCGGGCCCTGGTGCTGACCGACGGCGAGGGCGCGCCGGTGGCCGCGATGGACGTGGCGGACGTCTGGCCGGTGCGCGATGGCGTGGCCGGGGTGGGCGGTCAGGTCCGCCGGCTGGGTGACGGTGGGCACGGCCCGTTCCAGCGGCTGCGCCGCAGTCCGGAGGAGGTCCGCGCGCTGCTGCCGCCGGGTCGGGTGCTCGGGGTGATCGCCGACCGGCCGTTGCACCGGCCGCAGCTCGCGCAGATCGCCCACGCCGCCCGCACCCTGGCCGCGCACCTGTTGGTGATGATTCCGGTCGGTGATGGTGGCGTCGCCGGGCTCCCGCCGGAGGCTCTGGTGCGCAGCATCTTCGCCGCCCGGGACCGGATGCCGCCGGCCACCCTGGTCGCGGTGCCGTTGTCGCACCGGCGGGAGGAGATCGACGACGCGCTGCTGCGCGCCCGGGTCTCCGCCGCGTACGGGGTCACCCACCTGCTCTCCACCGGGGAGATGCTCTCCGGCGCCGGGCTGCGGGTGCTGGTGCCGCGGGAGCTGGCGTACGACAACCGGGACGGGCAGTGGCGCTGGCGCGAGGACATCCCTCCGCGCAACCGTCGTCTCGCGCTGACCCAGGACGAGATCGACGACCTGCTGGACCGGGGCTTCCCGCTGCCGGAGTGGCACACCCCGCCCGCGGTGGCGAAGGAGCTGGCCCGGGCCCGGCCGCCGCGCCGGCACCGGGGGCTGGTGGTCTTCCTGACCGGTCTCTCCGGTTCGGGCAAGTCGACCATCGCCCGGGGTCTGGCGGACGTGTTGCGCGAGAGCGGCGACCGGACGGTGACCCTGCTCGACGGGGACGTGGTGCGCCGGGAACTCTCCGCCGGGTTGGGCTTCAGCAAGACCGACCGGGATCTCAACGTCCGGCGGATCGGCTGGGTGGCGGCCGAGATCGCCCGGCACCACGGGGTGGGCATCTGCTGCCCGATCGCCCCGTACGCGGCGGCCCGCGCCACCGCGCGGGAGATGGCCCTGGCCGCCGGGGCCGGTTTCGTGCTGGTGCACGTCGCCACCCCGCTGGAGGTGTGCGAGCAGCGGGACCGCAAGGGCCTGTACGCGCGGGCCCGGGCGGGCCTGCTCACCGGCATGACCGGCATCGACGACCCGTACGAGATGCCGACGGACGCCGACCTGGTGGTGGACACCACCGACCTGAGCGTGCCGGAGGCGGTGCAGGCCGTGCTGCACCACCTGACCGAGACCGGCTGGGTGGAGATCAAGACTCCGTCCGCCTGAGCCGATGCGTACCCCGTTCCTTCCACCGCTGCCGGCTACGCGCTAGTGTTCATCTTTGTTGGAACACGTTTGACCGCGTGAGAGTACGTGGACCCGGGAGGCACGGCGGATGCTCGCTCAGCAGCGGCAGGCGGCCATCCTGGAGCGGGTCCGGTCGACGGGCGGCGTCCGGGTGACCGAGCTGGCCACGGAGTTCGCCGTCTCCGACATGACCATCCGGCGCGACCTGGAGGCGCTGCACGAGCGCGGCCTGCTGGCCAAGGTGCACGGCGGCGCCACGGCGACCGGCCCGAGCTCGACCGACGAGCCGGGCTTCCACGCCAAGTCGGTCCGCCAACTGCCCGAGAAGGCCGCCATCGCGGACCGGGCGGCCCAGCTGGTCCGGCCGGGTGCCGCGGTCGCGCTCTCCGCCGGCACCACCACCGCCGAGCTGGCCCGAAGGCTGGTGGACGTGCCCGGCCTGACCGTCGTGACCAACTCGCTGCCGGTGGCCGAGATCCTGCACGCCGGCGGTCGGCCGGACCAGACGGTGGTGCTCACCGGCGGCGTACGCACGCCCTCGGACGCGCTGGTCGGCCCGCTCGCGGTCGGCGCCGTCCGGACGCTGCACCTGGATCTGCTCTTCCTCGGGGTGCACGGCATCAGCGAGCGGGCCGGCTTCACCACCCCGAACCTGATGGAGGCGGAGACCGACCGGGCACTTGTCGCGGCGGCGGACCGGCTGGTGGTGCTGGCCGACCACAGCAAGTGGGGCACGGTGGGCATCTCCTCGATCGTCGAGCTGGCGGCGGCACACGTGCTGGTGAGCGACGACCAGTTGCCTCCGCCCGCGCGACGGGTACTCGAGGAACAGGTGGGCGAATTGATCATCGTGAAGGCGACGGGGCGGGCCGCATGACGCGCACGCCGACGAGTGAGGGGACGGCGCCGTGAAGCGCACCGCGATCGACCTGGCCGACGGCCGGGAGCTGATCTACTTCGACGAGCGCGACGACGCCGTACGCGACCAGCCGGACCGTCGGGACCTCCCGCCGCCGCCTCCCGCGTCCCAACTGCGCTACGACCCGCTGACCGACGAGTGGGTGGCGGTCGCCGTGCACCGGCAGACCCGCACCTTCCTGCCGCCGGCGAACGAGTGCCCGCTCGATCCGTCGGTGGGCGACCGTCTGACCGAGATCCCGGCCCCCGACTACGACGTGGTGGTCTTCGAGAACCGCTTCCCGTCGCTGAGCGGCCGGGTGGCCGACGAGCCCGGGGAGATCACTCCGTTCACGCCGGTCCGGCCCGGCCTCGGCCGGTGCGAGGTCGTCTGCTTCACCTCGGACCACAACGCCTCCTTCGCGAGCCTCCCCCCGCGCCGGGTCCGCACGGTGCTGGACGCGCTCGCCGACCGGACCGAGGTGCTCGGCGAGCTGCCCGGCGTGGAGCAGGTGTTCTGCTTCGAGAACCGGGGCGTCGAGATCGGCGTCACGCTGCACCACCCGCACGGGCAGATCTACGCGTACCCCTTCGTGACGCCGCGCACCCGGGCGCTGCTGGCCGCGGCACGCCGGCACGCCGAGCGGACCGGCGGGGGCAACCTCTACGCGGACGTGCTGGCCGCCGAACGCGCCACCGGCGACCGGGTGGTCGCCGAGAACGAGCACTGGACGGCGTTCGTGCCGGCGGCGGCCCGCTGGCCGTTCGAGGTGCACGTGGCGCCGCGCCGCGTCGTGCCGGACATCCCGGCGCTCAGCGACAGCGAGCGGGACGCCTTCGGGCCGCTCTACCTGGACCTGCTGCGCCGCTTCGACGGGCTGTTCGACATGCCGATGCCGTACATCGCGGCGTGGCACCAGGCGCCGGTGCGGATCGATCGCGAGCTGGGCCACCTGCACCTTCAGCTGTTCAGCATCCGGCGCGCCCAGGACAAGTTGAAGTACCTGGCGGGCTCCGAGTCCGGCATGGGTGTCTTCATCAACGACATCTCCCCCGAACGCGCCGCCGACCTCCTGCGCGCCGTCTGAGACAGGCCGGACACAGGGCGCGGGGGGCCCGGGACAGGGCCCCCCGCAGGGAAGGGACGGCTGGCTGTGCACGACACAGCCGGGAAGGCTGGCTGATCGGCACGCATGCCGCGGGTCGACCGCGGTCAACCTTCCAGGACGCGACTGGCATCTCGTCCACCCTGGTCAACGAGGCGCGCCGGCCGGGGTGACGCGGGCGGGGTGTCGGCCGCGGACACGCCGGAGCCCGCCGGCGGGTGCCGACGGGCTCCGTTGCTGCGGTACGCCTGGATCAGGCGGCGATCCTGCGGGCCAGGTTCTCGTCGAGCGCGTTCATGAACTCGTCGGTGGTGAGCCACGGGGCGTCGCGCGAGATGAGCAGCGACAGGTCCTTGGTCATCTGGCCGCCCTCGACGGTGTCGACGATGACCTGCTCCAGGGTGTTGGCGAACTCGGTCACCGCCGGCGTGCCGTCCAGCTTGCCCCGGTGCGCGAGGCCCCGGGTCCAGGCGTAGATCGACGCGATCGGGTTGGTCGAGGTCTTCTCACCCTTCTGCCACTGCCGGTAGTGCCGGGTGACCGTGCCGTGGGCGGCCTCGGCCTCGACGGTACGACCGTCCGGGGAGAGCAGGACCGAGGTCATCAGACCCAGCGAGCCGAAGCCCTGCGCGACGGTGTCCGACTGCACGTCACCGTCGTAGTTCTTGCAGGCCCAGACGTAGCCGCCCTCCCACTTGAGCGCGGCGGCGACCATGTCGTCGATCAGCCGGTGCTCGTAGGTGATGCCGGCGGCGTCGAACTCGGCCTTGAACTCGTTCTCGAACACCTCGGCGAAGATGTCCTTGAACCGGCCGTCGTACGCCTTGAGGATGGTGTTCTTGGTGGACAGGTAGACCGGGTAGTTGCGGTCCAGGCCGTACCGGAACGAGGCCCGGGCGAAGTCCCGGATCGACTCGTCGTAGTTGTACATGCCCATGGCGATACCGCCGCCGGAGAAGTTGGCGACCTCCATCTCCATCGGCGCGCCGCCGTCGGCCGGGGTGTAGGTGACGGTCACCTTGCCCGGGCCGGGCACCACGAAGTCCGTGGCCTTGTACTGGTCACCGTGGGCGTGCCGGCCGATGATGATCGGCTTGGTCCAGCCGGGGACCAGACGCGGCACGTTGGACATGATGATCGGCTCGCGGAAGACGACGCCGCCGAGGATGTTGCGGATGGTGCCGTTGGGCGACCGCCACATCTTCTTCAGGCCGAACTCCTCCACCCGGGCCTCGTCCGGGGTGATGGTCGCGCACTTGACGCCGACGCCGTGCTCCTTGATGGCGTTGGCGGCGTCGACGGTGACCTGGTCGTCGGTCTCGTCGCGGTGCTGGATCGACAGGTCGTAGTAGTGCAGGTCGACGTCGAGGTAGGGCAGGATCAGCTGCTCCCGGATCTGCTTCCAGATGATCCGGGTCATCTCGTCGCCGTCGAGCTCCACGACCGGGTTGTTTACCTTGATCTTCGCCATCGGCCGGCGCTCCTCTCGGGGGACACGTGCTCAAGCAGTACGAGCGTACTGGAAACAGGCCGGCAGCTCCCAGCCGGCCTCGGCCGACCGGCGGAAACCGGGCTGCACGGCGCAGAAATCTCCTGGCATCATCGCCCGATGCCACTGAGCCGCACCCTCGGGTCTATCACGGTCACCGCCCTCACCGACGGGGAGGGTCCCTTCTTCCAGCCCCGGGCGGAGGCGTTTCCGCACGCCACGGCCGCGCACTGGCGTGAGGCCGACCGGCGCGACCCCAGCTCGGTGACCGCCGACGGGCAGTGGTGGCTACCGTTCCGCAGCTTCGCCGTCCGGCTCGGCGACGGGCCGGTGACCCTGGTCGACGCCGGGATCGGCCCGGCCGACGCGCCCGCCGCGACCTGGGCGCCCGTGCCCGGTCGACTGCCCGCCGAACTGGCCGCCGCCGGCATCGACCCGGCCGACGTCGACACGGTCGTGCTGACGCACCTGCACAGCGACCACATCGGGTGGGCGGTGACCGGCACGCCGGGCCGGCCGTACTTCCCGAACGCGACCTACCTGCTGCAACGCGCCGAGCTCGACGCGGCGGGAACGATCAACCCAGGCTTGCCGGCCGGCCTCGTCGCGCCGTTGCGCGCCGCCGGCCAGCTCCGGGTGGTCGACGGCGAGACAACCCTCACCCCGGCGGTACGCCTGCTGCCCACCCCGGGGCACACCCCCGGTCACCAGTCGGTGCTCCTGACGGCGGCCGACGAGCGGATGCTGATCACCGGCGACCTGCTGGTCCACACCGTGCAACTCGTCGACCCCACCCTCTCGTACGCCCACGAGGACGACCCCGACGAAGCCCGTCGTTCCCGAACCACCCTCCTCAGCACGCTCTCCCCCGCCCTCC
>NZ_RCVJ01000006.1 GCF_003667505.1 Micromonospora sp. BL4
TCCCGCCCGTTACTGCTGGTGCACGGCTACCTGCACCCGCTCGGCTACGGCGTGCCGATCAACCCGTACGACCTGGGGGTGCCGGCGCCCTCCGGGGAGGCGCAGGAGATGCTGGAACGGACGGCGGCCGACCTCACCGACCGCTGGCCCGGCCTCACCGTCGAGGTACGTCAGGTCGCCGGTGGCCCCGGCGCCACCATGGTCGAGGAGTCCCGCCGGGCCGACCTCGTCGTCGTGGGCAGTCGCGGGCTGGGCGGGTTCACCGGGCTGCTGCTCGGCTCGGTGGGCGCACAGGTCGCCGCGCACGCGCACTGCCCGGTGCTGGTGGTCCGCCCGGACGAGAAGCCGATCCCGATCAACGCTCCGGTGCTCGTCGGCGTGGACGGGTCTGAGTCG
>NZ_RCVJ01000013.1 GCF_003667505.1 Micromonospora sp. BL4
ACGCATTTTCTGTATCAAAAGCAAAAATTTGCGGTCGCGCCACGCCGTTCGCAATATTGAGATTCGCCGCCGCGCAGTTAACCCGCACTTCGTCATCGCCAAAAATCTGCCCGACAATATAGTTGCCGACGTTCAGCCCCACGATGTCCATCAGGTTGCGGCTAATCAATCCATCATTCATCAATAATTTGAGATTGCCGTTACTGTTGCCAAGCAGCGCGGCGACCGAGTTGCCCGTCCCGCGAATATCCGCATCGCCGTTCAGCTCGCCCAGCGTTTTCTGCATCAGCTCCACATCCGGCATCAGTTCTTTAAGCTTCAGCCGACGCGCCTGTATATCCGCCCGCCCCTGCATTGGCTTTTTATCCCCTTCCAAATGGATGTTGGAGACAATAC
>NZ_RCVJ01000005.1 GCF_003667505.1 Micromonospora sp. BL4
ATGACGATTTGCGAGCGATCCAGAAGATCTACAAAAGATTTTCACGAAAAGCGGTGAAAAACTCATGTTTTCATCCTGTCTGTGGCATCCTTTACCCATAATCTGATAAACAGGCACGGACATTATGGTTCAGATCCCCCAAAATCCACTTATCCTTGTAGATGGTTCATCTTATCTTTATCGCGCATATCACGCGTTTCCCCCGCTGACTAACAGCGCAGGCGAGCCGACCGGTGCGATGTATGGTGTCCTCAACATGCTGCGCAGTCTGATCATGCAATATAAACCGACGCATGCAGCGGTGGTCTTTGACGCCAAGGGAAAAACCTTTCGTGATGAACTGTTTGAACATTACAAATCACATCGCCCGCCAATGCCGGACGATCTGCGTGCAC
>NZ_RCVJ01000062.1 GCF_003667505.1 Micromonospora sp. BL4
TACCGGTTCCTGCTGAGCCCACGCTGGCTGGGCGCACTCGCCCTGACCCTGATCGCCGCCGCGGTCATGGTCCTGCTCGGCAACTGGCAGCTGGACCGCTACTGCGGGCGCACCGAGATCAACGAGCGGATCGACGCGGGCGAGCGGATGGCCCCGGCCGCGCTGGCCGACGCGCTGCGCGCCCCCACCGGTGGCGCGGGAACGGCCGGTCCGGCCCCCGCGAAGGACAAGGTGTGGACGCGGATCACCGCCACCGGCCGGTACGACCCCACGAACACCGTCCTGGTCCGTGGCCGGACGGTCGACAGCCGGGTCGGCTTCGAGGTGCTCACCCCGCTGGTGCTCGCCGACGGCACGGCGCTGCTGGTGGATCGGGGTTGGGTCCCGCCCGCCC
>NZ_RCVJ01000253.1 GCF_003667505.1 Micromonospora sp. BL4
GCCGAAAGAGTCTCGTTACTGGTTACGTGAAATTTTGTTATGTGCCGATGGTGAACCGTGGCTTGCCGGTCGTACCGTCGTTCCTGTGTCAACGTTAAGCGGGCCGGAGCTGGCGTTACAAAAATTGGGTAAAACGCCGTTAGGACGCTATCTGTTCACATCATCGACATTAACCCGGGACTTTATTGAGATAGGCCGTGATGCCGGGCTGTGGGGGCGACGTTCCCGCCTGCGATTAAGCGGTAAACCGCTGTTGCTAACAGAACTGTTTTTACCGGCGTCACCGTTGTACTAAGAGGAAAAAAATATGGAGTGGAGTCTGACGCAGAATAAGCTGCTGGCGTTTCATCGCTTAATGCGTACGGATAAGCCAATTGGCGCGTTACTGCTGCTC
>NZ_RCVJ01000004.1 GCF_003667505.1 Micromonospora sp. BL4
GCCCGGCTACACCGCCTCGTGGTCCAGCATCAGCTGGCTCGGACCGCGGATCGCCTCGCACGGTTTCGTGGTGATCGGCATCGAGACCAACACCCGGTTCGACCAGCCGGACAGCCGTGGCCGGCAGTTGCTCGCCGCGCTGGACTACCTCACCGAGCGCAGCTCGGTGCGCAGCCGCATCGACAGCAGTCGGCTCGCCGTGGCCGGCCACTCGATGGGCGGCGGTGGCAGTCTGGAGGCGGCCTCGGACCGGCCGTCGTTGCAGGCCGCGGTGCCGCTGGCGCCGTGGAACCTGGACAAGAGCTGGTCCGAGGTGCGGGTGCCCACGCTGATCATCGGTGGTGAGAGCGACAGTGTCGCGCCGGTCTCGTCGCACTCGGTGCCGTTCTACAC
>NZ_RCVJ01000003.1 GCF_003667505.1 Micromonospora sp. BL4
CAGCTCTTTACGCCGAAGTATTACGCGGTGAAGGAGGCTGTGTTCCCCTTTGCCCGATTCCCGGGTGTGGATGTGATTCTTTCTCCGGAAATGAAGTCCACGGGTGAAGTCATGGGTCTTGATTTCCGTCATTCGATGGCTTACATCAAGAGCCAAGTCGGAGCAGGAAACTTTGTTCCGATGCAGGGAAACATCTTCCTCAGCGTCAAGGACGAAGACCAGGAAACGGTGGTGCCGTTTGCACAGCGCCTCGTGAAACTCGGATTTGAAATTTACTCGACCCGTGGAACGAGTAACGTTCTTCGCAATCACGGCATTAAGACGCACGGCGTGTTCCGCATTTCGGACGGTCGCCCGAACGTTCTTGACTTGATCGATGAAAAGGATCTCG
>NZ_RCVJ01000197.1 GCF_003667505.1 Micromonospora sp. BL4
ATCGGAAATCGTTGTGAATTTGGGGCGAATAGCGTGGTGGCGGCGGGATTTTTGGCCCCGACGACCATCGGAGATGATTGCCATTTTGATTCTTTTGTACAGATAGGTCATAATTGCACGGTCGGAAATCGCGTCTATATGGCTTCGCAGTCTGGACTCGGCGGAACGACCGTGGTGGAAGACGATTGCGAATTTGCTGGCGGTGCGCAGATCGCTGGGCATTTGTCGATCGGCAAGGGCGCAGTCATTGCGGCGAAGGCCGGGGTGACAAAGAGCGTTCCTGCCGGCGCTGTGTATGCGGGATTCCCTTCGGAACCGATCGAAAAATGGCGGAAAGGCGTTGTCGCTCTTCGCCGGCTTGCCGATGGCAAGCGCTAAAAAGAGG
>NZ_RCVJ01000074.1 GCF_003667505.1 Micromonospora sp. BL4
TTGCCCTGCAGCATATTGATGATGATGCCGTTCGCGTTACGGTCAGCGTGGAGCATGGCGGCGTCACCACCACATTTGACGCCACGAAAGGCACAGGCGGATGGAGCTTTACGCCGACAGGGGCGTGGGCGGGTGGTGATTATACCCTGAGTGTGTCAGTCGAAGATAAAGCGGGGAACACCAGCCATTCTGCATCGTTGACGGTGACGGTGGACACGCAAATCGCCATTAATAACATTGAACTGGTCAATGACAGCGGTATTCCCGACGATAATCTGACTAATAACGTGCGTCCGCACTTCCAGGTGAAGGTACCGACGGATGTTAACGAGGTACGCCTGAGCATTGACGGCGGCAAGACGTGGTTCAACGCTACCCAGAGC
>NZ_RCVJ01000002.1 GCF_003667505.1 Micromonospora sp. BL4
GATCTCAACAGTGATATGTGGGATGCAGTCCAGGAAGAGGTCTGTACTGTTATTGAAGCCGCCGGCATACCACTCAGTAAAGGCGAACATACGCAGCTTCACGCCGCCATTGGCAGGCTGATCGATGAACAGGTTAAAACCCGTCTTGAAAAAAATCAGAATGGCGCGGACATCCCGAATAAGCCGCTGTTTCTCCAGAACGTCGGTTTAGGAGAAACGATAAATCTCGCTGCAGGGGCCCTGCAAAAATCGCAGAACGGCGGCGATATTCCTGACAAAAAACAATTTGCGAGAACCATCGGTGCGGTAACGTCAACCACCATTACACTTGGCGAATCAGGCTGGTTCAAAATCGCCACGGTTGTAATGCCGCAGGCTACATC
>NZ_RCVJ01000155.1 GCF_003667505.1 Micromonospora sp. BL4
CCTGTCCACTGGTTCACCGACACGGTCGCGGTGCAGCCCCCGGGGCCCGGTGGCTGCACCGCGACCGTGTCGGTGAACCAGTGGACAGGTGGCTTCGTGGCGACGGTGAAGGTGACGGCCGGATCATCGGCCATCAACTCCTGGGCGGTGACGATCACGTTGCCGTCGGGCGCGACGGTCACCAACGCCTGGAACGCCAACCGCAGCGCTGACTCCGGCGCCACGCGCTGGACGAACGTGGCCTACAACGGCCGGGTCGGCGCCGGCCAGTCCACCGAGTTCGGATTCCAGGCCAACGGCACGGCCGGCGGCCTGACCCCGGCCTGCGCCGCGGGCTGACGCACACCGGCCGGTGTGGAGGACGGTCCCCGATCCTCCACACCGGCCGATCCGGACCCGTCGTGGTTGCCGACGTCGATCCGGTGCTCGTAACTTTGCGAGGGCCACGGTGTGGACGTCGACCACCGTGAGGGTGACGCGGGCCGTCAGGGCAGTGCGGGCGGCGGGCATCTGGCGACGACGGTCAGCGGCGGCCGGTGGCCAGGGAGACGAGGTACTGTCCGCCGCCGGCGTCGACGCTTGCGGTCACCGGCAGTCCGGGCACCAGCCGGGAGAACCGGTCGGCCAGCCAGTCCGCCGCCTCCTGGGCGTCCTTCCTGCTTGGACAGCGGGCGACCAGCTCGCGGCCACCCTTGCGTTCGAGTCGCTCGGCGACGGCGATCAGCGGCGCGGGTTCCACCACGTGCAGACGGTCCGGCCAGGCGATGACAACCTTGACGGCGCCCTTGCGGGTGTTGCAGGCACGGTGCGCGAGTCGCTCGGTGACCTTGGCCTTCTTGTCGGCGGTGCGGCTGTCGACACTGGGACCACGCGGGTCGTTCACCGACATGTCGGCGTCGACGGGCTCGTCGCAGACCCAGCAGCGCCAACTGTCACGCTTCGCGACGTCATCGAGGAGACTCATCCGAGCAAACTAGCCTCCGTCTTTCATCAAGGGCGACGGAGGGGTTACGGGGTTCGGCTTGGCGGACTTGCAGGGATGCATACGGCATCGCTGGCGTGCTCACCGGCATCCAGGTGATGACGTTCGCCCGCCCGTTTGCCGGTGACCGGCACAGCGCGCGGCTCACCCCTCCTGCCCGTCGGTTGAACAATGCGCTGGGGTGACCGGCTTGGTGCCGGCATCATGGTGTCTCACCCCAGCTTTCGCCGACAGAGGAGATTCAACGTGTCAGGCGCAGCGTCCACCCAGGCAGGGGCTGGACCGGCGCGTCCAACCCAACTGCTGCGCCGCAACCGGCCCTTCCGAGCTCTCTTCTCGGCACGGCTTGTCTCGTACGCGGGCGACTCACTCAGCCTTGTCGCGCTCATGCTCCACGTCGCCGACACGACGGGCCAGGCTTTGGCGATCTCCCTCCTATTGCTCGTCGGAGATTTCGCCCCATCCCTGTTGGGTCCCTTCACCGGCGCCCTCACCGATCGGCTCAATCTCCGGCGGCTGATGGTCGTCTGCGAACTCATCCAAGCCGGAGTCCTGCTGGTCATTGTGCTGACCCTGCCTCCGCTGCCGGTGCTGCTGGCCCTCGTCGCGATCCGCGCCACCGCCTCGCAGATCTTCCAACCGGCATCTCGGGCGGCGGTGCCCGCACTGGTCGCTGACCGTGACCTGGAAACCGCCAACTCGACCGTCGGGTTCGGCGCCAACGCAGCCGAGGCGGTCGGCCCGCTCATCGCCGCAGCACTGTTCCCGTTGGTCGGGGTGCGTGGCCTGCTGCTCGTCGACGCCGTCTCGTTCCTGGTCTCGGCCGTGCTGCTCGCGAGGCTCCCCTCACTCCCGGCGGCGACCGGTGACGGGCATCAGCCGTCCTTGCTGCGACAGGCCAAGGCGGGGATCGGCTACTTGTTGAGCGTTCCAACGGTGCGAGTGATCTTCCTCGGCTTTACGGCGGTGGTCGCCTTCAACGGGGTCGATGACGTGGCACTGGTGCTACTGGCCCGGGAAACCTTCCAGGTTGGCAATTCCGCGGTCGGCCTCCTGCTGGGCGCGGTCGGCCTCGGAGTCGTGGCCGGTTACGCCATGCTGTCCCGGTGGGGCACACGGGCGTCAATGCCACTGCTGCTGATCGTAGGTTTCGCGCTCAGCAGTGTCGGCAACCTGCTGACCGGGCTCGCCTGGGCCGTCGCCGCCGCGATCGCCCTGCAGGCTGCCCGCGGGTTCGGGCTGGCGGCCATGGACGTCGCCTCCAGCACGCTGCTGCAACGTACGGTCCCAGCGGGCATGCTCGGCAGGGTCTTCGGCAACCTGTACGGTGCCATCGGAGTCGCCGCCGCGACGTCATACATCGCCGGCGGCCTACTGCTGGACGCCACCTCCGCCCCGGTAACCCTGGTAGTCGCGGGCGTCGGCGGTTTGGTGGCCACCGGTGTCGTCGCGCTGCGATTGCCAAGGGCGATGAGACGCGCTGAGCGCATTCCGGGATAGCCTTGGCACATATGGCTACCTTTCGCAGTGCCTCAGTGCTTCTTTCCTCGGACGGCATCAGGACCCCCGGCACGGCCGCGCTCTTCGCCGAGCCCGCTCGCAGGGGTGGGATCCCGCCGTGGGCAGGTGACTTTCGACTCGCCAACAGCGCCGGCAATGGCCTCAAGAACGCGGTCGGGAAAACCTTCACGTTGGAGCTGCCCGACGGCAGCAGCGGCAAGGTCGTGGTCCAGAGCCTCAAGAACGGCAAGGGCGGCGTCGTGCTGGCGTTGATGGGCGAGGACGCACCTCCCTTCTGATCAGGAGACGGATCGCCGCCGACGCCACCGGCTCCTGAACTGCCGCTGACGACCGCGCCCACGATGATCCGCTTACCGCACCTGGGCGTTGCCGCGCTCGTGCTTCTCACCGAGAGTGGAACGCGTGGCCGGCGTTCGCGGGCACGGATACCCGTGGGAGGGGCGGAGATGGCAGCGACCGGCAGGCCGGTGGTGTTCGTCCATGGCATGTTCCTGCACGCCGCGTCGTGGGCCAGTTGGGTCGAGCTGTTTCGGGCGGCGGGACATGACCCGTTGAATCCAGGCTGGCCCGGTGAGCCGAGCACTGTCGCAGAAGCGCGGCAGGAGCCCGACCGGGTCGCGGGCAATGGCATCGACGACATCGTCGCGCACTACGCACAGATCATCCGCACGCTCGGCACACGGCCGATCGTCATCGGCCACTCGACCGGCGCCGTGGTCGCGCAGCGCCTCCTCGCTCAGGACCTCGCAGCGGCGGCGGTGGCGCTGCAACCTCCACCGATCAAGGGCGTGAACCACCTCGCGCCATCGACCGTTCCCGTGGGCTGGCCCCTGCTGCGCAACCCGGCCAACCGGCGGCGGGCGCTGTCGCTGACCGCACGTCAGTTCCGCTACAGCCACGGCAATGCGCTCACCGCGACCGAGTCCGACCAGTTGTACCGGCAGTGGGCCGTCCCCTCACCCGGCAGGCCGGTCTTCGAGCTGGTATCGGCAAATCTCTCCCGACGCTCACCAGCCGCGATCGACGCCGCCAACCCGACCCGGGGACCGCTGCTCATGATCGCCGGCGGAAGAGACCACAGCGCGCATCGAGTCGCCGTCAAGGCCACCGTCAAGCGATACCGTGCCTCGCCGGCCGTCACCGATTACCAGGAGTTCCGCGACCGTGGGCACTCGATGCCGATCGACAGCGGCTGGCGCGAGATCGCCGACGCCACACTGGTCTGGTTGCGACAGCACCTCCGGTGACCGCGTCTCCGACACCGGGCCCTCTCCAGGCGTCGGCGACGACGGGAGCAGCCCCGTACGCTGGCGCGGTGATCGATTTTCGCACGGCGGTTGAAGCCCGCGACCCCGACGCCATCGCGGCGGCCCTGGCCGACGACGTGGTGTTTCGCAGCCCGGTGGCGTTCAAGCCCTACCCCGGCAAGGCAATCACCGCGGCGATCCTGCGTGGCGTGCTGCGGGTGTTCGAGGATTTTCGGTACGTCCGTGAGCTGAGCGGCGACGGCGGTCGCGATCACGCGCTGGTGTTCGAGGCCCGATTGGGTGACGTCGCTGTCGAGGGCTGCGACTTCCTGCACCTGGACGAGAGCGGCCTGATCGACGAGTTGACGGTCATGGTTCGTCCGCTGTCCGCCGCGCAGGCGGTGGCCGCCGCGATGGCCGCCCAGTTCGAGCAGATCCAGCACGAGGCCACCGCCGGCTAGGACGGTGTGGCACCGCAACGGCTGGCCCGACGGCGTCCGCGACTGCCCGGCCAGGGAAGCGGGAGTCAGACGCTGCCCGGAGGGTGGGGGCACTATCGTTCTGACGTGCATATCCGTTTCGACGTCCCCGCCGATCCCGCGTACCCGGGCCGCGTGGCCGCTGTGCTCGGCAGTGTCCGGCTGCGCAGGTACGGCTATATCGGCGCGGTGCTGGCGGCGGTCGGGGCGATCGGTCTGGTCGTCTCGCGGGGGTTCGCGTGGGGCGAGCAGGCTTCGCCGCTGTGGATGGCGATGGTCGTGGGTGGGCTGCTGTCGATGCTGTACCTGCCGTGGGTGCGGTGGCGCGCCCGGCGCCGATCCAGTCGCTACGCCGTCGAGGGCGCCTACGACATCACCGACGACAACATCATGATGCGCAGCGGCTCGGAGTCCGGCGGTATCGCCTGGGACGGGGTCGCCCAGGTGAGCGACACCCCGGACTTCTGGATCGTGTACGTCGGCCGGATGCCGGCGACCGTGATCCCACGTTTTCTGATGTCAGCCGAGGATGCCGAGACGTTGCGAGCCTTCATGGCCAGACGTGGGCTGCTTCGGTAACCGGGTTGACTGCGAGTCGTGCGCGGCTCAACCGTCGATGCGGGTGATGTTGCGGATCTTGTTGGACGCGTCCAGGGCGGCCACCTTGTACGCCTCGGCCAGCGTCGGGTAGTTGAACACCGCGTCGACCAGGTAGTCGATCGTGCCGCCGCAGCCGATCACCGCCTGCCCGATGTGCACGATCTCGGTCGCGGCCGTCCCGAACACGTGCACGCCGAGCAGCCGGCCGTCGTCGGGGGAGACGAGGAGCTTAAGCATCCCGTACGAGTCACCCACGATCTGGCCGCGGGCCAGCTCGCGGTAGCGGGCGATGCCCACCTCGAACGGCGTCGAGGTGTCGGTCAGCTGCGCCTCGGTCCGCCCCACGAAGCTGATCTCCGGGATCGTGTAGATGCCGATCGGCTGGAGGCCGTGCATCTCCCGGATCGGCTCGCCGCAGGCGTGCTGCGCGGCCAGCCGGCCCTGCTCCATCGACGTGGACGCGAGCGCCGGAAAGCCGATCACGTCACCGACCGCGTAGATGTTGTCGACCGAGGTGCGGTAGTTGGCGTCCACCTTGATCCGGCCGCGCCGGTCCGCCTCCAGCCCGGCTGCTTCCAGGGCCAGGTCGTCGGTCTGGCCCTGGCGGCCGGCCGAGTACATGACCGTGTCCGCGACGATCTTCTTGCCGCTCTTCAGGATGCACAGCGCCGCCGTCTGGTGCTTCTCGACGGCGGCGACCTCCTCGCCGAAGCGGAACGCCACGGACAGGTCGCGCAGGTGGTACTTGAGCGACTCGACGATCTCCTCGTCGCAGAAGTCGAGCATCCGGTCGCGGCGTTCCACCACGGTGACCTTGGTGCCGAGCGCGGCGAACATGGACGCGTACTCCATCCCGATCACGCCGGCGCCGACCACGACCATGCTGCGGGGTACGGCCTGGAGGTTGATCACACCGTCGGAGTCCACGATGGTGCGGTCGTCGAAGTCGACGCTGT
Source organism: Micromonospora sp. BL4 (assembly GCF_003667505.1). Classification (GTDB taxonomy): domain Bacteria; phylum Actinomycetota; class Actinomycetes; order Mycobacteriales; family Micromonosporaceae; genus Micromonospora. The sequence continues at coordinate 5,786 of NZ_RCVJ01000155.1, forward strand.
CCGGGCGGGCCGGTCGGGTGCCCGCCGCGATGATGATTTTGTCGAACGTCACCCTGGATTCGCGACCGGAGCCGCCGTCGACCCAGATCGTGTGCGCGTCGGCGAACCGGCCGGTGCCGGTGATCATCGCGACGCGGTTGCGGGCGAGCTGGTTGCGGATGACGTCGGTCTGCCGGGTGATGACGTGCTGGGTCCGGGCGGCCAGGTCGCTGACCGTGATCTCCTCCTTGACCCGGTAGCTGCTGCCGTAGAGGTCCCGCTGGCTCAGGCCGGTCAGATAGAGCACGGCCTCACGCAGCGTCTTGGACGGGACGGTGCCGGTGTTGATGCACACCCCGCCGATCATGTCGCGGCGGTCCACGATGCCGACCCGCCTGCCCAGCTTGGCGGCGGCGATCGCGGCCTTCTGCCCGCTGGGTCCGGAGCCCAGCACCACCAGGTCGTAGTCATACACAACCGTTAGCGTCGCAAGATGGCGCGGCGTGCGCCAGACCCGGACGGCGAGCGCCCGGCATCGGCTTCGCCGACCTAGTCGACGAGGCGGCGTTCCCAGGCCCAGGCGGCGATCTCGACCCGGTTGCGGGCCTTGAGCTTCATCTGCACGCTGGCCAGGTGGGTCTTGACCGTGCCGACGGCGATGAAGAGCCGGGTGGCGATCTCGGCATTGGTCAGGCCCCGGGCGACGAGCTTCACGACGTCGAGTTCCCGCGGGGACAGGCCGGCCTCGTCGCGCGCCGGAGCGGGTGGGCTGAGGTGCTCCAGCAGTCGTACCGTGATGGACGGGCTGATCAGCGCGTCGCCGGACACGGCCGCGCGGACCGCCTCCACGAGCAGTGCCGGGCCGGAGTCCTTGAGCAGGAAACCGCAGGCGCCGTTGGACAGCGCGGTGTGCACGTACTCGTCGAGGTCGAAGGTCGTCACCACGACCACCCGGACCGGGTCGGCGACGCCCGGCCCGGCGAGCAGCCGCAGCGCTTCGAGGCCGTCGAGGCGGGGCATCCGGATGTCCAGCAGCACCACGTCCGGGCGCAGGCGCCGGGCCAGCTCGACGGCGACGACCCCGTCGACAGCCTCGCCGATCACCGCCATGTCCGGCTGCGCCCCGATGATCATGCCGAAGCCGGTGCGGACCATCGCCTGGTCGTCGGCGATCAACACCCGGATCATCGGCTCACCGCCGGGCGCAGCGGAAAGGCCGCATCGAGCACCCAGCCACCGGCGACGCCAGGCCCGGCGGTGATCGTGCCGCCGAGAGCGCGTACCCGCTCGGTGAGGCCGATCAGGCCGAAGCCGTGCCCCCGCGCCGGCGCGGTGCGCCCAGACGAGCCGTCGTCGGCCACCCGGACCAGCAACCAGTCCGGGGTACGACGCACGGCCACGTCCACGGACCGGGCGTCCGGCGCGTGCTGACGGGTGTTGGTCAGCCCCTCCATCACCACCCGGTACGCCGAGGTCGAGACCTCCACCGGCAGCCCGTCCAGGTCACCATCGACGTGTAGCCGTGCCGGCGCGCTCGCCGTGCCGTTGAACCCCGTCAGCAGCGGCGCCAGGTCGGTCACGCCGGCCAGCGGGGCCAACGGCGCCTCCGGCGGGGCGTCCGGGTTGCGCAGAATCCCCACCATCCGTCGCATCGAGGCCATCGTCTCCGCGCCGGCCCGCTCGATCTGCTCCAGGGCGACGATCACCCGCTGCGGGTCCCGCTCGGCGACGAACCGGGCGCCCTGCGCCTGCACCACGATGCCGGTCACGTGGTGGGCGATGAAGTCGTGCAGGTCACGGGCGAACTCGGCGCGCTGCTCGGCTCGGACCAGCGCGATCGCCCGTTCCCGGCCGGCCGCGATGGTCCGCAGATAGAGCCCCACCCCGGCGGCGCCGGCCGCGGCGAGCACCTGGAGCAGACCGAAGATCACGAGCAGGCTGTCGGTGCCGGACCGCAGCGGCAGCGCGGCGACGGCGAACCCGGCGGCCACCGCCGCCCACGGGGCGAGCCGGGACGCGCCCCAGCGGGTCACCACGAAGACCACCGCGAGCAGCCCGGCCGACTCGGCGAGCCCCCAGCTGCCCCCGAGCACGTAGCTGTTGTGGGCGACGACCCGGATCGCCGCGGTCACGGCGAGTGAGGCGGTGGCGAGCGCCAGCGCGGCCAGGGGCAGCCGGCGGGAACCCAGCCGGTGCACCGGCAGCCAGAGCGGCACCGTCGCCACCGCCAGCCCCAACCGCACCAGCAGGAGCAGCAGAGCGGCCGTGCTCATGCTCCCGGACGCGCTGAACCGCAGGTCGAAGAGGGTGAGCAGGCCAATGGTCACCAGGCCGGCGGCCTGGGCCAGGCGTACCCACAGTCGTCGAAGGTCCGGCGCGCTCATGGTGACCCAGCGTAGCCAGCCGGGCGGGGCTGGCAGATCAGCCGAAAGACAGACCCGACGCCGGCGATACCTGGCCCCGGGCCGATGCGCGGACCGGCCAGTGGCAGCGACGCTTCCCGGGTCACATCGCAGCCACTGGAGGAACAATGACGACGCATGCCCCGCCGGGAACCAGCCAGGCCGCGGTCGCCGCGGTCGACCTGGTGAAGGTGTACGGCAGCGGGGACACCGCGGTCCGTGCCCTGGACGGGGTCTCGGTCGGCTTCGGCCGAGCCGAGTTCACCGCGATCATGGGCTCGTCCGGGTCCGGCAAGTCGACCCTGATGCACTGCCTCGCCGGCCTCGACACGGCCACCTCCGGCCGGGTCCTGCTCGGCGGGACGGAGCTGACGGGCCAGTCGGACCGGACGCTGACGCGGGTACGACGGGAGCGGATCGGGTTCGTCTTCCAGTCCTTCAACCTGCTGCCGCAGCTCACCGCCGCGCAGAACATCACCCTGCCGCTGGATCTCGCCGGCCGGCAGCCCGACGCCGAACTCTTCGCCCACCTGGTCGGCGTGCTGGGGCTCGGCCAGCGGCTCGGCCACCGACCCAGCGAGCTCTCCGGCGGTCAGCAGCAGCGGGTCGCGTTGGCCCGGGCGCTGGTGGCGCGCCCCGAGGTGGTCTTCGCCGACGAGCCGACCGGCAACCTCGACTCCCGCTCCGGCGCGGAGGTGCTCACCATCCTGCGCGACTCGGTACGCGACCTCGGCCAGACCGTCGTCATGGTCACCCACGACCCGATCGCCGCCGCGTACGCCGACCGGGTGGTGCTGCTCGCCGACGGCCGGATCGCCGGCGAGATCGACAAGCCGGACCAGGTGTCGGTCACCGACGCGCTGCGTGACCTGGCGGCCGCCGCATGAGGGCGACGGTGCTGCGTACCCAGACCAGCGCGGCGGCCCGGCGGCCCGGCCGGCTGATCCTGACCGGCCTGGCGATCCTGGTCGCGTCGTTCGTCGTCTTCGGCACCGTGCTGGTGCAGCAGATCACCGAACGGACCGTGCGGGACAACCTCAGCGGCACCGCGGCCGCCACCGACCTGGTCATCGGCGACCCCGAGCAGCCGCCGCCCACCGTGACGGAGCTGACGCACGTCCGCGCCGTGCCGGGCGTGGCCGAGGCGGTGGGCCGGATGACGATCGGGGTGTCCCTCGGGGAGGGGTACCTCAACCTGCAGGCCGATCCGGGCACCGGGCCGCTGGCCACGGTCCGGCTGATCGAGGGCAGGTACCCGGACCGGCCCGGCGAGATCGCGATCACCCCGCGCACCGCCGAGCGGCTCGGACTCTCGGTCGGCACCTCTACCGACGGCATGGCCGGTGAACTCACCACGCCCGCCCGCCTGACCGTGACCGGCATGGTCGAGCCCACCGCCGACGCCGGCTTCGACGCGTACGCCCCGGACAGCGTCGTGATCTCCTGGGCCCGCCTGACGGGCGTGGAGCACGTCGATGTGCGGGTGGCCCCTGGTGAGCCGGCGGACGACGTTCGCCAACGGGTCGCCGCGGTCGCGGCCGGCCGGCCGATCCGCTCCGGCGCCGAGGTGCGCCAGGCGGAGGCCAACGCGGCGGCCGAGCAGGTCGGTGGGCTCTTCATCCTGGTCGGCCTGTTCGTCTCGATCGCGGTCGTCGCGGCGGCGCTGGTGGTCACCTCGACCTTCCGCATCGTCTTCGCCCAGCGGATGCGGCAGCTCGCGCTGCTGCGCGCGGTCGGCGCGGGTCGGGGCACCCTGGTCGGGGCGTTGACCGCCGAGGGAGCCCTGACCGGGCTCGTCGCCAGCGTCATCGGGGTCGTCGGCGCCCTCGCCCTCGGATACGCGCTGCCGGCGATCCTGCGCTCCACCGACCACGCGGTCTCGTCGCCCGGCCTGCCCCTCGCGGCGGCGGTCGCCGTGGTGATCGGCGCCGTCGTGATCACCGTGCTGGCCGTCCTGGCGCCGGCACTCTCGGCCGCCCGGGTCTCCCCGCTGGAGGCACTGCGCACGGCGAGCACCACCCCCGGTCGGCGTGGCATCGGAGGGCTGCGTTTGGTGTTCGGGCTGCTCCTGGCCGTCGGCGCGGTCCTGGCCGCCGCCGCAACGATCAGCCGGTTGCCGGAGCCGGAGCAGACGTCGTACGACCCCACGGGGCCACTGCTCCTGCTGATCGGATCCGGCGCGCTGGCGTACGTCGCGCTGGTCGCCCTCGGGCCGCTGCTGGTGCGTCCGGTGCTGGCCGTGGTGGGATGGCCGCTGCGCCAGCTCGGGCCCCTCGGCCGGATGTCGGTCGGCGGTATCGGCGGGGCGCCGCGCCGGGCGGCCGCCGTCTCCGTCGTGGTCGCGCTCGGCGTGACCCTGATCTCCGGGGTGGCCATCGGCGGCACGTCGCTGCAGGTCCTCGTCGACCGCGAGATGGCGCTCTCGGCGCCGACCGACTTCGAGGTCACCAGCAACGGTGGGACCCTGCCGGCCGCTGTCGTGAGCCGGGCCGAGGCCGCGCGCGGGGCGCTGGCCCGAGTGGTGCCGTACCGACGGATCGACGACGTCACGCTGCTGCGCGGCGGCGACAAGCTCGGCGACGCCGAGTCCGAGTACCCGACGAACGACCTGGACCTGACGGCGTTGCCCAGCACCGGCGATCTGGACGTGGCGCAGGGCAAGCTGGCCGACCGTGGCCCCGGCCGGATCGTGCTGAACAGCTGGGTTGCCCGGGACACCGGTCTGCGGGCCGGCGACACCGTCACGCTCGCCGTCGCCGCGCGCAGGGTCGACGTGCGCGTCGCCGCGGTCCTGCCCGGTGACGGCCCGCTGCACGCGGGCATCCTCACCGACCGGACCGACCTGGACCGGCTCGGCGTGCCGACGGCGTACACCGGTCTGCTGGCCGACGCGGCCGGCTCCGGCGAGGACGGCCGCACCGCCGGCGTGCGGGCGCTGCGGCAGGCGATCGGAGGCAGCGACGGGGTGGGCCTCGCGGTCCTCGCCGACGAACGGGACCGCAATGACGCGTTGGTACGCACCCTGGTCTGGATCGCGGTCGGCCTGGTCAGCCTCACCGTGTTGATCGCGGTCGTCGGCGTGGGCTCCACGACCGCGCTCTCGGTGGTGGAACGGGTACGCGAGTCCGGGTTGCTTCGTGCGATCGGCCTGTCCCGAACCGGCCTGCGCACGATGTTGACCGTCGAGTCCGGCCTCTACGGAGTGATCGGCGCGACCATCGGCCTGCTGCTCGGCGTCCCGTACGCCTGGTTGGCGGTCCAGGCTCTCGGGATCAACGCACCGTTGACCGTGCCGGTGCTGCCGCTGGTCGGGCTCTTCGTGACGCTGGTCGTCCTGACCGCGTTGGCCGGGGTCCTGCCGGCTCGGCGGGCATCGCGGGTCAGCCCGGTGGTGGCACTGGGGGCCGACGGCTGAGCACGGCCGCGGGTCGGCCGCATTCGGGCGAAGCGGCCGACCCGCCCGCCGGCCGCACCTAGCATCGGGACAGGACCGTCCGATCCCGGCCCACCACCAGGAGGCAGCGGCATGAGCTACGTCAAGGCCAAGGACGGCACCAAGCTCTACTACAAGGACTGGGGCGAGGGGCCGGTCGTCACCTTCTCCCACGGCTGGCCGTTGAGCGCCGACGCCTGGGACGGGCAGATGCTCTTCCTCGTCCAGAACGGGTTCCGGGTGGTCGCGCACGACCGCCGCGGGCACGGCCGGTCGAGCCAGGCCCGCACCGGCAACGACATGAACGGGTACGCCGACGACCTGGCCGCGGTCATCGAGGCGCTGGACCTGCGGGACGTCACCGTGGTCGGTCACTCCACCGGCGGGGGAGAGGTGGCCCGCTACATCGGCCGGCACGGGACGGAGCGGGTCGCCAAGGCCGTGCTCATGTCCGCCGTACCGCCGATCATGGTGCAGAGCGCGGACAACCCGGAGGGGCTGCCGATCAGCGCCTTCGACGACCTGCGGGCCCAGCTCTTCGCCGACCGGTCGCAGTTCTACCAGGACCTGGCACTGATGTTCTACGGCGCCAACCGAAAGGGCGCGAAGGTGTCCAAGGGGATCCTCGACCAGTTCTGGCTGTGGAGCATGCAGTCCGGCCTGTGGAACGCCTACGAGAGCATCAAGGCGTTCTCCGAGACGGACTTCCGGGACGACCTGGCGAAGTTCGACATCCCGACGCTGGTGATGCACGGCGAGGACGACCAGATCGTGCCGGTGAAGGACTCGGCGCACAAGACCGCGAAGCTCGTCGCGAACGCCAAGGAGATCTACTACCCGGGCGCACCGCACGGCATGACGGCGACGATGCAGGACCAGGTCAACAAGGACCTGCTCGCGTTCCTGCGGAGCTGACGGGTCAGACGAGCTGGGCGCCGATGACCGCGAGCAGCCGCAGCTTCTCGTCGCTCTCCGACCCGGGCACGGCGGTGAAGACCAGCAACGTCTGGGACTGGTCGGGATCCACCAGCGTCTGGCAGTGCAGCTCCAGCGGCCCCACCTCGGGATGCACGAAGTGCTTCGGCGGGCAGTAGCCGCCCGGCACCGGATGCTCCCGCCACAACTGCGCGAACTCCGGGCTCGCGGCCAGCAGATCGTCGACGATCGCGGAGGCCCGCGAGTCCCGTCCATCGCGGGTGTACGCCGCGTGCAGGTGCGCCACGAGGAGCCGGCTCTGCGTCTGGTGGTCCCGCGCCGGGTGCAACTGCCGTGCCTGCGGATCGGTGAACCAGCGGTGGTGCAGGCTGCGGGCCAGCCCGGTGTGCCGGGTCTCGTCGCCGAGCAGTGCGACCGCCGGCGCGGTCTGCGCCAGGGTCTCGCCGAGGTGGTTCACCACCTGGGCGGGGGTGTCGTGCAGCCGGTCGAGGATGCGCATCATCCCCGGGTTGACGTGGTCGGCTCGGACCGCTCGGTGCGGGACGGCGTGACCGGCGAGCTGGAACAGGTGGTCCCGCTCGGTCAGGGTGAGTCGCAGGCCACGGGCCAGGGCGGCGAGCATCTGCTCCGACGGGTGCGGCCCGCGCTGCTGCTCCAGCCGGCTGTAGTAGTCGGTGGACATCCCGCTCAACGCGGCCACTTCCTCGCGCCGTAGCCCACCGGTCCGCCGGCGCTGGCCCCGGGGGAGTCCCACGTCCTCGGGCTGGAGCGCCTCGCGTCGGGTACGCAGAAAGCTGGCGAGTTGGGCGCGGTCCACGCTGACTCCTCGATCGGTGGATGCCGGCGGTCAACCGGCACGTGCAGTGCAACAGGTGGGCAGGGGCGCGCTGTTCCACGCGATCCCCGCCCAGCCTGATCAACGCTGGATGGACTTGGTCTCCAGGAACTCCTCAAGGCCGAAGCGGCCGAACTCGCGGCCGTTGCCCGACCGCTTGTAACCGCCGAAGGGTGCGAGCGGGTTCCAGTGACCGGCGTTCACGTCGACCTGTCCCACCCGCAGCCGCTTGGCGACCGCCAGGGCGTGCTCCGGCTCGCCGAAGACGCCGCTGGTCAGGCCGTACAGCGTGCCGTTGGCGATGGCCACGGCCTCATCGTCGTCGGCGTACGGGATGATCGTCAGCACCGGGCCGAAGATCTCCTCCTGAGCGATCGCCGAGGCCGGGTCGACGTCAGCGAAGATCGTCGGCTGCACGTAGGCGCCCGTCGCCAGGCCCTCCGGGCGGCCCGGGCCGCCGAACACGAGCCGGGCGCCGTCGGCGATGCCCCGTTCGATGTAGCCGACGACCTTCTGCCGGTGGGCCTCCGAGGCCATCGGACCCACCCGGGTCGTTTCGTCGGTGGGGTCACCGACGGTGAACTGCTTCGCCGCCTCGACAGCCAGCGCCACGACCTCGTCCTGGCGGGAGGCGGGCACCAGCATCCGTGGCCACGCGCCGCAGACCTGGCCGCCGTTGGCGAACGCCATCATGACGCCCTTGGTGACCGCCGTCGGCAGGTCGGCGTCGTCGAGGATGATGTTCGCGCCCTTGCCCCCCAGCTCCAGCGCGACCCGCTTGACGGTCGCCGCGGCGACCGCCCCGATCCGCTGTCCGGCCCGGGTGGAGCCGGTGAAGGAGATCATGTCGATGTCCGGGTGGGCGGAGATGGCCTCGCCGACGACCGCGCCAGTGCCGTACACCACGTTGAACACACCCGCGGGTACGCCGGCCTCGGCGGCGACCTCGGCGAGGATGCGGGCGGTCAGCGGGGCGTTCTCGGACGGCTTGAAGACCATCGTGTTCCCCGCGAGCAGCGCCGGGGCCAGCTTGGAGACGATCTGCTGCAGCGGGAAGTTCCACGGCGTGATCGCACCGACCACGCCGATCGGCTCGCGGACGATCAGCGAGTTGCCGACCTCCTCGGTCCAGGCGAAGTCGTCGGCGAGGCCGGCGATTGATTCGATCACGGCGGCCGGAAAAGCGACCTGGGCGGTCCGGGACATGCCGATCGGGGAGCCCATCTCGGCGGTGATCGCCCCGGCGATCTCCTCCTGCCGGGCGGCGAGGCCGGCGCCCAGGCGGCGCAGCACCTCCGCCCGCTGCTGTGGCGTGCTCGCCGCCCAGGCGGGGAAGGCGGCCCGCGCGGCGGCGACGGCCCGGTCGACGTCGGCGGCGGAGCCTGCCGGCGTCTCGGCGACGATGTCGCCGGTCGCCGGGTTCACGACGGGAAGGGTGCCGGCCGAGCCGGCGACGATCTCGCCACCGATCCAGTGGCCGGTGACGGTGCGGGTGGAAGGTGTCATGCACCGACCGTGGCACCGGCGCCGAACCCCAACCAGGTGCGGTCTATCCAGGGTTTCGCGATCCCTGGCTGGGGTCCGGCCAGGTCACAGCGCGAGGACGACGCGGCCGGCCGCGGTGCCGTTGTCCTGCCGCGCCCAGGCGTCCGCGACCGAGGCGAACGGCACGATCTCATGGTCGACGGTGAGTCTGCCGGCGGCCGCATGCCCGGCCACCACGGCCAGCGACGCCGCCCGCTGCTCGGTCGACAACCCGTTGTTGGTGTAGCCGATCATCCGTAGCGATCCGCTGCGCAGCACGGCCGACTCGATCGGCGCGGTCGCGCCCGCGGCGCTGCCCAGGTTGACGAGGCGGCCACCCGGGCGCAGCACCCGCAGCGCCGCCGCGGCCGGCACGCCGAAGACCGGATCGAGGACGAGGTCGACCGGGCCCTCGGCGGCGTCGCGCAGCCGTTCGGCCAGCGACGCGACGTCGTCATCCGGGAGTAACGGAACGGAGACCGCGGCACCGAGTTCCTCGGCACGGGCCCGCGCCGAGGCGGAGCGGGCCACGGCGATCACGCGCCGCGCCCCGCCGAGCAGCGCCAGCTGGACGGCCGCCTGGCCGACCACGCCGCCGGCGCCGAGCACGATGACCTGCTCATCGGCTGCCAGGTCGCCGGCGTGCGTGAGGGCCGCGTGCGCGGCGACCGCGGAGAGGCCGAGGGCGGCGAGCAGGATCAGCGGTACGCCGGGCGGCAGCGCCACCACGTCCGCGGCGGGCACCGCGACGATGGTCGCCATGCTGCCGTCGACCCCGGACCGCATCCCGGCCGAGGTGCCGAACCAGACGGGGGTGCCGTCGGCGAGCCGGCCGACACCCTGCACGCCCGGCACGTACGGGGTCGCGGGCGTGCCGAAGTAGCTGGTGCCGCTGGCGCAGAGCACGTCCAGCGGGGTGATCGGCACCGCCTCGACGGTGACCGCCACCTCGCCGTCCGCCGGCACGGGGGCCGGCCGCTCGACGATCGTCGGTGGGGTGCCGCAGGCGGTGAGCAGGGCCGCGCGGATCACGTCGCGATGTCCGGGTAGGGCATCGCGAAGTGCGCCAACCGCGCGCCGTAGGACTTCTGGTACTCCAGCGGCTCGGTGTTGTCCCGCTCGAAGACGGCGATGAAGAGGGTCAGGGTCAGGAACGGGTGCGCGCCCAACTCGAACAGCTTCACGTGGTCGTGAGTGGCCAACGCCTCGCGCTCCACGTCGTCGAAGCGCAGCCAGGTGCTCGCCTCACCGGTGTGACAGTTCAGCACCGTGTTGGCGCACTCGGCCTCCCACCAGGCCACCAGCTCGCGCGGCTCGCTGCGGTAGCGCTCGACCAGCTCCGGGTCCCGGTCGACCATGAAGAGGAACTTGTTCAGCAGGTATTTGCTCATGCCGCCGGCGCTCCGTTCGGGTACCAGGTGAAGTACGCCTCCATGGTGTGGAACAGATCGAGGGTGTCGACGTAGTCGGCCTTCACGCCGGCACCGGCCACACCCATCATGAGCATGAAGTCCATGAAGCCGTGGGTGGCGTTGCCCGGCGAGTGCAGGCTGTCCAGGGTGACCTCGCGCAGGCACCCGTCGAGGTCGCCGTTGGCGATCCACTCGACCGCCCGCTGGTCGAACTCCGGGTCCGGGCCGTGCGGGCCGAACTGTCGCGGACCGCCCAGCTCCAGGGAGAGGTGGCCGGTGCCGATGACGGCGACCCGCAGGTGCGACGGCCACGACTCGACGATCTGCCGGATCGTCGCGCCGAGCTGGACGAAGCGCTTCGGCTCCGGCAGCGGCGGCGCGAAGATGTTCGTGTAGATCGGCACGATCGGCAGGTCGGCCTCGGGCCGCAGCGTGATGATCGGGCACGTGATGCTGTGGTCGATCCGCAGCTCGTTGCTGAACGCGAGGTCGAAGCCGGCGTCCAGACCGGCCCGCAGGATGTGCCCGGACAGGTCCTCCTGGCCCTTGAGCAGCATCCGGGGCAGCCCGAACTCGCGCTCCTCGTTGTACCAGTTGGCGTCGTAGAAGGGCGCCTTGCCGACCAGGAACTGCGGCATGTTGTCCAGCCACAGCTGGTGGAAGTGGTCGGAGCCGACCATCACCAGCACGTCGGGCCTGGCCCGGGTCAGGGTCTCGCGGAAGGCCAGGATCTTGCTGGTCCACTCGTCGGCGAACGGCGGCCGGTCCTCGCCAGTGGCCGTGCTGGCCCGGTAGTAGAAGGGGTGGTGGGTGGAGGCGATGACCGCGACGATGGAGGCCATTCCCACTCCTCTCGGGGCTGGAAAAGGGGGGATCAGGGTTCGTAGACGGCGTTGCGGTCGACGGCGCGGTAGATGTCCATGCCGAGAGGTCGGCGCCGCTCCTCGGCGAGGTGCCCGAGCAGCCCGGCCGCGCGGGCCAGCAGGGCGAAACCGCGCAGCAGCTCGACGGGGAGCCCGAGGTCGGCGAGCGCCGCGCCGCACACCCCCGCGCCGTTGAGCGGCAGGGTACGGCCGAGCACCTGCGGGTGCACCCGCCCGATCGCCTCGAACAGGCGCAGGTGCGGGCCGTGCAGGCCCTCCTCGGTGGCGATCCGGATCAGGACGGGGGTGCGCGGGTCCTGCTCCTTGTGCACGGGGTGCCCTAGGCCCGGGACGAGCCGGCGCTCCTGCCTCGCCCGGGTGACCGCGTCGAGCGCCACAGCCTCGTAGTCGGTCACCTCGCCGGCCTGCGCGAGCGTGTCGGCGAGAAACCGTCCACAGTCCTCGGTGACACCGAGGAAGCGGGAGCCACCGCCGAGCAGGCCGGCGGCGAGCGCACCCTGTAGCGACTCCGGCGCGGACAGGTAGGTGAGCCGGGCCGCGATCGCCGTCGGGGTGAAGCCGTGGTCGGCGAGCGCCACCAGCACCGCCTCGAAGACCCGCACCTCGCCCCGGGTGGGGCGGCGGCCGGCGACCAACCAGTACGCCAGCTCGCCGAAGCCGACCTGGCCCATCAGGTCGGCGGCCAGGTCCTGCCCGAGCAGGGAGATGGTGGTCGGGTCGGACGTGCCGATCCCGGTCGGGAAGCTCAGCTCTTCAGCCACGCGCGGATCTCCTCGCCGTGTTCGTCGAGCCCGGGCGGCGGCAGCTCGTACCGGGCGGGGGTGTCGGAGAAGGTGATGGGGTTGCGGACCCCCGGCACGTCGCCGACGGCGACCACCGGGTCGAGCCCCAGCTCCTGGGCGAGGGCCACGCCGCCGTCGATGGTGTTGATCGGTGCGCACGGCACGCCCGCGGCGAGCAGGTCGCGGAACCACTCGTCCTTGGTTCGCTTGGCGAGTCGTTCGACGAGCAGGGGCCGCAACTGCTCGCGGTTGGCGGTGCGGTCCTGGTTGCGGCCGAAGCGCGGGTCGTCGGGCAGGTCGGGCAGGTCGAGCACCTGGCACAGCTTGCGGAACTGCCCGTCGTTGCCGGCGATGACGATCAGCTCGCCGTCGGCGGTGGGCAGCGGCTCGTACGGGAAGAGGCTGGGGTGTGCGTTGCCCATCCGGAACGGGACGGTGCCGCCGGCGACGTAGCCGCTGGAGTGGTTGACCAGGCCGGACAGCGCGGAGCTGAGCAGGTTGACCTCGACGTGCTGCCCCTTTCCCGTCGCGCCCCGGTGGTGCAGCGCGGCGAGGATGCCGATGCTCGCGTGCAGCCCGGCCATCACGTCGAACACGGAGATGCCGGCCCGGTACGGCGGGCCGTCCGGGTCGCCGGTGAGACTCATCAGGCCCGAGATGGCCTGCACCATCAGGTCGTAGCCGGGAAAATCCGCTCCGGCGCCGGTGCCGAAACCGCTGATGCTCGCGTACACGACCTTTTCGTTGCCGGCGGCGACGGTGTCGTAGTCGAGGCCGAAGCGGGCGAGGCCACCGGGCCGAAAGTTCTCGATCATGACGTCGGCGCGCCGGGCGAGTTCCTGCGCGGCGGCCAGGTCGTCCGGCTTCTTCAGGTCCAGGGCGACCGACCGCTTGTTGCGGTTGATGCCGAGGTAGTACGTCGAGACGCCCTCGCGGGTGGGCGGCATCCAGGTGCGGGTGTCATCGCCACCGGGGCTCTCCACCTTGACCACCTGGGCGCCCAGGTCGGCCAGGAGCATCGTGGCGTACGGCCCGGCGAGGATCCGGGAGAAGTCCGCGACGAGCAGGCCGGCCAGTGGTCCCGTTGATTGCTGCACCATGTTTCCGCCCGTTCTGCGGACACCTGTCCGCCGAATCAGCTTGCGTCACCGGTGGGGGCCTGTCAACGGGAAGTTCGGGAGGTCGAGACGGGCCCTTGACACGACTCGTGACCGGGACCACACTAGCGCCACTCGGGCCGGCCGCACAGCGGACAGTGGTCCGAATCCCTCGTACCCGGAAAGGAATGGGTGGCGATGAGCGCAACCTCCCGGCCGGTGATCTTCCGCAACGGCCTGGTTCTCACCATGGACGACGCACGCACGGTGCTGCCCGGCGCTGACGTGCTGGTCATCGGCGACCGGATCGCGGAGGTCGGCGTCGGCCTCGCCGCCCCCGACGACGCCCTGGAGATCGACGCCGCCGGCGGCATCCTCATGCCGGGGATGGTGGACACCCACCGGCACATGTGGCAGACGGCCATGCGCGGGTACGGCGCCGACTGGACCCTGACGCAGTACTTCGTCTGGTACTACCTGGAATCCGGCAAGCTGTTCCGGCCCGAGGACGTCTACGCCGGCAACCTGCTCGCCGCGATCGAGGCGGTCGACGCGGGCGTCACCACCACCGTCGACTGGTCGCACGGCCTCCAGACGCCCGACCACGCCGACGCGGCCGTCGACGCCCTCGAAGCGGTCGACGGACGGTTCGTGCTCGCCTACGGCAACATCCAGCAGGGCCCGTGGGAGTGGGCCACCTCGCCGGAGTTCCGGGACTTCCACCGTCGCCGCGTCGACGGCGGCAAACTGGCCGGGTTCCAGATGGCCTTCGACGTCACCGGCGATCCCGCCTTTCCGGAGCGGGCCGCCTTCGAGGTGGCCCGCGAGCTGGGCGCCGCGGTGACCACCCACGCCGGCGTGTGGGGCGCCACCAACGACGACGGCATCCGGCTCATGCACGAGGGCGGCTTCATGAACCCCTCGACCGTCTACGTGCACGCGGCGACGCTCACCCACGACTCGTACAACCGGATCGCCGCCACCGGCGGCTCCGTCTCTGTCTCCACGGAGAGCGAGCAGAGCGCCGGGCAGGGCTACCCGCCCACCTGGCAGCTGCGCCACCACGACATCCCGGTGTCGCTCTCCATGGACACCAGCGTCTGGTGGAGCGGCGATCTCTTTTCGGCGATGCGGACCACCCTCGGCGCCGACCGCTCCCGTGAGCACCTGGAGGCGCACGCCAAGCAGGACACCATCACCCACTGCCACCTGCGCGCCGAGCAGGTCGTCGAGTGGGCCACCCGGGGCGGCGCCCGCGCCCTCGGCATGGACTCCACGATCGGCGCCCTCACCCCCGGCCGGCAGGCCGACATCGTCCTGATCAAGAACGACGCCTCGCCGGTGATGTTCCCGATCCTCAACCCGCACGGTCACGTCGTCTTCCAGGCCCAACGCGGCGACGTGCACACCGTGCTGGTGGGCGGCCGGATCGTCAAGCGGGACGGCCGCCTCGTCGACGTCGACCTCGCCGCCGCGCGGGCCAAGGTGGCGGCCACGATCGACCACCTCCGCGAGACCATGGGGGAGGAGGCGTGGCTGCGGGGCATGAACCCGGACGTCCCCGAGACCGCGATCCTGGAGAACCCGTACCAGTACACCGAGTGGGACGCCGGCTCGGCGCAATGGAAGCATTAAGGACATGAGTGACAACGGAAGGGGCGCCGGGCCCGACTTCATCGAGGCTCTCGCCCGCGGTCTCGACGTCCTGCGCTCCTTCCGTCCGGCCTGCCCGTCGATGACGCTCAGTGAGATCGCTGCCGCCACCGGCCTGGCCCGGCCCACGGTCCGGCGCATCCTCATCACCCTTGAGACGCTGGGCTACGTCCGCGCCGTCGGCCGTGGCCACGCCCTCACCCCACGCGTCCTGGAACTGGGGATGGCGTACGTCAACGCGCTGAACATGTGGGACGTGGCCCGCCCGCACATGGAGAAGCTCGTCGCGCAGACCAACGAGTCGACCTCGATGGCCCAGCTCGACGGCAGTGACATCGTCTACGTCGCCCGCGTCGCCGTCCCGAAGATCGTCACGCTCGCCGTGACCATCGGCACCCGCTTCCCGGCCCCCGCGACGTCGATGGGCAAGGTACTGCTCGCGGGGCTGCCGCCGGAGACGCTGACCGCCGTGCTCGCCGAACCGACCCGCTCCGGCATCACGCCCCGCTGGCAGCCCTCGCCCGGCGAGTTGGACGCCGTGTTGCGCGAGGTGCGCGCGAAGGGCTGGGCGCTCGCCGACCAGGACCTCGCTCCGGGGATCCGGTCCGTCGCCACCGGCGTCCGCGACGGCGACGGCCGGGTCATCGCCGCGATCAACGTGACCGTGCACGCCGCCGAGACGTCGCTGGAGACGCTGCTCGACGACCATCTGCCCCTGCTGCTCCGCGCCGCCGCCGACATCGGGCACGACTGGGCTCTGACCGCCGCGGTGCCGGTGACCACCGCCTGACGCGGTCGCTCGTGCGCCGCGGCCTGCGGCTCATAGCGCGCGGCTTGCGGCTCATAGCGCGCGGCCTGCGGCTCGTGGCGCGCGGCCTGCGGCGCGCGGCCTGCGGCTCGTGACTTCGCGTCTTCGGCGTGCGGCCGCCGGGCCCCCGGCCCCCCTGTGCGCCCTTTGCTCTGCTTACCCCGATGCACCACTGCCCGCCTGTCGGGTGGTGCGTCGGGGTATGCAGAGCAAAGGACGCGATCGGGGTGGATCCTTCGGCACGTGACTCGTCGCGTCTCCAGGTAGGAACCGCCCAGCCAACGGCGTCGACGGTGGCTCGGTCGACCCACCGCTGACCGACACCCAGACGACCGGTTGTAATCGGAGGGCCGTTCGGATGCGCGGCCGGGCGGTCACGAAATCCGGCGGCGGATCGTCACAACCAGCGGATAGTCTGCCTGCGCGCGTCGTCGCCTCGGTACGCCGCGCCCCCGCGCCTGGTCGGCGCGGCACCGCCGCCACCGCCCACCGGACGCCGGATCAACCGACCTCAGGAGAGTTTGTGACACAGCAATCCGTCGCGACATCGGACAAGCTCGACGCCGCGGTGCTCAAGGTGGCGGGCGTCGTCGTCCTCGGCGCGATCATGTCGATCCTCGACGTGACGGTGGTCAGCGTCGCCATCCCGACGTTCCAGAGCGAGTTCGACGCGTCGTACGCCCGCGTCGCCTGGACGATGACCGCCTACACCCTCGCGCTGGCCACGGTGATTCCGCTCAGCGGGTGGGCGGCGGACCGGTTCGGCACCAAACGCCTCTACATGGTGGCGTTGGCCCTGTTCACCATCGGGTCGGGGCTCTGCGCCACCGCCGACACGATCGGCGAGCTGATCGGCTACCGCGTCCTGCAGGGTCTCGGCGGCGGCATGCTCATGCCGCTGGGCATGACCATCATGACCCGGGCGGCCGGGCCGCACCGGATCGGCCGATTGATGGCCGTCCTCGGCATCCCGATGCTGCTCGGCCCCATCGGCGGCCCGATCCTCGGTGGCTGGCTGATCGATACCGCGAGCTGGCACTGGATCTTCCTGATCAACCTGCCGATCGGCGTCATCGCGTTGATCTACGCGCAGTTGGCGCTTCCGAAGGACGCTCCCGAGCCGTCCGAGTCGTTCGACTTCATCGGCATGCTGATGCTGTCACCGGGGCTCGCGCTGTTCCTTTACGGCGTCTCGTCCCTGCCGGAGACGGGCACCTTCGCCGAGACCAAGGTGTGGGCGCCCATGCTGGTCGGCGCCGCGCTGGTGGTGGCGTTCGTGCTCTACTCGTTCAAGCCCCGGCATCCGCTGCTCGACCTGCGGCTGTTCAGCAACCGCAACCTGACCATCGCCTCGGTGACGCTGTTCGTCTTCATCATCGCGTTCATGGGCGCCGGGCTGCTGTTCCCGAGCTACTTCCTCCAGGTGCGCGGCGAGTCGACGTTGACCGCCGGTCTGCTGATGGCCCCGCAGGGCATCGGCGCGATGATGACCATGCCGATCGCCGGCATGCTGGCCGACCGGGTACCGATCGGTCGCACGGTCCCGTTCGCGCTGGCGCTCATCGTCGTCGGGTTCTTCAGCTTCACCCAGGTCGACCCGCAGACCTCGTACTGGCTGCTCGGTGGCTCGCTGTTCGTGATGGGTCTGGGCATGGGCGGCACGATGATGCCGATCATGACCTCGGCACTGCGGACGTTGCAGGCCCACGACGTGGCGCGCGGCTCGACGCTGGTCAACATCCTTCAGCAGATCGGCGGGTCGGTGGGCGCCGCGGTGATGTCGGTGATCCTCACCAACGAGCTGAACGGGTCCCGGCCGATCCCCGGCCTGGTGGACCCGAGCGGCAAGCCGGTCACCGAGGCCGGGTTGGCCATCGCCTCCCAGCAGCGGCCGGAGCTGCTCCAGCAGATGCCGGTGGACCCGTCGCTCATCGAGCGCGGGCTCGACTTCGCCGCGAAGTCGTTCGCCACCACGTTCTGGGTCGCGTTCGCGCTGGTGGTGCTCACCTTCATCCCGGCGGCCCTGCTGCCGCGCCGGCGCCAGCCGGCGCAGCCGCTCGACGAGCAGGGCGAGCTGGTCAAGGCGCCCGTCGTCATTCACTGACCGACCCCGCCGCGCTCGGCACCCCGTGAGGTGCTGGGCGCGGCGGGTACGGCGTCAGCGCAACGGGCCGTCACCGGGCCCGTCCGGGTCCTCGACCACGTGGATCGCCGCTTCCTCCGCGCTGGCGGCACCCGCGTCGATTCCGGCGTCCCATGCCACCGACTCGGCCTCGTCGTCCTCGCGGACGCCCTCGTCGTACTCGACGAGACGGCCGGCGCGCGCCTCGGCTTCGTACCCCCGGCGGGTCAGCTCGTCCTCGTCGTCGCCGCCCTCGGCGTACGGGTCGACATCCGGCACCTCCTGCGCGAGGTGCTGCTCCAGGGACTCGCCCGCCCGCTCCTCGGCGGGAGTGGTGCCGAACCGGTTCGCCGCAGTCCAGTGGTCCGCGGCGACGATGCCGGTGTCCAGGGGGTCGCCCACGCGGTCGTCGTCCAGGGTGTCCGAGGCGTCCAGAACCCCGTCGTCCTCGGCGACGTTCCACTCGTCAACGGAATCCATCCGATCGATCTGGCTCACGGCGGTCTCCTCTTCCTCACGGTGCGGCAAAATGCCCAGCCTATGACCGTTCAACGCGGGTGCGCCCCGAGGCCTGCCCGCTGTGACGAACGGACCTCGGGCGCGACGGTCAGCGGCGGCTCAGCAACTCCACCACGGCGTCGGTGAACTCCGCCGGCTGCTCGATGTGCCCGAAGTGCCCGCTGCGCTCCAGCAGCACCAGACGCGAGTCCTTGAGGCCCTCATGCAGCTGCCCGGCCCAGCGGGGGCCGCAGATGAAGTCGTGGGCCCCCACGATCACCACGGCCGGCACGGCGACCTGACCGAGTTCGTCCCGCACGTCGAAGGGGGTCGGGTCCTGAGCGCCCGCCGGCGCGGACCAGGCCCGCACGGCCGCCTGGAACGGGGCGAATTCGGACTCCCGCGCCCAGAAGTCCGCGAAGTAGACCGGCAGAGCCGCGCGCAGGCCGGCGCTCAGCGCCTCGTCGTCGGCGGCGGTGACCGCCTGCTGGAAGGCGGCCGGGATCGCCGCGGCCTCCGGCCGGTCGGGGTGCCGCAGCGGGTACGCGGCGAGCTGAGCCATCGCCTCGCCCCAGAACTCGGCGCCGGTGACGGGCGAGGTGTCGTACAGGGCGAGACCGGCGACCCGGTCGGGGTGCGTCAGCGCGTACCGCTGGACGACGAAACCGCCGTGCGAGTGCCCGAGCAGGTACACCCGGGGCGCACCGAGGTGCTCGACGACGGCGTCGAGAAACCGGACGTACGTGTCGAGACGGTAGTCGTCGGCGTTGTCGAGCCGTCCCGAGGCGCCGGTGCCGACCGGCTCGACGTACACCATCGTGAAGTGCTCTTCGAGACTCGGCATCCGCAGGTAGGCCCACTCGATGCCGGGGCCGCCGGAATGCGCCACGCACAGCGGGCCGGTGCCGGCGACGTGGTAGACCTGCCGAACGCCACCGACGGTGACCTCGTGGGCAACCGGTACGAGGACGCCGACGTCGTGGCTGGTGGAACCCATCAACTATCTCCCGATCCATGACCCGTGCGGCGCGTGCCGACACGGCAACTGGTGACTGACGCGGACCAGATGCGCGGGTCGATCGGAAAGTTCGCTCGGTCGGAGAAGTTTCTTCAGACGGGCCGGCGGGTCTCCCGAGCCGGAACGGGGTGGAAGAGGGTGAGTTGGCGTACCCGCCCTCCGCGCAGCAGCTGCATCCACAGCGCCCCGGGTGGGCAGTGCTCCGGGTCGTCGGGCGGGCTGATCAGATCGGTCTCCCAGATCAGCACATCACCGCTGGCCACCACGTTGCGCAGCCGCTGCCGTACCCCGCTCGTCAGGTCCTTCGTCATGCCCTGGACCGCCAGGTCGGTGCCGCCGCGCAGGCCACCTGGTGCGAGCATCTCCGCGTCCGGCCACCAGCTCTCGCGCACCACCCGGTCGAAGTCGCCGCGCATCGCCGTCGTGATCATGTCGTGGCCCTCGCGCCAGCGGGCGTCCCGCGACGCGGCCACGTCGAGGTGCGCGGCGGTCGCCGACGCCCGCAGGCCGCCGGCGAGCGTGCGGCGCGCGTGGCTGAGCCGGCTGCGGACGGTGCCGACCGGCACGCCGCAGACGGCGGCGATCTGCTCGTACGAGGAGGCGTCGCTGAAGTACCGCAGCAGGGTCACCAACCGGTCGGGCTCGGACAGCTCCCCGATGGCGTGCCACACCCAGTCACGCAGCGCGCCCCGGTCCAGCGCCTCCTCGGGGGTGGGGGTGCTGGCCGGCTGGGCGAACCACTCGGGGTCGGCGACCGGGACGGGCCGGGGCCCGCGCAGCGTCATCCGACTGTTGTTTCGGACGATGGCCCGCAGCCACGGGCCGATCGCCGCCGGATCGCGAACCTCGCCGATGCGGCGCAACGCCACCACCATCGCGTCCTGCACCGCGTCCTCGGCGTCCGGGCCGTAGCCGAGCAGGCTGAGCGCGACCGCCCGCATCTCGGCCTCGTGTCGCGCCAGCAGCACACCGAGCGCTGCCGCGTCGCCCGCCTGCGCGAGCACCACCAGCTCCGGGTCACCGTGCGTCACGCCCACTTACCCCCGATTTGTGGCGTCCTGACCGATTCGACCGGTACGACCGGCCGTTCGAGCCTACGGCGGACGGCTGTGGGACCGACCAGGCTGGCTACCCGGATGGCGGACCGTCAGCTCAGGGCGCGCGCCGTCGCGTCGCTTGAAAAAACCGGTGATGCGTGCCAGAACCTGACCTCTATCGGTCGTACCGTGGCCGGCATGACGCCATTGCGCATCCCGGAGGGCAACCCGGGCAGCCACCTCGCGGCGACAGGTGAGCCGCTGGCACACGCGACGGACATCAGGGTCTTCTGCGGGGGCCTGCGGTGACCCGCGTGAGCTGGGCGCAGGTGTGCGCCCGCCGCCTGGAGCGGCACGCGCTCTCCGCGCCGGCGTCGTCCGCTGGGGGACCGGCCCCGGAGGCCGACGTGGTCTCCGCCGTGGTGTCCGCGATGTGCGGCGCGCACGCCCAGGTCGCCTCCGCCGCTGAGCTGTCCGTCGGACTGCGCGTTCCGGGCGCCACTCGTGCGCTGGTGCGCCAGGCACTCTGGACCGATCGCACCCTTGTCAAGAGCCGTGGGCCGCGCGGCACCGTGCACCTGCTCGCCGCGGCGGATCTGCCGATGTGGACCGGCGCCCTCTCCGCGCTGCCGCTCCCGCCGTACGAGCAGGGCCGTGACCTGCTGACCCCCGAGCAGAGCGAGCAGGTCCTCGCGGCCATCGCCGACGCGCTGGCCGAGGCCGAGCTGACCACCGCCGAGTTGACCGAGCAGGTCGTCGCCCGCACCGGGCCCTGGGCCGGCGATCGGGTCATGGACGCGTTCCAGGACAAGTGGCCGCGGTGGATCGCCGCGATGGCGGCCGCCACCCGGGGTGGGGTGCTCTGCTTCGGGCCGAATCGGGGCCGCTCCACCACCTACACCAGCCCGGCCCGGTGGCTGCCCGGGTTCGCGCCGATGGACGGTCCGGCCGCGCTGGCCGAACTCGTCCGGCGCTACCTGTACGCGTACGGACCGGCCACCCCGGCGCAGTTCGCCCGGTGGCTGTCGGTACCCGCCACCTTTGCGGCGAGACTGTTCGAGTCCGTGGATCTGGCGCCAGTGACGGTGGATGGCACGCGGGCGTGGGTGGCGGCCGGCGACGACGGCTTTCCGGACGACCGGCCGTCGGGGGTGCGGCTGCTGCCCTACTTCGACGCGTACACCGTCGGCTGTCACCCGCGCGAGCTGCTCTTCCCCGGGGCGGCCGCCGACCGGGCGCTGGCCCGCGGGCAGGCCGGCAACTACCCGGTGCTGCTGGTCGACGGGACGGTCGGCGGGGTGTGGCACCAGCGTCGCTCCGGTCGCACGATCCACGTGACGGTGGAGCCGTTGCGGACGCTCGGCGCCCGTCGGCGGCGGGCGCTGGAGGAGCAGGTGGAGCGGGTCGGCCAGATTTTGGAAGGAACCGCGTCGCTGACCGTCGGTGCGGTGAAGGTCGGTCCACACGCCTGAGGCGGGCAGGATGGGGGTGTGGACATCGAGCCGGTCGACTGCGCGCCCCGGCGAGCCTTTCCCTGGGCGATGCTGCGGCAACGCTGGCAGGATCTCACGTTTCTGCACTGGCCGGTCGCGCCGGAACTCGTCGCGCCACTGCTGCCCGCCGGGACCCACCCGGACACCCTCGACGGCGTCAGCCACGTCGGGCTGATCGGCTTCCGGATGGTCGGGCTGGGCCTCGGCCGTGGGCCGGGCGTGCCGTACTTCGGCACCTTCTGGGAGACCAACGTCCGGCTCTACTCGGTCGACGACACCGGCCGGCGGGCGGTGGTGTTCCGCTCGCTCGACGCGTCCCGACTGGTACCGGTGCTGGTCGCCCGGGTGACGCTGCGGCTGCCGTACCTCTGGTCGTCGATGCGGTTGGACCGCGACGGTGACCGGCTCACCTACCGGTGCCGGCGCCGCTGGCCCGGACCGGTCGGTACGACGAGCCGGATGGTGGTCCGGGTGGGGGAGCGGATCGCCGATCCGACCCCCCTGGAGCACTTCGTCACCGCCCGCTGGGGGCTGCACACCCGGGCGTACGGGCGCACCCTGCACCTGCCGAACTGGCACCCGCGCTGGCCGCTGCACCGCGCCGAACTGCTGCACCTGGACGACGAGTTGGTGGCCGCCGCCGGGCTGCCGGCGCCGACCGGGCCGCCGGTCAGCGTGCTGTATTCCCCCGGCGTCGGGGTGCGGTTCGGCCCGCCGGTCACGGCGTCGACACCTCGAACCGCCGAGGCCGCGCCGGAAGGCTGACCGGGCGGATTCGCCGCCGGCGGGCTCTCAGCCGTCGCGTCCGGCACCGCGGTCGGGTGCGCTCATGTCCCCCGTGCCGGGCGTGCCCTCGGCGAGCCCGTACCGCAGGTAGACGGTGCCCGTCGGACTGGCCGCTGGCGGTTCGAGGAGCGTGAGGTTCGCGGGCACCGCGCCACCGTCGAACACCTTCTTCCCGACGCCGAGCACGATCGGATGCACCCAGAGGCCGAGACGGTCGAAGAGCTTCTCGCGCAGGAGCGTCTGCACCAGGTTGAGGCTTCCGACGACCTTCACGTGCTGGTGCCGGTCACGGATCGCGCGCACCGCGCCGGCCAGATCGGGGCCGACCTGCGTGGACCCGGCCCACGAGAGGTCGGGCCTGCCCCGGGAGGCCACGTACTTCGGGATGCTGTTGAAGAGCGTGGCGATCTCGTTGTCCTGGCCGCCCTCCTGATGGGGCCAGTAGGCAGCGAAGATGTCATACGTCCGCCGGCCGAGCAGGAGGGCGTCCGTGCCCTCGTACGCGGCCATGACCTGCGCACCGGCGACCTCGTCCAGCAGGGGCGCCTGCCAGCCGCCGAACTGGAACCCCACCGGATCCTCGTCGGGGCCGCCGGGCGACTGCCCGACGAGGTCGAGGGTGGCGAACAGCTCGATGTGGATGAGGCCCATGCCGTGCTCCCGATGAAGTGGTCGTCCGCGTCGGGAGGTAGACCCGTGGGCGTCGGCAGACTCATCGCTGCGACGGCACCCGGCTTTCCTCGTACCGCCCATACCGACCGTATCGCGCGGCGCCGCTGCCGCCGGCCCGTCGGGCCGGTTGCGACAGCGTGTCGTACGTCAGTAGCGGCTCCCCTCGGGCGCTGGCAGGGCGTCGAGGTCGGCCAGGTCCTCGGCGCTGAGCCGCACGTCGCCCGCCGCGCAGTTGTCCACCAGGTACCGGGGGGTCTTGGTGCCGGGGATGGGAATGACGTGGCGGCCCTGGGCGACCACCCAGGCCAGCGCGACCTGTGCGGGGCTGACGCCGGCCCGGTCGGCGATCTCACGGACCCGGGCCACGATGGCGAGGTTGGCGCGCAGCGCGTCCTGCTGGAAGCGCGGCAGGCCACGGCGGAAGTCGTCGGCCGGCAGGTCGTCGAACGAGGCGAACCGACCGGCGAGGAAGCCCCGGCCCAGCGGGGAGAACGGCAGGAAGGCGATGCCCTGCTCGGCGCAGTACGGCAGCACCTCGGTCAACGGGTCACGGGTCCACAGGGACAACTCGGACTGCACCGACGCCACCGGGTGCACCGCCTGGGCCCGTACGATCTGGGCCACCGTCACCTCGGACAGGCCGAGCTGACGCGCCTTGCCCGCCGCCACGACCTCCGCCATCGCACCCCAGGACTCCTCGATGGGCACGTCCGGGTCGACGCGGTGCAGCTGGTAGAGGTCGACGTGGTCGGTGCCGAGCCGGCGCAGGCTGTCGTCGATCGCCGCGCGGATGTGCTCCGGGCGGCCGTTGTTGCCGATCCTGGGGGAGTTGCCGGGGCCGCCGGTCAGGGAGGTGACGACCAGCCCCGCCTTGGTCGCCAGGACGGCCCGTTCCCGGTGGTCACCGGCCAGTGCGCGGCCGACCAGCTCCTCATTGGTGTACGGCCCGTACACGTCCGAGGTGTCGATCAGGGTGGCTCCCAGGTCGAGCGCCTGATGGATGACGGAGACCGACGTGTCGTCGTCGCGCGGGCCGGTGATGTCGTATCCGTGGGTCATGCCCATGCACCCGAGTCCGATGACTCCGACCTCGGGACCTGCGCTGCCCAGCGTGGTGGTTCGCATGCGCCCCACGCTACGGCGCTTGGAGGCGCGGTGCCCCCCGCTTGTCGGCGGCCTGTGCTGCACTGTCCGGCATGGAGCCCACCCGATTCCTCAGCTGCCTCGCGGATGACTTCGCCCGGCTGCGCGCTGTCGCCGCGACCGACCTCACCGCGGCGGTGCCCAGCTGCCCCGGTTGGAATGTCGCCGACCTGACCCGCCACGTGGGCGAGGTCTATCTCCACAAGACCCTGGCCATGCGTGACGGCGCCGAGCCCGAGCCCTGGCCGCCAGCTGAGCTGGCGACCGAGGAGCCGCTGGCGCTGCTCGATCGGACGTACGCGGGGTTGCTGGCCGAGTTCGCGGCCCACGCCCCGGAGGATCCGGCCGGCTCCTGGTACGCGCCGGGCCAGACCGTGGGCTTCTGGATGCGGCGGATGGCGCAGGAGACCGTCATCCACCGCATCGACGCCGAGCTGGGCGTCGGTGTCCCGTTTGCGCCCGTCCCGGACGACCTCGCCGTCGACGGCATCGACGAGCTGCTCAAGGTGTTCGTGGAGTATTCGGCGGCCGAGTGGGCCGATGACTTCAACAAGATCCTGGCCGACGCGCCGAGCTGGACGTGCGCGATCCGCACCGACGGCGCGGCGTGGACGGTGCGTACCGAGCCGGGGCTGTTCCGCGTGACCGACGGCGCGGCCGACGACGCCGACGTGACCGTGACCGGCCCGCCGGCCGCGATGCTGCGTTGGGCGTGGGGTCGGGACCTGACCGGTGAGCCGGACGGCGTCGCCGTCGAGGGTCGGGCCGAGGCGTTGACGCCGATGCGTCGCTGCATCGTCATCGCGACACAGTGAGATGCCCCGGCCGCTCGATGACGCCACCACCCTAGAATCGATGATGTTCACTGCCGCGTTGGCGGCGGTGTCGCGGGTGGTAGGCGGAGGGCGGTGCGCAAGATGGGACCGGACGAACGGGATCGGCTGTTCGAGCAGGCACGGGAGCAGTCGACGCGGCAGGACACCTGGGCGGAGGCGGACCGGCTCTGGGTGCGGGTGATCGACGCCTACCGGGAGGCCGCGCAGGGCTCGGGCCGGGTGAATCGCCGCGACCAGCAGCAGTTGGCCCGGGCGCTGTGGCGGCGAGGGATGCTGCTGTCGGCGCGGGGCCGGGCCGCCGACGGGATGGCGCCCGGCGGTGAGGCGGTCGCCCTGTTCGAGCGGGTGCATGACGCGGTGGCGGCCGAGGGTGGCGACGTGGCCGATCCGGCGTGGGACGAGGCGCTCGCGGAGCTGATCACCGCGCTGGTGGACCTGGCGGAGGTCGCCTTCGCCGCCGGTCAGCCCGCCACCCGGCTGGAACTGGTCGAGCGGGCCGTGGCCGTGGGTCTGCTCACCGTTGCGTCCCCGCCGTCCGCCGGGCCCCGCACCAGGGAGGCGATGGGCACCGCCTATCACAACCAGGCCGTCGCGTTGCTGCACCGATCCGTCACGCGACCCGCCGGGGACGACCCGATCCGGGAGGCGGCGCTGGCCGCGTCCCGGGCCTGCGAGCTGCGCCAGGGACTGCTGGATCCGCTGCGCCCGCTGAGTCTGTGGGAGATGGCCAACACCTACGGGGTGTACGCGCAGTGCCTGGCGCTGATCCGGGACTTCGACCGTGCCGCCATGGTGCTGGGGCTCGGCAATCGACTGGTGGAGCTGCTGGGGCCGGCCGGCGCGCAGCCCGCCCAGGCCCTGCGCGTGGCGGCCGAGATGGTGGCCCGGGAGAAGTCGGCGTCGGGCGTGACCGCCTCGCGTCGCTGGGGGTGGCGGCGGCGCTGACCTCCCGGCCAGCGGGAATCCGCTCGCTCCGTCTTGCCTTGCATCGTTCCTGATCGATATTGTGCGCCCAGGCGCCGCCCCGCCTCAGGCCATCACTGTCGATCGACCAAAGCGGGTTCAGCATGCGCACACTGAGATTTGTCACGGCCCTGGCCGTCGCCGGCCTGCTCGCCGGTGCGGTGGCGGTCACCGCCACACCGGCCAGCGCGGCGACCGCCGTGTTCTCCGTGACGAACAACTGGGGCAGCGGCTATCAGGGCCAGGTCACCGTCACCAACAACACCTCCACACAGATCACCAGCTGGCGGGTCGAGTTCGACCTGCCGTCCTCCTCGAGCGTCAGCCAGTCGTGGAACGCGCAGCAGAGCACCGCCGGCAGCCGGTACACGTTCACCAACCTCTCCTGGAACGGGACC
This sequence comes from Micromonospora sp. BL4, assembly GCF_003667505.1. Taxonomy (GTDB): domain Bacteria; phylum Actinomycetota; class Actinomycetes; order Mycobacteriales; family Micromonosporaceae; genus Micromonospora. The sequence continues at coordinate 32,497 of NZ_RCVJ01000155.1, forward strand.
CTGGCCGCCGGGGCCTCGACCTCGTTCGGCTTTCTCGTCGCCGGCTCCGGCACCCCGGTCAACTGCACGGTGAACGGCGCATCCTGCGCGGGCGGGCCGCCGCCGACCCCCGGCACCCCGGTCGAGCGGTACGGTCAGCTGCGGGTCTGCGGCACCGGGATGTGCGACAGGAACGGCGCCCGGGTGCAGTTGCGCGGCATCAGCAGCATGTGGCTGAACTGGGAGACCGCCCCGTACGCCGAGAACCTCTCCGCGTTGACCTGGATGCGGGACAACTGGAACCTCCAGGTGATCCGCGCGGCGATGGGCGTGGAGCCGGCGGGCGCGTACCTGAGTGACCCGGTCAAGGCGCGTACGCAGGTCGAGACCATCATCACCAACGCGGTCAGCGCCGGCGTGTACGTGATCGTCGACTGGCACGCGCACGAGGCGCAGAACAACCAGTCGCAGGCGGTGGCGTTCTTCAGCGATCTGGCCCGCCGCTACGGTCACCTGCCCAACGTCATCTGGGAGCCCTACAACGAGCCGCTCCAGGTGAGCTGGACCAGCGTCATCAAGCCGTACCACCAGGCCGTGGTGTCCGCGATCCGCGCCGCCGACCCGGACAACATCGTCGTGCTGGGCACCCCGACGTGGTCGCAGGACGTGGACGCGGCGGCGGCCAGCCCGGTCTCCGGCACCAACCTGATGTACACGCTGCACTTCTACTCGTGCACGCACGGCGCGTCGCTGCGCGCGAAGGGCGACGCGGCGATCCGGGCCGGCCTGGCGCTGTTCGTCACCGAGTGGGGTGCCAGCCACGCCGACGGCGGCCTCGACGGTCGGGCCTGCCTGCCCGAGGCACAGACCTGGGTCGACTGGATGAAGGCGAACGGCATCTCCTGGACCGCCTGGAAGCTCGACGTCGGCACCGACACCACCAACCTGCTCAGCCCGGGCGCGCCGGTGACCGGCGGATGGAACAACTACCTGCACGGCCACGCGCCGTTCGTGGTCGCCAACATGAGGTGACCCTCGACGGCCGGGCCCAGCTCCGACCCGGGAGCTGGGCCCGACCGGCGCGACCGGTCAGGCTCGTGGAGCTGCCGTACCCGCGAAGTCGATCCGCATGACCACCCGCCGCAGCGTGGGGTGGCTGACCTCGGCGAAACCGGCTTCCTCGAAGATCTGCCGTACGCCGACGTGCGCCTCGCCCCAGGTGATCTGCTTGCCCGCCTCGGCGAGCATCGGGTACGCCTCCAGCGACCGCGCGCCGCGTTCGCGAGCGAAGTCGACCGCGGCGCGGGCGAGGGGGTAGGTGAGGCCCCGACCCCGGTAGCCCTTGCGGACCACCAGGCACGTCACGGCCCAGACGCCGTCGTCGTCCCGGTCCTCGTCGCGGCCGAGCCAGGGGACCCGTTGGTCGCGCAGCTTCGGGTACGCCGTCCTCGGCTCGACCGCGACCCAGCCCACCGGCTGCTCGTCGAGGAAGGCGACCAGCCCGCTGGTGCTCGGGGCGTCCGGCTGGCCGCAGGCGGTCTGCTCCCGGAACGAGGCGATCCGTTCCTCCGGGGTGGAGGCTCGCCACAGCCAGCCCGCGACCTTGAACCACTGGCACTGGCAGCGACCCGCGTCGGCAGTGCCGAGGACGACCTGGAGGTCGTCCCACGACACCTCGTTGGCCGGCACGGTCCGGAGGCCCGGGTGGGGGATCGGAACGCCGGTCGGGTCAGTCATGCTGCACCTCGCCGATGAGCCCCTTGATCATGCCGCTCGATTCTGCCTCGCCGGCGCCAGCGCCACCAGACCCGGCCGGGGCGGACGGCCTCGTGCGCCCCGTTGCACAGGGGCTGACCCGGCACCTCGCCGCGATCGCGACCACCGCCGGTGGAGGCGTTATCCTGCGCCGGTGGACGTCACGGCGGAGGGTGCGCGGCTGGCCGCCGACCTGGGCCGCTGGCTGGACGACCTGACCTTCGTCGACCTGGACACCGACGAGGTCACCGCGCGGGTGATCGACGCGGTGGTGGGATGGGCCGAGGCCCAGGGCTGGCGGGTCTACCGGCGCGCGCCCAGCGTTCTGCCGTTGCCACCGCCACTGGAGCAGCGGCACTCCGTCCTCGACGTGGCCTGTGCCCGCCCCGGCGGCCCGCCGGTGGTCGTGGAGGTCGACCACACCGACCGGGCGCGGACGGTGCAGAAGCTGCGGGCCGAGGCGGACGCCGGGCGTATCCCGATCTGGGTGCGCTGGGGCGTCGGCCGTTTCGCCGCGCCACCACCGCCGGTGCTGATGGTGACCTGCGAGGTGACCCGGCGCGCCGCGCCGGCGGGGCGCGGGCGGCTGCACAGCCGGACCGGCGACCGCCCCGCGCCGACGCACTCCATCGGCGGCGGCACGGCGGCCGCCCAGGCGCTGCCCATCCCGCTGACCGACCCGGTTACGGACGCGGTTGAGGGCACCTGAAGCGAATCGTAAGCGCGGACCGGCACAGTTCTGGGTGTCACCGGAGAACACGACCGACAGCCAGGAGATTCCGATGCGCAAGCTCATCAACTCGACCTACATCACCCTCGACGGCGTCATCGAGAACCCCATGTGGACCGCGCCGTACTTCGAGGAGGAGGCCGCCAGCCTCGCCGGCGAACAGACCAACGCCGCGGACGCGATGCTGATGGGCCGGGCCACCTACGACGGCATGTCCGTCGCCTGGCCGAGCATGGACGAGAACGACCCGACCACCGGCGCGGCGTACTTCAACAACGTCAAGAAGTACGTCGCCTCGACCACCCTGACCAACCCCACCTGGAACAACACCGAGGTGCTCCAGGGCGACCTGGTCGAGGCGGTCACCAAGCTCAAGGCCCAGGAGGGCAAGGACATCATCCAGTACGGCTACGGCTCGGTCACCGCGCAACTGGTCCGGGCGGGACTGGTGGACGAGGTCCGGTTCTGGATCCACCCCGTGCTGGAGGGCGGCCCCAGCCTGACGAGCCCCCTGACGGACTTCAAGGCGTCGTTCGAGCTGATCGACACCCGCGTGCACAAGAACGGCGTGATCATCGCCTCGTACCGGCCGAAGACGGCCGGCTGACCACCGAATCAGAGCTGAGCCCGGGCCTCGCCCGGGCTCAGCTCCGCGCCCTCGGCGACCAGCGCGTCGAAGCGTTCCCGCCCCAGGGCGGCCAGCACGCGGTCGCTCACCCGGTCGATGTCGTCGCGTTCCGCCGGGGCGGCCGGGGCCTGCGCGGCGAGCCGGGCGGCGGCCGCGGCGCCCAGCAGTCGGGCGGCGACCTCCGGGGAGCGCACCGCCGATGCCATCCCCTCCAGGGGGCTGACCGCATCCCGTGGGGTCGCCATCGCCTGGGCGGCCTCGAACGCCTCGATGTGCAGGGCCAGCGCCGCATCCGGGTCGCCGGCCTGCTCGACCGCGTAGCCCAGCTCGACCAGGATCATCGGCAGGTACAGGGCGGGCTGGGTCTCCGCGCGGCCCTGTTCGACGAGGTGGGTGAGGTGGGGGACGGCCACGTCGAGCTTGCCGTCGCGGCGGGCGGCCAACCCCAGGCTCATCTCCGCGAAGACCAGCGCACTGGGCATGCCCTGCTCCACGGCCAGCTGGTATGCGCGTTCGGCCAGCTCCCGGCCCTGCGCGTAGTCGCGGGTCTGCACGGCCAGCCAGGCCAACCAGGACAGCTCGCTGCACACCTGCGGCCACAGCGCCAGCTCCTCCGCCCAGCGCAGCCCCTCCCGGTGCAGGGCGGCGGCCCGCTCGTGCTCGCCGCGCATGTCGGCCAGCCCACCCACCCATTCAATCGCCTGGAGCCGTCCCCACCGGTCACCGAGGTCCGCGAACAGCTCAGCGCTGCGGGTCGCGGCGTATTCCAGCGTGGCCTGGTCACCGTTGGCGTGCGCGATCATCGCCCGGGAGCTGAGCACCGCAGCCTCGGTCCACGGATCGGCGGAGGCGGCGGGAAGCAGCTCCGACGCCAGAGCCAGGTCGCTGTAACCGATCACCGCGTTGGCCGCGAACCAGGCACCGCGGCCGTCCGGATCGCCGGCCAACGCGGCCCGGAGCTCGGCCGGCACGATCGGGTCACCCTGCGACAGCGCGAAACCGACCCGCCAGGGCGCGGCCCGGGACTCCTGCGTCGCGTCACCCGGCACCGCCAGCGCCCGCCGCGCCTCGGTGAGCCGCCCGCGCAGATACCAGTACCAGCTCAACGCGATGGCCAGCCGCAGTCCGCCGCCGTGGACCAGCGCCGTGCGCAGGTTCGCCGTCTCCGCGTCGAGCAGGGCCAGCCACCGCTGCTGGTCGGCGCCGCGCAGCTGCGGGTCCGCGCGTTCGGCCAGCTCGGTGTAGTACGCGGCGTGCCGCGCGCGTACCTCGTCGGCGTCGGTGAGGCGGTCCAGGCAGAACGCGGCGACCGATTCGAGCAGCCGGTAGCGCGGCTGCACGCCGGAGTCGTCCAGCACCACCAGCGACCGGTCCACCAGCCGGGCCAACGTGTCCAGATCGGTCTGGCAGACCCGCTCGGCGGCCTCCGGGGTGCAGCCGTCCCGGAACACCGCCAGCCGTGCGAGCACCACCCGGTCGGCCTCGTCGAGCAGGTCCCAGCTCCAGCCGATCACCGCGGTCAGCGTCCGCTGTCGCGGCGGCACGTCCCGTTGCTGGGTGGTGAGCAGCCGGAACCGGTCGTCCAGCCGGTCCACCACCCCGCGCACACCGAGCGCGCGGACCCGGGTCGCCGCCAACTCCAGCGCCAGCGGCAGGCCGTCGAGGCGGCGGCAGAGTTGCGCCACCACGGGAGCGGTCCGGCCGTCGAGGCGGAAAGCCCGCTGCTGCGCGGCGGCGCGGGCGGTGAACAACCGGGCCGCCGGCGAGCGCCGGACCGCGTCCAGGTCGCCGCCCTCCGGCACGGACAGCGGGGGTACCTCCCAGAGCAGTTCCCCGGTGAGGCCGAGCGGCTCCCGGCTGGTGGCGAGCACCCGCACCCCGGGCGCGTCGCGCAGCAGCCGGACCACCAGGTCGGCGACCGGCTCGATCACGTGCTCGCAGTTGTCCAGCACGAGCAGCAGGTGTCGGTGTCGCAGCGCGGCGGTGAGCCGGTCGGCGGCGGACAGGCTCGCGCCCGCGGCCTCGCGGGTGTCCAGCGCGCCGAGCACCTGCTCGGCGACGCGCGGGTCGCCGGCGGGCAGCGGGGCCAGCTCGACCAGGTGGACACCGTCCGGGAGGGACTGCGCGCGGGCCGCCTCGGTGGCCAGCCGGGTCTTGCCGACACCGCCCGGCCCGACCAGCGTGACCAGCCGCTGCCGCCCCAGCAGGGCCCGCAGCTCGGTCAGCGCCTCGGCCCGTCCGACCAGCTCGTCCAGCTGCGCCGGGAGGCTGTTGCGGATGATCGCGGTCTTCGGCGGCGCGCTCAGGCCGGCGTCCTGTTCGAGGATCCGGCGGTGCAGGGCGACCAGCTCCGGCCCGGGGTCGAGGCCCAGCTCGTCGGCGAGCCGGTCGCGCAGCTCGGCGTAGCTGTCCAACGCCTCGGACTGGCGGCCGGCCGCGTAGAGGGCGCGTAGCTGCACCGCCCGCAGGCCCTCCCGCAGCGGATGCCGGGCAACCAGCTCCGCCAGGTCGGCGGCGACCAGGTCATGCTCGCCCCGGAGCACCCGAGCCTCGGCCAGCCGCTCGTGCACGGTGAGGCGCTGCTCGGCGAGCCGGGTCGCCTCCGCGCGGACGAACTCGGCGTCGGCCACGTCGGCGTACGCCTCGCCGCGCCACAGCTTGAGGGCCTCGGTCAGCCGCTCGACATCGGTGCACCGGGCCAGTTCGGCGAACCGGTCGGCGTCGATCGCGTCGGCCCGCAGCAGGTACCCGGGCGGCCGGGACTCGATCATCTCGCGGGCGCCCGGCTCGGCATCGTTGAGCGCCTTGCGCAGCTGCGACACCCGCACCTGGAGGGCGCCGGCGGGATTGGCGGGCGCGTCGTCGCCCCACAGGTCGTCGATGAGGCGGTCCGTCGAGATCACCTGGTTGCGGTTGGTCAGCAGGTCGGCGAGCAGCGCCCGTACCTTGGCGCCGGGCACCACCACCGGCTCGCCGGCGTCGGTGGTGACGGCGAGCGGTCCGAGCACCCCGAACTGCACGGCGGTCATCCTAGCCTCGGTAAGGTCACCTGAAGCCGACCGTAAGCGCTGCGGCGCACCCTGTGGTCATGGACATCCACCACGAGGAACACGGCAGCGGCGGCGGTCGCCCGCTGGTGCTGATCCACGGCGCGCTCTCGGCCATCGGCACCTCGTTCGGCACGGTCCTGCCGCTCCTGGCGAAGACCCGACGGGTGATCGCGGTCGAGTTGCAGGCACACGGCCGCACGCCGGATGTCGACCGCCCGATGACCGTGGAGCATTTCGCCGCCGACGTGGTTCAGTTGCTCGACCGGCTCGGCGTCGCGCGGGCGGACGTGTTCGGGTGGAGCATGGGCGCCGCGGTGGCCCTGCGCCTGGGCACCGACCACGCCGCCCGGGTCGGCCGGCTGGTGCTCGCCTCGGTGAGCTTCGACGAGGCGGGTCTGCATCCCGGGCTGCTCGACGGGATCCAGGACCTGCGACCGGAGCACCTGCACGGCTCGGAGTTCCACGAGGAGTACCTGCGGACCGCGCCGGACCCGGCGGGCTGGGCCAACCTGGTCACCAAGATGAAGGTGCTGGACGCGAACCTGCCGCGGTGGACCCCCGAGCAGATCGCAGCCCTCGCCGCGCCCACCATGATCGTGCTGGCCGACGCGGACATCGTGCAGCCCGAGCACGCGGTGCGGATGTTCCGGCTGCTCGGCGGCGCGGTGCCCGGTGATCTGACCGGTCTGCCGGCCTGCCGGTTGGCCATCCTGCCCGGCACCACCCACACGTCGATCCCACAGCGCGCCGACTGGCTGGCCCCGATGATCGACGAGTTCCTGGACGACGCCTAGGCGGTGGCTCCTATTCGGATCTGCGGCGGACCGCCGCGAGCATGCGCCGCACGCCGATCACATGGCCGCCCGATGTCAGGAGGAGTTGTCGGTACAGGCCGCCGGCCAGGCCGGGGAAGGCGGCTCGCGTCTCGGCCCGCAGCCGTGACCGGCCCGCACCGACGGCATCGAGGCGGAAGATCAGCGCGTAGGTCGAGAACCGATGGCTGCCGCGCAGCGCCAGTTCCTGACCGGGGATCGCGGTGACCACCCGGAAGCCGGGGAACGTCGAGCCTTCGGCGAGCGGCCGTGGCCCGGACATGCCCGGGTCGGCGGCACCCACCAGGCGCGCGTAGCTGGCCATGCCGGGCCGGGAGAAGGACTTCTCGACGATGTCCGCCAGGTGGGGCCAGACCTCGACGGTCTCCGCCGCGATGACCGTGGCGTGCTCGTCCAGGTGGGGCAATGAGTCGATCCGCATCAGCACCTCCCCGCTGCGCCGTCCATTCTCACCCGACCGGATCGAAGTTCGTTGTCCGTGGTCATGGCGTGCGGCGGATTTACCAGGTAGAAACATGCCGACCCCTTCGCGCCGGCCCGCTTGCGGCCGGAGGGTCCAGAGAGCGCTCTCACCGCCCCAGCTGGCCGGCACTCCTCCGACCAGCGGAGAGGACGAACCGCATGACAACCCAGCCCCGACGGGTACGCCGGAGAACCGGTCGCACCCTCTTCCTCGTGGTCGTGCTGACCGCCGCCGTCACGACGACCAGCACCGCCGCCACCGCCGGGCGGCCGGCGCACGGCGCCCCGGACTTCGGGCCCAACGTCACCATCTTCGACCCGAGCATGCCGGTCACCGAGATCCAGCAGACGCTGGACGCGGCCCACGCCCGGCAGGTCGACAACGAGATGGGCACCGCGCGGCACGCCTTCCTGTTCAAGCCGGGTACGTACGGGACGGCCGAGCAGCCGTTGCAGGCCAAGGTCGGCTACTACACCGAGGTGTCCGGCCTGGGCGCCTCACCCACCGACGTCACCGTCAACGGCAAGATCGAGGTGTACAACCGCTGCCTGGCCGACGGCGGCACCGGCAACTGCCTCGCGTTGGTCAACTTCTGGCGCACCCTGTCCAACCTGTCGCTCACCATCAACGCGGCCGGCCAGGACGGCTGCCGGTCGTCGGCGAACTTCTGGGCGGTGTCCCAGGCGGTGTCCATGCGCCGCCTGAACATCAACGGCGGCGGGCTCTCGCTGATGGACTACTGCACCGCGGGCCCGCAGTACGCCAGCGGCGGCTTCATCGCCGACTCGCGGCTGCCGGCCACCACGAACGGGTCGCAGCAGCAGTGGCTGACCCGCAACAGCGAGGTCGGCAGCTGGTCCAACGCGGTGTGGAACCAGGTCTTCGCGGGGGTCGAGGGCGCGCCGGACGACGCCTCCTTCCCCGACCCGCCCTACACGACGTTGGAGAGCACCCCGCTGAGCCGGGAGAAGCCGTACCTCTTCGTGGACGGCAAGGGCCGATACAACGTCCGGGTGCCCGCCGCGCAGCGGAACAGCCGGGGCGTCTCCTGGGCCGACGGCATGACGCCGGGGCGGACGATACCGATCCGCGACTTCTTCATCGCCAAGCCGTCGGACCCGGTGCACGTCATCAACAGCCAGCTCGCGCGGGGCAAGCACCTCCTGCTCACCCCGGGCACGTACGACATCGCGCGCAGCATCGAGGTGCGGCGTGCCAACACGGTGGTGCTCGGCATCGGCCACGCCACCCTCACGGCGGTGAACGGCGCCATCCCGCTGGACGTCGCCGGCGTCCCCGGTGTCGTCGTCGCCGGCGTCACGATCGACGCCGGTCGGGTCGAGTCACCGGTGCTGCTGCGGGTGGGTCGGCAGCACGGCCGCAACGCCAGCAGCGCGGCCAACCCGACCACGCTGTCCGACGTGTACTTCCGGGTCGGCGGCCCGCACATCGGCCGGACGAACACGGCGCTGGAGGTCAACAGCGACAACGTGCTCATCGACCACACCTGGGTGTGGCGCGGCGACCACGGCATCGAGGGCTTCACCGAGGGCGTCAACGGCGACACGGATCGCTGGCGGACCAACACCGGCCGCTACGGCGCCGTCATCAACGGCGACCATGTGACCGCGACCGGCCTGTTCGTCGAGCACTTCCAGCGGTACAACACCGTCTGGAACGGCGAGCACGGCACGACGGTCCTCTACCAGAACGAGCTGCCGTACGACCCGCCGACGCAGGCGGACTGGATGCACGGTGGCGTCGAGGGCTGGGCCGGCTACAAGGTCGGCGACCGGGTGCGGCACCACACCCTGTACGGCGGCGGGGTCTACGTCTTCAACCAGAACAATCCGTCGATCCACACCGAGAACGGCTTCGAGGTCCCGGTCACCCCGGGCGTACGGCTGCACCACATCATGACCGTCAACCTCAGCGCCGGCACGATCGACCACGTGGTCAACGGCGTCGGCGACGCGGCCGACATGACCAAGGTGGGCGCGCCGGTCTACGTCACGCAGTACCCGACTCCGTAGGGGTCTCGGGCGTACCGAGCGGGGGTCGGAGCCGGCGCGGCTCCGGCCCCCGCTGTCGTACCCCGAGCGGGCCGAAGCGAGATTCCGGGCCCGCGGTCTTGAATTCCTATCGATCCGATAGGAAAATAGGCGAATGCCGGTCGGTTCGTTCCTCACCTCGCGTCGGGTCGTGGACCTGATGCGGGTCGCCTCCGCGCTCTGTCCCGGCTCGCCGGCGACCGCCTGAGCGTCCCGCCGCCCGCACACCCGCACGCCCGCACACCCGCTCGGCCCGCCGCGACGTCGTCGCGCGGGCCCGTGGCCCATCCCGGCCCTCGCGCCACACGCCGCCTGTCGCGGCCCTCGCGCGTCCCCGTCTCGCCCCGCAGTCGATCCCGCCATGCCCGGATCGGCCCTTTCCCCTCGGAGGTACGTCATGAGCACTGACCCGTCACCGTCCACACCGCCGACAGCCGGGGACTCCCGGCTCGCGTTCAACGAGGACTGGGTGGCGACCGTCCTCGGCCTGGTCCTGCTCGGCCTGGTCCTGCTCGGGGCGATCCCCGCCGGGCTGGTGCCCTGATGGCCGCCGACGCGACGCGCACGGGTGACGAGCCCCGAACGATCGACGAGCCCCGCGAGGGCGACGAGACCCGCGTGAGCGACGAGACCCGCGTGGGCGACGAGACCCGGGCCGGCGGCGTGCCCGTCGAGCCTGCGGGCGCGGCGCGCGACGGCACGTTCTGGGCCTGGACGGCGCTCGGCCTGGTGGTCGTGGTGGTGCTCGCCGCGCTGACCCGCTATCTGGAGCAGAATGTCCCCGGGTGGGCGGAGGGCACCGGCGCCGAGGACATCGGGGCGGCGATCGAGTACCCCGTCTACGCGATCCTGCTCGGCCTGCTCGGCAACGTCGCCGTCACGCTGTTCGGCTGGCGCGACCGGATCGCCGCCGCGTTCCGGACCGAGTTCTTCATCAAGACCGGTCTGGTGCTGCTCGGGGCGTCGATCAACCTGGCCGTCATCGCCAGCGCCGCCGGGCCGGCGATCGCCCAGGCGATCCTGCTGATCAGCGGGGTGTTCCTGTTCACCTGGTGGCTGGCCGGCCGGTTCGGCCTCGACGACAAGCTGCGCGCGTTGCTGGCCTCGGCGGTGTCGATCTGCGGGGTCAGCGCGGCGATCGCCGCCGCCGGCGCCGTCCGGGCGCGCCGCGAGCAGTTGGCCTACACGGCCAGCCTGGTCATCGTCTTCGCGTTGCCGTCCATCTTCATCCTGCCCTGGCTGGCCGACGTGTTCGGGCTGTCCGACGCGGTGGCCGGCGCCTGGATCGGCGGCAACATCGACACGACCGCGGCGGTCACCGCGGCGGGGGCGCTCGCCGGCGAGGAGGCGCTCCAGATCGCCAGCATCGTGAAGGTCACCCAGAACGCCCTGATGGGCGTGGTCGCGGTCGCTCTCACCGCGTACTTCACGCTGCGGGTGGAGCGGCAGCCCGGCGCTGCCCGACCGGGCCTCGGGGAGTTGTGGCGGCGTTTCCCCAAGTTCGTCCTGGGCTTCGTCGCCGCCTCGGTCATCGCCACCTGGTACCTGGACGCGGCGGGCGCGGACGGCAAGGCCACCATCGCGATCGTCAACGACCTGCGCGTCTGGTTCCTCATCCTGGCCTTCGTCAGCATCGGCCTGGAGGTCCGGGTCGCGTCGCTGCGGGAGGCCGGCTGGCGGCCGGTCGCGGTGTTCGCCAGCGCCACCGTGTTCAACCTGGCCCTGGCGCTCGCCCTGGCATCCCTGCTGTTCCGCAACTTCTCCGCCTGATCCGCCCCCGTCCCCGTCCCCCAGCTCGGGGACGGGGGCGATCGCCTACTTCCGACGCCCTGATCGATAATTTCATCGATCAGTCTCACTCTTGCGGGTTGGCAATCGGTACTGCCACGATGACCGTCAATGCCTTCCGTCCCGAAGGAGTGGTCGTCATGGCGGTGTCCCGCCGCAGGTTCGTCACATCGGTGCTGGCGGGGTCCGCCCTCGCCGCCGCCTCCACCACCGAGCTGCTCACCACCGCCGCCAGCCCCGCGCACGCCGCCAGTCCTCCCGGGGACGTGGTCGGCAAGGTGACCGTCGGCTACCAGGGCTGGTTCAGCTGCCCCGGCGACTCGGCGCCGATCGGCGGCTGGTGGCACTGGAGCCGCGACCGGTTCCAGCCGCCCTCGCCCAGCAACACCACCATCGTGTCCTGGCCGGACATGCGCGAGTACACCCGCACCTACCCGACCGCCTACCCCAACCTCGGCAACGGCTCGCCAGCCACCCTCTTCTCCTCGTACGACCAGCAGACCGTGGACACCCACTTCCGCTGGATGCAGGAGTACGGCTGCGACACCGCGGCGTTGCAGCGGTTCAACCCGATGGGCGACGAGGGCCCGACCCGCGACGCCATGACGCAGAAGGTGCGCTCGGCCGCGGAGCGCCACGGCCGCAAGTTCTACATCATGTACGACGTCACCGACTGGTTGACCATGCAGGCGGACATCAAGACCGACTGGACGACGAAGATGTCCGCGCACACCGCGTCCAGCGCGTACGCGCGACAGAACGGCAAGCCGGTCGTCTGCATCTGGGGCTTCGGCTTCAGCGAACCCAGCCGACCCTTCGCACCGGGGCCCTGCCTGGAGGTCGTCAACTGGTTCAAGGCGCAGGGCTGCTACGTCATCGGTGGCGTGCCCACCTGGTGGCGGCAGGGGATCGAGGACTCCCGCCCCGGCTTCCTCGACGTCTACCACGCGTTCAACATGATCTCGCCGTGGATGGTCTACCGGACCAGCACCCTGGAGGGGCTCGACTCGTACTACAACAACGTCAACATTCCGGACCTGGCCGACTGCGCGGCGCGCGGCATCGACTACCAGCCCTGCGTGATGCCCGGTGACCTCGCCGGGGGGCATCGCCGGCACGGCGACTTCTACTGGCGGCACATCTACAACATGGTCCGACTCGGCTCGCAGGGCCTTTACGTGTCCATGTTCGACGAGTACAACGAGGGCAACCAGATCGCCAAGACGTCCGAGACCCAGGCCACCACCCCGGCCGGCGCGAACATCCGGGCCCTGGACGAGGACGGCGTGGCCTGCTCCTCCGACTACTACCTGCGGATCACCGCCGACGGCGGTCGGATGCTCAAGGGGCAGCTCGCGCTCACCCCGGTGCGTCCCACACCGCCGATGATCGGCACCCCGCCCCCGACCGGCGGGAACCTGGCCGCCGGCCGGCCCACCTCGGCGAGCAGCCAGGGCGGCGGGTTCCCGGCGGGCAACGCGGTGGACTCGAACGTCGGCAGCTACTGGGAGAGCGCCAACGGCGCGTTCCCGCAGTGGTGGCAGGTCGATCTCGGCGCCAGCCACCAGGTCGACCGACTCGTGCTGCGGCTGCCCTCCGGCTGGGGCGCGCGTACCCAGACGATCACCGTGCTGGGCAGCGCCGACGGCAGCTCCTTCGGCACCATCGCCCCGGCCGCCGGCTTCACCTTCGACCCGGCGACCGGCAACACGGTCACCCGCACGCTGCCGGCCACCACGACCCGCCACCTCCGGCTGAGCATCGCCGGCAACACCGGCTGGCCGGCGGGCCAGCTCGCCCAGGTCGAGGTGTACGCCGCCGGCGGCACACCCGACAACCCGCCGACCGCGCCGAGCGGCCTCACCGTGACCGGCCGAACGGCGAGCAGCGTGTCCCTGGCGTGGACGGCCTCCACCGACGACAAGGGGGTGACCGGCTACCAGGTGCGCCAGGGCGGCACGGTGGTCGCCACCGTCACCGGCACCACGGCGACCGTGAGCGGGCTCAGCCCGTCCACCGGTTACAGCTTCACCGTGACGGCGCGGGACACCGCCGGCAACACCTCCGCTCCGTCGAACGCGGTCACGGTCACCACGGACGCGCCGACCAACGCGGACCTCGCCCGGGGTCGACCCACCACGGCGAGCAGCAACACCCAGAGCTACGCGTCGGGCAACGTGGTCGACGGTGACCCGAACACCTACTGGGAGAGCGTCAACAACGCGTTCCCGCAGTGGGTCCAGGTCGACCTGGGTGCCTCGCGCCCGGTCGGACGGGTGGTGCTCAAGCTGCCGCCGGCGGCCGCCTGGGCGACCCGGACGCAGACCCTCGCCGTGCAGGGCAGCGCCGACGGGGGCAGCTTCGGCACGCTCGTCGCGTCGGCCGGGCGCGCCTTCAACCCGGCCACCGGCAACCAGGTGACGCTCACCTTCGCCGCCACCCAGACCCGCTACCTGCGCATCACGGTCACCGGTAACACCGGCTGGCCGGCCGGCCAGCTGTCCACACTGGAGGTCTATGCCAGCTGATCGGGGGCGGAGGGCCGGCGCCCGACGCGTCGCAGGCTCACCGGCCGACCGGCGGCGGTTGGGCCGAGCGCCCGCTCTCCGCCATCCGGCGTACGTCGTCGGCGGGGTGGATGGTGCGCACCGGGTCCGGCACCGGCCCGCGCCGCTGCCACTCGCGTGGATAGCCGAGGGAGACCTCCTCGAAGCGCACACCGTCGTGAAACGTCGTACGGGGGATGTGCAGGTGCCCGTAGACCACGGTGGCCACGCCGAAGCGCAGGTGCCAGTCACTGGTACGCACGGTGCCGCACCACTGGGCGAACAGCGGGTACCGCAGGACGTCGGTGGGTTGCCGCACCGGCGGATAGTGGTTGACCAGCACCGTCGGCAGGGCCGGGTCGCGCTCGGCCAGGCGCCGCTCGGTCTCGGTGACCCGGGCCGCGCACCACGCCTCCCGGCTCGGGTGGGGATCGGGGTGCAGCAGGGCCTCGTCCGTGCACACCACCCCGGCCTCGTACGCCAGCTCCAACGACTGCTGCCGGGTGCTCGCCCCGGGCACCCGGAACGTGTAGTCGTACAGCACGAAGAGCGGGGCGATCGTGGCCGGACCGCCCTCGCCGTCCCACACCGGGTACGGATCCTCCGGCGTGACGACCCCCAGCCGCCGACACAGCCGCACCAGCTCGCGGTAGCGCTCCTCGCCGCGCAGCTGCACCGGGTCGTCGGGCGGCGTCCACAGCTCGTGGTTGCCCGGCGCCCAGACCACCTTCGCGAACCGGCTGCTGAGCAGGCCGAGCGCCCACTCGATGTCGGCGTACCGCTCGGCCACGTCGCCGGCGACGAGCAGCCAGTCACCGTCGTTGCCCGGGCGCAGCTCCCGCACGAACGCGCGGTTCGCCGGGTAACCGATGTGCAGGTCGCTGACGGCCCGCAGCCGGGGCGGAAGGCTCACGCCCCGAGGCTAGGGCCCGTGTCAAAGTCCCCGCCGTTCGGTGTCGTGCCGGGCCGGGCGGCCGGGGTGGTCAGCAGAACCAGCCGTCCTGCACCCAGCCGCGCCGGTTGATGTGTCCGTAGGCGAAGCCGTAGATGTAGCCGCCGCTGCGGGGACCCTCGACCAGGAAGGTCTGGCCCTGGTACAGAGTGCCCATCCAGGCCCCGTTGGGTTGGGTGCGGACGAACAGGTCGCTGGCGCACACCGTCTCCCGCTGGCCGATGGTGCCGTTGGCAGCCTGCGCCGGAGCCGGCGCGGCGAGCGTGGCGGCGGTGATCCCGGCCAGCAGGCCGGCCATCGTCCGGGTGGCGGATCGGCTCACCATGAGTCGTACCCGCCGATGCACTCGGCCCGGACGTAGCCCCAGTCGTTCGGACCGAAGTCGAACGAGGCCGCCCACCCGTTGTAGACCGGGTGGGCGCCGGGGGTGTGACCGATCTTGTTGCCGTACCCGAGGGTGCGCTTCAGACCGGTGGGGCCGTTGGCGGAGTCGTAGTTGGCGTAGAAGCTGGCGCTCTGGCAGACCACGATGGCGTGCCGGGGCACCACCGGGTCGGCGTGGGCCGGCGTGGCGCCCAGGGCGGCCGTGGCCGTCCCGATGGCCAACGCGGCGACCCCGGTGCGGATCCGTCGAGGCATGCCCACCTCCCGTACGCCGAAACTTTCCTACCGGCGACCCTAACAGCGGCGTTGATAAATGTCGATGGAGCGGGGTTGGCCGGCCGGAGCCGCGCGGCCGGTATATCCGGCGATCGGGCGGGAAAGCGCTGACGTCCGACAGCCCGAACCGGAGCAGGAGAACAACATGCCTTTCATCACCGTGGGTACGGAGAACTCCGCGCCCATCGACCTGTACTACGAGGATCACGGATCCGGTCAGCCGGTGGTGCTGATCCATGGCTTCCCGTTCAACGGGGCGACCTGGGAGAAGGAGACCACCGCGCTGCTCAACGCCGGATACCGGACGATCACCTACGACCGGCGCGGTTTCGGCAACTCCGCCCAGCCGGCGTTCGGGTACGACTACAACACCTTCGCCGCGGACCTCGACGTCCTGATGACCGAGCTGGACCTGCGCGACGTGATGCTGGTGGGTCACTCGATGGGCACCGGCGAGGTGGTTCGCTACCTGGGCAACTACGGCTCGCAGCGGGTGAGCAGGGCGGTGCTGCTCAGCCCCCTGGAGCCCATGCTGGTGAAGGCCCAGGACAACCCGGAGGGCGTCGACAAGAGCCTCTTCCAGGGGTTCCAGCAGGCCATCATCAAGGATCGTTTCGCCTACCTGACCCAGTTCTGCGACGCGTTCTTCAACTACAGCGAGAACAAGGGCAAGATGGTCAGCGAGGAGGCGTACCGCGCGCACTGGCAGATCGGCGCGATGGGCTCCGCCAAGGCCACCCACGACAGTGTGGACGCCTGGCTGGAGGACTTCCGGCCCGACCTGCCGAAGATCGACGTGCCGGTGCTGATCATCCAGGGTGACAAGGACAACGTGCTGCCTTTCCCGGTGACCGGCCAGCGGCTCGCGCCGATGCTGCCGACCAGCCAGCTCATCACGCTCAAGGGTGCGCCGCACGGCATCCCGTGGACACACGCCGACGACATCAACAAGGCCATGTTGAACTTCATCAAGCAACCAGCCAAGGCTCGGGCCTGATCCGCAGCGGCACCTGATCGGACGCCAGCGCGGCGATTTCGCCGCCGCATCCCGGCCCGCGCGGGCCCCTCGGGCTCGCGTGGGCCGGGTGGCGTCGACGGTCAGGCTCGGCGGGCCACCACCGCGCCGTTGGCGCCGGGGGCGTCGAACGGCACCGTGCGGACGTCGACAAAGCCGACGTCCGCGAGCCAGGCGGCGTACTCGGCGCCCGAGTAGTTCCGGCCGCCCTCGGTCTCCACCAGCATGTTCATGCCCATCAGAGCGGCCTCCGGCGGGCCGGTGCGCTCATCGTTCAGCAGCAGCTCGCAGACCACGACCGTCCCGCCCGGCGGAAGGGCCGCGTGACACCGGGCCAGCAACGCGCGATTCGTCGGCTCGTCCCAGTCGTGCAGGATCATGCTGAGCAGGATGACGTCGTGCCCGCCCGGCAGCGCCGGGTCGGCGAGGAAGTCGCCGGGCAGCGTGGCGATCCGCCCGGTCAGGCCGGCCGCCGCGATCCGTTCCTCGGCCCGTGCGCAGACGTGGGGCAGGTCCAGGACGGTCGCCCGCAGGTCGGGCAAGCGGCGGCAGAACTCGATCGGGAACGCGCCGGCCCCGCCGCCCACGTCGAGCAGCCGGCGATGCGCGGAGAAGTCGTACGCCTCGGCCAGCGCGGCGGCGGTGAAGCTCGACGTGGAGTACATGGCGTCCCAGAACTGCGCCAGCATCTCCGGGTCGGTGGTGTCGAACATCGACTGCTGGGCCTGCGGGTCCCAGGTCAGTGGCCGGTCGGTGCGCAGCGCCTCCCCGATGCGGTGCCAGGGCAGGTAGGTACGCAGGTCGGAGTAGCGGACCTGGGCGCCGAAGTAGTACGGGCGGCCCTCGACCAGGAACTGCTCGGCCAGCTCGGAGTTGCGGTAGCCGTCGCCGGCCTTCTCCAGCAGGCCGAGTGAGGCGCTCGCGGCCAGCAGCAGATCCGCCGGGCGGTCGGCCAACCCGAACTCGGCGGCCGCCTGCTCGACGGTCATCGTCCGGCCGGCGGCGAGCCGGGTGAACAGGCCGAGTTCAACGCCGACCGCGAGGGTCTTGAACCCCCAGACGCCGGCAACCAAGCTCATGAGGGGAGTCGGAGTGATCATGGCCACATCAGATCACAACCGCCACCGTCCATCATGGTCGATCGTGCTGCGGACGGTCAGCCGGCCCGACGCCGGCTGAGCCGGTGCGCGCCGAGGCTCACCAGCGTGCTGCCGACCGCCATCCCGACCAGCACCAGGACCGCCCCGACGGCCCACAGTCCGCTGTCGTCGGACGACAACGCCCCCCACGACCACGCCGCCGTGAAGGCCACCGTCATCACCGGCGCCACCAGCCACGGGCTCAGCCGCGTGCCGGCGAGGGCGGCGAGCAGCGCGAGGGTCAGCACGCAACCGATCACCTGCCACGGCTCGTACGGGCCGCTGCGCGAATCGGTCTCCGGGTCGACGGTGTACCCGGTGTCCCAGCCCAGCCAGAGCAGCCACACCCCGACCGTGGCCACCGCCAGGAACAGAGCCCCGAGCGGTGCGCGCCTACCCGTCGTCGCTGTCATCCGGGGATCATCCCCCGCGGTGGCGCGGTTCGGGAACCCGGTCGTCCTCAGGGCTGAACGCGGGCGAGGAAGTCGCGGACCAGCCGCACCACCTCGTCGAGGTGCGTCTCGAGCAGCCAGTGGCCACCGTCGAGCAGGTGCAGGTCGGCGTCGGGCAGATCCCGCAGGTACGCGCGGGCCGCGCCCGCCGGCATGTAGCCGTCGTGCGGCCCCCACACGATCAGTGTGGGCGGCCGACGGGTACGCAGGTACTCCTGCTGCCGGGCGAACCACGCGACCGTGCTGCCCTGATCGGCGAGGAGCCGCAGCCAGGCGTCGCGCCGCCGAGGATCCGCGACCAGCGCCCCGGAGAGCCGCCACAGGTCCGGGCTCACCCGGTCGGTCAGCCGGTCGGGCAGTTCGCCCAGGAACTCGCGCCGGAAGCCCTCCTCGTTGATCGCGGCGGCCAACCGGTCGCGGCCCTCGTCGGTGGGCTCGCGCCAGAACTGTTTCAGCGGCTCGTACTTCGGGCCGTGCTGGTCGGGGTAGATGTCGCCGTTCTGGATGATGAGACCCGCGACCCGCTCCGGCGCGGCCATCGCCAGCCGCAACCCGAACTGGCTGCCGTAGTCCTGGAGATAGATCACGTAACGGGTCAGCTCCAGTGTCTCGGTGAACCGCCGGAGCAGGTCGGCGTGCGCGTCGAAGGTGTACGCGAACCGGCCGGGGTCCGGCGTGTCGCTGTAGCCGAAGCCAGGGTAGTCGGGTGCGACGGCCCGCCACCGGTCGGCCAGCGCGGGCAGCAGGTGACGGAACTGGAACGACGACGACGGGTAGCCGTGCGGCAGCAGCACCACCGGCGCGTCGGTGGCGCCGGCCTCCCGGTAGAAGATCGTGATGCCGTCGACCTCCACCGTCCGGTGCCGCACCGCGATGTCGGCCATGACTTCTCCTGATCGGCCACGGGGTGGGTGGACCCCTCGACCGTGCCAGAAGCGGTGCGGGATCGCGGCCGAATCCGACCGGCCGGGTCGCCCGGTTCAGGCCGTCGGCGCGGGGCCGGTCGAGTCGCGGACGACCAGCAGGTGCCCGGTCGAGCGGCGGCGGGGACGCGTCGAGCGGGGCTTGAGTGCGAGGCTGAGCGCCGTACGACCCATCTCGGTCATCGGCAGCCGGATGGTGGTGAGGCTGGGCGCGAGGTCGGCCGCCACCGAGACGTCGTCGAAGCCGACGACCGACATCCGCCCGGGCACCGGGATGCGGCGGGAGCGCAGCGTCGACAGCACCCCCATCGCCATCGCGTCGTTGAGCGCGATGATCGCGGTCGTTTCCGGGTGTTCGTTCAGGATCTGCTCGGTGACCGCCCGGCCGCCGCCCCGGGTGAAGTCGCCGTGCACCACGGCGAGGTCGGTCGGGGGCAGCCCGCGCTGGCGCAGCGCCGACGAGACCCCGGCGAGCCGGTCGGCGACCGTGGTGAGACCGGCGCTGCCCGCGGCGACCGTGATCCGCCGGTGGCCGAGATCTATCAGGTGGTGGGCGAGCGCGTTGCCGCCGGCCTCGTTGTCCGGCAGGACGGCGTCGACGCCGAGCGCGTGCCGCCCGATCGCGGCGACCCGGCCGCCGTGGGCCTGGAACGCCGTCAGCTCGGCCCGGGCCTCGGCCTCCACGCGGGGGTCGTCGTACCCCGAACCGCTGATCAGGATGATGCCGACCCGCTGGGCGATGAGGTGGCGTAGCTGTTGCAGCTCGTAGTCGGGGTCCCGGCCGGACTGGCAGATCTGCACCAGCAGCCCCTGCTCGGCGGCGAGCTGGATGACCCCGCCGGCGATCTCGGAGAAGTAGGGGTCGTCGACCTGGTGGACGATCAGGCCCACGGTGGAGCTGGCGCCGCCGGCGAGCGTGCGGGCGTACGGGTTGGCGACGTACCCCAGGTCGCGGGCGACCTGGCGGATGCGGTCGGCCACCTCGGCGCTGACCCCGTCGCGGCCGGCGAGGGCCCGGGAGGCGGTCGCCAGCGAGACGTCGGCGCGTTCGGCCACGTCGACGAGGCGCGGCCGCTGGCCAGCCCTGGGCATCCGCAACTCCCGGAGGCATCCATGTCACCCGATCTATTGCCAGTGACGTTGGTCGAAGCCTAGGGTACGTAAGCGCTTACGTAAGCGCTTACGTGACCGGCACCCGCGTGCCGGGAAATGAGGTGAACGCGATGCCCAGGGCCCGACGAGCCGCCGTCGCCACCGTCTCCCTCCTGACGATCGGCGCACTCACCGGCGCGGGGGCGCCCGCGGCGCAGGCGGACCGGCACCGTCCGTCCGACGTCCACCCCGCCCTGCGAGCGCACCTGGTCGCCGCCTACGACTTCGACCACCCGGTGCCGGGCGACCCCGCGCTCGAGCGCGACCAGGGCCGCTCCGGCACCGAGATCGAGCTGGTCAACGGCGGTGCCACCATGCGTGTGCGCGACCACGCGTACCGGGGCAGCGGCAACGCGGTGCAGACCCAACAGGTCGACCCGTCGGTGAACGGCAACGACGACTGGAAGGCCGGCACCTGGTCGGCCAGCGGGGTGCGCACCCTGCGCGCCTTCAGCGCGACCGCGGGCACCACCGTGATGGGCTGGTTCAAGCTGGAGATGGACAGCCCGCTGCCCAACTCCACCACCGCCGACCCGACCGACCGGTACAACGCCATCGGCCTGGCCGGGGTGCTGACCGGCGACTCCGACGGCCACGGCGTCCGCGCCCTGCTGGAGCTGATCGACGTCAACGGTGAGCTGCGCCTGGTCGCGCTCGGCCGCCGTCTCGACGGCGGCAACTCGCAGACGTTCGCCGCGAGCCAGGACTGGCGGGACCTGCTGCCGACGGGGGAGTGGGTCCACCTCGCCGCCACCTTCGACTTCGGCACCGGCGCTCTCGCCCTCTACCGCAACGGAGAACCGGTGGACGGCTTCTACACCCGTACCGACGACCCGTGGCTGGTGTCCGGGCCCGGCCCGCACCTGACCACGGCCTCCGACCCCCGAGGCATCAAGATCGGTGGAAGCTTCCCCCAGGACACGGTGGAGCGGAACCCGTGCGACTGCCGGATGGACGGCCTGATGTTCCTCGACAGCGTGGTCTCCGCGACCGATGTGCGGAGGCAGTACCGCCATCTGGCCCGCTGACCACCCTCGGCACCGTCCCACCGATAAGGAGACCCGCGTGCTCACCCTCCACGACAGCGCCCGCAGGATCCGCAGGTCCGTGCTGACGGCCGGGCTCACCGCCGTCGTGCTGATCCTGTCCACCGTGCTCGCGACCCCCGCCCGGGCCGCCGACGCCATCTACGACCCGGTGCCCGAGATGCCGATCCAGTCCCGACTCGGGTTGGTCCTCACCGAGTACGCCAGCTTCCCGCAGTCGCAGCCGACCCCGGCCCCGACCGATCAGCGGCTCATGCGTACCGCCCGGATCAACACCATCATGGAGGTGCCCGACGGCTCCGGCCGGCGGGCGGTGCCCGACCTGAACGGCAGCCTCTACCTGGTCGAAGGCGGCGTGCCGCACGTCTACCTCGACGTGGCGGCGACCTTCGCGCCGCAGTTCTTCTCCGGCCGTGGCCTGGGTCAGGGCTTCGGGTACGTCGCCTTCCACCCCGAGTTCGGCGTCAACGGCCGGTTCTACACCATCCACACCGAGCTGGCGTCGGCGACGACCACCCCGCCGGACTACGCCCAGGCCGGCACGATCTACCACGGTGTCATCACCGAGTGGACGG
This sequence comes from Micromonospora sp. BL4, assembly GCF_003667505.1. Classification (GTDB taxonomy): domain Bacteria; phylum Actinomycetota; class Actinomycetes; order Mycobacteriales; family Micromonosporaceae; genus Micromonospora. The sequence continues at coordinate 54,234 of NZ_RCVJ01000155.1, forward strand.
CGACCGACCCGAGCGCCGACACGTTCGCCGGCACCCGTCGGGAGGTCCTGCGCATCGGGTTCGGCGGCCAGGTGCACGGCATCCAGGAGATCAACTTCAATCCCACCGCGAAGCGCCACGATCGCGACTACGGCCTGCTGTACCTGGCGGTCGGCGACGGCGGGCTGGGCGTGCGCAACACCGACCCCCAGAACCTGGGCATGCCGCACGGCAAGCTGCTGCGGATCGACCCGCGGGGCACCAATTCCGCCAACGGGCGGTACGGCATCCCCGCGACGAACCCGTTCGTCGGCCGCGCGGGCGCGCTCGGCGAGATCTACGCCGTGGGCTTCCGCGACCCGCACCGCTTCAGCTGGGACCGGGCCACCGGTCGGATGTACCTCGGGCACATCGGTGAGCACGCCATCGAGGCCATCTACGAGGTCCGCGCCGGCGACAACTTCGGCTGGAGCGAGCGCGAAGGGTCCTTCGTCTTCGACAAGGCGGCCACCAACCCCTGCGACCGGCTCTTCCCGCTGCCCGCCGACGACGACCGCTACGGATACACGTACCCGGTCGCCGCGTACGACCACGACCCCGCCGCGGACTGGAACTGCACCGCGGACGTCGGCGTCGCGGTGGCCGGCGGTTTCGTCTACCGGGGACGCGCGCTGCCGGCGCTGCGCGGCAAGTACGTGTTCGGCGACCTCGTCGACGGCCGGGTGCTCTACACCGAGGCGAACGAGATGCGCCGCGGCCGGGGCCTGGCGCCGATCCACCAGCTCGCCCTGTTCGACGCGGCGGGCGCCCCGGTCCGGATGCGGGACCTCTCCGGGCCCGGCGCGCCCGGTGACCCCAACCGCGTCGACCTGCGGTTCGGCACCGACACCGCCGGCGAACTGTACGTGCTCGCCAAGGCCAACGGGAAGGTCTGGAAGGTCACCGGCACCCGCGTCTTCGCCAGCGACGACGTCGGCGACACCACCCTGCGCCGCACCGCCGGGGCGTCGAACTGGGCGCCGGTGACGCCGGCCAAGTGGGAGTTCACCCGGGACCAGGTCATCCTCGCCGAGGCCGGGGTCAGCCGGCCGGGCCCGCGCCGGCCGTTCGAGTACGCCGTGCTGACCGCCGGGCCGGCCTGGTCGTCGGTCGAGGTCGAGGCGCGGGTACGGCTCGACACGCCGGTGGAGGTCACCAACCGCGACGTGATCATCGTCTTCGGCTGGCGCTCGGACACGCAGTTCTACTACGCCCACCTATCCACCGACAACACGATCTATCCGCACAACGGCATCTTCAAGGTCGACAACGCCGACCGGGAACGCATCGACCACCAGTGGAACGGCCGGTCGCGTGGCGCCAACCCGGCGATCACCGATGCCGACTGGCACCGCGTACGGGTCGTGCACCTGCCGGCGACCGGCGAGATCGCGGTGTACGTCGACGGGCAACGGGACCCGCTGATGACCGCTAAGGACACGACGTTCGGCTCCGGGCGGGTGGGCTTCGGCTCGTTCGACAACGTGGGCCGGCTGCGCGACCTGACGGTCACCGGCACGCCGGCCTGACCCGGTCGCGGTGGAGCGGCGGCGATGATCCACTCCAGGTCGGCGATGTCGGGGCGTCCGGGCGCCCGGGGTGTCCCGATGCCGGCGACCTGGAGTGGATCGCCGCCGCACCGTCGGTCGACCCGAACCGCCCCGTCGTTCGGGTGACCGCCTCGACGCCGTCGGTGGCCCGGTCCGCCGAGCCGGCCCGCAGGGCGCCGCCCGGTTCGTAGAATCCGTGCCATGCCACGGATCGTCGAGTTGCTGGCCTCGCCCGTGCACCGCTTCCTGGGCCGGCCCGCCGACGGTCCGGCGCCGGCCCCGCCCGGTGAGCTGGTCGACGTGGTGCGGATCCGGGCCGGCCTCGGTATCGTCGGCGACCGGTACTTCGGCCAGCCGGCGCACCGCGACGCCAGCGTCACGGTGATCGCCCAGGAGTCGCTGCCACCCGGCATCGGACTGGCGCAGGTCCGCCGCAACGTCCTCACCACCGGCATCGCCGTGGACGAACTGATCGGCAAGGTGCTGGTGCTGGACTCCGGGGACGGCCCGGTCAGCCTGCGGGTGAACCGGGCCGCCCGCCCCTGCGCCTGGATGGACGTCACGGTCGGCCCGGGCGCGTGGAAGGCACTGCGCACCACCGGAGGCATCCGCTGCACGCCGCTCAACGACGGCGTGCTGCGGATCGGCCTGGTCGACGCCACCGTCGAGCGGGCGCCCGCGTCGTAGCGCCGGTCGCGGACGAGGCACGGCCCCGGCGGAAGGCGCCGCCGTCCACGCAGCTACCACCCGGACCACGTAGGGGAACTGCAGCTCGGCGGGCCGGACAGCGTCGACAACCTCAGGCTGCCGCATGGTAGAACCAACACGGACATCGGTTCGCAGATCTGGGGGCAGATCCAGACCTTGCCGGACGGGGACTCCGATCCGAATAGAGGTGGTGGATTGAATCCCGAGCTGCACCAGCTCATCGAGGAGCTGCGGGCCGACCTGGCCGAGGACCAGCCGGCGAGCCTGGGGTACGCCCAGTTCGGCGACGGCGCGGCCACCGACGCCGTGCCGGCGGATCTCCCGGCCGGCCTGCGGGATCTCCTGCTGGTGGCCGACGGGCTGCGTGCCGGCCGGATCGAGCTGGCGTCCACGTCCACCCTCGCCGGCATCCAGTACCACCTGGACTACGCGCCGGACTTCTCGGCCATTCCCGAGGACCGTGCGGGTTGGCTGGTGATCGGCACCCACAGCGACGAGCCGATCTTCATGGACCGGGGCACCGGCGCGGTCTGGTATTTCCCGCCGGCCGGCACCGAGTGGTTCATGGCGGACTCCTTCGAGGAGCTCGCCCCCGACGTGGACTCCTTCGTGCACTACTACCTGCTCGGCCCGGGCTACGCCGACCTGACCCCCGCCGACGACCGGTGGTACGCCTTCCTCGACGAGCAGGGCCTGCTCGACGACGACGACGAGGAGGACGACGAGTCCGACGGTGATGCCGACGCGAGGGTCAGACCGGGCTGATGTGCGCGGCGAGCACCCGCCAGCCGTGGGTGTCGTCGTGGATCCAGGTCCGGGTGTACCGCAGGCGTGCCGAGAACGGCGTGCCGTCGAACACTCCGGCCACCCGGCCCAGGAAGAACGTCACGCCGGTCGACCCGGCGACGAGCAGGTCCAGCTCCTCCTCGACCAGTTCCTCGATGACCGAGGTCCGGTCGCGGTGCGTGGCCAGGTCTTCCCGTTTGGTGTGCTTGCCGCCCTCCGGGCCGATGGCGATCAGCTGGTCGACGAGCAACTGGTCCAGGGCCGCCACGTCGCCGGCCCGCTGGGCCGCCTGCAGGGTGCGCTCGGCGTCGAACAGTTCCGCCTCGCGTTCGCTGTCCGGCATGGTGCCGTCCTCCTGATCGGGGTTCACCCGGCGCCACTGTCCACCGTCCACCGGGGTTGTCCGCATTGTGGCAGCAGGCGCGGCCCGATCGGGTGTGGATCGGCCGGCGGCGGGTCGCATCCGGCGCAGCCCGGACGGCACCAACGACGCTTCAGCCGGTGGGCGCGGGTCGTGTCACGTCGACGGCGGCGCTGTGGGCCGCGGGCCGGCCGGTGGTTAGGCTGCTGCCATGGCGGACCAGGGCGGGCCCACGCACGCCTCCGGGGCGGCGCGCCCGGTCGAGGCGGTCGTACGCGAGATCCTGGCGGTCGTGCCGGCCGGCTGCACGTGGCTGCTGCCGTTGCCGGGCGACGGTCGGCCGGTCGGGGACTTCCGGATCGCGGCCACCAGCGGCCCGGGCCACGACATCTACGGCCGGGGGACCGACCGGGTGGGCGCGCGGCTCACCGAGCTGTATCCGAGCATGGTCGACGGTCCGCTCTGGCGGCTCTACCTCGACGTGCTGGCCACCGGGTCGCCCGGCCGGATGGCCGACTTCCGCTACGCGGAGAAGCGCACCGGCGTCGTCGCCGACTCGCTGTTCGACGTGCACGTGCATCGGGTGCTCGGCGGCCTGCTGGTGGCCTGGCAGCGGCTCGACGAGGACCAGCGCCGACGGGAGCGCACCGAGTTGCTGGGCAGCCTCGGCTGGGCGGAGTACGACCTGGCCAGCGGCGTCAGCCAGTGGTCGCCCGGGATGTACCGGATCTTCGAGCGCGATCCGGCGTTGGGCCCGCTGTCGCGGGCCGAGCAGTCCGCCGCGGTGCTTCCGGACGACCACCTGCTGAGCGAGGCGGCCTGGCAGACGCTGGACAGTGGAGCATCCTCGGACGTGACGGTCCGGTTCCAGGCCGCGGGCGCGGTGAAGTACCTACGGATCCTGTCCGACGTGTCGCGGGACGCGGACGGCGCACCGTTGAAGATCCACGCCGTGGTGCAGGACGTGACCGCCAGGGTCGACTCGCGGACCGCCATCGAGCAGCTCAGCGACCAGTTGCGCACGCGGGAGATGACGGCGCTGGCCGAGCACCGGCTGGCCGGGCAGTTGCAGAACCTGATCCAGCCGGTGCCCCGCGAGCCGTTCCCGCTGGCCGGCCTGGAGGCGATGGTCAACTACCTGCCGGCGGAGAGCGCCGTGCGGGTGGGCGGGGACTGGTACCACGCGCAGACCCTGCCGGACGGGTCGGTCGTGCTCGCGGTCGGTGACGTGGCAGGTCACGGGCTCAACGCCGCCAGCGGGATGGCCCATCTGCGCTTCGCGCTGGTGGCCTGGTTGTCGATCGGCATCCGGGACCCGGCGGTGCTGCTCGGGCACCTCAACCGGCTCTGCGGTCAGCTCGCGATCACCGGGACCGCCGTGGTCGCGGTCTACGACCCGGCGACCCGGGTGCTCTGCTGGGGACGCGCCGGGCACCTGGCGCCACTGCTGTCCCGCGACGGCGAGACCAACCCGCTGGACCGGCCGCCGGGCCTGTTGCTGGGCGCCGACGGCGACTCGGTGTACCCGGTGCTCACTCCGCGACTGCGTCCGGGTGACCTGGTGCTGTTCTACACCGACGGGCTGGTGGAGCGGCGCGCGCCCGAGGAGGACCGGCTGGAACAGGTGCGGTCGATCCTGTCGGCGCTCTCCGCGGCGCCGGGGGAGCAGAGCGTCGGTCGACTGCGTGACCTGCTGCATCACCCCAGCCCGGACGACGACACCTGCACACTGGCCGTCCGCGTGCTGCCCTGAGCCGACCGGCTCACAGGCCCAGCCGGAGCCGCACCACGGTTCCCTCCGGCTCGGCCAGCACGGCGACCTCGTCGCAGACCTGCTCGACGATTGCCAGCCCTCGACCCCGTACCGCGTCGGCCGGCGGCATCTTCCGGCCGAACGCCCGCGCCGCTGGCCCCTGGTCGATGACGTCGCAGAACAGCTGGTCCGCCTCGGCCCACAGCCGGACCCGGCCACCGCCGGTGGTGTGCTGCAACGTGTTGGTGGCCAGCTCGCTGACCGCCAACGTCAGCAGCTCGACCCGGTGTGGCGGCAGGCCCCGGGCCAGGGCCCGGGTGCAGACGAACGCGCGCAGTGCTCGCAGGTCCGTCGCCACCTGGTACGCCATCGTGTCCGGGGCGCGGTCGGACGCGGACTGCTCGGCCACGATCCGGGTCTCCCGCCGGCCGGCCGCCATCAGCCCGCCAGCCGCGGGTCGTCGGCGGGCGGGCGCAGCAGGGCGCCGACGCCGGTGATGTCCAGCACGGCCGCGACCGGACCGGTGGCGTTGACGGCGTACAACCGCCGGCCGGCCGCGCGGGCGGTCTGGTGGGCGGTCACCAGGCTGTGCAGAGCGGTGGAGTCGAGGAAGCGCAACCCGCCCACGTCGACCACGACCACGGGCGCGCCGCGGACCGCCGCGGACAGCACGATGGTCAGCTCCTCCCGGGTGGCGAGGTCGCACTCGCCGGACAGCGTGACGACGATCCGGCCAGGTGCCGTGGACGTCCGGGCCTCGAAGTGCGGCATCGGGCAGCAGCACCTTCCTCGTCGTGACAGCCGTTGTCGGCACATCATGTCACCCTCCGGCCGCTCGTCCGCGTCCTCCGTTCGGCGACTGCGCCTTGATCCGACGGCTCCCCGACGCCGGCCGAGCCGTGCCCCGCGGGGTCACGGGGCCGGGGCGACTCGGCCGCTACGGGCGGATGGCCAGGGCGCCGATCAGCTCGTCGCGCAGCGTGAACCGGTACCGCAGCTCGATCGGGCTGCCCGGAAAGTCGCCGGACACCCGGGCGAGAACCAGGTACGAGTCGCCTGCCTGCGGCGTGACCGTCACCGGCTCCGCGGAGTACGAGTAGGCCTCCATCGTCCGCTGCCGCCAGGCGCGGATCGCCGCCCGTCCCTCGTGCACCCGTTCCTCGTCGGCCACGGTCGCGGTGTCCGCGAAGCAGGCGACGAAGGCCTCCAGATCGCCGTCGTCGACGGCCCGGAAGTACCGGTCGATCACGTCGGGCAGGTCGACCGCCATCTGCTCCTCCTGCGGCAGGGGCCGCCGTCGCGCGGCCGCGGAGTGTCCGTCCGACCTCACCGTAACGAGACGGGTCGGCGCCGCGCGGACCAACCAACAGAACGGCGTCGTCGACGGGTCAGGCGGCTCCCGCCGACGTTTTACCCGGTGCCCGCGAGCCGACCGGTGGGGCCGGCGGGCGATCCTGTCGCCCGCGCGGCCCCGCCCGCGCTCCGGCGTCGGTCAGGGCTTGCGGCCGACGGCGCAGTAGCCGTCCAGGTCGGCCGGCGGGCCGTCCTGCTCGGGCCGCCAGTGGGTGAACGGCACCAGGCCGGGCTCGACCAGGTCGAGGCCGTCGAAGAACCGCGCGATCCGCTCCGGGCCGCGCAGGTGGTACGGCAGCGCGCCGCTCTCGTTGTATTGCCGGTGCGACTCGACGACCGCCGCGCTGGTGTCGGTGCCGTCGGACAGCGCCAGGTAGCTGCCGGACGGGACCGCGTCGAGCAGGGCGCGGATGATGGCGACCGCCTCGTCGTCGTCGCCGACGTGGCCCATCACCCCGAACAGCAGGACCGCGACGGGCTGGCCGAGGTCGAGGTGCTCGCGGGCCTGCCCGAGCACCGCCTCCGGGTCGCGCAGGTCGGCGTGGATGTAGCGGGTCAGCCCCTCCGGGCTGCCGACCAGCAGCGCCCGCGCGTGGGCCAGGACCATCGGGTCGTTGTCGACGTAGACGACCCGGCTCTGCGGGTTGACCCGCTGGGCGACCTGGTGGGTGTTGTCGGCGGTGGGCAGCCCCGTGCCGACGTCGAGGAACTGTCGGATCCCGGCCTCGCCGGCGAGGAAGCGCACCGCGCGGGACAGGAACGCGCGGGACTCGCGGGCGGTCTCGATCATCGCGGGAAAGAGTTCGCGGACCTGTTCGCCGGCCAGCCGGTCGACCTCGAAGTTGTCCTTGCCGCCGAGCCAGTAGTTCCAGATCCGGGCGGAGTGCGGGACACTCGTGTCGATCTTGGTGCCGTCGGTGGCCGGGAGAGGTGCGGTTTCTGCCACGGGCGTCCTTCCGCTGAAGGGTGGGGGAAGACACAGAGGACAACCATGCTCGCACAGGCCACCCGGTCGTAGAACGGACACCCGCGCCGCCCGTACGCACCGTGCCCGGTCCGGGGTTTGCCGCCGGTGGGCCCGGGTAGCCACGCGTCTCCGGACGAAGGGCGGGGGTATGGCCGAGCTGGCGTTCGTCGACAAGGTTGCGGCACGGGCGGGCGTCCCGCCCGAGCAGGCGCGACCGCTGACCGAGGCGGTTCTGCGTACCCTCACCGAGCGGCTCAGTGGCGGCGAGGCGGCCGCGCTGGCCCCCCACCTGGCCGCCGAGCTGAGCCCGCTGCTGGCCGAGGCGCCCGAGGCGCCCGAGCCGTTCGGGTACGACGAGTTCCTGCGGCGCGTCGCCGAGCGTGCGGGGATTGACCGACCCACCGCCGAGCGGGGCTCGCGGGCCGTGCTCCAGACGATGCACCGGGTGGTCGGGCACCGGGAGTTCGAGGACGCCCTGTCCCAGCTCCCGGCGGACCTGAAGGAACTGGCCCAGCCTCTGCCGCAGGGCCCCTGACCGATCGCCACCCCGGCCGTCCGGGGGGCGCGGGGGCTTCGCACGGCGGGTCGCACCGGGGCATGATGTCGATGCGGCAGCGGTCGCGGCGGAGGTGGGGCGATGGTGACGCGTACCCCGGGTGGTGTCGACGCGCCGCGGGCCCGGCTGGGTCGCGGCCTGCTGGCCGTCGCGTTCGCCCTACTGGCCTACTTCGGGGTGACCGCTCCCGAACACCCCGCGCAGGGGTTCGGGCTGTCCTGGTCGATCATCGGTACGGCCGGTGCGGTCGGCGTGCTGGCCAGCATGCTCGCGGCCCGGCGGTGGAGTCGGACGGGCGTACCGGCCCGACAGCGGGCGGCCCTGCGTGTGGAGGCCGGGGCGCGCCTGCTGATGGCGCTGGCCGCTCCCGCCGCGCTGGCGGTCGGGGTCGCGTCCGCGCCAGACGGTGCCGAACGCGGGTTCGTCGTCGCGGTGACCGCCGTGCTGGCCGGTTCGCTGGCGCTGTACGCCCTGGTCGCCGACGATCTGCGCCGGGCGGCCCGGGGCGGGGCCTGACCGGTCGCCGGTCCAACCCCGCCCCCACGCTGAGCGTCAGCCGACCACCCACTTCTGGTGGGCGCCGCCCGCGTACGTGCCGATCTGGATCTGGGTGCCGTCGGCGGTGCCGGCGCCGGCGGCCTCCAGCACCTTGCCCGACTGCGGGTTACGGATCGACCCGTCGGACTGCGGCTGCCACACCTGGGAACCGGTGCCGTTGCAGGTCCACAGCTGCACCTTGGTGCCGTCGGCGGTGCCGGCGTTGTCCACGTCCAGGCACTTGCCCAGGGCCCGGTAGGTGTCGCCGACCCGGCTCCACGACTGCGCGCCGGTGCCGTTGCAGGTCCAGAGCTGCACCTTGGTGCCGTCGGCGGTGCCGGCGTTGTCGACGTCCAGGCACTTGCCACCGACGCCGGTGATCCGGCCCGATCCGCCGCCGGTGCTCGCGTACACCTCCAGCTCGTAGATGCGCGCGGCCGTATCGCTGGTGCTGGTCGGCGCGGTGATGGCCAACCGCACGTAGCGGGTGCCGGGCGCCGCGACGTCGTGCGTGGTCGTGCTCGCCGTGTTGCCGGTGACCGTGGCCCGGGTGGTCCAGGTGGTGCCGTCGGGGCTGGAGGCGACCGTGAAGTCCCGGGTGTTCCAGGCGGTGTTCTCACCGCCGGCGCCGGCGTGCTTGACCACCACCCGGTTCACCGCGTGGCTGGCCCCCAGGTCCACCTGGAGGAACTTGGCGGCGCCCTTCGAGCACCACTTGTCGCCGTTGCCGCCGGCCACGCTGCCGTTGACGGCCTTGGCCGGGCCCTCGGTCGCCGAGCAGGAGCTGTCCGCGGTCGCCGTCTTGTTGAGCGCCAGGTTGGTCCCGCCGGTCGGGGGAGGGGTAACGCCCGGGATGGCGTTGAGCGTGTACCACGCCTCGGTGCTCCACAGTGACTGCCCGCTGGTCGAGGTGAACGGACGTGGTGAGCGCAGGTACACGACGTGGCCGGCCTTGCGGCCGCTGACCGCGAGGGTGACCTTCTTTCCATCCGCCGACAGGGTCGCCGCGGTGACGGTCAACGTCTCCTCGTCGATCTTCGGGCCGCCGTAGCTGGCCGTCGGCTGGTACCGCCACTGCTTGATCTTGTAGTGCGCGGCCAGGTTGGCGGCGGTCTCCGCGGAGACCGGTTGGGTGTACTCCACCTCGAACCCGGCCGTGGTGGCCCGCATGGCGAGCATCTCGAAGGTGGTGGCGCTGTTCGGTGTCAGCTTCTGCAGACCGTACGACAGCTTGCCGGTCTGGCCCCAGTTACCGCCCGCGCCGAGCCCACCGACGTAGATGGCGCCGTCCGGGCCGACGTTGACCTCGGAGACGCCTGCCTCCAGGCCCTGGGTGAGCCGGAACAGGGCGCCCTGGTACTCGCCGTTGACCTTCTCCACGTTGGCCCTCTGCAGGCCGCCGTAGGTCACGTCCCCGATGACGAACTGGCCGGCGTACCGGCCGCTGGTCAGGTACAGCGGGGTGCTGGGCGAGTTGGAGATCTCGTTCTGCGGCATCCAGAGCACCGGCGGGGTGACCGGGTTGGCGTCGAACGGGCCGGCCGGATTCATGTAGTGGTTGAAGAACCGGCCCTGCTTGACGTGCACCAGCTTCGACGACGGCAGCCAGCCGCCCTGGTTGTCGGTGACGAAGATGCCGCCCTCCGGGCCCCAGCCGATGCCGTGCGGGGTGCGCAGCCCGCCGGCGACGTAGCTGACCGCGCCGGTGTCCTTGTTGACCTTGAGGGTGGTGCCCCGGTTCGCGGCCGGTTGCGGGTTGGTGGTCGCGCCGCCGAGGTTGATCGAGACCGACAGGTTCACGTAGAAGAACCCGTCCTGGTAGAGCAGGCCGAACGCGAACTCGTGGAAGTTCCCGCCGTACGGCCAGGTGGCGACCGTCTGAAGCTGGTCGGCCACCTCGTCGCCGGTGGTGTCCACCAGCCGGGTCAGCCGCTGCTTCTCCGAGACGTAGACCACCCCGTCGACGACCTTGAGCCCCATCGGCTCCTTGAGGCCGCCGGCGATCTTCTTGGTGGTCACGGTGCCCGGCCCGGTCGTGCCGCCGGTGTTGTTGAGGATCCACACCTCGCCGTCCTGGGAGGTGCCGGACTGGTCGCTGCCGCCCCAGGTGGAGATGACCAGCCGGCCGTCGGCCAGCCAGTCCATCCCGGTGACCTTGGGCTGGAACCCGGTGGGCCGCAGGTTGGTCAGCGTGTAGCCCGGGTGCACACCGGTCAGCGGCAGGCCGTCGCCGGGGGAGTCGGTGATCCCTTCGCACTCCTTGCGGCCCGGTGCGGTCACCCGGACCACTCCGGCGTCGGTGCTCAACGCCGAGTTCGGCACGACCACGAAGGACGACGAGCCCGGGGTCTTCCATTCCAAAGTGATCTGCTGGCCGCCGTCGCGCTCGAAGTGGTCGATGCGCAGCGGGTGCAGCCCGGCGGCGAGGGTGACCGTGCCCTCCTTGGGCGGGGTCGCGCCGTGCAGGCCGTCGTGGTTGATGACCACGGTGTTGCCGATCGTCAGCTTGGATCCGTCGTCGCTGCTCAGCCGGAACGTGTAGCTGCCGGCCTGGGTGGTGGTGATGTTGCCGAGCACCTGCGAGACGAAGTAGTTGTCGAAGCCGAAGTCGGCGGTCGACGTCCAGTTGATCGTGGACATGAGCTTGTCCACGTTCGGGGTCTGCGCGGGCTTGAGCGTGCAGATCTCGGAGAGCGGCACCTGCACGTCGAAGACGCGCAGCGTGACGCCCGGTTCCTGCTCGGGGGCGGCGCCGGCCGGGTCGGCCCAGAAGCCGGCGGCGAGGACGAGTGCGAGCGCGCCCAGGACAGGACTGCGGAATCGGCGCAGCAGCCGTGTGCCCATCGTTCCTCCAAGGGGGGAGAGGAGTGCCGACGGCCGGCGTGGAGCAGTGCCGGGGGTGGTGGCCGTCGGCCCGGCTCCGCACCGTCCTCGACGCCGACGAGTGACGATCCGGAAACACCGGGTTGATGGGCGAGACATTAAGTTGTTTCGATTGACCTGTCCATGCCTTCGCTTCGACACATCAAAAGTTCCCGATGTTCGTGCGAAAGTTCGCGGGGGTACGCCGGGAAATGCCCGGGTACGCGATGGGCCGGACCTACCGCCGCCCGCGCCGGGCGGAGCCATCGGCCCGGCTACCGGGTCTGCGGGCCGGGGTGCCGGATGTGCGGGCCGGGGTGCCGGACCTGCGGGGCGGCCCGGCTCCCCGGCGGGTCGGTCCGGCCGTGCCATGCGCGGCGGGCCGGCGACGGGCCGTCACCAGCACGACGGCGGACACGACCACGACGATCAGGCCCGGCAGCAGCCAGGGCGGCAACCCACCACCCTGCCCCGTGTCCGTGGCGCCCGCCGGGGCGCCCGTCGCGCCCGCGTCGGCGCTCGCGCCGGGGCTCGCCGACGGGGTGCCCTCGACCAGGGCGAGCAACGCCGGCTCCGGCCCGTTCGTGGGCGGCGTCCAACCGGCCGGCGCCGCCGTGCCCGGCCCCTGGTAGTCGAAGGTGACGGTGCCGCGCACCGCCTCACCGTCCGAGGCGACGGACAGGTAGCTGGCCGTGTACCGGCCCTTCGCCGGCCAGTGCGCGACGGACACCATGGCCGGAAAGCCGGTGTGGTACAGCCGCGGCTCGAAGACGCCATTGACCATGAAGTACTCCTGGACCGGCTTGTCCAGCCGCTTCGGCTCGCCGTACGACCACCCACTGTCCACCCGGGACCCGTTCGGCCCGGTGACGGTGAAGTGGGCGTTGGGGACCGGCTTCTCGGTGAAGTACAACCCCAACCGTGTCAGCGGCTCGCGGACCACGGTGCCGGTCAGCGGGGTCGAGGTCGCCAACTGACCGTGCGCGGACGCCGGAGCGGCGGGCAGCAGCAGCGCCACCACCACGGCCACGGCCAGCGCCGCCACCGCTCGGCTCAGGACGTGACGGGCAGTGACCAGCCTCGATCGCATGCGTTCATCATGGTCATTTCCCCGCCGCCGAACAAGCCGTAGAGTTCTCCTCCCCGACGATCAGTTCGACACCCGTCCCCGCGTCGTTCGGAGTCCGCCCGTGCTCGTCCGTGCCCCCGGTTTCCGCGTCCCCGCCGCCCTCGCCGCCGTCCTCGCCACCGCACTGCTCGCCACCGGCTGCGGCCAGGACGACGACCCGCCCGCGGCCACCC
>NZ_RCVJ01000031.1 GCF_003667505.1 Micromonospora sp. BL4
CCCCCATGCCGCCCGCCGGGTCGGCCCCCATGCCGCCCGCCGGGCCGGGCCAAATGCCGCCCGCCCGGGCCGGGCCGGGCCGGCAAGGTCGTGCTCGATCGTGGAAAGAGCGGCCTCGGAGCAGCCGGATGCCCCTACTTCCTGGATTGAGCACGATCTTGCCGGGCGCGCACTGAGGCACGGCGGATCCGGCGGGGCAGCGACCGGCCAGCGCAAGATCCACACAACATCAGGGATGTTGGGGCCTCCCGCGTCCGGGAGACCGCAATATCCGGGAAGTTGCGCGGATCTTGGCCTGACGCGGCCCGGCCCGGCGGGCCCCGGCCCAGCGCGCCCAGCGCCGGCCCAGCGTGGCCCAGCGCCGGCCCAGCGCGGCCCAGCGC
>NZ_RCVJ01000001.1 GCF_003667505.1 Micromonospora sp. BL4
GCGCCGGTGACCAGCAGCAGCCCGACGGTACGGACCACCACGTCGTCGACGCTCATCGGCTCGACGTCGCGGGCGCCCAGCACCCGGGCCTCCAGCCGGCCGGTCTCGTCCAGCCGGTTGAGCACCGGGTTGTTGCTGCGCACCGCCGCCTCCTTCGCCCGCGTACCCCTCGCAGTCACTCTGCCCCGGGCGGACCGGCGACGGCGGGCAAACGGCACGGCCAGCGCAGACGACGGCGCCCGCCACCGCGGAAGCGGGGCGGGCGCCGGTCGGCACTGCGGACGAGATCAGTCGTCGCCCTGGAAGTAGCTCAGCAGGCGCAGGATCTCGATGTACAGCCAGACCAGGCTGACCAGGATGCCGAAGGCGGCCGTCCAGGAG
>NZ_RCVJ01000067.1 GCF_003667505.1 Micromonospora sp. BL4
GATTTACAGTGTGAAGCCATCTTATCAGAGCCTTTTTTACTGTTGTGTCGCCAGGATCATCCGCTGGCGCATCAGGAATGGGTGAGCTGGCAGGATCTTAAACAGGCCTCGCTGGTCTTACAGGATTATGCTTCCGGCAGTCGACCGCTGATTGATGCGGCGCTGGCCCATTTTGCTATTGAGGCGGATATCGTGCAGGAGATTGGTCACCCGGCCACGCTGTTTCCAATGGTGGAAGCGGGAATCGGCATCAGCGTGCTGCCCGCGCTGGCGTTACCGCTCCCGCAGGGCAGCCACTTACAGGTTAAACGGCTGACGCCCGTAGTTGAAAGGCAGCTCATGCTGGCGCGGCGAAAAAACCGATCGCTCTCCACGGCGG
>NZ_RCVJ01000262.1 GCF_003667505.1 Micromonospora sp. BL4
CGTCAGATGTGTATAAGAGTCAGTTCCCCCCGTTTTCACGTGCGGCGCACCCCCCTTTGTGTGTCGTATGCACCCCTGATGCAGAGGAGCACGCCATCATGCGTACCGATCTGATCCGCAAGACCGCTCTGACCGCCGCTGGCCTCGCGTTCACCGGCGGCGCCATCGCCGGCCCCGTCACCGCCGCCTACGCCGCGTCCGACGCCAAGCCGGCCACCCAGACCCAGACCGACCGCAAGCCGTCGGGTGAGCGTCAGCTCGGCGTGCGGTACGAGGCGCAGCCGAACTTCTACTACTGCGGCCC
>NZ_RCVJ01000156.1 GCF_003667505.1 Micromonospora sp. BL4
CCACCCACCCCGGCGAGCACCCGCAGCCCGGCCACGATGTCGCCGGATCGGGCGGTGAGCGCGCCCTGCTGCTTGCGGTAGACCGATTCGGCCCGTTCCAGTCGGCGCAGCAGCGGGCCGACGACCAGCCCGACGGCGGGCACGCCCACCAGGATGCAGAGCGCGAGCATCGGGGAGATCGACCAGAGGACCACGGCGATGACCGCGTACGCGACGACCGCGCCGACCCCCGGCCCGGTCAGCGTCAGCACCTGGGCCGACCAGTCGATGTCGGAGCCGCCGATGGTGGCCACCTCGCCGGCGGCGACCCGGCGCGGCAGCACCGCGCCGATCCGGGACAGCTGCCGCAGCACGACGGCGGCTGAGCGGGCCTTGGCGTCCTCCCGGATGAAGGTCATCGTGCGGTGCCGCATGATGCCCAGGTAGGACAGGCCGACGCCCGCGACGATGATCGCCGCCACCCAGAGCGCCAGGGCCGGGGTGTCGCCCGCGCGCAGCCCGTCGTCGACGGCGCGCGCGATCAGGTAGGGCCGGACCGACAGCCCGATCATCCAGGCCGTTCCGAGCAGGCTGCCGCGCAGCACCCGCCAGGGCTGGCGGCGGACGAGCCACCAGAGGTACCGCATCGGACCCCCGATATCCGGAGTGCCAGGGTCGGAATGCGGAATCTGCGGGGGCACCCGGCCACGCTACCGAGCCCTTCGCGGGCCCATCGACCCGTTTCCCGGCAGGCGCCGAGATGTAAGCAAGGGCACCTTCCGTTCCTGTCAGAGGGGCGAGGCAGAATCGCATCTGTGCTGGTGGCGGTGGTGGCGGATGAGCGGGGTGGGGGAGAGCTGCGTCCGCTGGATGCCGCCGGCCGGCCCGTCGGCCCGACCGAGAGCGTCAGCGACCTGGCCGTGGCGGTGGCCGCGCGGGAGGCTGCCGAGCATCCACGCTGGGTCTGGCCGACCGCCGGCGCGATCTATCCCGCGTTGCTGCGAGCCGGGGTGCGCGTGGAGCGCTGCCACGACGTGGAGCTGACGGAGGCGCTGCTGCTCGGCCACGCCGGCCGCTGGGGTGAGCCGCGCTCGTTCGCCGCCGCCTGGGCCCGGCTCACCGGCGCGCCGGTGCCGTCGGACCCGCCGCCGCGTCCGGCCGCGCCGCCGGGCCACGGGCAGGGCGCGCTCTTCGACACGATGCCCGGCCCGGCGGGCCCGGGCATCGACGCCCTGACCCGGGTGTACGCGGACCAGCTCACCCGGATCGCCGCCGCCGAGCATCCGGGTCGCTTCCGGTTGCTGGTGGCCGCCGAGTCGGCCGGCGCGCTGATCGGGGTGGAGATGGGCGTCGCCGGGCTGCCGTGGCGGGCCGAGGTGCACGACGCCATCCTCGCCGAGCTGCTGGGCGAGCCGTCCCCGGTCGGCGGCCCACCGCGCCGGCTGGCCGAGCTGGCCGCCCGGATCGCCGACGCGCTCGGCGTCCGCCGGCTGCACGCCGATTCCCCGGCGGAGCTGCTGAAGGCGTTCGCCCGGGTCGGGGTGGAGCTGCCCAACACCCGGGCCTGGGTGCTGCGCGGGGTGGACCATCCGGCGGTGCCGCTGGTGCTGGAATACAAGGAGCTCTACCGGATCTGGACGGCGCACGGCTGGTCCTGGCGTGAGCAGTGGGTCCGCGACGGGCGGTTCCAGCCGGAGTACGTGCCCGGCGGGGTGGTCTCGGGCCGCTGGGCCACCCGGGGCGGTGGCGCGTTGCAGATCCCGAAGGTGATCCGCCGGGCGGTGGTGGCCGACCCGGGCCGGCGATTGGTGGTCGCCGACGCCGGCCAGTTGGAGCCTCGGGTGCTGGCGGCGGTGTCCGGCGACGCCCGGTTGGCGGCGGCGGGCGGGGCCGGTGACCTGTACGCCGCCCTCGCCCGGGACGCTTTCGCCGGTGATCGGGCCCGGGCCAAGGTGGCCCTGCTCGGCGCGATGTACGGGCAGACCGGCGGTGCGGCGGTGCCCGCGCTGGCGGTGCTGCGGCGCAGCTACCCGACGGCGTTCGGCTACGTCGAGGCGGCGGCGCGCACGGGTGAGGCGGGCGGGCTGGTGCGCTCGTGGCTGGGGCGCACCTGCCCGCCCGGCTCAGCCGGGTTCGGCGACCCGGACGAGGCCGCGACCGACCCGGATGGCATGGCTGATCCGCAGAGTCCCCGGGCCCGCGCCGCGCGGTCCCGGGGTCGCTTCACGCGCAACTTCGTCATCCAGGCCACCGCCGCGGAGTGGGCCTCGACGCTGCTGGCCACGCTGCGCACCGAGCTGGCCGGCACCGACGCCGAGCTGGTCTTCTTTCAGCACGACGAGGTGGTCGTGCACTGTCCGGCGGCGCAGGCCGAGGCGGTGGCGGAGGCGGTCGGTCGCAGCGGTGAGCGGGCCACCGCGCTGCTGTTCGGCGACACTCCGGTGCGATTTCCGCTGGATCTGTCCATCGTCGACTGCTACGCCGACGCGGCATAGCGCACGATTTTCCTATTTGCCCCGCTACCCGAGGCCGGCCGTACTCGTTGCATCCGGTGTCCGTAGGACGGGACGGACCGGGCACCGCCGTGCCCGGTCCGCTCCACGGTGGAGGGGGCGCAGCTGAACCGCATCGCAGGAATGATCATCGCCGCTGGCGGGGGGCGCCGCATCGGTGGTCCCGAGGCGCTGCTGCACCAGGGGGAGAAGCCCCTGGTCAACCAGATGATCGACACGATGACCGAGGCGGGCTGCGAGCAGATCGTGGTCGTACTGGGCGCCGCCGCCGAACAGGTCCGCGAGACCGCCGACCTGGGCAGGGCCACGGTGGTCATCAACAAGGCGTGGGGCACCGGGGTCGGCTCGTCCATCCGCGCCGGCCTGGCCGCCATGGACGACGAGGGGATCGAGGCGGTGGTGGTGGTCCCGGTCGACATGCCGGGCCTGACCGCCGCCGCGGTCCGGCGGGTAGCCGCACTGCCGTACCCGGACGTGCTGGTCTGCGCCACCTACGACGGGTTGCGCGGCTACCCGATGCTCTTCGGTCGCCGGCACTGGCCCGGTATCGCTACCCTGGCCAGCGCCGACGTGGGCGCCCGGCCCTACCTGCTGGCGCACAAGGACCAGATCGTCGACATCGGGTGCGACTCCGTCGCCGACGGCAGCCGGGTCGACACCCCGGAGCTGATGGCGCTCTACGGCCTGACCGTCCCGCCGCAGCGGATCGGCGTCTGAGCCACGGACCGCCCCAACCGCTCGCCCGCTGCGACACGTCGGCCGACCGACTGTCCGTTCCGGGTCGTAGGCTCGGCGAGATGGCCCGCCCTCCGCTCGACCTGGTGCCGGCCGACGTGCCGGCCGAGTCGCTGACACACAACACGCTCAACGGGGTGACCGGCGGCATCTGGCGTACCCGCCGCGGCGACCGCCCGGCGGTGCTGAAGCTCGTCGCCCCTCCGGGCCGCCCCGGCCCCACCCACTGGGCGGGCAGCGACGACCCGGGCCACTGGAACTACTGGCGGCGCGAGGTCGAGGCGTACCGCAGTGGTCTGGCTGGCGCGGCGTACCCCGGACTGGCCGCGCCGGCGCCGCTCGCGGTCGACGAGCGGCCGGACGGCACGGTGGCGCTCTGGCTGGCCGAGGCGGTCGGCCGACCCGGCACCACCTGCTCGGCGGCCGACCTCGGGGACGTGGCGGGCCGGCTCGGCGCCGCGCACGCCGGCTGGCTCGGCGACCCGTCGGGGTGGACCTGGCCGGGCGGCGGGCGCACGCCGCAATGGCTTGCTCGGGACTGGCTGCGTGACTACACGCTGAGCCGGCCGGTGCCCGGGCCGGTGCCCTGGGACCATCCGGTCGCCGTCGCCGCGTGGCCGGCGGCGCTGCGGGCCGGGCTGCGGGCGCTCTGGGAGCGCCGGCATGAGGTGGTGGCAGCCACGGACCGGCTGCCCCGCACCCTCTGCCACCACGACCTCTGGCCGATGAACCTGGTGTTCACCGCCGCGGGCCCGGTGCTGCTCGACTGGTCCGGCATCGGGCCGGGCCCGATCGGCGAGGACGCGGCCAACCTGGTGCTGGACACCTTCTTCGACGGGCTGGTCGACGTCGCGCTGCTCGACGAGGTGGCGGCGACCGTGGTGGACCGTTACCGAGCCGGCCTGCGCGGTCGCGTCGACCCGGCGACGGTCGCCCACGCGGTCCGGCTCACCGGGGCGGCGAAGTACGCCTGGCTGGCCCCGCTGATGATCACCCGGCTCGGCGGCGCGACCGGGCAGACGTACGACCGGCGCGACGAGGCGGAGATCATGGTCGGCCGCCGACCGGTGCTGGAGCTGCTGGTCCGCTGGGCCGCCACAGCCCTCGGCTGAGCCGACCGCGTGGTGGCCGGTCGGCGCCGGCAGGTGCCGCGAGCGTGATACCGCAGAGGCATATTGATGACTGTGTGGTATCACGCTCGCGATGGTTGGTGCCGCCCGACCGGGCGGGCACGCGCGGCGCCCGTCAGCCCGGCAGCTGGTCCAGCCGGCCGGTCTCGACCAGACGCCGGTACCAGTGCGCGCTGTCCTTCCAGGTGCGCTCCTGGGTGTCGTAGTCGACCCGGATGATCCCGAACCGCCGGTCGTAGCCGTAGCCCCACTCGAAGTTGTCCAGCAGCGACCAGACGAAGTAGCCCCGGACGTCCGCGCCCTGCTCGCGGGCATCCGCGATGGCGGCGATGTGCCGGCGCAGGTAGTCGACGCGCCGCTCGTCGTGCACCCGGCCGTCGGCGGACACGACGTCGTCGAACGCCGCGCCGTTCTCGGTGATCATCAAGGGTTGGCCCGGGTACTCCTGGCGCAGCCGCAGCAGCAGCCCGGTCAGCGCGGCCGGGTCGATGTTCCAGCCCATCGCCGTGTGCGGGCCGGGCTGGGGCAGGAAGTCGACGTCGTCGGCGCCGACCCACGGTGAGTGCGCCGAGGCGCCGTGACCGTCGGCGTCCGAGCGGGCCGACTGCCCGTCCCAGGCCCGGACCAGGGTGCTGGAGTAGTAGTTGACGCCGAGCACGTCCAGCGGCACGCCGGCCACCTTCTCGTCACCGTCCCGGACGAACGACCAGTCGGTGACGCTCGCCGTGTCGGCCAGCAGGTCAGCCGGGTACGCCCCGCCGAGCATCGGCCCGAGGAACGACCGGTTGGCCAACGCGTCGATCCGCCGCACCGCGTCGGCGTCCGCCGGCGAGTCCGACTCCGGCCGGATCACGTGCAGGTTCAGCGTCACCGAGAGCTCGGCGGTCGGCGCCAGCTCCCGGACCACCCGGCCGGCCAGGCCGTGCGCCAGGTTGAGGTGGTGCACCGCGGCCAGTGCGGCCGCCGGTTCGGTACGCCCCGGCGCGTGCACGCCGGAGGCGTAGCCCAGGTACGCCGAGCACCACGGCTCGTTCAGCGTCGTCCACGTGTGCACCCGGTCGCCGAGCGCGGCGACGATGCCGGCGGCGTACTCCTCGAAGCGCAGCGCGGTCTCCCGCACCGGCCATCCGCCGGCGTCCTCCAGCTCCTGCGGCAGGTCCCAGTGGTACATCGTGGCGACCGGGCGGACCCCGCGCTCCAGCAGGCCGTCCACGAGCCGGGAGTAGAAGTCCAGGCCCGCCTGGTTGAAGCGACCGGCGCCGCCCGGCTGCACGCGCGGCCAGGAGATGGAGAACCGGTACGCGCCCAGGCCCAGCTCGGCGACGTGGTCCAGGTCCTGCGACCAGCGGTGGTAGTGATCGGCGGCCACGTCACCGGTGTCACCGTTGTAGGTCCGGCCCGGAGTGTGGCTGTAGGTGTCCCAGATGGACGGACCCCGGCCGTCCTCGCGGGCCGCGCCCTCGATCTGGTACGCCGCCGTGGCCGAGCCCCAGACGAAGCTCTCCGGGAAGATGCGGGACGTCATCGCGCCGCCACCTCCGCCCCGGCCACCACGCACTGGTACGTCGACGAGACGCCCGCCACCAGTTCGGCGGTGGCGACCCCGTCGCGGAAACGCACCTCGAACTCCGCGCCGGGCCCGTTCCCGGGCGCCGGTATCCGTACCCGTTGACGTTGCCCCTCGGCCGGTGTGTAGAGCCGCAGCTGCACGCCGTCGGCCCAGTCGTAGTCGGGCCGGTCCGAGCGCGAACCGAACGGGATGACCGCGCCCGGCCGGGCGAGCACCGGCACGCTGTCGAACCCGTGCTTCTCGGTGACCCACGCCGGGCCGGTGAGCTGCGCGCCGGTGACCAGGTGCGTCCAGGTGCCGGCGGGCACGTAGAAGGTGACCTCCCCGTCGGCGCTGAGCACGGGCGCGACCAGCACGTCGGAGCCGAGCATGTACTGCCGGTCCAGGTGCGCGACGGCCGGGTCGTCCGGGAACTCCAGGATCATCGGCCGCATCATCGGAATGCCGTCGCGGTGCGCCTCCTGCGCCGCGGCCGCCAGGTACGGCATCAGGCTGAGCTTGAGCCGCGTGAAGTGCCGCAGCACGTCGACCGCCTCGTCGTCGTACGCCCACGGCACCCGGTACGAGCCGGAGCCGTGCAGCCGGGAGTGCGAGGAGAGCAGCCCGAAGGCGATCCACCGCTTGAACACCGCCGGGTCGGGGGTGCCCTCGAAGCCGCCGATGTCGTGGCTCCAGTAGCCGAAGCCGGACGCGGCCAGGGACAGCCCGCCGCGCAGCGACTCGGCCATCGCGACGAACGTCGACTCGCAGTCGCCGCCCCAGTGCACCGGGAACTGCTGCCCTCCGGTGGTGGCCGAGCGGGCGAACAGCACCGCCTCGCCCTCCCCGCGTTCGGTCTCCAGCAGCTCGAAGACCGCCTTGTTGTAGAGGTACGAGTAGTAGTTGTGCATCCGCTGCGGGTCCGAGCCGTCGTGCCACACCACGTCGGTCGGGATGCGCTCACCAAAGTCGGTCTTGAAGCAGTCGACGCCCATGTCCAGCAGCGCCTTGAGCTTGCCGGTGAACCAGCGGACCGCGTCCGGGTTGGTGAAGTCGACCAGCGCCATGCCGGCCTGCCACTTGTCCCACTGCCAGATGGACCCGTCCGGGTTGCGGACCAGGTAACCGGCCTGCCGGCCCTCCTCGAACAGGTACGAGCGCTGCGCGATGTACGGGTTGATCCAGACACAGACCTTCAGGTCACGCTCGTGCAGCCGGCGCAGCATCCCCTCCGGGTCGGGGAAGGTCGCCGGGTCCCAGACGAAGTCGACCCAGTGGAACTGGCGCATCCAGAAGCAGTCGAAGTGGAACACCGACAGCGGCAGGTCCCGCTCGGCCATCCCGTCGACGAACTCCGTCACCGTCTTCTCGTCGTACGAGGTGGTGAACGACGTGGACAGCCACAGCCCGTACGACCAGGCGGGAACCCGGGCCGGGCGGCCGGTCAGCGCGGTGTAGCGGCGCAGCACGTCCTTCAGGGTGGGCCCGTCGATGACGTAGTAGGTGAGCGACTGCCCCTCGACGCTGAACTGGGTCTGCGTGACGACCTCCGAACCGACCTCGAACGACACGTGCTCGGGGTGGTCCACGAAGACGCCGTAGCCGGCGCTGCTGAGGTAGAACGGCACGTTCTTGTACGCCTGCTCGCTGGCGGTACCGCCGTCGGCGTTCCAGATGTCCACGGTCTGGCCGTTCTTCACGAACGGGCCGAACCGCTCGCCCAGCCCGTACACGGTTTCGCCGACACCCAGCGCGAGCCGGTCGTGCACGTGCCGGCGGCCCTCACCGTCGGTGACGATGCCGACGCTGCGCCCGGTGGACGCGGTGATGAGCCGGTCGCCGTGCCGGAAGTCGACCCGCCATCCGTCGACGAGCGCGACGCGGGCGGTCAACTCGCCGGTGGTCAGCGAGGCGCTGATTCCGCTGATGTCGACGGCGACCGGGTGCTCCTCGTCGGTGCTCAGCCCGAAGTGGGGCTCGCGGGGCAGCCCGCCGCTGTGGTGGCCGATGGTCACGCCGACGACGCCGGGGGCGGGGGAGAAGAACCGGGCGGTGACGACGGGCCGGTTGAGGGTGTCGCCCCGTCCGTTGATCTGGCCGGCGGGCGCGAAGACGGTGAAGCCGCGCTCGTCCGGCTCGACCGATTCCACCGTGCCGGGTCGCAGCACGGTGACCCCCGGGCGCAGTTGCCAGTACCCGTCGGTGAACTTCACTTCTCGGCTCCTGCCGTGATGCCGCGCGCCAGAGTGCGCTGGAAGATGAGGAAGAAGATGATGGCCGGCACGAGGCTGATCAGGGCGCCGGCGTTGGTGGTCGGGGCGTCCATCAGTCGGTCGCCCTGCAACGACGCAAGCGCGACCGGGATGGTCTGCGTCTGGTTGTCGATGAGCATGACCAGCGGGATCAGGAACTCGTTCCAGGTCCAGATGAAGAAGAAGATGAGCAGGACCGCGAGGGTGGGCCGCAGGTTGGGGAAGACCACCCGCCACAGCACGGTCCACTTGCCCGCCCCGTCCAGCGCGGCGGCTTCGAGCAGCGACCGGGGGAACGTGCTCAGCACCGAGGCGAGCAGGTAGGTGCCGAACGCGCTCTGGATCACGGTGAAGATGATGATCACCGAGAGTCGGGTGTTGTAGAGGCCGATCTCCTTGGCCACGTAGTAGAGCGGGTAGATCAGCGCCTCCTGCGGCAACATGTTGGCCAGCAGGAAGAGCCCGACGATCCAGAGCCGGCCGCGGACCCGTCCGATGCCGAGCGCGTACGCGTTGAGCAGCGAGACGACGACGCCGAGCACCGCCACGGACCCGGCGATGAGCGCCGAGTTCCACAGCTTCAGCGGAAAGTTCACCGTGGTCCAGTACGTCCGCAGACCCTTGGTGTAGAACTCCGTCGGCCAGCTCAACGGACCACCCGACGAGTAGTCGGTCGGCGACTTGAACGCGTTGAGCAGCATGAACGCGAACGGCACCAGCATGGCGAGCGCGGCGAGCGTGACCAGGGCGAGCACCACCCAGCGGGCGGCGCCGCGGCGGTGCCGGTCGCGGCCCGGCCTGTTCCGCAGCGGAGTCACCACCGCGCCCTCGGTCGGGATGAGCGTGACGGCCATCTCAGAACCCCCGGTCCCGGCGCTCGCTGCGGGCCTGCATCCAGATGAAGACCACGGCCACCACCACGATGATCAGGGTGAGCACGGTGGAGATCGCGGAGCCGTAGCCGACCTGGAGCTTCTTGAAGAACGTGTAGTACGCGAAGTAGGACGGCACGTTGGTGGCGTTCTCCGGGCCGCCCCGGGTCAGGGCGAAGATCGGCCCGAACACCTTCAACGCGGCGATGGTGCAGGTCAGGGCCACCACGAAGGTCTCCGGCCGGATCTGTGGAAGGGTGATCGCCCGGAACCGGTGGACCCAGTTCGCGCCGTCGACCTCGGCCGCCTCGTACAACTCCGGGTCGACGCGTTGCAGCGCCGCCATGAAGACGACCACCGGGTAGCCGATCTGCACCCAGATCATCACCGCCATCACGGCGGGCAGCGCGGTGTCCGGGTCGCCGAGCCAGTCGTGGCGCAACGCGCCGAGACCGACCGCGTCGAGCAGGCTGTTGAACGCGCCGTCGGGGCGCAGGATCCAACCCCAGACGATGCCGGCCACCACGACGGGCAGCACCTGCGGGAGGTAGAACGCGGCCCGCAGCGCGGCGGCGGTACGCGGCCGGAACCGGCGGCCGATGACGTCGAAGAGCACCGAGGCGAGCACCAGCCCGAGCAGGGTGGGCACCACCACCATCGCGACGAGCATCGCGACGGTGTTCCGGAACGACGCCCAGAACACCTCGTCGTGCAGCAACTGCTGGTAGTTGTCCAGGCCGATGAAGGTGGGGTCGCCGACCCCGGACCACTTCGTCAGCGACAGGTAGCCGGTGCCGACCAGCGGCGCGCCGATGACCAGGATGAAGAGCACCGCTCCGGGGAGCAGGTAGAGCCAGTACGCCGCGTTGCGGCCGCGGCGACGTCCACGGGCGGGCGGCGGTTGGGTCGGGGTCGCCGCCGGGACGGCGACGGTCTCGGAGACTGCCATGGAGGATCCTTCCCGGTGGAGCGGGCGGGCGCCCCGGTCGTGCCGGTCGCGCCCGCCGCTCGCCGTGTCACTTGCCGGTGATCTCCTTGACGCCGTCGGCGTACGGCTTGGCGATCGAGTCGAGGACCTGGTCGGGCGACTTGGAGCCGTTGATCAGGCCCTGGAAGCCGGAGACCAGCACGTCGTAGTAGCCGGGAACCGGCCAGTCCGGGTAGAACGCCAGGCCGTCCTGCTTGCTCACCGTGTTGAAGTCCTCGATCAGCTTCCGGTCCTTGGGGTCGCTGATCTTCGTCGGGTCACCGGCGACCGGCACACCGCCGTTGTTGCCGATCAGGTCCTGGATCTCCGGACGCAGGGTGATGTCGATGAAGTCGTACGCCAGGCCCTTGGCCTTGCTGGTCTCCGGGACCACCCACAGGTTGCCGGACGAGCCGGCCTGCAACGTGTTGCCGGGGAAGAGGAAGGTGTCCCAGTTGGCCTTCATCTCGGCCTTGAACCGGCCGTACCACCAGCTACCGGAGACGATCATCGGGGTCTTGCCGCCGATGAAGGCGGTGCCCATGTCCTCGGCCTTCAGGCTCGCCGAGTTCTTCGCGATGTAGCCCTTCTGCACCCAGTCCGCGAAGGTGTCCGCCCCGTACTTCAGCGGGTCGGACGTGAAGTCCACCGGGTTCTTGTAGAGCTGGTAGTTGTCGACGAACTGCCGGTCCGCCTTGGCGAGCGCCAGTTGGTAGAAGAGCTGACCGGCCGGGTATTCGGCGCCGGCCATGCCCAGCGGGGCGACACCCTTGCCGACGAAGGTGTCCATCGCGGCGGTCATCTCCGCCATGCTGGTCGGCACCTTGACGCCGTACTTGTCGAAGAGGTCCTTGTTGTAGTAGACGGTGACGTACTCGCCGTAGTTCGGCACGCCGAACCAGTTGCCCGAGCCCATCACGCCCTTGTCGCTGTAGCGGGCGGTGGTCTGCAGGCTGGGGCTGAGCTTGCCGGCCCAGCCGCGCTTGTCGGCCTCGGCGCTCAGGTCGCTGAGCAGGCCCTGGGAGGAGAGCAGGCCGGCGGTCGCGTTGCCCTTGTTGTACTCCATGATGTCCGGGCCTTCGGACGAGTTGATGATCATGCCGGCGTTCTGCTGGATCTGCTCGAACGCCTTGCGCTCGAAGCGCACCTCGACGCCCGGGTGCTCCGCCTTGAAGATCTCGATCGCCCGGTCCCAGGCGACCCCCATCGCGCTGTTGGCGCTCTCGTAGTGCCAGAGCTTGAGGGTCTTGGCCCCGCTGTCGTCCCCGCTGTCACCACCGCCGCACGCGGCCACGGTGGTCGTCGCGGTCGCCGCCAGGGCGATCGCGGCGACGATCCGGCGGAATCGCTGCATTGCTATCCTCCTCGTTGAGTATCTAGCCGGTACTTCACTGGGCCCGTCGTCGCGTTGCAGCGCGGCGGCGGGCCGTTTTGGCAGGTCAGCCCCCACCGATCGGCGGTCGACCGGGTGCGTCCGGTGCTGGTCGTCGTGGCACGGCCGTCGATCCCCGGGTCTCCAACGCGCACGGCAGCAGTTGCTGGTGGCGCTCGTCGCCGGCACCGTCCAGGTGGCGCAGCAGCGCCTCGATCGCGATCCGCCCCAGGGCCGAACCGGGCGAGGTCATCGCGGTCAGCGCCGGGGTGGCCAGTTCGGCGACCTGCGGCGAGGTGACCATCGAGACGACCGAGACGTCGTCCGGCACGGAGAGCCCCCGGCCGGTCAGCTCGCCGAGGATGCCGAAGATCGCGGTCTCGTTCATGGCCAGCACGGCGGTCAGCTCCGGGGCCTGCGCGAACGCGGCGGCCAGGGCGGCCCGCCCACCGGCGGCGCTGTCCTCGGCCGGGATCATCACCGGCTCCAGGCCGTGCGCGGTCATCGCCGCGACGAAGGCGTCCCGGGTGCGCAGCGCGGGGCCGTAGCCGCTGGCCAGGGTGGCGGCCGAGTGGTTGACGTAGACGATGCTCCGGTGACCCAGGCCGACCAGGTGGGCGACGGCCTCGCGCACGGTCTGCTCGAAGTCGATGTCGACGTAGGAGAGCCCGCTGGTGTCGCCGGTGCGGCCGATCAGCACCAGCGGGACGCCGGCCTCCCGCAGGACGGTGACCCGCTGGTCGGCGAGCTGCACCTCCATCAGCACGACGCCGTCGAGCATCCGCTGGCTGGCCAGCCGGCGCAGGTCGTCGAGGTCGCCGCCACCGACGGGGGAGAGCACCAGGTGGTAGCCGGCCGCGCTGGCCGCGGCGGCGGCGCCGGTCACGAAGGCGGTCTCGGTCGCGCCCAGGCCGCGCTCGTCCATCGGCATCAGCAGACCGAGGATCCGGCTGCGCCGGCTGGCCAGGCCGCGGGCCATCGCGTTGGGCTGGTAGTCGAGCTCGGCCATCGCGGCGAGCACCTTGTCCCGGGTGGCCTGGGAGATCGGGCGGGTGCCGGTGAGCACGTACGACACGGTGCTGACCGAGACCCGGGCGAGGCGGGCGACGTCGTGCATGGTGGCCACCGCGCACCTCCTCCGGCCTGGCGTGGGATCGCTCCCGCGGAATCGTCGAAGCGTTTCGACGAAGCGTTTCGACAGACGCTAGGCCACCTGTTACGGCGACGTCAATAGCCGATGTCGCTCAGCCGCGGCCGTTCCGGCAGGGGCTCAGGGAAGGTCGAACAGGGTGGCGGCGCTGTCCCAGCACACCGCGCGCAGCCAGTCGTCGCCGAGGTCCAGTCGGGCCAGCCCGGTCAACTGGTCGGCGTACGGGTAGGGGATGTTCGGGAAGTCGCTGCCCAGCAGCACCTTGCCGGCCAGCCCCAGCTCGCGCAGCCGGGGCAGCTCGTCGGCGGGGAACGGCACGAACCGGTCGAAGAACGGGGTGAACGCCATCGTGGTGTCCAGCCGGACCCGCTCGTACCTCTCGGCGAGGTCGAGGAAGTCCCGGTAGTCGGGGGCGCCGAGATGCGCCACCACGGCGGTCAGCCGGGGGTGACGGGCGAGCAGGGCGGCGAACGGATCCGGCCCGGTGTGCGTGGTCCCCACCGGGGCGTGCCCGGCGTGCACCACCACCGGCACACCCGCGTCGGACAGCATCCCCCACACCCGGTCCAGTGCCGGGTCGGTCGGCGCGAACCCGCCGACCTGCACGTGCACCTTGAACAGCCGGGCCCCGCCGGCGAGCGCCTCCTCGACGTAGCCGGGAGCGTCCGGCTCTGGGAAGAAGGTGGCCGAGGGCAGGCAACCCGGGGTGGCGCGGGCGAACTCCAGCGTCCAGCGGTTCAACTCCGCGGCCATGCCCGGCCGGTGCGGGTACGCCAGCGCGCTGAACGCCCGCACCCCGAGCCGGCGCAGGTGCGCAACCCGGTCCGCGTCGCTCCACCGGTAGCGGATCGGCCACTTCGTGCCGACCAGAGGCCCGGCCGCGTCGAAGTACGCCCACACCCGGCGCAGCAGCCGCGGCGGCAGGAAGTGGACGTGCACGTCGGCCAACCCGGGCAGCCCCAGCGCGCGCCAGAACTCCGGCACCCGCTCGTCGGCCACCGGCGGTGACTGCGGCGCCGGGTCGGTCATACGTCGATGTTGAACCGGTGCAACACCGACGGGGCGATCAGGCCGGCGGTGGCCAGCACCGACACCACGGTCAGAACGGCACGCAGGACGATCACCTCGGTCTTGCTGCCGGTGCGCAGGGCGATGCTGTTCGGTAGGCCGATCATCGTCCACATGCGTCGGCGGATCGGGATCGGCCAGAGGATCGGCACCCCGGCTTTGGTGATCATGTCCCCGAGGATGTGCACGAAGCAGCCCACCCCCATGGCCACGCCGATCAGGGGGTACCCGCGTCCGCCCGGAAGGTTGGCGAAGGTGAACCACGCCGCTCCGGCCGACGCGAGGGTCACGATCACCCAGCCGGCCCGCTCCGCCCACTCGTCGAACAGCCCGCGCAGAGCCAGGCCGAACATGAAGAAGAGGATGGTGATCACCGCCCATTTGCCGTACGCGGTGCAGAGCGCGGTCGTGCCCCAACCGACGAGCAGCGTGAACGGGATGGTGTGGGTCAGTGTGCGGTGCCCGTTGTTGCGGCGGGGGTCCCTGCTGAGCTTCGTCGCGTAGTAGACCCCGAGGGAGATCTTCTCCATCACCTCGGCGACGAAGAGCGAGAAGACCCCGAAGGTACGGGCCACCGTGGCGCCGCCCTGGTTGCGGGTCACCTTGCCCGAGAGGTCGAGGTCGGGAAAGAGCGCCCCGCCCGCGCACACCGCCGTGCCCACCGCCAACGCGAGTGGCGACTGCTGGTAGTCGGCGAACTGGTCCAACGCCCAGGACCCGGCCAGCCATACCGCCGCGCCGGACAGCGCGTGCGACGGTCCCATCATGTCGGCTCACCCTCCCCAGGGATCTTGAGCGCCAAAACTACGCCACTGTAGTTAGCGTCGACGCCGCAGGGGCACCACCCGAACGGTCCACAACGGACGGTGTCAGAGCGCGGGGGTGAAGCTCTGCCGGATCATCGGCAAGTATGTCGCGTTGACCTGCCAGTCGAACTCTTTTGTCAACCACGAGACGGTGAAGGCGCGCCCGGCCGAGGTGTTGGCCAGCAACCGGAAACTGTGCACCCGCTCGCCGGCGGCGTTCTCCCAGCCGCACTCCCAGATCGCGCCGCCCTCGAAGAAGTCCAGCGCCGAGATGTCCACCTTGCGGTAGCCCGGTAGCGACCCGCCGCCGGTGAGCCGGGCCTCCTCGGCCTTCCAGTACGCCACCGGGTCGGGTCGGGACGGCCCCGCCTCGACGCTGAGCACCCGGGCTCCGTCGGACTCCCGGAAGCAGGTCGCCGCCCCGTCGGTCCAGCGCAGCCAGCCCACCGGCGCGGCGATCCGGAACCCGGCCGGATCGTCGTGCCACGTCCAGCCCTTCACGAGCCGGTACCGCGCGTCGGCCGGCGGCGGCACCGACGGCACCGGCGTGGCGGTCGGTGGCGGGGGCGCCGCGCAGGCGAAGGCGGCCGGTCGGGGAGTGGTCTCGCCGCCCCCGGCGCCGGACGGTGGCGTCCGCCCGTCGTTGCGGTTGACCAGCGCCAACGCGACACCGCCGGCGGCGACCAGCGCGGTGACCGCGCCGCACAGGGCCAGCAGCCGCCGACGCCGTCGACCCGGTCGCGCCGCCGGGTGGTCGGTCGGCGCCGCCAAGTGGTCGGTCGGCGCCGCCGGGTCGCCGGGCGGGGACGGCACCTCGACCGGTGCGGCCGGCGCGGCCGCGCGGCCCGCGTCGCGTACGGCTGCCACCGCCGCGGAGCGGGCCGGCCAGGTGGGCTGGTCACCGCCGGCCGCCGCGCTCCGCAGCAGCGGCTCCGCCTCGGCGGCGGTCAACCGCCGCCAGGGGTCGCGCTGCAACAGTCCGTTGAGCACGGGGCGCAACGGGCCGGCCCGCCGCATCGGGTCCGGCGGTTCGGTGGCCAGGGCGCTGAGCGTCGCCATCGCGCTGGAGCGGGCGTACGGCGAACGCCCCTCGACCATCGCGTAGAGCGTCGCGCCCAGCGACCACAGGTCGGTACGGGGGTTCGACACCCCTTCGCGGGCGCGTTCCGGGGCGACGAACTGCGGCGAGCCGAGCACGGTGCCCGGCCCGGTCATGGCCCCGTCGCCACCGTCGAACGTGGCCAGCCCGAAGTCGGTGAGCACCACCCGACCGTCGTCGGCGACCAGCACGTTGTGCGGCTTCACGTCACGGTGCAGCACACCCGCGGTGTGCGCGGCCCGCAGCGCGGCGAGCACGGCCAGCCCGATCCGGGCGGTGCGCTGCGGGCTCAGCGGCCCCTCCGCGCCGATGATCTGCTGCACCGACCGGGACGGCACGTACTCCATCACGATCCAGGGGCTGTCCCGGTCGTGCACCACGTCGTAGATGCGGACCACGTTGGAGTGGTTGAGCCGGGCCGCCGTACGCGCTTCACGCAGCGTCCGCAGTCGCAGCTCGGCTCGCTCGGTCTCAGCCAGCCAGGACGGTGGCACGACCTCCTTCACCGCGACGTCACGGTGCAACATCTCGTCGCGGGCCAGCCACACCCGGCCCATGCCGCCGGTGCCGACCAGGTCGAGCAGCCGGTACCGACCCGCGATCAGCAACTGCTGCACAGTCGCTCCCCCTCGGTCACCCCGTGTTACACGATAGCCACCGGTACGGCTTTCCTCATCCACTGAGTGGCCTCGATCCACGCCGGACGGCGGTCCGAGTCGGACCTGACGTGCAGGTCAGGGGGGTGGTCGGAAACTTGTTCGCACCGTCGTCCAGTCGGCGGCGGCTGCCGCCCAGTCCCGGTCGTCGGTGATCCAGCCCAGCGTCCAGCGGGCGCTCCCGACGGGTGTGCCGGCGACCTGTTGTCGGGCGTGCAGCCGGACGTCGTGGGGCGCCGACCACCGGGACTCCCACTCCGCCCCGCCGCCGCCCGCGGCGAGCCGGACCTCGTCGTACCCCGGTAGTGCCCCGGCCCTGGCCGCGGCGTCGCGGAGAGCCTTCAGCCGGGCCAGCGGATCGGTGGCGCCGCCCTCGGCGACGCTGAACGCCCGGCCGGTCGCCGGGTCCTGGAAGCAGGTCACCGCGCCGTCGCGCGAGTAATGCCAGGTCGCCGGCACGGAGACCCGGAAGCCGCTGGTGTCGGCGTGCCAGACCCAGCCGGGCGGCGGTCGGAACCGTTCGCCGCGAGGTGCCGACGCGGCCGGCACCGGCGCACCGACGGCATCCGGGCGGACACAGGGAAACGGTGGCGGGGGAACGGCGCCTCCGCCCCTGGGCGGGCCCCGCCGGTCGCGGTCGCGGTCGAACGGTCCGCCCGGGCCGCCGTCGGGTGGACGGTCGGGCGGCGGCGTGCTGGTGGACGGCCCGGCGGTGTCCGCCGGCTCGTCGTCGGTGACGGCCAGCGCGGCGCCGACGCCGGCGGCCGCCGCCACCAGCAACGCCGTGACGACCAGCGCCGCCCGGCGCGCTGTCCGCCCGCCCGGTCGTCCGACTGCCCGGGCGGGCGCGCCGGGGGCGACATCGCCGGTCGCCTGCCTGCCCGGGGCGTCGGCCCGCTCGGCGGCCTCTGCGGCGGCGGACTTCCCCGGGGCGTCGGCCCGACCGGCGGTGTCTGCGGCGGGCGGAGGCCCCGGGGCGCCGGCCCGATCGGCGGTGGTCTGGTCGGGCCCGGGCAGCGGGATGGTGGAATCCTGAGCGGCCAGGTCGGTTGACGCGTCGGGACGGTCGGCCGGATCCGCCGCCGGTTCTGTCCGTTCCGGCTCCGGGGGCGGGCCGGCGTGGCCGGTCGCGGCGGCGGTGAGCAGCCGGTGGGCCGCCTCGTGGTCGAGGCGGTCGCGCGGGTCGCGGCGCAGCAGCCCGTCGAGCACCGGCGCGAGCGCCCCGGCGTGCGGTGCCGGGTCCGGTGGCCCGGCCGCGAGCGCGCTCAACGTCGCCATCGCGGTGCTGCGGGCGTACGGGGAGCGTCCCTCCACGACGGTGTGCAGGGTGGCACCGAGCGACCACAGGTCGGCGGCCACCGTGGACACCCCCTCGGCGGCCCGCTCCGGGGCGACGTACTGCGGGGAGCCGAACACCATGCCGGGGCGGGTCATCAAACCGTCGCCGCCGTCGAACGTGGCCAGCCCGAAGTCGGCGAGCATCACCCGGCCGTCGTGTGCCATGAGCACGTTCTGCGGTTTCACGTCGCGGTGCAGCACTCCGGCCGTGTGCGCCGCCCGCAGCGCGTCGAGCAGGGCCAGGCCGATCCGGGCCGCCTCGGCCGGAGCCAGCGGCCCCCCGGCGTCCAGCACGTCCTGCAGGGTGCGGGACGGGACGTACTCCATCACGATCCACGGGCTGCCCTCGACGGGGACGACGTCGTAGAGCCGGACCACGGCGGGGTGGTTGAGCCGGGCCGCGGCGCGCGCCTCCCGCAGGGTGCGCGAGCGCAGCTCGGCCCGCTCGTGGTCGGCCAGCCAGCTCGGCGGCACGACCTCCTTGACCGCGACCTCTCGGTGCAACATCTCGTCGCGGGCCCGCCACACCCGGCCCATGCCTCCGCGACCCACCAGGTCGAGCAGCCGGTACCGACCGGCGATCAGCACCTGCGCACGCTCCTTCTCCGCCGCTGTCCGGGATACACCCTAACCAGCGGATCGGAAGCCACCTATCGGTCGTCCGCTTCGGCTCAGCAGGCGGCGTGGTCGGCCGCGGCGAGCAGATTGCCCTCCGGAATGGCGATCCGGGTACGTCCGCCCGCCAGTCGGGCGGCGGCCCGGTGGGCCTGAAGTGGGCCGTGCTCGCGTCGGGCGGTGGTGTAGCTGGCAGCGGTGCGGGCGGCGATGCTGGACCAGCCGTACCGTTCGACGACCATGGTCCGTGCCCGGCGGGCCACCCGCCGGGCGAAGACCTCGTCGCCGAGAAGGTGGCCCACCGCGCCGGCGAGGGCGTCCGGGTCGCTGTGCGGGAACGTCACGCCGGTCACGCCGCTCTCGACGATCTCGGCGAGCCCACCGGTGTGGGCCACCGCGAGCGGCGCACCGGCGGCGGCCGCCTCCAGGGCCACCATGCCGAACGGCTCGTAGAGGCTGGGCACCACGGTGGCGTCGGTGGCGCCGAGCACCGCCGGCAGCTGGGTGGCGTCGAGGAAGCCGGTGAAGCGGACGGTCGCGCAGAGCGCCAGCCGGCGGGCCTCCTCCTCCAGTTCGGGGCGGTACGGGCCGTCGCCGGCGATCACCACGCGCAGCCCGGGGTGCTGCTCGCGCAGGCGGGGCACCGCGTGCACCAGGTGCTGCACGCCCTTCTCGTAGACGAGGCGGCCGGCGTACCCGATCAGTGGGCCGTCCGCGGCGAACCGGGCCCGGGCCGAGGCGACCGCGCGCGGTCGGGCCCGCCAGGCCCGGTCGTCGACGCCGTTGGGCACCACGTCGACCTGGCCGGCTGGAAGGCCGAACAACGCGGTCACCTGGTCGCGCATGTACCCCGAGCAGGTGATCACCCGGGCGGACTCGGTGGTGAGCCACTGCTCGACGCCGTGGATGGTGCGGTTCATCTCCTCGGGCAGCCAGCCCTGGTGCCGGCCGGCCTCGGTGGCGTGGATGGTGGTCACCAGGGGGAGGTCCAGGTGTTCGGCGAGGGTGATCGCGGTGTGGGCGACGAGCCAGTCGTGGGCGTGGATGACGTCGTACGAGCCGGCTTCGGTGGCGCGTAGCGCGGTGCGGGTGAGGGTGTGGTTGAAGGCCATGGTCCAGGCCAGTAGTGAGCCGGTGGCCAGGGGGAAGGTGACGGGGTCTTCGGGGGCGCGCAGGATGCGCACGCCGTCGGCGTACTCCTCCAGGGGTGCGCCTTCGGCGTGGCGGGTGACGACGGTGACCTCGTGGCCGGCGGCGGCGAGGGCGACGGAGAGGGCGTGGACGTGTCGGCCGAGCCCGCCGACGAGCACCGGCGGATATTCCCAGGAGAGCATGAGCACCCGCAGGTGCCGGCTGGGGTGGATGTCGATCACGTGGGCGTCGGGTGACATGCGGCCCCCTTTGAATTGTCCCCGGGCGCGCGCCGACCGCACCGGAGCCGGTGCCCGCCGTCGCGTCTGGATCTCGAACCAATCCTGCCGGGGTCGAGATAACCAGCGGAGACGCCGCCGTTGCGGTCGTGTAAAGCGCTACTGGCCCTTTCGGCGCACCCGCAGCAGCTCGGCCACCGACCACGCCTGGAACGGGCAGCCGGTCGCGGCGTGCGGCGCGAGGCCGTCGGCCGTCTCGCTTACTGAGCCTAGCCCGAACTCGGTCAGATGTGTCTCAATACCGACTATAACGTCATCGACCGACATCTTGCCGCGGCGGCAGGCGTCCACGTATGGGCCGAGCAGCCACGGCCAGACGGTGCCCTGGTGGTAGCCGCCGTCCCGCTCGGCCGGGCCACCCCGGTGCCGGCCCACGAACTCCGGCGAATCCGGGGCGAGACTGCGCGGCCCGAGCGGGGTGAGCAGCCCGGCCGCGACCCGACGCAGCGTCGCCTCGTCCGGCTCCAGGGGCGCGAACGGAAGCGACCAGGCCAGCAGCTGGTTGGGGCGCAGCGAGTCGTCGTCGTGCAGGGCGGCCCCGCCCAGCGGGTACGCCGGCGCGGGAGCGTCCAGCACGTCGTGCAGCCAGCCGCTCGGCGCCGGGTAGCGGGCCCGGAACGAGGCGGTGGCCTGGTCATGCCGTCGCCGCAGCTCCGTCGCGTCCTGACCGGCCAGCTCGGCCAGCTCGGCGAGCCCGGCCAGTCCGTTGATCCACAGCGCGTTGACCTCGACCGGCTTGCCGGTGCGCGGGGTGACCGGCACCCCGTACACCCGGGCGTCCATCCAGGTCAGCGCGGTGCCGGGCGCGCCCTGGGTGAGCAACCCGTCGGCCGGGTCGACGGCGATGCCGTAGCGGGTGCCGGCCACGTGCGCGTCGATCACCGAGCGCAGCGCGGGCAGCAGCTCGTCGCCGAGGTCGGTGTCACCGGTGACGGTGACGTGCCGGTTCACCGCGTGCAGGAACCACAGCGTGCCGTCGACGGTGTTGTACTCCACCCGCCCGGTGTCGGCCGTGTTGGCCAGCATCCCCTCGGACAGCGTCGCCGCGTACGCCCGCAGCAGCTCCCGACCCTCGTCCGCGCGGCCGGTGCAGAGGAACAGCCCCTCGTACGAGATCATCGTGTCCCGCGACCAGGCCCCGAACCACGGGTACCCGGCCACCACGTCGACCGCCGTGCCACCGGTGCGCACCACGAACGCGTCGGCGGCCAGCGCGAGCGTCGCCTCCACCGGGTCCGCCGGCTTCGCCGTCGCCACCACCTGGCGGTTACGCCTCCGGGCGGTCGCCACGATCTCCGCGGCGGGCGGCGGCTCGTCGTCGAGCCGACCGGCCCAGGCCCGCACCGACACCGTGTCACCGGGGCGCTCCAGCTCGCCGGCGAAGCGGCCCGCGTACCAGACGTCCTCGTCGGGGTGCAGGCCCCGGCTCGCCTCCTCGCGGTGGTGCACGCCCAGCCACCACTGACCCTCCGGCGTCCAGCCCGGGCCGGCCAGCCGGTACGCCCCCTCCACCACCGCGCCGTCGGCCACCGCCTCGACCTGCGGCGTCGGGCCGTCGGCGCGCCGCTCGCCGTGCGCGTCGCGCCAGGTGCAGGCGGCGGAGAGTTCCAACCGGACCGGTCCGCCGGCCACCAGCCGGTGCACCACCGCCACGCAGGAGCGGCCGGGCAGCATCGCCAGCTCCCGCTCGATCACCACCGCGCCGATCCGCCACCGCCACCGGGGCAGCCCGTCGACCAGGTCGAAGCGTTCCAGCAGCTCGAAGCCGCGCGGGTCGACGTCGCCGGAGGACCACTGGTGCGCGCCGAGCCGGACCCGCGCGCCGGACGGCAGGGTGAGCGCCGGATCGAGGCTGACCAGTCCCACCCGGCGGGACGCCGGCGTCTCGCCGGGGACCACCAGCAGGCCGTGGTAGCGCCGGGTCCGCAGCCCGGCGACGGTGCCCATCGCGTACCCGCCGACGCCGTCGGGCACCAGCCACTCCCGGCTGGCCGCGCTGGCCAACTCGCCGCAGACCTGCGGACCGAAGTGAATGTCGATCAACTTTCCTCCACCGGCGGCGGGGTGTAACACGCCACGACGAGAATGGCCGCTGTGGTCAAGTACCCCGGGGGCGTCAAAGATGTGCACGTGATCACTGACGGTTCGTCCTCCGACGCCTCGCCACCCGACGCCGAGCGGCTCCGGCTCGCCCAGGCCGACTCGGGGGAGCAGGACTGGCGCGCATGGGGTCCCTATCTGTCCGAACGGGCGTGGGGGACGGTGCGGGAGGACTACAGCGAGCACGGTACGGCCTGGGACTACTTCCCGCACGACCACGCGCGGTCCAGAGCCTACCGCTGGAATGAGGACGGGATGGCCGGTGTCTGCGACGACCGGCAGACGTTCGCCTTCGCCCTGGCGCTGTGGAACGGCAAGGATCCGATCCTCAAGGAGCGGATGTTCGGCCTCGGCGGTGACGGCGGCAACCACGGCGAGGACGTCAAGGAGTACTGGTGGTACGAGGACTCCACGCCCACCCACTCCTGGATGCGCTGGCGTTACCACTACCCGCAGGCGGCCTTCCCCTACGACGAGTTGGTCGCGGTGAACGCGCTGCGCGGCCGGGACGACACCGAGTACGAGCTGGTGGACACCGGGATCTTCGACGACGACCGGTACTGGGCGGTGAGCGTCGACTACGCCAAGGCGTCCCCGACCGACCTGTGCATGGTGGTGACCGTGGCCAATCGGGGCGACCGGGCGGCCACCCTGCACGTGCTGCCCACCCTGTGGTTCCGCAACACCTGGGCCTGGGGCCTGCCCGGCGGCGACCGGATTCCCCGGCTGACCGGCGAGGGCGCCCGGCTGGTCGGCGAGCACCGGGTGCTCGGCCAACTGCTGCTGGAGGGCGACGGCGACCCGGTGCCGCTGCTCTGCGACAACGACACCAACGCCGAGCGGCTCTGGGACCTGCCCGGCCGGTCCCGCTATCCGAAGGACGGCATCAACGACCACGTGGTCAACGGCGCCGCCACGGTCAACCCGGCGCGGGAGGGCACCAAGGGCGCCCTGCACTACGTGCTCGACGTGCCGGCCGGCGGGCAGCGCCAGATCCGGCTGCGGCTGACCCGCACCGCGTCGCCGCCGGCCGCCGCCCCGCCGCCCCGGGCGGACCTCGGCGACGGCTTCGAGGCGGTGGTGTGGGCTCGGCGCGCCGAGGCGAACCGCTTCTTCGCCGGCGTGATCCCGGAGGCCGCCACGCCGGACGAGGCGCTGGTGGCCCGGCAGGCCATCGCCGGGCTGATGTGGGGCAAGCAGTTCTACCACTTCGACGTCAAGCGCTGGCTGGACGGCGACCCGGGGTCGACGCCGCCGGCCGGGCGTCGCCACGGGCGCAACAGCGCCTGGTGGCACATGACGAGCTTCGACGTCATCTCCATGCCCGATCCCTGGGAGTACCCCTGGTACGCGGCGTGGGACCTGGCCTTTCACTGCGTGAGCATCGCCCGGGTCGACCCGGGCTTCGCCAAGGCGCAACTGCTGCTCCTGCTGCGCGAGTGGTACCTGCACCCCAACGGCCAGATCCCGGCGTACGAGTGGGCGTTCGGTGACGTGAACCCGCCGGTGCACGCGTGGGCGGCGCTGAAGGTGTTCGAGATCGACGGCGGCCGGGACCACGACTTCCTGGCCCGGGTGATGCACAAACTGCTGCTCAACTTCACCTGGTGGGTCAACCGGAAGGACACCGGCGGCAACAACGTCTTCGAGGGCGGCTTCCTCGGGCTGGACAACGTCGGGCCGTTCGACCGGTCGGCGGCGCTTCCGGTGGCCGGTGTGCTGGAGCAGTCCGACGGCACCGGCTGGATGGCCATGTACGCGCTGAACATGCTGGACATGGCGATCGTGCTGGCCGAACACGACCGCACCTGGGTGGACACCGCCACCAAGTTCTTCGAGCACTTCGCGTACATCGCCGCCGCCGCGTACGAGCAGGGGCTGTGGGACGACGAGGACGCCTTCTTCTACGACGTGCTGCGGCTCGCCGACGGGACGAAGGTGCCGCTGAAGGTCCGGTCGGTGGTCGGGCTGCTGCCGCTGGCCGCCACCACCCGGCTCACCGCCCGGACCCTGCACCACCTGCCGGAGCTGGGCGCCCGGTTGCGCTGGTTCCTCGCCAACCGCCCGGAGTACGCCGAGGTGATCGGCACCCGCCGGCTGGGCCCGGACGGCCGCCAGCAGCGGCTGCTGTCCATGGTCGGGCCGGAGCAGGTGGTGCGGCTGCTCGCCCGGATGCTCGACCCCGACGAGTTCCTGTCCGACTTCGGCCTGCGGACGCTGTCCCGCGCGCACCTGGACAAGCCGTTCTCGGTCACCCTCGGCGGGCAGGAGTTCTGCGTCGGGTACGAGCCGGCGGAGTCGACCAGCGGGCTGTTCGGCGGCAACTCGAACTGGCGTGGGCCGATCTGGATGCCGACGAACTTCCTGCTGATCAGCGCGCTGCGCGACTACGCGGCCTTCTTCGGCGACGACCTCCAGGTGGAGTACCCGACCCGCTCCGGGGTGAAGCGGACCCTGGACGAGATCGCCGACGACCTCTCCGCCCGGCTGATCTCGCTCTTCACCCAGGACGACTGGGGCCGGCGGCCGATCTACGGCGCGTGCCGGATCTTCCAGACCCACCCGGACTGGCGGGACCTGATCGCCTTCCCGGAGTACTTCCACGGCGACAACGGGGCCGGGCTGGGCGCCTGGCACCAGACCGGCTGGACGGCCCTGATCGCCGACCTGATCCTCACGTTGCGCCGCTGACGTCCCCGCCGCCGCGCGACCGGTGGCGGCCTCGGCGCCGGCATGATCGTGCTCGATCGATGGTGTAGTGGCGTCCCGGGCTCCGGAGGGCACTCGATCCTGGTACGAGCACGATCATGCGGCCAAGGCAACAGCGAAGTGCAACCAAAGGTTGCGCCTCGCGTCGTGGTTGTTGTAGCTTTACGCAACCAAAGGTTGCGAAAGGTTGGAGTGGCATGGAGCAGGGATCGATCGAGCGGGACATTCATGTCGACGCGTCGCCCGAGGTGGTCTTCGAGGTGATCAGTCGGCCGGAGCACATGCGGGAGTGGTGGCCCGACGACGCGCGGTTCGAGCCCCTCGCGGGCGCACCCGGTGAGCTCGTGTGGCGTAACGATGAGACGGGGGAGACGACGACCGTCGCGTTCGCCGTCGTCGAGGTCGACCCTCCGAAGCGATTCTCCTTCCGGTGGTGCTACCCGGAACCGGACCGGAGCGGACCCTCGCTGCTGGTCACCTTCGAGCTGGTCCCGACCGGTGCGGGGACACGGATCCGCATGACCGAGACCGGGTTCCGCGAGATGGGCTGGGAGGTCGCTCTTCTGGAGCAGCAGTACCAGGACCACGTGAGCGGATGGGACCACTACATTCCCGCGCTGGGCACGTACGTCGCGCGGCTGGTCTCCACCCCATGAGCACCGCGGTCGACGACGACCTCTGGTCGGCCATCGGCGACCCCATCCGGCGCACGATGATCGACCTGCTGCTCACCGGGGGGCCTGGCACCGCCACATCACTGAGCGAACGACTACCCGTCACCCGCCAGGCCGTCTCGAAGCACCTGGCCGTCCTGGACCGGGTCGGTCTGGTGCACGCCGCGCCGGCCGGGCGCGAGCGGCACTACCAGGTCGACGAGGCGCAGCTCGCCCGGGCTGCCGCCCAGATGTCAGCGGTCGGTGCCACCTGGGACGCCCGACTCCGCCGGATCAAGCGGATCGCCGAGGCGATCGACCGCAACCGCACCGACAACAAGGGAGAGTGAAATGGTCGACATCCTGCACCGGGTCGGCGTCGTCGCTCCGCTCGACGACGTGTACCGAGCAGTGGCAACTCCGGAGGGCATCGCCGGCTGGTGGACGACCGACACCGTCGGCAAGGGCGAGGTCGGCGGACGCCTGGCCTTCCGGTTCGGCGACGTCGGCGGCTTCGACATGGAGGTCCTGGAGCTCGATCCCTCCGGCCGCGTGCGGTGGCGGGTCACCGACGGCCCCGAGGAATGGATCGGCACCGAGATCGGCTGGCGCCTCGACCAGCGCGGCGAGTACACGATCGTCCAGTTCACCCACGCGGGCTGGCGCGAGCCGGTCGAGTTCATGCACCACTGCAGCACCAAGTGGGCGACGTTCCTCCTGAGTCTCAAGGAGCTTGTGGAGACCGGGCGTGGCAGGCCGGCGCCGAACGACGTCCGGATCAGCGACTGGCACTGAGCCTCCGGCTCGGCAAGACGGGCACGTGCAGTCACCAATCTGTCATGGTGCGACTGCGGACGGTGTCTTCGACTTACGCTCGTGGGCGTGTCCGGACCTGCCGAGGGAGCCACCGAAGAGGACCGACGTGACCTCATCGTCACGGTCGCCCGGGAGTTGGCCGAGGTCGAGGGCTGGACGGGGGTGAGCCCTCGGCGGTTGGCCGAGCGTGCCGAGGTCGACGTGGGTGACCTCTACCGGTACTTCGCGGATCAGGAGGCGCTGCTCGCCGCCGTGGCGGTGTGCGCCTTCGCCGACCTGGCCGCCGACCTGGCCGAGGCCCACGCGGAGGCGACCGGCGGTCCGGAGCGGGTCTGGCCGGCGGTGGCGGGCGCGTACCTCGACTTCGCGTACGCGAATCCGGAGGTCTACGACGCGATGCTCGCGCTGACCCCCGACCTGGCCCTCGGCGTCGACGGCGTGCCGGCCGCGCCGCGCGGCGTGTTCGCCGAGCTGCGGGCGGCCCTGACCCCGTTGGCCGAGGGGCGTGACCCGGACACCCTGGCCGAGCTGGGCTGGAGCCTGCTGCACGGCATGGTGATGCTCACCCGGGGCGGCCGGCTGCGCCCGGAGGCGCAGGAGGAGCGGGAGACGATGATCGCCGAACGGCTGTTCCACTGGCCCTGCCCGCAGGCGGCCGAGTCGGACGGAAACCCGTTGGGTGCACCGCGCGTCATGCCCTAGGGTCCCGGACCGTCAGGGGCGTTGATCACGAAGGGGGCGGCATGACGGTGGACCAGGCGGCGCGTCGGCAGGCGCAGGTGCTGATCTTCGACGCGGACGACACGTTGTGGGAGAACAACGTCGTCTTCGAGCGGGTGATCGACGACTTCCTGGCCTGGCTCGACCATCCCACCCTGGACCGGGTGGAGCTGCGGGCCGTCCTCGACGACATCGAGCGGGCCAACACGGTGGCGCACGGCTACGGCAGCAAGGTCTTCCTGCGCAGCCTGGCGGAGTGCCTGGAGCGGCTGCGTGAACGACCGGCCACCGACGCCGAGCGCCAGGAGATCGAGCGGCTGGCGGTGGCCCTGGTCGAGCACCAGGTGGAGCTGATGCCCGGCGTGGCCGACGCGCTCGACGAACTGGCCGGCCGGCACGAGTTGCTGCTGCTGACCAAGGGGGACCAGGTGGAGCAGCAGCGCAAGCTGGACGCGTGCGGGCTGCTGCACCATTTCGGAGCAGCGCACATCGTCGCGGAGAAGAACGTCGACACCTACCGGTGGTTGGTGCGGGAGCACGGGTTCGAACCCACCGCAGCCTGGATGATCGGCAACTCTCCGAGGTCGGACATCCTGCCGGCCCGGGCGGCGGGGTTGAACGCGGTGTTCATTCCGAATGAGAACACCTGGGTGCTGGAGGACGACGAGCTGGACCCGACCGACGCAGGCGTGTTGCGGCTGGCCGCGTTCCGCGACCTGCTGGCGCACTTCTGACCGTTCCGAGCCCGAACAGCGTCTGACCGCTTCGAGCCCGAACAGC
This sequence comes from Micromonospora sp. BL4, assembly GCF_003667505.1. Classification (GTDB taxonomy): domain Bacteria; phylum Actinomycetota; class Actinomycetes; order Mycobacteriales; family Micromonosporaceae; genus Micromonospora. Next base: position 27,310 of record NZ_RCVJ01000156.1, read on the forward strand.
GTCGGCGATCATGGTCGCGTTACGCCGACATGCCGCTTTTTCCCCTTGAGATCAGTCACGCCGCCAGCGGTCCTGCCCCGCTTGTCCAGCCCCCGTGACCCGCCTAGCCTGGGTCGGCGCCCACGGTCGTTCGGGGTGTGCCGGGGGCGCACCGGCGTCCAGCGGGTGGGCACCGTGGAGCTGAGTGCAGGGCGGCCGGCCTTCCAGCCGAGTCGCGTGGGCGTCGAGCCACGCCCGCACGCGGCGGGGGCCGAAGCTGTCCGCTCCCATGCCGGACGACCGGGGGTCAGGGCCGGGTAGTTGCGGACCCGGTTCTGACCCGGCCCACGAAACGACGACCCGGGCGAGCGGGGCAGACCGCGCGCCCGCTCGACTGCCAGGATGGTGGAATGAAGCGCAGATCTCTCCTGTTCGGCGCCGCGGCGGGCCTGGCCGCGCCGACGCTGCTCAGCCCGGCGGCGCCGGCGCTCGGCGCGCCCAGGCCGGCGCCGGCCCGGGGGGTCGCGACCGTCTCCGCATCCACCGGCTCGGTCTGGCCGCGCCGCAACCTGGCCGCGCGGTTGACGACCCTGCCGGCGCAGACGAAGCAGGTGCTCATCGTCGGCACCACCAGCAGCACGACCACCTACGCGACCCTGGAGGCGTACGAGCGGGGTCGGAGCGGCTGGACGCCCGCCTCGGCGTTGGTGCCCGCCCGGATCGGCTCCAAGGGGTTCAGCGACAACCACGTGGAGGGTGTGCCGACCACGCCCACCGGCGTCTACTCGATCGGCGCCACCATGTACGGCATCGACGCGAACCCGGGCGTGCGGTACCCGTACCACCGGCTCGTCAGCGGCGACTGGTGGAACGAGAACCCGTCATCGCCGGGGTACAACACCTTCCAGCACAGCTCGACCAACCCCGGCGGGGCCAGCGAGGCGCTGTGGCAGGAGGTGCCCGCGTACACACACTTCGCGGTGATCACCTACAACATGCCGCCGAACGTGTCGAAGCCGGTGCCGAACGCGGGCAGCGGAATCTTCCTGCACCAGTTCAGCACCAGCGCCGGCAACGCCACCGCCGGCTGTGTGTCCCTCGCACACGATGACCTGGTCGACGTGCTGACCTGGCTGGACCCGGCGCTGTCGCCGCGCATCGTGCTCAGCCCGTACGCCGAGATGCGCCGCTACTGAGCCGAGCCCGGCGCCGGCCGGTGGATCAGGAGACCTCGCCGCCGCGGACGATCGCCACCGCCACCCGGCAGAACTCGTCCATGTCGGGGTTGAAGCCGGCCGCGATGTCGGGATGGAGCCCGGAGCGTGTCTCGTCCAACAGGCGCTGGCAGACCTGCTCGACCGGCTCGCCGGCGTAACCGGCGCGGACCCGGTCGGTGGCGGCCTGGAGCGCCGAGGTCAGCTGGTCCTCCAACGGGCCGCGCAGCTTCTGCTGCACCGGATCCAGCCCGCGCGGGTCGAGCGTGACGTGTGGCTCCGACATGGTGCTCCCTTCGTCGGCGTCGGCGGTACCCCACCGCGTCCGTCGGTCAAACCTCAGCCGGTACGGCGGCGACCCGCACCTGGTACGAGAAGTCCTCCGCCGGCTCCTCGTGGTACGACAACCGGCGGATCTGCCGGTCGTCGTCGAAGAGAGCGACGTCCACCAGGACGCCGAGGTGGGCCAGGCCGATGCTGGTCACCCGCTTCTTGTCCTGCAACACCGCACAGACGCCGCCGAGCAGGGTGCTGGCGTCGGCCGTACGGTGCCCGGGTGGGCAGCGCAGGACCAGGTCGACCTCGATCGGGCCTTGCAGCGGCGTCCAGCCGGTGTGCTGGGCCGCCGCCAGGGCGGCCTGGAGCAGGGTGCGGACCCTCGTCGCCTGCCGGTGCCCGGCGGCGAAGATGGACAACGCTTCGGTCTTGACCGGTGGCAGGCCGCTCACCTCGAACGTCAGGGCGAGAGCGCGGGTGTCCTGCACGACGGCACCTCCTCGTTGGGACGATCCTGCCGAACCGGGGAAATGGCGGTGGGACTTCCCGCGATTACCAACCGAACGGGCAGGCCGGGGTCGGCCGGAGGCGTGTCGACGTCGGCGGCGAACGCGCTGGCTGTGGCGCTAGGGAGACGCTAGCCGACCGCGCCCGCGCTGGGTAGTCGGTCGCTCACCCGATGGGACGCGGCGCGAAGGCGCAGAACTCGTTGCCCTCCGGGTCGGCCAGGACCCACCAACGGCTCTCCTCCTCCGGCTCGCGCAGCAGCGTCGCGCCCGCCGCGATCAGCGCCGTCGGCTCCGGGTCGACCAGGTCGACGTCCCAGTGCATCCGGTTCTTGACCGTCTTGGGCTCGGGCACCGCGTCGAACACCCAGTGCTCCCAGGGGAATCCGGAGGCGCCCACCACCGACGCGGTACCGGAGCCGTACTCGGCGGTGCCACCGACCACACCGGCCCACCAGGCTGCCTGGGCCGCCGGGTCGGCAGAGTCCACGACCAGTTCGAACGGGCCCGGCCGGGTGCCCTCGCGGGCCGGAAACCCGCAGAACGGGTTGCCCTCCGGGTCGGCGAGCACCCACCAGGTCACGTCCGCGGACGGTGCGCGGACCAGCCGGGCGCCGGCCGCGAGCAGCGCCGACGGCTCCGCGCCGGCCAGCCGCAGATCCAGGTGTACGCGAGTCTTGCCGGTACGCGGCTCGGGCACCTGGTTCACCCAGATCGATTCGGCGCCCGAGCGGGCGGCACGAGGATCGACGCGGGTGTCCTCGCCGCCGGCGTCGGCCACGTCCGCGTCGAGGATCCGGGCCCAGAAGGCACCCAGCATGCGGGCGTCGGAGGCGTCCAGGCAGAGGTCCTTGAAGCGTGCGATCACCGGCACAGCATGCCCGGTCTCCGGCCGTCGGGTGCGCCGCTGCGGCCGCCGTGCCGAAAGTGACGTCGCGCACACCGGGCCGCTCGTCGGGGTCCGCGTCGGCGTCAGGTTTCGCGACTTCGCAGCTCGGGCAGTGTGAAGGCCACGAAACGTCCGGGGTGGCCGTGCCGTTGGTCCTGAGCCCCGGCCGTCTCGCCGTGCGCCGGGGCGCGGTGCCCTTCCCCGGCTGCTGGCCGACAAGAGGGGAGGGGTGATGAGCGACCCTGACGAGGCCCGACGTCGACGGCGACCACGGGTACGCGCGGTGGCGGCAGCCGCCGCGCTGACGCTGGTGGCGCCCATGGCTGCCTGCGGTTCCGGTGACGCTGGTGGCCCACCGACGATCAACCTGTACTACCCGCCGGAGCAGAACCTGCAGAAGGTCGTGGACGACTGCAACGCGCAGGCCCAGGGGCGGTACGAGATCGCCTACCGGGTGCTGCCGCGACAGGCCGACGACCAGCGGGTGCAGATGGTGCGCCGGCTGGCTGCCGAGGACACCGGAATGGATGTGCTCGGCCTGGACGTCACCTGGACCCAGGAGTTCGCCAGCGCCGACTGGATCCGCGAGTGGACCGGCCAGGACAAGGCCGAGGTCGAGCAGGGCACCCTCGCCGGGCCGCTGGACACCGCCCGCTACGAGGACAAGCTCTTCGCGGCGCCGAAGAACACCAACGTCCAGCTGCTCTGGTACCGCAAGGACCTGGTGCCGCAGCCGCCGAAGAGCTGGGATCAGATGATCACCGCCGCCCAGCAGCTCAAGGACCAGGGCAAGCCGTACCAGGTGCTCACCATGGGCGCCCAGTACGAGGGCCTCGTCGTCCTCTACAACACCCTGGCCGAGAGCGCCGGCGGAAAGATCCTCAACGACGACGGCACGCAGGCCGTGATGGACGACGGCACCGTCCGGGCGCTGGAGCAGTTGCAACGCTTCGCCACGTCGGGCGTGACCTCGCCGTCGTTCACCAACGCCACCGAGGACCCGGTCCGGCTGGAGTTCCAGTCCGGTGCGGGCGCCTTCCAGGTGAACTGGCCGTTCGTCTATCCCGCCCTTCAGGAGGCGAACCCCGAGCTGGCGAAGCAGGTCGGCTGGGCCCGGATCCCGGGTGTCGACGAGAACACCCCCAGCAAGGTCACCATCGGTGGCGTGAACCTGGCGGTCAGCTCCTACTCCAGGCACCCGGAGCTGTCCTTCGAGGCGGCCCGGTGCATCCGCGACGCCGAGCACCAGAAGTTCTCCGCCATCAACGACGGCGTCCCGCCCACCATCGAGGCGGTCTACGACGAGCCGGAGATGACCGAGGCGTACCCGATGAAGGACACCATCCTGGAGGAGCTGAAGGAACCGGCGACCCGTCCGCTGACCCCGGCCTACCAGAGCATCTCCACCGTGCTGTCGGCGATCCTGTCGCCGCCGTCGGAGATTCGTCCGCAGCAGACCGCCGACGAGCTGCGCTCGGCCATCGCCGACGCCCTCCAGTCCAAGGGGGTCCTTCCGTGAGCGCGAGGAGTGCGCCGGTCCTGCGAGCCCCGCAGTCGCGAAAGAAGGTGGCACCGTGAGCATCAACGCCACGCCAACAGGTGCGGACACCGCCGTCGAGGAGACCGAACGGCACGCCACCGTCCCCGCCCAGCGCGGCAGCCGCCGCAAGGCGCCGCTGAGCGAGAACAAGAAGGCCGAACGGAAGCTCGGTTGGCTGCTCTGCGCGCCCGCCGCGCTGGTCATGGTCGCGGTGACCGCGTACCCGATCATCTATTCGGTCTGGTTGTCGTTGCAGCGCTTCGACCTGCGCTTCCCCGACGAACGCCAGTTCATCGGGCTGGAGAACTACGTCACCGTGCTCACCAACGAGTTCTGGTGGACCGCGTTCGGGGTGACCATGCTGATCACGGTGGTCACCGTGGCCGTCGAGCTGGTGCTCGGCATGGGCCTGGCGATCATCATGCACCGCACCCTGGTCGGGCGCGGCCTGGTCCGGACCTCGGCGCTCATCCCGTACGGGATCGTCACGGTGGTCGCCGCGTTCTCCTGGCGGTACGCCTGGACGCCCGGCACCGGCTACCTGGCCGACCTGTTCAGCGACGGCGCACCGCTCACCGAGCGGGCCAGCTCCCTGGCGATCATCATGCTCGCAGAGATCTGGAAGACCACCCCGTTCATGGCGTTGCTGCTGATGGCCGGGCTGGCGCTGGTCCCTGAGGACCTGCTCAAGGCCGCCTCCACCGACGGTGCCACCGCGTGGCAGAAGTTCACCAAGGTGATGCTGCCGGTGATGAAGCCGGCGATCCTCGTCGCGCTGCTGTTCCGCACCCTGGACGCGTTCCGCGTCTTCGACAACATCTTCGTGCTGACCGCCGGTGGCAACGAGACGTCGTCGGTGTCGATGCTCGCCTACAACAACCTGATCCGGGGTCTGAACCTCGGCATCGGCTCGACGATGTCGGTGCTGATCTTCATCACCGTGGCGATCATCGCCTTCGTCTTCGTGAAGTTGTTCGGCACCGCTGCTCCCGGCAGCGACGACGGGGAGAGGCGCTGACATGGCAACCGGTACCGAAACCACCACCCGCGCCCGGCTGCGCTGGGGCCTGCTGGACGTTCTCGTGGTCGTCTTCGCGCTGGTCCCCGTCCTGTGGATCGCGTCGCTGTCGTTCAAGACGCCGGCCACCATCACCGACGGGAACTTCATCCCGCAGGAGTGGACGCTGGACAACTACCGGACGATCTTCGACACCGACCAGTTCGTCCGGGCGCTGATCAACTCGATCGGCATCGCCCTGATCGCCACGCTCATCGCGGTGGTGCTCGGCGCGATGGCCGCGTACGCGATCAGCCGGCTGGACTTCCCCGGCAAGGGGCTGCTCGTCGGCGTATCCCTGCTGATCGCGATGTTCCCGCAGGTGTCGCTGGTGTCACCGCTGTTCGAGATCGAGCGGCAGCTCGGCCTCTTCGACACCTGGCCCGGCCTGATCCTGCCGTACATCACCTTCGCGCTGCCGCTGGCGATCTACACGCTGTCGGCGTTCTTCAAGCAGATCCCGTGGGACCTGGAGAAGGCGGCGAAGATGGACGGCGCCACCCAGGGGCAGGCGTTCCGCCGGGTCATCGCCCCGCTGGCCGCGCCCGGGCTGTTCACCACGGCGATCCTGGTCTTCATCTTCTGCTGGAACGACTTCCTGTTCGCCATCTCGCTGACCTCCACCGAGCGGTCCCGCACGGTGCCGGCCGCGCTGTCGTTCTTCACCGGCGCGTCGCAGTTCGAGGACCCCACCGGGGCGATCTGCGCCGCCGCCGTGGTGATCACCGTTCCGATCATCCTGTTCGTCCTCTTCTTCCAGCGCCGCATCGTGTCCGGCCTGACCTCCGGCGCAGTCAAGGGATAGGTGAGTAGTCATGGCTGACATCGTGCTCGACAAGGTGAGCAAGAAGTTCCCGGACGGGACCGTCGCCGTGCAGGACGTCGACCTGGAGATCGCCGACGGCGAGTTCGTGATCCTGGTCGGCCCCTCGGGCTGCGGCAAGTCCACCACCCTCAACATGATCGCCGGTCTGGAGGACATCAGCTCCGGCGAGCTGCGCATCGGCGGCCAGCGGGTCAACGACAAGGCGCCCCGGGACCGGGACATCGCCATGGTGTTCCAGTCGTACGCCCTTTACCCGAACATGACCGTGCGGGAGAACATGGCGTTCCCCCTGCGGCTGGCCAAGCTGGACAAGGAGACCATCAACTCCAAGGTCGACGAGGCGGCGAAGGTCCTGGAGCTGACGTCCCTGCTGGACCGCAAGCCGGCCAACCTGTCCGGCGGGCAGCGGCAGCGGGTGGCGATGGGCCGGGCGATCGTCCGGCAGCCGAAGGCGTTCCTGATGGACGAGCCGTTGTCCAACCTGGACGCCAAGCTGCGGGTGCAGATGCGCACGGTGGTGTCCCGGTTGCAGAAGCAGCTCGGCACCACCACCGTCTACGTCACCCACGACCAGACCGAGGCGATGACCCTCGGCGACCGGGTCGTGATCATGCGCGGCGGCGCGGTGCAGCAGGTCGGTCCGCCGCAGGAGCTGTATGACCACCCGCGCAACCTCTTCGTGGCCGGCTTCATCGGCTCGCCGTCGATGAACTTCCTGCACGCGGCCGTCCAGGACGGCAGCCTGCGGACCGCACTCGGCGACGTGCCACTCGGCGACCGGATCCGCCGTGAGCTGGAGGCGGCCGACGCGCCGCGCGAGCTGATCCTCGGCATCCGTCCCGAGCACTTCGAGGACGCGGAGCTCGTCGACGAGGACACCCGCCGCCGGGGCCTGGAGTTCGAGGCGCCGGTGGAGATCGTCGAGTCGATGGGTTCGGACAAGTACGTGTACTTCACCGTCGAGGGGGAGCGGGCCAGCGCCGCCGAGCTGGAGGAGTTGGCCGCCGACGCCGGCGCGTCCGACTTCAGCGGCGCGGGCAGCAACCTGGTCACCCGGCTGTCGGCCGAGTCGGCGGTGGCCGAGGGGCAGTCGCGCCGGGTCTGGTTCAACCTGGAGAAGATCCACCTGTTCGACCCGACCAACGGCCGCAACCTCACCCTGCACGAGGGCCGCGCGGCCGGCGCGCTCGCCGACTGAGCGGCGTCCATCGTGGTGGGGCCGGCGGGTTCGCCCGCCGGCCCCGTCATGTCCTGCGCCGCGTGCGCGGCCGTGGCAAGGTGGTCGAAGGTCGCGTCGTGAAGCGGGGTACGGATGAACCGACGACTGGCCGCGCTGGCCAACGCGCACGGCGTGTCCACCTGGTACGAGGACTGGCGGCACCGCCGCGTCGAGGTCGCGCCGGAGACCGTCGTCGGCGTGCTCGGGTTGCTCGGCGTCGACGCCACCAGCCCGGCGGCTGTCGCCGACGCGCTCACCGCCGCCCGCGCCGTCGACCGGGCCGCTCTGCCGGCGACCGTGGTGCTCACCCACGGCACCCGTCGGGCGCTGCCCGGCTCGGGCGTGGTGACCCTGGAGGACGGTGGTCGCCGCCCGGTCGACGGCGAGCTTCCGGCGGACCTGCCGCTGGGCTGGCACCGGTTGGCCTGCGCCGACCGGGAGGTGACGCTGGTGGTGGTGCCCCGCCGGCTGCCCGTGCCGCCGCGCGCCTGGGGCTGGATGCTCCAGCTCTACGCGCTCACGTCGGAACGCTCCTGGGGCATGGGCGATCTCGGCGACCTCGCCGAGCTCACCGGCTGGGCCGGTGCCACCGGCGCGGGCCTGGTGCTCCTCAACCCGCTGCACGCGGTCGGGCCGGCGCGCCCGGTGGCCGCATCGCCGTACTCGCCGGCCAGCCGGCGCTTCGTCAACCCGCTCTACCTGCGGGTCAGCGACACCGCCGCGTACCGGGCAGCCGATCCGGCGACCCGGGCGGTGGTCGACGCGCTGCGCCCCGACCGCGGCGACCTGATCGACTACGACGAGGTGTGGACCGCCAAGCGGCACGCGCTGGAGCTGCTGCACCCGTACGCCAACCCGGTGGACCTCGCCGCGGACCCGGCGCTGACCACGTTCGCCACCTGGTGCGCGCTGGCCGAGCGGCACGGCAACGACTGGCGGGCCTGGCCGCCGGAGCTGCACCAGCCGGACGCCCCGGCGGTCGCCGAGCAGCGCCGCCAGCTGGCCGACCGGGTGGCGTTCCACGCCTGGCTGCAACACCTCTGCGACGAGCAGCTCGACGCGGTCACGGCGGCGGCCCGGGCGGCCGGGATGCCGGTCGGGGTGGTGCACGACCTTGCCGTCGGCATCGACCCGGGCGGTGCGGACGGCTGGCAGCTCGCCGACGTGCTGGCCCAGGGGGTCCGGGTCGGCGCCCCGCCGGACGACTTCAACCAGCTCGGCCAGGACTGGGGCCTCGCCGCGTGGCGGCCGGACCGGCTCGCCGACACCGGGTACGCGGCCTACCGGGACATGCTGCGGCGAACCCTGCGGCACGCCGGTGGGCTGCGGGTCGACCATGTCGCGGGGCTGTGGCGACTGTGGTGGGTGCCGCCGGGCGCCGGCGCCGCCGAGGGCACCTACGTCCGCTACGACGCCGAAGCGATGCTGGGCATCCTCGCCCTGGAGGCGCACCGGGCCGCGGCGGTGGTCATCGGCGAGGACCTCGGCACGGTCCAGCCGGCGGTCACCCGGGGGCTGCGCGGGCGCAACATGCTCGGTTCGACCGTGCTGTGGTTCGCCCGGGACGACGACGGCGGCTTCGTCCCGCCGGCGCGCTGGCCACGCAACGCGCTGGCCACCATCTCCACCCATGACCTGCCGACCGCGCCCGGGTTCCTGACCGGTGAGCACGTCCGGGCGCGTGACGAGCTGAAGCTGCTCACCACCGACGTGGCGGAGGAGCGGGCACGCGCCGCCACGGAGCGGGAGCGCCTGCTGGGGATGCTGCGCGCCGAGGCGCTGCTGCCCGACGCGGGCGAGTCGGCCCGGCCGGATGACGACGAGGTGGTGGTCGCGATGCACGCCGCCCTCGCGGGCAGCCCGACCCGGTTGCTCGGCGTCTCCCTCTACGACGTGCTGGGCGAGGTGCGCCAGCCGAACATGCCGGGCACGGTGGACGAGTATCCGAACTGGCGGCTGCCGCTGCCGGCCACCGTGGCGGAGATCCGTTCGGATCCCCGGGTGGCCCGGATCGTCGAGTTGCTCACCGCGGCTCGCCCGCGACCGGCCAGTCGAACCGGGGTGCCAGACCGAGGAACTCCGCGTACCGATCCAGGGACTGCTCCACCCGGGCGCGTTCACCGGCGTTCAGCGGCGTCAGCGGCTGGATCGTCACCGTGACCGCGGCGCGGGCGATGCGCCGCTTCCACAGGCCCACGACCCGGCCGGCCCGCACCACGGTGGCCTGGAAGATGCCGTTGTTGCCGGGCACGACGGCCGCCTGGTGCGCGGGGTCGAGCATCAGGGCCCGGTCCCGGTAGCCGAGCAGGTATTCGTCGAAGCCGGGCAGCACCAGCACGTCGTCGATCGGCGTGCGCGGCGCGTCGGCCAACGCCGCGTCGACGTACATCTCCTCGCCGTCGACCCGCACCACGGTCAGCGTGTCGCCGGCGGCGGCCAACCCGCGCCGCGCGTCGGTCAGGGTGAGGCCGGTCCAGCCGGCGAACTCGCGGGCGGTGACCGGCCCGTGCCCCCGCACGTAGCGGTGGGCGAGCAGGGCCAGCGCCTCCTCCCGATCCAGCCGGCGGGGCCCGGGCGCCCACTCGTCGAGCAGCGCGAAGGTCTGCTCGGTACCGACGTTCGGCGCCAGGCAGGTCACCCCGCGCACGCTGGCGTACCACAGCAGGTGGTATCCGCGCTGGCTGTCGGTGTCCAGACCGGCGGTCCGCAGGGTGGCCAGGCACTGCGCCCGGGTGAGCCGGCCGCCGCCGGCCAGCGCCGTGCCGAGCACGTCCACCGCGCGGTCCGCGTCGGCGTCGGTGAGGCCGAGCTGCGCCCGGCGGGTCGCCGCGCTGGCCAGCGACCGGACGCCGGTCACCTCCAGCATCCAGCGCGCGTCGGCGGGCGGAACGAGATGCACGGTGCCGCGCATGGGCCACGTGCGCAGCGCCTCGCGCCGCTCCAGCGCCGCCTGCACGTCGGCCATGGTCCGCCCGGGCAGCCGCGCGCCGAGCGACCACAGCCCGCTGGCCAGGTCCTGCGCCTGCATCGCGCCGAACCACTCGACCACCTCGGCGACGGTGCCGGGTCGCGTGCTCGGGTGCGGGCGCAGCAGCAGGCTGGTCATCCGCAGCGCGAGCGCGTCGGCGGCGCCGAGGTCGGCAGGCATCGGTGCGGGCTCCTTCCGGTTGCCGGGCCGCCAGCCTAGGACCACCCACCGACGCCGGGGTCGGCGTGACACCCCGCAGCCCGCAGCCGCCCGGTCGCGGTTGGGGGCATAACGGCCGTGGCAGTGGGAAGGCGGCCGGCCGGAAGTGCGCGCGCCGCGCGTGCGGAAGGGAGTGTCATGACTGCCGCAAGCGAACCGGCCCGAGGCGCCGGGTCCCAGACTCACCGGGGGGCCACCGGTGCCAAGACCAGCGCGGCTGCGACCTTCGCCCTGGTCTTCGGGGTGTCCGGTCTGATCAGCGTATTGACCGCGATTCTGGCCTGGCTCGGCCTGGTGCTCGGGATCATCGGGATCATTCTGGGCATCGTCGGGCTGAAGATGGCCGCCCGACCAGGGGTGACCGGCCGGGGCGTGGCGATCGGCGGCCTCGTGCTGAGCATCCTGGCGGTGCTGATCGGCCTGGGCCTGGCCGCGGGCATCACCACCTTCATCAACAATGAGGGCGCGGTGGACCGCCTCCAGCAGCAGGTCGACGACCTGCGCGACAAGCTCGACTGACACCGGTGGCGGGCGCGGCGCCCACCGCGCGTGCGGTGGGCGAGGCGTCCTCCGCGAGCCTGCGGGGTACCTCGGCCCGTCACATCGGGTGACCTGAGGCGCGCTCCCAACCACGGCCCCATTCCCCTTTGCTCTGCTTACCCGGGCGCACCAGTTACTCAGGGTTCGGCCCTGTCGAGCACCTCCGCGACGTCATCCCTGCTCAACGGGGGTGTCGCGTCCGGGTAAGCAGAGCAAAGGACGAGCGTCATGGGTGGGGAGCCGTCCCGGACTTCACGGATTGTGACACCGCCTTCGGTAACAGGATGTGTCCGGCGGCGGGCGCGGCCGGAGATCACAGTAGGGTGGGCGAGTGCTCCGCCAGGTCACCGCGATCCGCTACGTCACCCCGCTCCGCGAGGGTGGCTCGCTGCCCGGCGTGGTCGAAGCCGACGACCTGGGCACGTACGTGGCGAAGTTCCGAGGCGCGGGGCAGGGGCCCAAGGCGCTGGTCGCCGAGGTGATCTGCGGTGAGCTGGCCCGCCGGCTGGAGCTGCGGGTGCCGCCGCTGGTGGTGCTCGACATCGACCCGGTGATAGGGCGGGCCGAGCCCGACCAGGAGGTGCAGGAGCTGCTGCGCAACAGCGGCGGGGCCAACCTCGGCATGGACTTCCTGCCGGGTGCGTTGGGCTTCGACCCGGTCGCGCACCCCGTCGACCCGATGCTGGCCTCCCGGGTGCTGTGGTTCGACGCTTACGTGGAGAACGTGGACCGGAGCTGGCGCAACCCGAACCTGCTGGTCTGGCACCGGGAGCTGTGGCTCATCGACCACGGTGCCTGCCTGTACTTCCACCACAACTGGCCGCGCGCCGCCGCTGCCGTGCACCGGGCGTACCGGGCCGAGGACCACGTGCTGGCGCCGTACGCCTCCCGACTGGCCGAGGCCGACGCCGAGCTGGCACCGCAGGTCACCCCGGAGCTGCTCACCGAGGTGCTGGCGCTGGTGCCCGAGGAGTGGCTGACCGCCGCCGACTTCGACTCGGCCGACGCGGCGCGGGAGGCGTACCTCGCGCACCTGTCCGCCCGGGTCGCCCGCCGCGCCGACTGGCTGCCGCAGGTGAGCGCGACATGAGGCAGCCATTCGAGTACGCCGTCATCCGGCTGGTGCCCCGCATCGAGCGCGGCGAGCAGATCAACGTCGGGGTGCTGCTCTACTGCCAGCAGCGCGACTTCCTGGCCGCGCGGACACACCTGGACACCGACCGGGTCCGCGCGCTGGCGCCCGACCTCGACCTGCCGGCGGTGGCCGCGGTGCTGGAATCCTGGGACCGGACCTGCGCCGGTGACGGACCGGCGACCCGGATGCGGCTCGGCGAGCGGTTCCACTGGCTGGCCGCGCCGCGCAGCACGATGATCCAGACCGGGCCAGTGCACACCGGGCTCACCGCCGACCCGGCGGCGGAACTGGAGCGACTGATGGCGGCCCTGGTCCGCTGAACGGGGCGTGACCGGCAGCGACCCCTGACCGCGCTACGCCAGCCCCGTTGCCGGCGGAGCGCGATCCCCCGTTCAGGCGCCCGGCGCGGGGCGGCGGATGGGCTTCCCGTCGGCGCCGGTGACATCAGGATCGCGGTCCGTGGCGGCCGGGGGACCGCGACGTTCGTGAACTTGCGCAGAATTTGAGCCGGGCGGTCGGCCCGTTGGCGGCAGCCGGCGCGCGCCGGCTGCCGTTTGGCGAGGCAGGCACGGGGTAGTCGCGGGCGCTGACTCAGACGAGAAGGGGAACATCTGATGGCTGCCCAGACGAAGGTAGCGGTGATCTACTACAGCGCCACCGGCACCACGTACCAGTTGGCGCAGGCCGTGTGCGAGGCCGCCGGGGACGCCGGCGCCGAGGTCCGTCTGCGCAAGGTGCGCGAGCTGGCGCCGGACGAGGCGATCCGCTCCAACTCCGGTTGGCACGCGCACCAACTGGAGACCCAGGACGTGCCCGAGGCAATGGTCGACGACCTGGCCTGGGCCGACGTGGCGATCTTCGGCGCGCCCACCCGGTACGGCATGATCGCCGCCCAGCTGAAGCAGTTCATCGACACCACCGGCCCGCTCTGGGGCCAGGGCGCGCTGGTGAACAAGGTCTACTCGGGCTTCACCTCGACGGGGACCGCGCACGGCGGGCACGAGACGACCCTGACCTCGCTCTTCAACGTCTTCTACCACTGGGGCGGGATCGTGGTCACCCCCGGCTACACCGACACCAGCCAGTTCATCGCGGGTAACCCCTACGGCGCCTCGCACACCAGCAACAACGGCGAGATCGCCCCGGACGACGTGGCGCTCACCGCCGCCGCGCTCACCGCTCGGCGGGCGGTGCAGATCGGCGCCGCGGTGAAGAAGGGCATGGCCGGCTGACCCAAGCCGGGGACCGGCTGATCGTGGCGGAGACCAGCTGACCGCGGCGGGGACCGGCGGCGCGGGCGGGGGCTCTCGGCCCGTCCGCGCCGCCGGTCGACTCAGCCGTACCCCTCTGGTGGGGTGACTATGCCCGCCCGCCGGCCGCGGACAGCTCGTCCGGGTGCGGCGCCGGCAGCAGGTCGCCCAACAGCTCGGTCAGCACGGCGACCCCGTCCGGGCTGAGCACCGACTCCGGATGGAACTGCACCCCGGCGAAGCGACGTCCGCGCAGGGCGTGCACGGCGCCGTCGTGCACGTCCCGGGCCAGCTCCACCGGCCCGTACGCGGTCTCCAGCCGGTCCGCTGCCGCGCGAGCGGTGAACGTGGAGTAGAAACCCACCCGGCGGGCTCGCCCGAACAGCGGCACCTCGCGTTGCAGACCCTGGTAGGGCAGCTCCCGACGGTGCAGCGGCAGCCCCAGCAGCCCGGCCAGCACCTGATGGCCGAGGCACACCGCGAGGGTCGGCCGGCCGCTCGCCAGCAGCCCGGTCAGCAGCCCCCGCAGCGCCACGATCTTCGGCTCGTCCGGGCTGCCCGGGTCGCCCGGTCCGGGCCCGGCCACCACCAGGTCGTAGGCGTCGACCGGGCCTTCGGCGTGCCACGGCCGCAGCGTGACCGCCAGACCCAACGCGCCCAGCTGGTGGGCCAGCATCCCGGTGAAGGTGTCCTCGGCGTCCACGATCAGCGCCCGGCGGCCGACCAGCCCGGGCAGCCCCGGCGCGTCCGGCGCGCGCTGATCCAGCCAGAACCGCGCCAGCGGGGCGTTGCGCGCGGCCAGCGCGTCGCGTACCGCCGGGTCGTCGGCCAGGCGCGCGACCGGCCCGCTGCCGCCACCGGGCGCCGCCGGGCCGAGACCGAGCGCGGCCAGCACCCCGGCGGCCTTGGCGTGCGTCTCAGCCACCTCGCCGGCCGCCGTCGAGTGCCGGACCAGGGTGGCGCCCACCGGCACCCGCAGCCGGCCGGTGGGGGAGATCTCGGCGGTACGGATCAGGATCGGCGCGTCCAGCGTCTGCCGACCGGCCTCGTCGTGACCGAGCAGGGCCAGCACACCCGCGTAGTACCCCCGGCCGACACGCTCGTGCCGCGCGATCACCCGGCAGGCGTTCTCCATCGGGCTCCCCGTGACGGTCGGAGCGAACATGGTCTCCCGCAGCACCTCCCGCACGTCCCGGGTGCCCCGACCGGCAAGCAGGTACTCGGTGTGCGCCAGGTGCGACATCTCCTTGAGGTACGGGCCGATCACCTGGCCGCCGTGCTCCGCGACGGTGGCCATCATCTTCAGCTCCTCGTCGAGCACCATGTACAGCTCCTCGACCTCCTTGGGGTCGGCGAGGAAGCGCAGCAGCGCCTCCCGGTCCGGCGTGCCCGCGACGGGCCGGAAGGTGCCGCTGATCGGGTTCATCATCACGAGCCCGTCGTCGACGCTGACGTGCCGCTCCGGGCTGGCACCGACCAGGGTCCGGGTGCCGGTGTGCACCACGAACGTCCAGTACGCGCCGCGCTCGGCGACCAGCAGCCGACGCAGCGCCGCCAGGGCGGCCACCAGCGGCGGACCCTGCACGGTGGCGTTCAGGGTGCGGTGGATGACGAAGTTGGCGCCCTCGCCGCGCCCGATCTCCTCCGCCAGCACCCGCTGCACCGTCCGCGCGTACTCCTCGTCGGTGACGTCGAACGCGGCGTCGACGGCGCGTACCGGCTCGTCGGGCAGGGCGGCCAGCGCGTCGGCCAGGGCGATCCGGTGCTGCTCGCGGACCTGGAGGCACTCCAGCGGGGCGCCGTCGTCGACGCAGGCGAAGCCGCGCTCGGTGATCTGCCGGTACGGCACGACGGCCAGCGTCCGCGCCCCCGGCGGACCCGGCGGCAGCGGGATGTCCGCCAGCCGGTCCACGGCGTCCATCGGGCCGGTGAACAGCTCCAGATCGTCGGCGCCGTCGCGGCGCAGCAGCGCGAAGGGACCGGGGTCGACGCCGCGGGCGACGGCGGCGAGCAGGTCGGTCAGGTGGGTCATCGGATTCTCCGTCGGGCCGGGCGCCGCCGGTGGGGCGGCCATCGGAGCCGGGAGATCCGGCGGCCGCCTCGAGGCGGCCGCGTGGATGGAGCTACGCGCGGTGGATGGCCGCCGGGTTGGCGGGCCACCAGCAGGTCAGGTGCGCGAGCATGCGACCCACCCTACGCGCCCGACGGCCGGCCGGGTAGCCGATCGGGCGTACGGGTGCGCCCGGCCCGACCAGCGTTCCGGCACGCCCGGTACCGGGTAACTTGACCGGCGATGAACATTCTCGCGCTCGATCTGGGCACCTCCTCGGTACGTGGGCTGGTGCTGGACGAGGACACCCAACCGCTGCCCGGCGCCCTGGCCCGGCGGAAGGTCAACCTCGCCCTTGGCGACGACGGCACCGGCACCCTCTCCGGTCCCGTCTACCTCGCGTGCCTGATCGAGTGCCTGGACGAGCTGGCCGAGGGCGGCCACCTGCGCGACGTCGAGCTGGTGGCCGTCTCCGCGCAGTGGCACTCGGTGGTCCCGCTGGACCGTGACGGCACCCCGTTGGGCCCGGTGATCACCTGGCTGGACACCCGGCCGGCGCCGCTCGACGGGGCGTCCGGGCCGGCCGACCCGGACGACTTCCACCAACGCACCGGCTGCTGGTGGCACCGCTCCTACTGGTCGATACGGCTGCCCTGGCTGCGCGAGATGTCCGGCACCCCGATCAACCGGTTCGTCGGCCTGCCCGAGTACGTGCTGGGCGAGCTGCTCGAGGCCGCGCCGATGTCGGTCTCCCAGGCCTCCGGCACCGGCCTGCTCGATCTGGGCAGCCTGCGCTGGGACGAGGAGGCGCTGGCGCTGGCCGGTACGCGACCGTCGGAGCTGCCGCCCCTGGGCGAGCTGGAATGGCACGGCCGGCTACGGCCCGACCGCGCCCGCCGCTGGCCGCAGCTGGCCGAGGCTCGGTGGTCGCCGCCGGTGGGCGACGGCGCGGCCTCGAACGTCGGCTCGGGCTGCGTCGATCCGAGCCGCGCCGCGGTCACCGTCGGCACCTCCGCCGCCGTACGCCTCATGCAGCGCGTCCCGGCCGGCGGGCCGCTGCCCCGGCTGCCCGAACGGTTGTGGCGTTACCGGGTCGACCACGACCACGTGGTGACCGGTGCGGCGTACTCCAGCGGCGGCAGCCTCTTCGCCTGGGCCGACCGGGAGCTGCGGCTGCCCCGGGGCGCCGAGCTGGACGCGGCCCTGGCGCTGGTGCCGGCGGGCGGTGGGCGACCGGCGGACCCCCGCTTCGGGGGTGACCGGGCGCCGGGGCTGGCCCCGGCGGGCACCGGCGAGGTACGCGGGCTCAGCTTCGGCACCACCGCCGTGGACATCCTGGCCGGGCTGATGCAGGGGCTCTGTGAGCTGGTCGCCGAGGACCTGACGGTGCTGGAGTCCACCGTCGACAAACCGGTCGAGGTGGTGCTGGGCGGCGGCGCGGTGGCCGCCTCGGTGTGGTGGCGGCAGGCGTTCGCGTCCGCGCTCGCGCCGCGACCGGTGTCGCACCAACGCAACCCGGAGATCGGCGCCACCGGCGCCGCACTGGTGGCGTTGGGCCGTTTCGGTGACGCGGTCGAGCTCGCCGACATCGGCCGGACGGACGAGCTGGTCTTGCCGACCACGACAGGACGTTCCCACCCGCAGTATCCTTCGTGAACTTCCTCCCCGTCCGGGCCGTTGACAGCGCTCCCGAGCCTGGTTGGATGGACTGCGCTCCCCGGACCGCGGTGGACGCGGCAGGACGGAGGAGGCAGGGTGGCGGTAGGTCCCGACCCGGTGAACGGCGCGGTGTCGAACCATCGCCGGAGTCGCTTCGATGTCCGGGTCGTTCCGCACCGGCGACGCTCGCCGTTCCGGCTGCGGGACTGGCGGATGAGCACCAAGCTGGCCACCGTGCTGGTGGTGCCGTCGGTGGCGTTCCTGGTGCTCGCCGGCGTGCAGACCAGCGCGCTGGTGGGGCGGACGACGGCGCTGAACGACTTCGCGCGGCAGGTCGGCATCGGTCGGCAGATCACCGCGGCCGTGCACCAGCTTCAGCAGGAGCGGGACCGCTCGGCGGGGGAGCTGGGCGAGCTGCGCAGGGGCGGGGACCGGGAGATCGCGTCCACCGCCCTGAAGCCGTTGCAGGCGGCCACCGATCGGGCCATCGTGGACCTGCGACGGGCGGCCGAGCCACTGGCCGACGCCGACGCGTCCTGGCGGGTCGCCTTCTCGGAGGTGCTGGAGGCGTACGACCAGGTGGTCGACATCCGGCCGTCGATTCCGCCCGCGGTGCTCAGCAGCGACACCATCCTGAGCAACTACCACCGAGCCGTCGACACGCTGCTCGACCTGCTCGCCGAGCCGACGCCGGGCCAGGAGCGGCCGGCGTTGAGCGACGCTGTCCTGCGCTACGTCCAGATCGCCCGGGTCAAGGAACTCTCCTCGCGGGTCCGGGGCCAGCTCTACGCCGCCGCCCGCGCCGGTCGGTACGGCACAGAGGACCGGGTGCTCCTCACCGACCTGCGGGCCCAGCAGTTGACCGCGCTGGGCGCGTTCCGGGTGGCCGCCACCACCGACCAGATCCGCCGGTACGACGAGACCTCGGTGGACCCGGTGTTCCTGGTCGCCACCCAACTGGAGGAGCGCAGCCTGCCCGTCGGCGACGCGACGCCCGAGGTGCTGCCCTCGGAGCAGTGGTGGGCGGCCAGCCAGCAGCGCCAGGAGCTGCTGCGCCAGGTTGAGGCGGGGGTGCTCGACGACGCTGTCCGGCAGGCCGACGGCGCCAGCAGCGGCCAGTTGAGGACCACCCTGCTGGTGGCCGGTGGGGTCGTCGCCGTGCTGCTGGTCGCCCTGCTGATCTCGCTGCTCGTCGGTCGTTCGGTCGCCCGGTCGATGCGGTTGCTGCGTAGCCAGGCGTTGCGAATCGCGCAGGTCGAGCTGCCGGACGCGCTGGACCGGCTGCGGACCGTCACCGGCGGGGTGCCGGGCATCGAGGTCGCGCCGGCGGTGGTCCGTTCGCTCGACGAGATCGGTGAGCTGGCGGAGGCGTTCGTCGCGGTGCACCGTAGCGCGGTCACCGTGGCCGTCGAGCAGGCGACGATGCGGCGCAACGTCAACGCGATGTTCGTCAACCTGGCCCGGCGCAGCCAGGTGCTCGTGGAGCGCCAGCTGGAGCTGTTGGACGACCTGGAGCGCGAGGAGAGCGACCCGGATCAGCTGGAGAACCTGTTCAAGCTCGATCATCTGGCCGCCCGGATGCGCCGTAACGACGAGAGTCTGCTGGTGCTCGCCGGCACCGAGTCGACCCGCCGGTGGAACCGGCCGGTCGGCCTCGGCCCGGTGCTGCTGGCGGCCGCGGCCGAGATCGAGCAGTACCAGCGGGTCCGCATCGAGTCGGTGGGCGACGTGCACGTGGTGGGGCATGCCGTCGGTGAGCTGGTGCACATGCTGGCCGAGCTGTTGGAGAACGCCACCGCCTTCTCCCGCCCGGACACCGTCGTGTCGGTGACCGCCCGGATCGAGGCCGCGGGCGCGCTGATCGAGATCACGGACCGTGGCCTGGGCATGAGCCCGGCGGCGCTGTCCGAGGCGAACGGGGTGCTGGCCAGCCCGCCGGCTGCGGACGTCGCGACGGTCGAGCGGATGGGCCTGTTCGTGGTCAGCCACCTGGCGGCCCGGCTCGGCGTGCGGGTGCGGTTGGAGGGCGGCGACAACGGCCTGGTCGCCCGGCTGGCGCTGCCCGCGGCGTTGCTGGCTCCGGCCGGCGCGGTGGAGCTGAATCCGCCGGCCTCGGCCCGGATGCTGGCGGCGGGCGCCGCGCGGGGCGTCGGTGTGCAGCGGATGTCCGGTGCCGCCCGGTCCGCGGGCTCGTCCGAGCCGGCCGTCGCGCCGCTGGACCTGCCGGTTGCGGGCCGCCCGCCCACGACCACCGTGCCGCGTCAGGCCCGCCCGGTGCCGGTCCGGGCCGAGGACGTGCTCGCCCCGGCGCCGTCGGGCGTCGGCGGCGGTTGGTGGTCGCGGGAGGGTCCGGCCGGACCGGCGGTGCCGGGGCCGGTCGTGCCGCCGGCCACCCCGGTGACGGCCGGCACGAACGAGCGGGGCCTGCCGATGCGGGTGCCGATGGCGCAGCTCTCCGCGGTCACGCGTTCGGCCCAACCGGGGTCGGCGCCCGCGCGTGACGACCTGGACCCGGAGGCGGTCGGTGGCATGCTTTCCCGGCTCTACAACGGGGTACGGCGTGCTGAGGCCGAGGACACCACCGAGATACCCGTGCCACCGTCCGGGGGGCACGATGAAGGGGGACGACGACAGTGACGACGTTGAGCCAGGAGGCACGGGACCTGAGCTGGCTGGTGAGCGCGTTCGCGGAGCGGGTGCCGGGTGTGGCGCACGCGGTGGTGGTCTCGTCCGACGGGCTGCTGGTGGCGATCTCCGACAACCTGCCCCGCGACCACGCGGACAAGCTCGCCGCGGTGACCTCCGGGCTGATGAGCATCACCGCCGGCGCGGCCCAGATGTTCGACGGTGACGTCGTCAAGCAGACGGTGGTCGAGATGGGCCGGGGCTACTTCCTGGTGATGCAGGTGCGGGACGGGTCGATCCTGGCCACGTTGGCCGCCGGGGACGCGGACATCGGCGTGGTGGGCTACGAGATGGCTCGGTTGGCGAAGCAGGCGGGGGAGATGCTCACTCCGGCGCTGCGGGCGGAGTTGCAGCAGGCGTTGCCCCGCTGACCGGGCCGGCCGTGCCCCGGACGGTCAGCGGCTCGTCGGAGCCGCGCGCCGGGGCCCGGCTGTCCGGGCGGGCGGTTTCAGAAGCCGCCGTCGGCGATGACCGCGCGGTACCAGTGTGCGCTGCTCTTGAGCACCCGGCGCTGGGTCGGATAGTCCACGTAGACCAGTCCCCACCGCTGGTCGTACCCCTCGGCCCATTCGAAGTTGTCCAGCAGTGACCAGACGTGGAAGCTCTCCAGCGGCACCCCGGCGGCGATGGCCCGGTGCGCGGCGGCCAGGTGGTCGCGCAGGAAGCTGATCCGGCCGGCGTCGTCGACGCTGCCGTCCGTGGCGAGGGCGTCCGGCGTGGGTAGGCCGTTCTCGGTGACGGTGAGCGGGATCGGGCCGTACTCGCGGGTGACCCGGGTCAGGATGTCGTACATCCCGTCGGGGTAGATCTGCTGCCACTCGGCCTCAGAGGTCGGCCAGCGGCGTTCGGTGCCGCCGTCGGCGGTGACGTAGATCGGCGTGTAGTACTGGACGGCGAGCAGGTCGACCGGCGAGGAGATGACGGCCAGGTCGCCGTCGCGGATGCCGCGGGCCATCCGGCTCTGCGGGCCCAGGTCGGCCAGTACGTCCTGCGGGTAGCTGCCCTTGAGCAGTGAGTCGAGGTAGAGGCGGTTCTCGTAGCCGTCGTAGAGCCGGGTCGCCGCGGCGGCCTGCGGGGAATCGTCGGCGGGGTAGCAGGGGTGCAGGTTGAGGGCGGGGCCGATCCGGCCGGTGCCGCCCGCGGCGCGCAGCGCGCGGACCGCGAGCCCGTGGGCGAGTTGCAGGTGGTGGGCGACGAGGTAGGCCGCGTCCGGGTCCTGGCGTCCGGGGGCGTGGTGGCCGCCGAGGTAGCCGTTCTGCACGACGGTCTTGGGCTCGTTGATGGTCAGCCAGGCCGGGACGCGGTCGCCGAGGGCGCGGAAGACCGCGTCGGCGTAGTCGGCGAAGCGGTGGGCGGTGTCGCGGGACTCCCAGCCGTCGGCGTCCTGCAGGGCCTGCGGCAAGTCCCAGTGGAACAGGGTGGCCATGGGGGCGATGCCGCGTTCGTGCAGGCCGTCCAGGAGCCGGCGGTAGAAGTCGAGCCCGCGCTGGTTGGGCTTGCCGCTGCCGTCGGGTTGGATCCGTGGCCAGGAGATGGAGAAGCGGTAGCTGCGCAGCCCGAGGTCGCGCATGAGGTCGAGGTCCTCGACGTACCGGTGGTAGTGGTCGGCGGCGACGTCGCCGGTGTCGCCGTTGCGGGTGCGCCCGGGGGTGCGGCTGAACGTGTCCCAGACCGACTCGCCGCGGCCGTCCTCCTTGGCGGCGCCCTCGATCTGGTACGCGGAGGTGGCCGCGCCCCAACCGAAGTCGCGGGGGAAGCGCAGCGGGCCGGCGGGCCCGGTAGGTATCGACATGGATTCTCCTCGTGGATACAGGGCAACCGCCGAAATTCGGGAGCGCTCCCAGGATAGGGCAGGGGCGGCCGCCCCGGTGAGCCGGCCGTCGTGCCGGCCGGCTGTGGCGGGTTGCGGCGGTGGGGGCCCCGGACAGCGAACGAGGCCGACCGGGCGGCGCGCAGCGCCTGTCCCGTCGGCCTCTTTTCCCATCGTGAACGGGGGTTTAGTGTGGGGACGGGGGAGGGCAACCCCCGTCCCCACCGTAACTGCACACACACGGGCGGATTGGGTCCTGCCGTGCGTGTCGCGCGGGAGCCGGGCCACGCGAGTGGCTCTGGTTCCACCTCCCTCCATGTGGCGGGATGATGGCTGACGGCGGCGTCCGGGCTGGCCCGTCGTCAGCCCTCGGGCTGGTTCCCCGGGCCCGTCAGAGGCGGTCCCGGTGATCTTCTAGTTGGAACCATCATCGATGGAAGCGCTCCCATCGATGATGCTGCGACTGTAACGCCCGTCACGGCTTTGTGAAAGCCCCAAAACGAGATCGAAACACGGCGTCGACGCGACCTGCCGTGCGCTTGTTGTGGGAGCGCTTCCATGGCACACTGTCGATTCGACGCGACAGGAGCCAGATCGCGCGAACGCGGGTCCGCCGAGGGCAACCGGTAGCACGACCTCCGGTCACGGCCACCCCACCGCAGCCGGCGGGACCTCCCGTGCGGGCCGCACCGCCGTACCCCCGGCCCGGGCCCGGGAGACCACCTTCCCGGCGCCTCGAATTCCCCGCGCACCACCACCCTCGCGGGCGGGCGCCCCGCCGGGCACACCCCCGGCCTGGTCCGAGGAGACACCGCGCTCATGAGACATCTGGCACGACGCCGTCGAGTGGCGATCATCGCCGCCGCCGCGCTCGCCGTCGGCGGGGTGACCCTGCCCGCCGGCGCCGCGCAGGCCGCACCGGCCTGCGACGTGGTCTACGCGACCAACGACTGGAACAACGGCTTCAGCGCCAACGTGACCATCAAGAACCTCGGCGACCCGCTCACCGGCTGGACGCTCACGTTCGCCTTCCCCGGCAACCAGCGGGTCACCCAGGGCTGGTCGGCACGATGGAGCCAGACCGGCAACCAGGTCACCGCCACCAACGAGTCGTGGAACGGCAACCTCGGCACCGGCGCCAGCACCAACATCGGCTTCAACGGTTCCTACACCGGCACCAACGCGAAGCCCACCTCGTTCGCGGTCAACGGGGTCACCTGCGGCGGCGCGCCGCAGCAGCCACCGACCGTCGGGCTCACCGTGCCGGCCGGCCCGTTCGAGGCGCCGGCCGACGTGCCGCTGACCGCCACCGCCAGCGACCCGGACGGGACCATCAGCAAGGTCGAGTTCTACCGCAACGGCCTGCTCGTCAACACCGACACCACGGCCCCGTACGGCTACACCCTCGAAGACCTGCCGGCGGGCGTCTACACCGTGCAGGCCAGGGCGTACGACAACGCCAACCTCAGCGCCATCGCCGAGCGGTCGTTCACCGTGACCGCAGCCTCCGGCCCGACGCTGATCGCCACGCCGTCCGCGGTCACCGTCGCCGAGGGCGGCAGCTCCACCGTCAACGTCAAGCTCAGCGCCGCTCCGACGGGGACGGTGCCGGTCAGCCTGGCCCGCACCGGCGACGCCGACATCACCGTCTCGCCCGCGACGGTCAGCCTCACCCCGAGCAACTGGAACACCGGGGCCACGGTCACCGTCGCGGCGGCGGAGGACGCCGACACCGCCGGTGGCACCGCCACCGTCACCGCCTCGGCGACCGGCTACGCCCCGCTCACGATCACCGCGACCGAAGTGGACAACGACACCCCCGGCGGCGGTGACAACACCTACGTCACGCGCTTCCTCGACCAGTACGGCAAGATCAAGAACTCGGGCTACTTCAGCCCCGAGGGCGTGCCCTACCACTCGGTCGAGACGCTGATCGTCGAGGCGCCCGACCACGGGCACGAGACCACCTCGGAAGCGTTCAGCTTCTGGATCTGGCTGGAGGCCCAGTACGGTCGCGTGACCCAGAACTGGGCGCCGTTCAACAACGCCTGGACGGTGATGGAAAAATATATAATTCCGAATCATTCAGACCAGCCGACGGCTGGGGCCGCCGGGACCCCGCAGTACGCCGCCGAGCACGACCTGCCCAGCCAGTACCCCTCGCAGTTGGAACCGTCGGTGTCGGTGGGTCAGGACCCGCTGCGCGGCGAGCTGCAGTCCACCTACGGCACCGGTGACATCTACGGCATGCACTGGCTGATCGACGTGGACAACACCTACGGCTTCGGCCGCTGCGGCGACAAGACCACCCGCCCGGCCTACATCAACACGTTCCAGCGGGGCACCCAGGAGTCGGTCTGGGAGACCGTGCCGCAGCCGTCCTGCGACACCTTCACCGCCGGCGGCCAGTACGGCTACCTGGACCTGTTCATCAAGGAGTCGGCCGCCCCGGCCAAGCAGTGGAAGTACACCAACGCCCCGGACGCCGACGCCCGCGCCGTGCAGGCCGCGTACTGGGCACTGACCTGGGCCAAGGCGCAGGGCAAGCAGGCCGACGTGGCGGCCACCGTGGCCAAGGCCGCCAAGATGGGCGACTACCTGCGGTACTCGATGTTCGACAAGTACTTCAAGAAGATCGGCAACTGCGTCGGAGCGAGCGCCTGCCCGGCCGGCAGCGGCAAGGACTCGGCGCACTACCTGATGTCCTGGTACTACGCCTGGGGAGGCGCGTACGAGACCAACCAGAACTGGTCCTGGCGGATCGGCTCCAGCCACAACCACTTCGGCTACCAGAACCCGTTCGCGGCCTGGGCGCTGACCAACACCCCGGAGCTCAAGCCCCAGTCGCCGACCGCGACCGCCGACTGGACCAAGAGCTTCGAGCGGCAGTTGGAGTTCTACACCTGGCTCCAGTCGGCCGAGGGCGGCATCGCCGGCGGCGCGACCAACAGCTGGGGCGGCAACTACGGCCAGCCGCCGGCCGGCACGTCCACCTTCTACGGCATGTACTACGACGTCGACCCGGTCTACAACGACCCGCCGTCCAACCAGTGGTTCGGCATGCAGGCCTGGTCGATGCAGCGGATCGCCGAGCTGTACCTGCAGACCGGCAACGCCAAGGCCAAGGCGCTGCTGGACAAGTGGGTGCCCTGGGCGATCGCCAACACCACCGTCGGCGCCAACTGGTCGATCCCGTCGGACATGAAGTGGACCGGCCAGCCGACCACCTGGAACCCCACCAACCCGCAGCCCAACACCGGACTGCACGTCGAGGTCACCGTCAAGGGGCAGGACGTCGGCGTCGCCGCCGCCTACGCCCGGACCCTGATCGCGTACGCGGCCAAGTCGGGCGACGTGGCGGCCAAGAACACCGCCAAGGGGCTGCTCGACGCGCTGCACGCCGCCAGCGACGCCAAGGGTGTGTCCACCACGGAGAAGCGCGGCGACTACCGGCGCTTCGACGACACCTACGACGCCGCCAGCGGGCAGGGCCTCTACGTCCCGCCGGGCTGGACCGGGAAGATGCCCAACGGTGACGCCATCGCCGCCGGCAAGAGCTTCCTGGACATCCGGTCCTTCTACAAGAACGACCCGGACTGGCCCAAGGTGCAGGCGTACCTGAACGGTGGCGCCGAACCCAGCTTCAACTACCACCGGTTCTGGGCTCAGGCCGACGTCGCCATGGCGTACGCCGATTACGGCAACCTGTTCCCGAACGGCTGACAGCGCGCCGGGGTGGGTGGCGCGCCGCCCACCCCGGTGTCCGGCCGGGTCCGGGGGAACGACGGGACCCGGCCGGCGGACGGCCTGACACCCACGGTCAGGCCGGGGTGGGCCGGCCATCCGGCCGACGCAGCGGGTCGGCCGGCCCACCCCACCGCCCAGACTGGAGGCTGCCGCGAAAAAGCCCAGAAATTCGGGCCGTCGCGGGATCACGCCGACGACCGGGACGGAGTAACGTACGTCACCGGAGAGGCCGCTCCCCCCGTGGCGGCCTCTCCACTTTTATGCCCTGTTCTCCCGGCCGGTCAGGTCACCGGGACGGGGTGGCGGGCTCCTCGACGACCGGGTGCCGCAAACCCGGGTGCCCGGGCGGCAGCGATCGACGCAGCACCACCCAGCTCACCGCCAGCGCCGCCGCGACCAGCGGCCAGGTCAGCGCGACCCGGGCCACCACCAGCGCGAGCACCTGCCCGCTCAGGTACAGCGGCACGAACACGGCCACCCGCAGCACGTACGTCGCCGTCCAGACCCAGCTCGCCCGGCCGTACGCGCGCAGCAGCGCCGGGTCACGCCGCCACCGGGAGCGCTGACCCAGCACCGCGCCGACCAGCACCCCCAGCAGCGGCCAGCGCACCGCGATGCTGACCGCCCAGGCCAGCGCGCTCGCGGCGTTGGAGAGCAACTGGATCAGAAAGAAGTTCTCGGCTCGGCCGGTGCGTACCGCGATCAACGCGGCGACGCAGACGGCGAGCAGCCCGATGAGCACCGAGCGCGGCCGGTCGCCCCGACGCAGGCGGACGCCGGCGACCACCGCGCCGACGGCCAGCGCCGCGCCGACCCCGGCCCAGATCGACTCGCCGCCGACCAGCCAGCCCACCGCGAACGCCACCGGCGGCAGGGTGGCGTCGATGGCGCCGCGCCGCCCGCCCAGCAGATCCGTCAGCGACTCGGTCCGGGCCGCCCCGCCAGCGCCCGCGCCGGCCCCGGTCCGCCGCTCCGAATCGGGCGTGACCTGGCCGGCGTCCCCCTCCGGTGTGCCGCTCACCGCCACCTCCTCGCCTCCGCCCCAACCTAACCGCCGTCGCTCGGTGGGCCACCGGCCGCCCGGCCGACACCGGCCGCTACGGTGTGCGGATGCGCGCGACGGCAAGGGGTTGGACCGCGGTCTGGTTGGTCGTCATGGCCCTCGTCCAGGTGGCCGCCTTTCTCGTCGTCTGGCGGGTGGCCGTGCACACCGAGATCGGCCAGTGGGTCGACACCGTCGCGTTGACCGGCAACCGGATCGGCCAGGACCGCATCGACGGCCCGGTGGACAAGCTCCTCAACGCGATGTCGGTGGTGTCCCTGCTCGCCGCCACCGCCGTGATCGGGTTCATCGCCCTCATCCGGGGGCGGATCGCCCTGGCCATCACCGCGACCCTGCTGATCGCCGGGGCGAACGTCTCGACCCAGCTGCTCAAGTACGGGCTGAACCGCCCGGACTACGGCCTCGACCCGGAGCGTGCCGCTGTGGGCAACAGCCTGCCCAGCGGGCACACCACGGTGGCCGCGTCGGTGGCCGTCGCGCTGATGCTCGTGCTGCCGGCCAAGGTGCGGGCGGTCGGCGCCTTCCTCGCCGCCGCCTACGCCGCGGCCGCCGGAGTGGCCACCCTCTCCGCCGGCTGGCACCGGCCCAGCGACGCGGTCGCCGCGTACCTGGTGGTGGGCGTCTGGGCGGCGCTGGCCGGGCTGGTCCTGCTGATCACCCAACGGGAGCAGGCGCAGGTCGCCCCCGGCGACGCGCACCGGCTCGCCGCCCTGCTGCTCGCCGCCGCCGGCGTGCTCGCCCTGATCGCCTCCGGGCTGGCCCTGTCCTGGTTGGTCGAGCTGCGCGGCACCGGGCCCGACGAGCTGAGCCGCCGACCGCTCTTCATCGGGTACGCGGGCAGCGCCGCCGGCATCGCCGGCACGATGGCGGTGGTGATGTCGCTGGTGCTCATCGTCGTGCACCGGCTGGTGCCCCGGGTGAAGGGCTGAGCACGCGCGTGGACCCGACCCGTGCGGCGTTCCGCGCCGAGTGCGCCCGACTGGCCGAGGTCCTGGCCGAACTGGACGACGCGGACCTCGACCGGCCGACCGGCTGCCCGCCGTGGACCGTGCGGGAGCTGATCGCGCACGTCCGCACCGGCATCGGCCGGGTGACCGACATGCTCGCCGCGCCGGCCCCGCCGGCCGCCGAGGTGGACGCGGCCACCTACTTCGGCGCGGCGAAGTTCACCCCCGAGGTGGACGCCGACCGGATCGCCGGCGGGCGGCGCGACGCGCGGCAGGTGTCCAGGGAGACGCTGCCGGAAGACCTCGACCGGGTCTGGCGGGCCGCCGACGTGGCCGTCGACGCGGCCCCGCCCGAGCGGGTGGTCCGGACCCGGCACGGCGACGCGATGCGCCTCGCCGAGTTCCTGCGGACCCGGGTCGTCGAGGTGGGTGTGCACGGCCTCGACCTGGCCGCCGCGCTGGACCGCCCGCCGTGGCTCACCGCGCCGGCGGCGGCGGTGATCGTCGACGTGCTCACCGGCGGGCGGCCGGCGCCGGCCGAGTTGCGCTGGGACCAGCTGACGCTGATCCGCAAGACCACCGGGCGGGCGGCGTTGACCGGCCCGGAACGCGCCGCGGTCGACGCCGCCGGCTTCCGCTGGCTCGCCTTCGGCGGCTGACCCGCTGCCGCTGGCTCGCCCTCGGCGAGCTGACCCGGTTCCGCTGGCTCGTCCTCGGCGAGCTGACCCGGTGCCGCTGGCTCGTCCTCGGCGAGCTGACCCGGGTCCGCTGGCTCGGCTTCGGAAGCTGACTGCGGTCAGCTCCCCGAGCGGGGCGCGGGCACGTGCGGGGCGACGCTGCGCAGGTGCGTGAGCACCACCGGGTCGATCCGCCCCGGCACCAGCCGCTCTTCCAGGTTCTCCAGCCCCGCCCAGGAGACCAGCGCGTCCTCCGGCCCGTCGTCGGCGACCGGGTGACCCAGGGCGGTGAGCAACGCCGCCACCTCGTCGGCCACCGCGCCGCTCAGCTCCAGCAGCGTGGCCGGGTCGGGCCGGCTGAACAGCAGGGTGTGCACGGCGAGCAGCCGACCCAGCTCGGCTACCGGATCGGGGTGGTCGTCGACGCGCAGGTCGATCAGCACGTCGCTCCTGCCGCCGTACCCCCCGCCGCGCTCGACCACCAGCAGGCCGGCGCTCTGGCGGCCTCGCCGGTCGCCGCCGGCCTCGTCACCGGCGCGCAGCGCGGCGACCAGCCGCTCGGCGAACGGCAGCGCCGTACCGGCCAGCCAGGCGTCGCCCAGCGCGTCGACGACCTCCGGGCCGGTGAGCACGTTGCCCTGCGCGGCCCAGCCGTCGCCGGTGCGCCCACCGGCCCACGGGTGGCAGGCCGGTCCGGTCCAGCTGGCACCCGGACCGCTGGCACCCACCACACCGAGCTGGCGGTGCTCCCGCTCGGTGTCGGCGGCGATCAGGCCGGCCACCACGTCGGCGGCCGGCACCCCGGTGCGCAGCAGGGTCAACCCCTGCGGGCGGTAGGCGAGGTTGACGTGCGCCTGGGTGGCCAGCGCGCCGACCTGGGCCTCCGCGGCCGGCACGAGCGCCCCGGCGGCGAGGAACTTGCTGGCCACGACGACGCCGTGCAACCGGCTGTCGGCAGAGCGGGCCACGAGGGAGAAGGTCACCCGCCGAGATTAACCTGCCCCGCCGACCTGACATTCACGTGAGTCGACTGGTCAGAACGGGGTGGCGGCCGCCTCCGGTGGGGTGCCGCGTGCCCGCCGGGCGTCGGCGACGGCAACGGCGGCCAGCACCAGCACCCCGGCGGCCGTCGCCACCACCCCGGGCAGGAACAGCAGCGGCACCGCCACCGCCGCGAGCGCCAGGATGGCGATCCACCGGGACGGGGAGACCCGCCCGAACACCTCGTACTCGAAGCGGGCCCGGCCGGCCAGGAACAGCGCCGGCCCGCCGAGCACCATGGCCAGCCACGACCCGGGGATCCGCTCCAGCGGATGCTCGATGATCAGCTCGTAGCCGACCGCGGTGGCGGCCAGGCCGAGCACCATCACCAGGTGGGTGTCGGCCGCCGACCGGCCGATGTTGGCCGGGTGCCGGGCCTTCGCGACGGCCTCACCCAGGATCTGCCCGGCGCGCTGGAAGTAGATCCGCCACAGCACGATCGTGGTGGCCAGCGCCAACGCGAACGCCACCGCGTGCCCCGCCTCGTACGGCCCCTTGCTGTACGCGAAACCGGCCACCAGGATCGTCTCGCCCAGCGCGATGAGGAAGAACTGCTGGTAGCGCTCGGCCAGGTGTTCGCCGGCGATGTCCCACTTCGAGATCGTCGACCGGCCCAGCCCCGGCACCGGCCAGCCAGCCCGCCCGGCCACGTACTCGATGGCCAACGCCAGCGTCCAGGACACCACCTGCATGTTGGTCGACAGCATCGACCCACCGATCCAGAACACGCCGCTGGTGCCGTACACCACCGCCATCCGCACCTTCAGCCGTCGGTACGGGTGCGGCCCCAGCGCGATCGACAGGATCAGCGGCCGGGACACCTGCGCGACCACGTACGCCACCGCGAACATCAACGCGGTCTGACTGAACGCGCGGGGGATCGCCACTCCCATCACCATGCTGCACACCAGCGCGGTCATCACGACGGACTGCAGCGGCACCTTGTACGGGTCGTACCGGCTGGTCGTCCACGCGGTGCCCTGCCAGAGGGCCCAGAGCGCGAGCAGCAACAGCAGGGTCTTTCCGCTCCCGGTGACCGCCGCCCACCCATGCGCCCGACCCGGGTGGTGGGTCAGGTCCTCGAACGCGCGCGCGGTGATCCGGGTGAGCGCGAAGACGTAGACCAGGTCGAAGAAGAGTTCCAGGAAGGTGGGCCGGCCCGGCTCGCCCGCCGCGGGAACCGGCTCCAGGCGTCCGGCTGCCTTGAAGCCCACGATCAGCGGCCTGCGCCGGCGGTGCGGTCCACCCGGCAGTCGTAACACCGCCCGAGGGGGCGGGTGGCCCGATACCGGCAAATCCGCCCGGTTCGGGGATCTTGCTCGCGGGCCCCGTCAACGGGCACGATCGATCGGTGACGAATCGATGGGGCATGACGGTGCCGTTGGGCGGGATCCCGCTGGCCGACCACGCCGCGGTCTACGCGACGCTCGACCGGGCCGGGTTCACCGACGTGTGGTCCTCCGAGGTCGCCGGGACCGACGCGTTCACCCCGCTGGCGCTCGCCGCGGCGTGGCAACCGCGGCTGCGGCTGGGCACCGCGATCACCCCGGTCTTCACCCGGGGGCCCGGGTTGCTGGCGATGAGCGCGGCGGCGCTGGCCGAGGCCGCCCCGGGCCGGTTCGCGCTCGGCATCGGCGCGTCCTCGCCGGTGCTGGTACGCGACTGGAACGCCGTGCGGTTCGACGAGCCGTTCCGGCGTACCCGGGATGTGCTGCGCTTCCTGCGCGCCGCGCTGCGCGGCGAGACCGTGGACGAGGTCTACGACACCTTCACCGTGCGCCGGTTCACCCTGGAACGGCCGCCTGCGGTACCGCCGCCGATCCTGCTCGCCGCGCTGCGCCCGGGCATGCTCCGGCTGGCCGGCGCGGAGGCGGACGGCGTCATCCTCAACTGGCTCAGCGCCGACGACGTGCCACGCGCCCTCGCCGAACTGGGCGAGCGCCGAGCCGGCTTCGAGGTCGCCGCCCGGATCTTCGTCTGCCCCACCGAGGACGCCGGGTACGCCCGCAAGCTGGGCCGCCGGCTGATCACCAGCTACCTCACCGTCCCGGCGTACGCCGAGTTCCACCGCTGGCTCGGCCGGGACGAGGTGCTGGCGCCGATGTGGGAGGCCTGGGCCACGGGTGACCGGCGCGGCGCCGGCGCCGCCGTGCCGGACGAGGTCGTCGACGCGTTGGTGCTGCACGGCTCCCCGGAACACTGCCGCGCCGAGGTGCGCCGCTACGCCGACGCCGGCGTCGACGTGCCCGTCTTCGCGTTGCTGCCCACCCCGGAGGTGACCGCCGGCGGCGCCGCGGCGCTGACCACCCTCATCGCCCAGTTGGGCACCGACCCCGTAGGAGCGTCGACGTGAACCTCACCGACCGGATCGTGGTGGTCACCGGCGGCGCCGGCGGCATCGGGGCGGCGCTGTCGCGCCGGTTCGCCGCCGAGGGCGCGGCCGCCGTGGTGATCGCCGACCTGGACGGCGACGCGGCCCGCGCGGTGGCCGAGGGCATCGGCCCGGTCGCGCACGCCACCGCACTCGACGTCACCGACGAGGATCAGGTCCGCGCGCTGGTCGACGACACCGAGCGGCGGTACGGCCGGATCGACCTGTTCTGCGCCAACGCGGGCGTGACCACCGGCGGGGGAGTGGAGGTCGACGACGCCGGCTGGGATCGGGCGTGGCGGGTCAACGTCCTCGCCCACGTCTACTCCGCCCGCGCGGTGCTGCCGGGGATGCTCGCCCGTGGTGGCGGCCACCTGCTGCACACCTGCTCGGCTGCCGGTGTGCTGACCGCGGTGGGCGATGCCGCGTACACCGCGACGAAGCACGCCTCGGTGGGCTTCGCCGAGTGGCTGGCCATCACCTACCGGGACCGGGGCATCCGGGTCAGCGCGCTCTGCCCGCAGGGGGTGGACACCCCGATGCTCGCCGACGGGATCGTCGAGGGGCACCTGGGGACCCGGGTGATCGCCGCCTCCGGTGCGGTGCTCACTCCGGACCAGGTCGCCGACGCGACCATCGCCGGGCTGGCCGAGGAGCGTTTCCTGATCCTGCCGCACCCGGAGGTCGCCGACTACGCGCGCCGCCGCGCCGAGGACCCGGACGGCTGGCAGGCCGGCATGCGCAAACTCATCCGCCGGCTGCAGCGGTCATGACTCCTGCCGTACGGCGGTCAGCAGGGTCATCCGCCGGGGTGCGGGTGCCTGGTGGACGTCGCGGAAGCCGGCCTCGGTGAGTTGGTCGGCCACCCACTCCGGCGCGATGCGCAGCTTGCGGTAGGAACTGGCGGACAGCGTCCAGTCACGTTGGCCGTCGCGTTGATGAAGCAGGTCGTGGACGGTGACGACGTCGGGCTCGTACTCCAAGAAGCAGGTCAGGATCGAGTCGGCGTCGGCGTGCACCGGGATGAACCGGCCCGTCCCGGTGAGACTCGTGGTGAGGTCACGGAAACTGAGAATGAGGCGACCGCCCGGAGCCAACGCCGCGGACAGATCGGCGAAGAGTTGGGTGACGGCCCGGCGGTCCGGCAGATGGGTGAGGGTGTCCCCCATGCATACCGCCAGTTCGACGGTGCCGGCCCGGAGGTTCGCCGCGACCTGGCTCAGGTCGTCGTGGACAACGCGGATCGCCGGATGGTCAGTGGCGTGCAGCTCCAGTTCGGCGAGGAGCTTGGCGCTGCTGTCGACCGCCAGGATGCTCGGATAACCCAACCTGGCCAGCGCGACCGACTGGAAACCCGAGCCGCAGCCGAGGTCGACCGCCAGGCCGGTGCCGCTCGGCTCCGCGACGCCGGCGCGACGGAGAGCACCAAGCTGCTCCTCGACGAGGGCCGGGTAGGGCGCACCGAACATCCACGTGTAGTGGTCGGCGAGAAAGTCGTCGTAGTGCGGGTTCATCAACGCTCCACCCTGGTCGTCTGCGGCTGTGGCCCAGGCCGTGCCGCAAGGTCCACCGATCGCCGGTCGTCGTTCCCTCAGTTTGCCGTTGAGTAAGCCACCGGATGGGCAAGCCGGTCATCCCCCAGCGACGGGAACGCCCTCCCCTTCGCAGGGGAGGAGGGCCCGTCGGTCAGGCTCCTGCTCATCGGGGGGACCGGCGGGCGCGGCGCAGGGGAGTGGGGTGCACGGACCAGAGCAGGCGGCGCCACCAGGGGCGCGCCGAACGCAGGGTGGCCACGTAGGCGGTTGCCACCTCGGCGGCCCGGGCGGCCTGGTCGGGCGTTGCGGCACCCGGGGCGAAGCCCACCTGGTTGAGCAGGGCCGCCAACTCGTCGACCGCCAACTCGTCGACCGCCGGCCCGTCGAGCGCCGGCCCGTCGCCGACCGTGCCCGCTCGGGCGTCGGCGAGGGCCCGGCGGGCGCGCCCGGCGACCTCGGTGGCGGCCAGGTCGCTCCCGACCGGCCTACCGGCCAGCCGGAGCGCGTCCGTGACCTCCCGCCAGGCGCCGGCGATGCGCTGACCGGGATCGCCCCGGCCGAGCCGGGCGCGGGTGAGCGAGCGACGCATCGCCAGCAGGGTGAGCAGCAGGGCCCCCACCAGCAGCAGCAGACCACCGCTACCGCCCGCGACCAGCACCGGAGTGGACACCCCACCCTGGCCGGCCGGCCCGTCGGGGGCGGCCACAGGCTCCGGCGAGGCGGTCGGCTCCACGGTGGGCGCCGGCGCCTCCGACGGCGGCGGATCCTCCGGCGTCGGGCGGAAGTCCTCCTCCACCGGTCTCGGCTCGTTGTCCGGGCGGGGCAGCGGATCGAACGCCACCCAGCCCAAGCCGTCGAAGAGCACCTCCGGCCAGGCGTACGCGTCGCCGGCCCGCACCGGCCCCTGCCCGGTGGACTCGAAGCCCACCACCACCCGGGTGGGCAGCCCGGACAGCCGCCCGAGCACCGCGAACGCGGCGGCGAACTGCTCCGAGGTGCCCCGCTGCCCGCCCGCGTTGCGCGGGCCGAAGAGGAAGAAGCCCAGGTTCGGGTACGCATGCCCGCTCGGCGCGTCCGCCACCACCCGGTAGTGCTCGGCCAGGAACTGCTCGATCGCCGCCGCCCGCGCGTACGGGGCGCCGTTCTCCTCGGCGAGTTGCGTGGCCAGCCGGCGCAGCGGGTCCGGCACGCCCTCGGCGACCCGCAGCACCCGGGCCACCTCCGCGCCGGCGGGGACGTTCGCGGTGGCCAGCAGGTTGTTGTCCGGCTTCTCCCGAGCCGAGGTCACCGTGTACCGCAGCCCCGGGGTCAGCCCCTCCGGCCGGATCAGCGTCCCGGTCGCCGGGTCGTACGCCACCCGCGCGCCGCTGACCTCGCTCGGGGTCGCCACGGCGGGCAGCAGCCGGCCGCTGAGGTCGGCCACGGTGATCTGCTGCCGGACCGTCTCCACCGTGCTGTCCCGGGCCGGCGTCGTGGCCGGCAGGATCCGACCGGCGTTGCGGTACGTCGCGCCGACCCGCCAGGTCACCCCGTCGTAGTCGCTGAGCACCGCGAGGCGGATCCGCACGCTGTCGGTGGCGTCGTCCGCCGTACCCGGCTTGCCGTCGGTGCCGCCGTCCGGCCCGCCGCTCGGTGCGCCGCCGGCCGGGGGTGCCACGGCGCCGGGACGGACCGTGCTCACGTCGAGCAGCTTCTGCTCCGGGTTCAGGGCCCACCCGGAGATCCGGATCAACGGGTTCTCGTCCAGCGTCTGCACCTGCGGCGGCTCCACGTACCGCCGGGGGTCCACCGGCCGGCCGTCGACCTGACCGGCGAGCACCGGGCCGAGCAGCGCCACCAGCCCGACCACCAGGGCCACCCCCAGCGCCGCGGTGGCGGCGAGCCGGACCCGCACCGCCGCGCGGACCCGGGGGGCGAGGTCGGCGGCCGGATCACCGCCGGCAGCCGACCCAGCGGCGGGCGCCGCCAGGCCCACCGCGGCGACCGCGACGAACGCCACCGTCGCCCCGATCGCCGGTTCGGCGTTCGGGCCGACCACGTAGAGGGCGGCGGCGTAGAGCCCCGCCGCCGGCAGGTATCCCAGCAGCACCCGGCCGGTGCGCAACGCCACCTCGGCGCCGGCCAGCCCGGCCAGCCACGCCGCGACCACCGGCATCAGCACCGTGTCCGGCGTGGGCTCGACCGGAATCATCGCGGTGAGCAGTCGGGGGATGCCGTTGCGCGCGGCGTCCGCGGTCACCTCCAGCAAGCTGCCCGGCAGGTCGGCGCGGGTCGCGGACAGCCGCAGCGACCACAGTGTCCAGCCGACCATCGCGGCCACCGACACCGGCGCCACCAGCCAGGAGGGCAGCCGTCGGGCGGCCACACTGACCAGCACCGAACCGGCCGCGGCGCCGATGACCAGCTGGGTCAGCAGGTCTCCGGCGTACACCCGGCCGAGCACCACCCCGGCGAGCGAGGTCAGCCCGATCAGCGCCAGCGGGACGACGGCGGCCCGCAGTGCCCGCCCGACCCGGCCGGGCCAGCTCCGCTGCGCCGGCCCCTCGATCGGCGGCGTGCCCGCGCTCGTCCCGGGCCCCGCCGGACCGGCGGTGGTCGCCGGGGCCGGTCTCTGCCGGCCGACGCCCGTCACCACCGGCGCACCCCGTCCCACTCGGCGGCGAACTGCGCGCCGTCGGCCGCGTCGACCACCACCAGGCCCGCCGCGCCGGGCGGCGTCGGCTCGGCCGCGCCGAACACCCCGACCGCCACCGACGGGTACGCGCCGCGCAGCGCGCCCACGTGCCCCAGCTCGCCACGGCCACCCGGCCCGGTCAGGAAGATCAGCGTGTCGCCGAGCCGGTCCTGGCGCAGTCGGGTGGTGGCGGCGCGCAGCGCGTCGTCGTCACCGGAGAGCTCCGCGGCGGCCAGGCGGTCCAGCGGCCCCAGTGGACCGTCATCGCCGTCCACCGTGCTGTCGGCACGGTCGCCGCGCCCCGGCTCGGGCGACGTGGCCAGCTCCACGGCGACCAGCACCAACAGCACCGGCAGGTCCGCGCGGTGCGCGGCGGTGACGACCGACGCCGCCGCCTCACAGGCCGACTCGAACGACTCCGCCACCCCGTTCACCCGGTCGGGATGCGCGGCGACGCGGTTGTCCAGCAGCACCACCAGGCGGGGCAGGCTCGTGTCCACGTTCTCCCGCACCATCAGCTCGCCGACCCGGGCGCTGGTGCGCCAGTGCACCCGGCGCAGCTCGTCGCCCACCACGTACTCCCGCAACGAGTCGAACGTGATCGACCCGTGCGGAACCCCGTCCACCCGGCCGTCGAGGCTGCGCCCCGCACCGGTGGGCACCGCCGTCAGCGGATGGACCCTGGGATGCACCCACACCGGCGTGCTCGCGCCGTACGGGCGGGCCAGCGCCACCAGGCCCAGCGGGTCGCGCCGGGTCACCCGCAGCGGCCCGACCGGCACCACCCCACGGCGGTGGGTCGGCACGTCGTAGCGGACCTCGGTGTCCCGGCCGGGCCGCAGGCGTAGCAGCGGCACCGGCACCGTGCGGTCTCCACACCGGTCCTCGGCCAGCAGGTTCGCCGAGCGCAGCCGGCCGGTGTTGCGCACGGTCAGCGTCATGCTCGCCGGTTCGCCGCGGGCCACCCGGTCCGGGTCCGCCCGCCGCGTCACCGTCAGCCGGGGCCGCCAGGCCGCGGTCAGCGCCGCGTAGCCGACGGCCGCGCCGGCCGCCGCCCCCAGCAGCGTCAACTCGGGGTACGCGAACCGGAAGCCCACCCCGAGCAGGACGACGGCGGCGACGAGCAGCCCGACCCCGCGGGCGGTGATCCCCATGCCGCTGCTGCCGGTCAGCCCTGCACCGGTGCCGGCTGCCCCGACGGCAGCGGCACCGGCACCGAGGCGACGGCCTGGCGCAGCACCTCCGCGGCGGTCATCCCGCGCACCTGGGCGTCCGGGGTGAGCAGCAGCCGGTGCGCGAACACCGGTTCGGCGAGCGCCTTCAGGTCCTCCGGCATGATCCAACCTCGCCCGTCGATCAGCGCGTACGCGCACGCGGCGCGGGTCAGCGCGATGACGCCCCGGGGGCTCAC
Source organism: Micromonospora sp. BL4 (assembly GCF_003667505.1). Taxonomy (GTDB): domain Bacteria; phylum Actinomycetota; class Actinomycetes; order Mycobacteriales; family Micromonosporaceae; genus Micromonospora. The sequence goes on from NZ_RCVJ01000156.1 coordinate 64,598, forward strand.
CCCGACGCGTACGTGCTGGTGAGTGCGGGTGGCGGCGGCCAGCCGGACCGCGTACGCGTAGAGCGGCTCGGCGATGTGCACCCGGCGGGCCATCCGCACCATCTCCCCGACGGTGGCGGTGTCGGTGACCGGAGTGAGCGCCTCGGGGGACCGGACGGTCGCGCCGCGCAGCACCTCGATCTCGACGGCCTCGTCCGGGTAGCCGACGGAGAGCTTGACCAGGAAGCGGTCCAGTTGCGCCTCGGGCAGCCGGTAGGTGCCGTCCATCTCCACCGGGTTCTGCGTGGCGACCACCAGGAACGGCGCGGGCACCGGGTGCCGGACCCCGTCCACGGTGACGGTGCGCTCCTCCATCACCTCCAGCAGCGCCGACTGGGTCTTCGGCGACGCCCGGTTGATCTCGTCGGCGATGACGATGTTGGCGAAGACCGGCCCGGGATGGAACTCGAAGTCCCGGGTCGCCTGGTTGAAGATCGTCACACCGGACACATCGGAGGGGAGCAGGTCGGGAGTGAACTGGATGCGCCGCCACTGACCCTTCACCGTGGCGGCGATGGCCCGCGCCAGGGTCGTCTTGCCGACGCCGGGCACGTCCTCCAGGAGCACGTGACCCTGCGCGAACAGCGCGGTCAGCGCCAGCCGGACCACCTGCGGCTTGCCGAGCACCACCGCGTTGACGTTCTCGGCCAGCCGGGCGGCCAGCGCGGCGAAGCCCTGCACCTCCGGCTGGGTGAGCGGCTCGTGGGTGTTCACGGTCGGTGGTGCTCCTTGCCTGGCTGGTTCAGCAGGTGGGCAGGACGTTGATGGTGTCGCCGCCCTCCAGGTTGAGCCAGGCCCACGGAATGTAGTTCTTCCCGCTGTACTCGACCTGCACCCACCAGGTGCTCTGCTTGTTGTTGTTGTAGATCCACGAGTCGACGTTCGCGCCGGACTTCTTGCAGTACGCCTTCAGCCGGGTGCCGGGCTTCGCCCAGCCCACCTGCTTGTCGTTGTCCTGCCGGGCCACGGAGAAGATCTCGTTGCCGTTGCGGCCGTCGACCTCCTTGTTGCAGTAGGTCCGCTGGTCGCCGTCCGGCCCGTTGTTGCACGTCGCGATGCCGTAGAGCGCCGCGGTGGTCTGGGCCCGCGTCGCGGTGCCCTTGCCGGCGGCGTTGCTGGCGGTCACCGTGAACGTGTACTTCGTGCCCGGCGTCAGCCCCGGCACCGTGATGCTGGAGCACGCCCCGGCCTTCGCCGGCTCACCCGGCGTACTCACCGAACAGGTCGCCTTGCCGCCGCCCGCGTCCACCGTGAACGTGACAGTCGCCGAGGTCGCGGTGGCCGACGAGCCGGTGACCGTGACCCGCGGCTCGGCGACCGTGCGAGCGGTGGCGGTGGCCTCCGGGCCGGGCCCCGCCTCGTTCACGGCCTTCACCTTCACCGTGACGTTCTGGCCGTTGCCCAACCCGGTGACGGTGGTCCGGGTGTCGGTCACCTCGCTGCTGCGCCCACCGACGTCCACCAGGTACTTCGTCACCGGTCGGCCGTTCGCCTCGGCCGGCTCCCACCGCACGGTGATCGCGCCCGGCTGGGCGGCGACCGTGCCGGCCCGCAGATCGCCCGGCCGACCGGGCGCCGCGAACGGCACCACCGTGTTGCTGACCGGCGAGGCCGCCGAACCGGCGCCCTTGTCGTTGACCGCGACCACGGTGAACGCGTACTGGGTGCCGTATTCCAGCTCCCCGGCGGGCACCACCAGCTCCGTCTTCGTCGACTCGCCGGCCGGCGCGTTCGTCCCCGCCGAGCTGGCCGTCACCGCGTACTTCGCGATCTTGTTGCCCTGCCCGTTCGCCGCCGGCCACTTCACCAGCACCGTGCCGTCCGGCCGCTCCTGCGCCGTCACGCTGGCCGGCGGATCGGGCACGGCAGCCGTGGGGGTGACCGGGTTGCTGCTGCGCGACGGACCGTCGCCCTTGGCGTTCACGGCGTGCACCGCGAACCGGTACGTCTCGCCGTTGGTCAGGCCCTTGACCTCCACCGCACGCTGGTTGGCGCCCACCTCCAGGCGCTGTCCGGCGCCCTGCACGACGTACTTCATGATCTCGGCGCCGTTCGCGGCGGCCGGCCGCCAGCTCACCCGGGCCTGGGCGTTGCCGGCGGCGGCGGTGACGCTGCGCGGCGCGCTCGGCTTGCCCACCCGGGGCT
>NZ_RCVJ01000125.1 GCF_003667505.1 Micromonospora sp. BL4
ACCAAGAGGTTTGCGTCATCGATCGGCCTGTCGGTGACGCAACCCTCTTGGTCAACAACGGTGGGGCGGGAGGGGGTGTTAGAGGACGAACAGCAGGGCGGCGTTCAGGAGGACCACCACGGCGGTGGCGAAGTGGATGCCGAAGGCGACGGCCTTCGTGCCGCCGTTGCGCAGCACAATGAAGGTGTCGCCCAGCGGGACAAGCGCGACGATCAGCATGTACCACGCGACCGCCTCGGCGGTGGTGAAGGCGATCAGGGCGAGGCCGAGCAACCCGAAGGTCACGTCCTTCAGGCCCTTGACCGTCAGGTAGGCGGTGTCGCCGTCCGGCCGGGCCGGAACCCCGTACCCGGCGGCTGCTGCCCGGGGCGCCAGCAGGAACCGCGCCCCGATCAGGACAACGAAGAGGCTGAGCACGACGGCGAGCCCGTAGGCGAGGGTGGTCAACATGTTCCACTCCCTTTGCTAGCGCTGCTAGATGTGAGAGCGACGCTAGCAGAGCCTTGGCAGGAACGCTAGCGGTGCTAGGATTGCTGTCATGTCGACGCAGGCACGCCGAGAGCGCGAGCGGGCGGAACGGGAACGCGCCATCATCGCCGCCGCCCGGGACCTCGCCCTGGCGGAGGGCTGGGACGCGGTGACCACCCGGCGGCTCGCCGCCGAGATCGAATACAGCCAGCCCGTCCTCTACAGCCACTTCAAGGGCAAGGACGCCATCATGGCGGCGGTCGCCGTCGAGGGCTTCGCCGAACTGGCGACCGTGCTGGTTTCGGCCCGGGCCTCCGCTCCCGACCCCCGCCAGGCGGTCGCCGACGTGGCAGCCGCGTACGTCGCGTTCGCCCAGCAGCGGCCCGCGATCTACGACGCGATGTTCACACTCGCCGTGGACCTGCCGTTCGCCAGCCAGGACGTACCGACCGACCTGGCCCGGGGCTTCGCCGAACTGTCCGATACGGTGCGCCCGGTCGCCGGGGACGACGACCTGGAGACGCTGACCGAGACCTTCTGGGCCGGCCTGCACGGCCTGGCCACACTGATGCGCAGCGGCCGGCTCCGCCGGGCCGACCACGGTCGGCGGCTGGCGGTGCTTGTGGATCGCTTTTCCCGCTGAGCCGTCACCGGCGGCTCGGCCTAGGCGTGCGCCGGGCGCAGGGCGCGAGGTGGTCGACCGGCAGGGCGCACCGCGCGCCGCCGGGCAGCGGCCGGTCGCAGAAGACCCAATGTCGTACGCCCTGCTGGTCCTCCGCCGACACGGTCACCCCGCCCGGCTCGACCCGTGCGCTGAGCCGGACCAGCGCCCGGGCGGCGGTACGCGCGAAGATCCGGGCGCGCAGCAGGTCCGGCGCGGTGATCGGCAAGTGGATCACCCACCGCTCGCTCATCGGTGGCTTCCGTGGAATCGGCTCGCCAGCCGACAGATGAGACTGCGCACGGTGACTGCCCTTCGTCGGATGGCATCGACGTGAAGGGGCGGTCTCCGTCGGTTGCGGTCGACGGAGACCGCCCGCCTCTGCGGCCGTTCCGGAGGTACGGCAGCAGGCCGCGCCGGGGGAGCGCGGCGGGTGGGGTCTCGGCGGCGATGCGAGACCGGTACGAGAGGCGCCAACCGACCGCAGCAGCACCGCATCACCGAGAGCGACGCTACCGATACCTGTCACCTCCGTCAACGCTCTCCTACCTGGCAAACCTGCCCGCTCTGGTCGCTGCCGCTTCCCTTCCAGTTATTGCCGCTCTCTCATCTGGTGCTCGATACTGGGCGGGCCAACCGACTGCAAGGGGCCTCTACGTGCCGATTCCGCCGACGATGCGCGAGTTGATCGATGATCTGCTGAGGCGGATCAAGGTGGGTGAGTTCCCGCCCGGGTCGCAGATACCGTCCACCCAGGAGCTGTCCGACCACTACGACGTGTCGGTGTCGACCATCCACCGTGCGGTGGCGACGCTGCGAGGCGAGGGCGTGCTCGTTGGTCGTCCGGGTCGGGGTGTCTTCGTCGCGGAATCCACCCGCTGACGCGGTCGGCTCCAACTTCAGTCGTCACCATTGGTGCCGAATCCGTCAGGGCAGCATATCCCCAGACGGTTGCGCGTGCTGCTACCTGATTCCTGACTTGTATCCTGCGGACCCTCGGTCAAGACATGTCCGGCACGACTCGCCTCGCGACGTTCCCTCCGCTGCGGGTGGCGGTCCGACCGACCGCGGGGCGCGGATGGTTGTGAGCGCCTTTAACGGCCGCAGTGCCTGAGCGCAAGAGTAAATACTTGTCGCAAACTCGTCAGTGCCGACGAGACTGCCGTCCGATTTGGGCTGCCCCCTGACCTTGGTCGGGAGTAACCTCTAGACGTATGGATCCTGCTATTGCGGCGCTGGCGGCTTCAGGGGCTCAAGCGATCGTTGGTCTTATGGCCACCGATGCGTGGGAGCGAGCCAAGGGGCTCGCCGCACGAGTCTTCGCTGGACGGCATCGAGACGCGACAGATCTGATGGTTAGTGACTTGGATGAGTCGCGAAACGAGGTCGCTGGCGCCATTGGGGAAGATAGGTATTCTGTTTGTCGGCATCAGCAAGACCTCTGGGATGCCAGGCTCCGCATTGCTTTGCTGGGGGATCCCCAAATTGCTCATTCAATTTACGAACTGCTTGATTTGGCGGAGCGTAAAGGTTTGCTCGCACAGAATTCACAGAATATTTCGATGCATGCGAATGCCGCAGATCAAAGCCGGGTATACCAACAAGGTCAAGGCATTCAATACAATGGCTAGCGACCGACCGGAGCGGCCTTATGTCATTTGAGCTTGAAGGTCATGCCCGCGGACATGCAAGAGTTTTTCAGCAAGGACGTGGACGTCAGTTCAACGTCGAGACCGCCTACTTTGGTAGCGGTCAAGAGTTGCCAGCGGAAATCTTCCGATTGCCACTCGGTCCATTGGTTAGAGAGTCAGATCCACTTGAGCTAGGTGTGCACAGAGCGGCAATGTCAAGTGGAAACGCAGTGCCACCCTATGTTCCTCGTGACATCGACGCGGAGATTGCCGGCAAAGTCGCTGCAGCTGCACGGCATGGCGGATTGGTGCTTATCGTGGGTGATTCGACGGCGGGGAAGTCGCGATCAGGATATGAAGCCATGCTTCAAGAAATACCCAATCATCGTCTTGTCATCCCTGACGATCGAGCTGATTTGCCTACCGCGTTGGCGCATATGGTCGCGATGGTCGAGCCGTCAGTCCTGTGGCTTGATGACATTGAGCGATTCCTTGGCGGTGACGGGCTGACCCCGAAGATGACCTCGTTTCTAAGGCGTGCAGGTATTATCTCTCTGGGTACGATTAGAACCGAGCAGTATCGTCAGTTGGGAGGCTTGTCGGGAATTTCCAATGAAGGGGACTCCGGCACTCACGGCAGACTTGTGTCAGCGGAGTATGTGTTGAAGCAGGCTGACCTGGTCTATATGCAAAGACGTTGGAGTGCGGTCGAGACGGAGCGGGCGAAGTCCGTAGAGGATCCGCGAGTCTTAGATGCCGTTGGGCATAGTGATACATACGGTGTGGCGGAGTACTTGGCGGCTGGCCCGATGCTTTATAGCGAATGGCAGCTTGCGAGGGAGGTAGGACAGAACCCCAGGGGCGCGGCCCTTGTTGCCGCTGCAATCGACTGCCATAGGGCTGGTTTGGATGATTCCGTCCCGTGGGATCTAATACGCGAGACGCATGAGCATTACCTTAATGCGTTGGGTGGTCGATTATTGCGCCCAGAGTCGCTCGACGTCGCGATCGCTTGGGCAGCGCGGCGTCGTTATGGGATTACCAGCATCCTTCTGCCGGGTAAGCACAAAGAAACATATCGAGCCTTCGACTATCTCACCGACAAAATGATGCGTTCCGAAAATCGTGAAGCGGTTCCTGATCGTGTCTGGCAAGCGGTCCGGAATTCGACATCCGGGGATTTTTACCAACTCTCCAAAGTTGCTCTTGCCGCCTTCAACCAGGGGAACCTCGATTTGGCGGAGCAGATCTGGCAGGAGCTCGCCGCGGAAGGCCGCGGAGTGGCCGCCTTTAACCTGGGGTTGTTGGCGCGGGACGCCAACCGCGTCGAAGAGCGCGATCGGTGGCTCAAGCAGGCGGTCGATTTGGGTTACTTGCGAGCGGCCACAGAACTGGGACACATATTCGAGCGCGAAGGGGCGCTTGACCAAGCTGCGACGTGGTTCGAGCGGGCTGCGGCTGGCGACGACGCCCATGGCATGTATCACGTGGCTCTAACGCTCAGGAACAAGGGGAAGTACGAAGAGGCTGAGAATTGGTTTCGGCGGGCAGTAGAGAAGAATGATGCCTGGGCCTCCGGCGGACTTGGCTCCCTTTTGGCTAGTTCGGGGCGGTTCGAGGAAGCAGAGTCCTTGCTCCGTACTGCCAGCGAGAAGGGCAATGCAGGGGCGGCAGTATATCTGGGTGTCGTATTAGCTGAAGTGGGTCGCGACGCAGAAGCCGAAGTGGTATGGCTGAGGGCTGCTGAGTCCGGGTCGGCAGATGCAATGGGTAACCTTGCCACTTTTTACAGAAAACTCCAGCGCGATTCCGACGCCGAAAATTGGTATCGAAAGGCTATTGCCGGAGGGGGCAGGGAGTCGTTATCCAACTATGGAACATTTCTCGCTTCGAAGCGTCGATGGGTTCCGGCTGAAGAGATGCTACGTCAAGCGGCAGATTTAGATGATGTTAATGCATTCTACCATCTTGGTAGATTGCTAAATGAGTTGAATCGTCCGGAAGAAGCGATTGAGTGGCTGCGGCGTGCAGTTGATGGTGGAATTGAGCGAGCTGTTTCGATATTGGCGCAGGCGCTCGAAGATCTGGGTAGGAACCTAGAGGCAATCCCCTATTGGCAACGCCTGGTAGATGCCGGCGATACGGATGCCACATTCGCCTTGGCTAAGATCCGCCTTGACCAGGGCGATATTGAGGACGCGAGATCGCTGTTCCGGATCTCGGCAGATAGTGGCGATGCTGTGGCCGCTTGCGAGCTTGCCAGATTGTACTGGCACCGGCGTGAGATCGCGGAAGATTGGCTGCAGATTAGCCTCGGCGGCGGTCACGCCCATGCAGCGTGCTTGTTGGGGCATATGCGATTCGAAGCCGATAATTTGAGCGAAGCCGAGAAGTATTGGCGACAGGCCTATGATGGCGATCATGTCCACGTCGCCTCCGAGCTGGCGTCGCTTATGGCGGCCCAAGGGCGAGGGAGTGAAGCAGCGCTCTGGCTAAGGCGATCCCGCGAGGACCCGCGTGGACGGCGCCCTCGACGGGCCGTGAGGGCTGGCAAGTCTCGGAGGCGAAAGTAGCAGCAGCACGAGGTACCGTCGGGTCCTAGCGATCGAGGACGCGTAGATCGACGGGTGAGAGATTCGACCTGGTTGGCGGTTCATGTCGCCATCGGCGCAGACGGAGGGGTGCCTGTCTAGCGGCAGGGATTCGTGCCGCTAAGGGGTCAGTCCCTGCCCCCACGGGGAGTTGCAGATCTTCTCACTCGACTGTCGGAAGCTTCGGGCCGAGGACGTCGTCGGCGTCCACGATGGTGTACGCGTACCCCTGCTCGGCCAGGAAGCGCTGCCGGTGTGCGGCGTACTCGGTGTCGATCGTGTCCCGCGAGACCACCGTGTAGAAGTGCGCCTGCCGGCCGTCGGCCTTCGGTCGCAGCACCCGGCCGAGCCGCTGCGCCTCCTCCTGTCGGGAGCCGAACGTCCCCGACACCTGGATCGCCACCGCCGCCTCGGGCAGGTCGATCGAGAAGTTGCCGACCTTGGAGATCACCAGCGTGCGGATCTCCCCGGACCGGAACGCGTCGAACAGCCGCTCACGTTCGCGATTCGTGGTCGAGCCCTGGATGATCGGCGCGTCCAGGTATTCGCCGAGCTGGTGCAACTGGTCGATGTAGGCGCCGATCACCAGCACCTGGTCGTCCGGGTGCCGGTCGACCAGGGCCCGGACCACCGGCAGCTTGGTGCGCGCGGTCGCCGCCATCCGGTAGCGCTCCTCGGCCTCCGCGGTCGCGTACGACATCCGCTCCGCGTCGGTCAGCGTCACCCGGACCTCGGTGCACTCGGCCGGGGCGATCCAGCCCTGCGACTCGATGTCCTTCCACGGCGCGTCGTACCGCTTCGGGCCGATCAGGCTGAACACGTCACCCTCGCGGCCGTCCTCGCGGACCAGGGTCGCGGTGAGGCCGAGCCGGCGGCGGGCCTGAAGGTCGGCGGTGAACCGGAAGATCGGCGCGGGCAGCAGGTGCACCTCGTCGTAGACGACCAGGCCCCAGTCGCGGGCCCCGAACAGGTCCAGGTGGGTGAACGCGCCGCCGCGCCGCGAGGTGAGCACCTGGTACGTGGCGATCGTGACCGGGCGGATCTCCTTGCGCTCGCCCGAGTACTCCCCGATCTCCTCCTCGGTCAGGGAGGTGCGGGCGATCAGCTCCCGCTTCCACTGCCGGCCGGCGACGGTGTTGGTGACCAGGATCAGCGTGGTCGCCTTCGCCTCGGCCATCGCCGCCGCGCCCACCAGCGTCTTGCCGGCGCCGCAGGGCAGCACCACCACGCCCGACCCGCCGGCCCAGAACGCCTCCACGGCCTCGCGCTGGTACGACCGCAGCGTCCACGGCTTGCTGCCGTCCTTGCCGGCCTCGGCCAGCTCGATCGGGTGCGCCTCGCCGTCGACGTAGCCGGCCAGGTCCTCCGCCGGCCAGCCGAGCTTGAGCAGCGCCTGCTTGAGCCGGCCACGCTCGGACGGGTGCACCTGGATCGTGTCGTCGTCGATCTTGTTGCCGAGCATGCCGGCGAGCTTCTTGCTCTTGGCCACCTCGATCAGCACCAGTCGGTCCAGTGCCCGCAGCACCAGGCCGTACGCCGGGTCGTTGGCGAGCTGGAGCCGGCCGTACCGGTCCATCGTCTCGGCCACGTCCACCAGCAGCGCGTGCGGCACCGGGTAGCGCGAATACTTGATCAGCGAGTCCACCACGCCCTCGGCGTCGTGCCCCGCCGCGCGCGCGTTCCACAGCCCGAGCGGGGTCAGCCGGTAGGTGTGCACGTGTTCGGGAGAGCGCTCCAACTCGGCGAAGGGCGCGATGGCCATCCGGCAGGCCTGCGCGTCCGGGTGGTCGATCTCCAGCAGCAGGGTCTTGTCCGACTGCACGATCAGTGGTCCACCGCTCACGCCAGGGTCCTCTCCTCCGGTTGGCCGCCGGTCGTTGCGCCTGCTTACCCGCCGCTGGCCGACCATCCAGTGTTGCACGGTGCGGACTGTCGGAAGAAAGATGCTCACCGGACGCAACCGAGAAGGCACTTGTGAACGTCTAGCAAAGGGACGACGGTCCAGGGGAGGTTCCATGAAGCATGTCCGGATCACTTCCCGACTTGTTGCCCTGATGGTGGTCGCGCTGGTCGGTGCCGGTGCGTGCGCGTTCGATCCGCAGGCCGGCGGGGGTGGCGGCGGGGGAGCCGCCCCAGCAGGCGCGGCGGAACAGTCAACGGGGGCGAGCGGCACGCCCGGGCCGGACCAGCGCGGCCGGCCCGCGACGATCGCGCCGACACGGGCGCCGACGCCGAAGCCCACCCGGAACGCCACGCCGAAACCGACCCGCAGCAAGCCGCCGGCGCCGGCCACCAGCACCGCCGCGCCCGCTGCGGGCTGCCCGCAGGGCGAGCACCAGCGCGCGGTGGAGACGTACCTGGCCCGGTTGGGCGGGTTCGGGTCGGTGAACGTGGACGGCCGGCAGTCCGCCGCCGACTGCGCGGCGATCAAGAAGTTCCAGCGGCGGTACGGCATCCGCCCCGTCCAGGGTCGCGCCGGCCCGACCACGTACGACGTGGCCCAGCGGCTCGCCACCACCGACCCGGCCCGCTGCAAGGCCGGCACGGGCACCACGTTCTGCGTGGACCTGACCCGGCAGACCGTCTGGGCCGTCCGGGGCGGCAAGGTGATCATGGCGCCGACGGTGACCCGGACCGGAATGTCCGGCTACCGCACCCCGGCCGGCACGTACAAGGTCAACTACCGCAACCCGAGGGAATGGTCCGACCCGTACGAGGTGTGGCTGCCGTACTGGCAGCACTTCACCCAGGGGATGGGCTTCCACGAGACCACCACCTACCTGCACGAGAAGTCGATCGGCTCGCACGGGTGCGTCAACCTGCTGCACGCCGACGCCGTCCGGATGTGGGAGTTGGGGAAGGTGGGCACCCGGGTCGTGCTGATCGGCCGCCGGCCGGGCACCTGAGCGGCCCGCCCGAATCGGGGTTTTAACCCCTGTCACACCGGTCCCGCGAGTGACACCCTGGGAGTCCAGGGCCGGACCGGGCGGGGAGGCTGGGCATGACGGTCGACCGTGACGTGATCGAAGCGCACGACCAGGTTCAACCCGACGAGGTGTCCCGCGCAACCGTGGTCGCGTACGCCGTCGCGGCGGCGCTCCTCGTCGGGTGGTTCCTCTTCGGTTGGCTGGTGCTGCGGCAGGGCTTCGTCGACTCGGTCGGAGAGTCCGCCGGCGCCGGCTTCGCGCTGCTGCTGATCATCTCGGTCGTCGGCACCGTACGCCGCAGCCGACGCTGACCGGCGCGCACACCGGCCGGCGCCGGCTGGGCTCCGGTCAGTCCGCCACCACCGCCGCGGTGATCCGGTGCAGCGCGAACGTGTGCAGCATCTCGGTCCGTTCGTCCTCGGCGCGCAGGTAGCCGGCACCGATCGAGACCGGCTTGACCAGCCGGGACGCGGTCGCCCCGTGCGCGTCCACGTAACCCACCCAGACCAGCGCCCGATCCCGCACGGCCTGCTGGAGCACGGCCAGCGCCTCGCTGTGCGTGTGTGCCGGCACCGGACCGCCGCCGAGCCCGGCCGCACCGCCACGCACCACCGCCGGCGCCCGTCGGGCGGCCCGCGCCGCCGCCTCACCCCGCCGGATGTGCTCCACCACGCCCAGCAGTCGGGGCATGGGCAGCTTCGGCGCGGCCAGCGGATCCAACGTCCGGGTGGCCACGGGCACCCGGGCCGGGGCCCGCCGGATCCGTGGCCGGGACAGCACGGTGCCGCCGCTGCCGTCCTCCTGCGCCGGGGCGTACCCGGCGTCGCGCAACGCGCTCAGCAACCGGCCGACCTGGTACGGCGTGGTCAGCACCGTCGGGGCCAGCCGGCGCAGCGTCAGCGACTCCAGCCGCCGGTCGGCCAGCACCTCGCTGAGCAGCGTCTCGTCGTCGCTGCGCAGGTACGCCCCGGCCAGGCCGACCCGCAACCCGCCGTGCTTGCGGGCCACGTCGTCCACCAGGTAGGTGAGCCCTTGCGGCACCGGGGTGCGGGACCGCCGCCGGAACACGTCGTGCAGGTCGTCGGCCGAGTAGCCGGCGTCCAACGCCCGCCGCACGCTCGCCGTCGTGACCCGGTGCACGCTGGCCCCGCCGGCCGACTCGGGTTCGGTCATCGCCTCCAGCTCGGCGGCGAGCGCCGGCTCGGGTGGCCCGGGCACCACCACCGTCAGGTCGGCCTGCACCAGGAAGTGGTCGACCGGGGCGGGCAACAGCGCGTCCAGCGCCCGCGCCGCGCTGGACGGGTCGCCGCTCTCGGCGTCCGCGTGCAGCCCCAGGGGGTCCTCGCCGCCCGGCTCGTCGGCCGAGGTCAGGTCGGCCAGTAGCAGCCGGCCGTACGAGGTGAGCGCCCCGAGGCCGGTGACGCCGAGCTGCGCCGCCTCGGCCAGCACCTCCCGGTGGGCGGCCTCGCGGCCCCGGCTGCGCCGCGGAGCCCGCCAGTCCAGCAGGTCCTGCACCTCCTCCGGGGTGGGTGAGGTCGCCGGTTCGAGGCCGGCGAGCACGGCGAGCACCGCCCGCCGGGTGCCCGGGGCGCTGGCCCGCTCGGCCTCGGCGGAGAGGGCGGTGATCGGGCGGTCCCGGTCATCGCGCCGGCCCACCAGCCCGACCTGTCGGGTCATGGTCAGCCACGCGCGGGCCAGCTGCTCCCAGCGCTGGGCCAGCGAGGCGGCCCGCCACACCTCGTACCCGCCGGTCGGCAGCACCTGCTGATCCGCCCCGTACCGGGTGGTGGTCGCGCCGGGCAGCTCCAGCTCGCCGGCGAGCCCCGCCGCGTACGCCACCTCCAGCAGCAGCGCGGTGGTCGGCTCGTCCAGCCCGGCGGTACGGGCCAGCCGGCGCAGGTCCCGTACGCCGATGCCGCCCGAGCGCAGCACCGGCGCGGGTTCGGCGGCGAGTTGCTCCAGCAGCCCTTCGGTGTGCCGGACCACCTCCATGGTCTGCCCGGCCCCGGCGGAGTCGACCGCCTTCGCCTCGCGGGGCGCGGCGGCCACCGGCGGCGGGCTGGTGCGCAGCGGTCCGAGCGGGCCGCTGTCGCGGCGCAGCAGCAGGCCGACCTCGCGGGGCAGCTCGACCGTGCCGGTGGTGGTCGACGAGCCGGCCGAGACGGGGACCAGCAGCCGGTTGTCGACCAGCCAACGCACCGGGGAACCGGTCGGCGCGCCACCGTTGGTGGGGTCCGAGAGCAGGGCATCCTCCGCGCCGAGCGGCGGCGCCTGCAACGCACCCGGTGGCACGCTGCCCACCGGTGGTCCGGCCGCCAGCCGGTCCAGGATCGCCCGGGCCGAGGGAGGCGCGGCGAGCAGCGTCCGCCGGAGCTTCGCCGGGTCCGCGCAGAGCGCGGCCGTGCGCGGGTCCAGCTCCGCGGCCGGCCGGCCCAGCCCCGCGGGGTACGGGGCCACCTCGTCCACGGCAGGCACCACCTGGAGTGCGTGCTCCGGGCCGTACAGCAGGAAGAGCGCGCGCAGCCGGCCGACGGCGCCCCGGACGGCCGTCGGCGCCGGCGGGCGGGGCCCGGCGGTGGCCATGGCGAGCACGGCCTCGGTGGCCGTGGTGCCCTCGTCCGGGTCCCGGGTCAGCCGGGCGGCGTCGAGGATCTGGAGGGTGAACTGGTCCAGCCCGTCCAGCGCGCGGGCCACTGAGACCCGGGACTGGGCCCGGATGGCCAGGGCGGAGATGTCGGCCGGCACGGGCACGACGAGGTCCGGCCGCAGCTGAAGGAGTGCGGCCAGCGACTCGTCGGGAAGCGACCGCAGGTGGTCGGCGAGTGAGGTGGTCATCGTCTTACCACGCTAGCCCGGCACCGGGCCGTCGCGCCCCTCGGACGTCCGCCCGGCCGGGAGTCGCCTGTACGTTTCTCGGCATGCCCGCACTGACCGTCGGATTCGACCTCGACATGACGCTGGTGGACTCCCGCCCTGGCATCGCCGCCGCCTACCGGGCGCTGACCGCCAGGACCGGCGTGCCGGTGGACGCCGACCTGGCGGTGTCCCGGCTCGGTCCGCCGTTGCGCACCGAGATCGCGCACTGGTTCCCGCCGGAGCAGGTCGAGTCGGCCGTGCAGATGTACCGCGAGCTGTACCCGGCGTACGCGATCACCCCGACGGTGCCGCTGCCAGGCGCGCGGGCGGCGATCGACGCGATCCGTGCGCGGGGCGGCCGGGTGCTGGTCGTCACGTCCAAGATCGGCCGGCTGGCCCGGCTGCACCTGGACCACCTCGGCCTCACGGTCGACGAGTTGGCCGGCGACCTGTTCGCCGAGGAGAAGGCGACCGCCCTGCGCGAGCACGGGGCGACCCACTACGTCGGGGATCACGTGGCGGACATGGTGGCGGCGAGGGCGGCCGGGGTGCCCGGAATCGGCGTCGCGACCGGGCCGTGCTCCGCGGACGAGCTGCGCGCCGCCGGGGCGGAAGTGGTGCTGGACGACCTCACCGGATTCCCAGCGGCGCTCGACGGCATGATCCAGCTAGCCTTGGAGCAGTAGCGGCTCAAGTGAAGCAGGGGTTTTCAGGTGCCTACGGGTCGAGTGAAGTGGTACGACACGGCCAAGGGATACGGCTTCGTCACCAGTGACGAGGGCGGCGACGTGTTTCTGCCCAAGGGTGCGCTGCCGGCGGGCGTCACCGACCTCAAGGGCGGTCAGCGGGTCGACTTCAGCGTGGTCGACAGCCGCCGGGGCGCGCAGGCCATGGGAGTCAAGCTGCTGGACGCGCCGCCGTCGATGGCGGAGCTACGGCGCCGGCCGGCCGAGGAACTGCACGGCCTCGTCGAGGACATGATCAAGGTGCTGGAGGCGAAGGTCCAGCCGGATCTGCGCCGGGGCCGGTACCCGGACAAGAAGACCGCGCAGAAGATCGCTCAGCTGGTCCACGCGGTCGCGCGCGAGCTGGAGGTCTGAGGCACCAGCCCGGCGTCGGCGGCCCGGTCGAGCAGCGCCGTGATCGCGGCGAAACCGGCCTCGCCCAGGTCGGCGGTGAACTCGTTGACGTAGAGGCCGATGTGCCGGTCCACCACGTCGAGTTCCATCTCCTGGGCGTGCGCGAGCACGTACTCCCGGCTGGCCGCCGGGTCCGCCCAGGCCTGCCGGACCGACTCGCGGACCCAGCCCGCCGCGACCTCCGGATCCACCGCGCCGCGCCGGGCCAGGATCGCGCCGAGGGGGATGGGCAGGCCGGTGTCGGCCTCCCACCACTCGCCGAGGTCGACCAGGGCGGTCAGGCCGTGCCGGTGGTAGGTGAACCGGGCCTCGTGGATGACCAGCCCGGCGTCGTAGCGGCCGGCCGCGACGCCCGGCATGATCTCGTGGAACGGAACCACCTCGATCCGGGCCGGCGGGTTTCCGGCCGCCCAGAGCCGGAACAGCAGGTACGCGGTGGTCCGGTCGCCCGGCACCGCCACCGTGGCGCCGGTCAGGTCGGTGCGGTCGCCCTTGGTGAGCACCAGCGGCCCGCACCCGCGACCGAGGGCGCCGCCGCAGGGCAGCAGGTGGTAGTCGTCGAGCAGCCAGGGCAGCGCCGCGAAGCTCACCTTCACCAGGTCGAACGCGCCCCGCTCGGCCGCCGTGTTAGTGACGTCCACGTCGGCGTACGTCACCTCGACCGGCGGCGCGCCCGGCACCCGGCCGTGCACCAGAGCGTGGAAGACGAACGTGTCGTTGGGGCAGGGCGAGATCGCCAGGGAGAGCGCCACGCCTCCACGTTAGCCCTGCCCCCGAGCGGCCACCCGCGCCCACCCCCGCGCACTGTGACCTGTGCACCTCGGCTGGGTCGAATGGTTGTTCTGCGGCCCTGGTCCTGACCTGCGGCCGGGGTCAGCGCAGCGCCGGGGCCGCCTTGGTCAGGGCGTCGAGGGCTTCGCGTAGCCGCCAGGCATCCCGGTCGCGGGGGCCGACCGGATTGGAAATGGTGCGCAATTCGGCGAAGGGCACCCCGGCCTGCGCCGCGGCGACCGCCACCCCGTACCCCTCCATGGCCTCGGCGACCGCCCCCGGATGCCGGCGGCGCAGCTCCTCGGTGCTGGCGGCGGTGCCGGTGACCGTGCTGACGGTGAGCACCGTGCCGGTCGTGGCGGACGGCAGGGCGTCTCGCAGCGCCGCCAGCAGCCGCGGATCGGCCGGCAGCACGCTGCCGTTGCCGAGCAGCGCGGGCGGCATGCCGAGCTCGTCGACGGGGATGAAGCCGTCCGGTGACTCGGCACCCAGATCGGCGGCGATGCTGGCCGTGCCGAGCACGGTGTCGCCGACCGCGACGCGTCCGACGAAGCCGCCGGCCACGCCGGCGCTGACCACCGCCCGGTACGGGCGTCCGGCAGCCTCGGCCAGCGCCAACAGTCGGGCGGTGGCGGCGCCGGCCACGGCCGGGCCCACCCCGACCGGGGCCACGGTGACGGTGGCGTCGGTCAGCCCCGCGCAGACCGCGTCCGCCTCGGCGGGCACCGCGGTCACCACCAGCAGGCCGGTCACGACAGCGGTCCGGGGGACTCCCGGCGGGTCTCGTCGTCCGCGCCGCCACCCGGCCCGCCGACCGCTGAGGAGGGGCGGTAGATGTGGTAGCCCGGTGGGGCGAGCCCCGGGTCGTCGTACTGCGACGAGCCGGCCTGGCTCGGCGCCGGTGAGGTGGGCGCGGAGTCCCCGGATTCGTCCAGCGACTCGTCGTCGTCAACCAGCTCGTCGTCACCCAGCGGCCGGCCGGCCAGCTTCTCGCCGCGCAGTCGTGCGGCGACCACCACACCCCGGACGGCGGCCAGGACGCCCACCCCGGCGGCGACCGCGATGCCGGTGCGACCGCCGAACGGGACCAGCCCGAGCCCACCCCCGGCCACGAAGGCGAGCATCAGCACGGTCTCCGAGTGCGCGAAGGAGCTGGCCCGCAGCCGCTCCGGGATGCGCTCCTGGATCGAGGCGTCCACGGCGAGCTTGGCCACCCCACTGACCAGCGCGGTGACCAGGCAGAGCAGGGCCACCATCGGCAGCGAGAAGCGGATGACGGTGAGCACGGCCACCCCGGCCACGATGATCATGCTGCTGGACTGGATGGCGGTCGGCCGGTGGATGCGCAGACGGGTGCCGACGGCGGTGGCCAGGAAGCTGCCGACCGCCAGCGCGCCGCCGACCAGCCCCAGCGCCCACTCGGCACCCAGGTCCCGGCCGAACACCACCGTCGTCAGGTCGCCCTTCTTGATGGCGAAGGCGAGGAACAGCAGCAGGAAGCCGTAGACCGCGCGCAGCGTCGCCGAGCCGATCAGGGTGGCGATCACCAGCCGACCGGCGGGTCGGCCCCGCCCCAGTGGGCGGTCACCCCGGCGACGGCCCAGCGCGCGCAGCGGCCGTGGCACCCGTTCCGGTGGCTCCGAATCCGCCTTCGGTGGCAGGCGCAGGGAGATCACCATGCCGATCAGGAAGATCACCGATGCGACCCGCAGCGGCCACTGCGGCCCGAACCAGAACGCCGCCAGCCCGATCGGAGCCACCAGCGCGCCCGCGACCGTGCCGTAGACGCTCGCCCGCGCGCCCACCTGAGACAGGCCGAGCCCTTCGGGCAGGAGCCGGGGCACCGCCGCCGACCGGGCCACGCCGTACGCCCGGGACAGCGCGAGCACCCCGAACGCGGCCGGATACAGCCCGAAGCCATGGATGTAGTCGGAGATCAACCAGGCCAGGAACGCGCGGCCGAGCATGGTGGCGGCCAGGGCGTACCGCCGGCCGTGCCGGAAGTGGTCCAGCAGCGGGCCCACCACGGGGGCGAGCATCGCGAACGGCACCATGGTCACCAGCAGGTAGAGCGCGACCTTGCTGCGGGCCTCGCCCAGCGGGACGTTGAAGAAGATCGTCCCGGCCAGGCCGATGGCGATCAACGTGTCTCCGGCGCAGGACACCGCGTGCAGGTCGAACAGACGGACCATGCCGACCTCGCCGCCGGCGCCCCGGGCCCGGGCCCGGCCGGCCCGGCGGGTCACCCAGCGTCCGCTGCCCACCGAACCACGCAACAGCAGCCGAATGCTGCGGATGCCGGTGCCGACGGTGCGACCGAGGACGGATCGCCCGGAGCGGGAGTACGACGGCATGTGCACCATCCTCGCCCATCTGCTCCAGGTACGCCGCAGCACTGCGGCGAAAGGTTCCCCGGGAGTCCCTGTCACCCCTGTCGGGCGCATGGGGAACAATGGTGAGGTGACCAGGCCCGCATCCACCCGCGCAGCCCGTCTCGACCAGGTCTGCGCCGCTGCCGTCGAGGTGGCCCGCGCCGGCATCACCGAGGTGGACGCCGATGACGTCGGCGACCACCTGCAGGTCGTTGCCGAGGGCGACCGGCTGGTCACCCACTACTTTGAATGCCGGCTCGCCGGCTACAACGGCTGGCGTTGGGCGGTCACCGTCACCCGGGTGCCGCGCAGCCGCACGGTGACCATCTGCGAGACGGTGCTGCTGCCCGGCCCCGACGCGCTGCTCGCGCCGGGCTGGCTGCCCTGGCAGGAGCGGCTCAAGCCCGGTGACCTGGGTCCCGGTGACCTGCTGCCGACCGCGCCGGACGATGAGCGGCTGGCCCCGGCCTACCTGCTCTCCGACGACCCGGCGGTCGAGGAGACGGCCTGGGAGCTGGGCCTCGGTCGGGCCCGGGTGCTCTCCCGGGAGGGTCGCGCCGACGCGGCGCAGCGGTGGTACGACGGCGACCACGGCCCGGCCGCGGCGATCTCCGCCGCCGCCCCGGCCGCCGCTCGTTGCGGCACCTGCGGCTTCTACCTGCCGCTGGCCGGCGCGATGCGGCTGGCCTTCGGCGCGTGCGGCAACTTCTACGCTCCCGACGACGGCCGGGTGGTGAGCGCCGACCACGGCTGCGGCGCCCATTCCGAGACGCTCATCGAGGCGGCCGAGACCGCGGTGGAGGAGCTGCCCACCGTCTACGACGACAGCGCGGTGGAGGCCATGTCGGTCAGCCGCGCCCCGGGTTCGGTGGAGGCCGCCGAGCCGGCGGAGCCGTACGGGCACCCCTGACGGTCCGCGCCGGCTGGGCCGGCGCGCCTGGCAGGGTCAGCTCGCGCGGCGGCGGCGTCGGTTGGCGTCATGCCGCATCATCACGGCGAGCCCGGGGAAGCCCCACAGGAATCCGGCCAGGCAGGTCCAGAGCCAGTTCTCGTGATCGTGCTCGGTCAGCCAGCCCCGGAAGAAGACCAACAGGACCAGCCCGGCCACTGCCCACCCGATCAGCCCGGCGACGGCGAACGGCACCATCGGCGGGTCCAGCGGCGCGGGCCGCGGAGGCTGCTCGTTCGGCATCGGGCAAGCGTACGCGATCGACTTCCCCTGCCCGCCGGTGATCTGGGACGATGCGCGCGTCAACCGGAAGATCACCTGCGAGGACCTGATGGCAGTAACGCCGCCCGAGAACGGCACACCACCCGACCCCGCTCATCCACGTAACGGCTTCGACCGGTTCTTCGAGATTTCCGCCCGTGGCTCGACGCTGAGCCGCGAGGTACGTGGTGGCCTGGCGACCTTCTTCACGATGGCGTACATCGTGGTGCTCAACCCGCTGATCCTGGGCGGCGCCGTCGACGGCGACGGCAAGACCCTTCCGATCCCCGCGCTGGCCGCCGCGACCGCGTTGGTCGCCGGCCTGATGACGATCCTGATGGGTGTGGTGGGCCGGTTCCCGCTGGCGCTCGCCGCCGGTCTCGGCGTGAACGCGCTGGTGGCGTACGAGATCGCGCCGGAGATGACCTGGGCCGACGCGATGGGCCTGGTGGTGATCGAAGGTGTGATCATCGCGGTGCTGGTGCTGACCGGCCTGCGGACCGCGGTGTTCCGCTCGGTGCCCACCCAGATGAAGACCGCGATCGGGGTGGGCATCGGCCTCTTCCTGACCATCATCGGTCTGGTGGACGCCGGTTTCGTCCGGCGGATCCCGGACGCCGCCAACACGACGGTCCCGGTCGGCCTGGGCATCGGCGGCAAGCTGGTGAGCTGGCCGATGCTGGTCTTCGTGGTGGGTCTGCTGCTCACCCTGGTGCTGGTGGTCCGCAGGGTGAAGGGCGCGATCCTGATCGGCATCCTCGCCTCGACCGTGCTGGCGGTGATCGTGGAGGCGATCGGCAACATCGGCCCCTCGTTCGTCGACGGCAAGCCCAACCCCAAGGGCTGGTCGCTGAACGTGCCGGAGCTGCCGAAGACGGTGGTGGACCTGCCGGACCTGTCGCTGCTCGGCAAGTTCAACGTGCTCGACTCGTGGGGCCGGGCCGGCTGGGTGGTCGTGCTGATGTTCGTCTTCACCCTGCTGATCACGGACTTCTTCGACACCATGGGGACGATGGTGGCCGTGGGCCAGGAGGGCGGCCTGCTCGACGAGAAGGGCACCCCGCCGAAGGCCAAGGAGATCCTGCTCGTCGACTCGATCGCCGCCGCGGCCGGCGGCGCGGCCAGCACCTCGAGCAACACGTCGTACATCGAGAGCGCCGCCGGTGTCGCGGAGGGCGCCCGGACCGGGGCGGCCAACCTGGTCACCGGCGTGCTCTTCCTGCTGGCGATGTTCCTGGCGCCGCTGGTGGTGGTCGTGCCGTTCGAGGCGGCCTCGACGGCCCTGGTGGTGGTCGGCTTCCTGATGATGACCGCTGTACGGACGATCGACTGGTCCGACTACGAGATCGCCATTCCGGCGTTCCTCACGATCGTGCTGATGCCGTTCACCTACTCGATCTCCAACGGGATCGGCGCCGGCCTGATCACCTTCGTGGTGGTCAAGCTGGCCAGGGGTAAGGCCCGGGAGGTCCACCCGCTGCTGTACGGGGTGGCCGCGCTGTTCGTGCTGTACTTCCTGCGCGGGCCGATCGAGTCCCTGGTGCTCTGAGGCACGTCCCGGCGGGGAGTCCGAATCGGATTCCCCCGCCGGGAACAGCACGAAAGTCCTCGTGAGCCTGGTCATATCAGATGTCGTTAGCCAGGCTCATTAGTTAAGCTAACTATCGTGACGGAGCGGACGGTGACGGCGAAACGCGTGCCACCGGCGCAGCTGGCTCCCCAGTTGCGTGATGCGATCACCCGACTCAACCGGCGGGTCCGCCAGGCCCGACCGGTCGGCGACCTCACGGTCACCCAGGTCTCCGCGCTCACCAGCCTGCGGCTGGCGGGCGCGCTGACGCCCCGGGAGCTGGCCGACATCGAGCGGGTGCAGCCACCGACGATGACCAAGATCGTCGCGAAGTTGGAGGACCGCGGCCTCGTGCAGCGGACCCCCCATCCGACCGACGGCCGGCAGGTCATCCTCGCGGCGACCGAAGGAGGGCAGGCCGTGCTCGACCAGTTCGAGCGGGCCCGCGATGAGTGGCTGGCCCACCGGCTGGCCGCGCTCGACGAAGACGAACGGGAGACCCTGCAGAGGGCCGCCCGGATTCTTCAGCAGCTCGCTCGCGCCTGAGCCGCGCCCGCGCCACCGGGCCGTGCCGTCACCTGTCGATGACGCGTACGTCCCGGAGGAGGCGCACCAAGAGTGCAGGCCAAGTTGAGCACGATGTTCCAGTCCCTGCAGGTTCGCAACTACCGGCTCTTCGCATCCGGCCAGCTGATCAAGCTGATCGGCGTCTGGATGATGTTCATCGCCCAGGACTGGCTCGTCCTTGAGCTCTCCGACAACTCGGCCACCGCGCTCGGCGTGGTCACCGCGCTCCAGTTCACCCCGGTGCTGCTGCTGACGCTGCTCTCCGGCCGGCTCGCCGACCGGTACGACAAGCGGGTGCTGCTCTTCGCCGCGAACGCCTTCTGGACCGTGCTGGCGCTCGGCATGTCCCTGCTGGTCCTCACCGACCTCGTGCAGCTCTGGCACGTCTTCGCCTTCGCCGCGCTGCTCGGCACGGCCAACGCCGTGGAGACCCCGGTCCGCCAGGCGTTCGTCTCCGAGCTGGTCGGCACGTCACTGCTGCCCAACGCGCTGTCGCTGAACGCCGCCGTGTTCAACTCCGCCCGGATCGTCGGCCCGGCCGTCGCCGGCCTGGCCATCGCCGCCTTCGACGTGGGGCCGGTCTTCCTCTTCACGGCGCTCAGCTCGATCGCGCCGCTGGTCAACGTGGTGCGGATGCGGACGGCCGAGCTGCACCGTGACGCCCTGCTGCCGCGCGACGAGCGGGCCTCCGCCCGGGTGGTCGACGGGCTGCGGTACGTGTGGCGCCGCCCCGACCTGCTGCTGCCGATGGCGGTGATGTCCGTGATCGGCATGTCGCTGTTCAACTTCCAGCTCACCCTGGCCGCGCTGGCCAAGACGGTCTTCCACACCGGTGCCGCCTCCTTCGGCCTGTTCAGCACCGCACTGGCGGTCGGCGCGCTGGGTGGCGCGCTCAGCGGCACCGGCCGGCGCAGCCGCCCGTCGGTGTGGCTGGTGCTCGGTGCCGCGATCGCCTGCGCCAGCTTCGGCACCCTGGTCGGCTTCGCGTCGACGTACTGGCTGGTCGTGACGCTGCTGGTGCCGACCGGCTTCTTCATGGTCTTCTTCGCCCAGGCCGCCAACCAGCGGGTCCAGCTGGGTGTGGACGCGGCCTTCCGGGGCCGGGTGATGGCCCTGTGGGTCCTGGTGTTCCTGGGCACCAACCCGGTCGGGGCACCGCTGATCGGCTGGGTCGCCGAACACTTCGGCGCCGGTGCCAGCATCTGGATGGGCGGGCTGATCTCGCTGGCCGCGGCGTTGATCGCGCTCACCTGGCAGCTGCGCCGCTCCGGCGCCCGGGTGCGCTTCCGGGTGCTGCCGATGCCCCGCTTCTACGTGACCTCCACCGACTGCTGAGCTGCCAGGAAGGGCCCCTTGTCATCGGATCTCATGACAAGGGGCCCTTCCTCACGTCTGTCGCGGAAGCCCGGCCCGGCTCGTCGTGTTGAGCGGATGGCGCGGATGCGGCCAATCCGGTGGCGGGCGGGCACGACGGGGCTTAGCGTCGATACGTGGGAGTCGGACGCGCGCTGATGCTGGCCCTGGCGTTCCTCGCCGTGGCCAGCCTGCCGGCGGCGTTCGCCCTGCTCTTCTGCGCCGACGAGATCCTGGATCGCGTGGTCTGCGGCTGGTCCGAGTGGCGTGAACGCCGACGGGAACGACGGACCATCGCCCGCCTCGACCGGGCCATCGAGGCCGACGCGCTGACCCGGGACATCGACCTCAGCGAGTTCGACCGGACCGACCGGCGGCCCCTGGAACAGCTCGCCGCCGACCTGCGGCGCCTCGGCGGGCAGCGGCTCGGCGGCACCGGCCGGTCGATGGTCTGGCACGGGGCGGTGGTCCAGGCCTACGACGATCGGCTCCGACTGGCCTGCCGCGCCCTCGGCGTCACCGAACACCTCGCCGAGTTGAGTGGCGTGGACCAGGAGATCGAGCGGGTCCGGGTGGAAGGCGTGCTGCACGCCGCCGGGCTGACTCTGCCGGCGGCCCGAGCCGGGCACCGCCAGCGGCACCGCTGAAACGGTCGACGGTTGCGGCTCTTCGTGGCGGTCTACCCGCCCGTCGAAGCGGTCACCCACCTCGGCGCGCACGTCGCTCGGCTGCGGATCGGAGCGGCGGCGGCCGCCGGCACCAACGTCCGGCTCGCCGACCCGGCCCACCTGCACCTCACCATGGCCTTCCTCGGTGACGTCGAGGCGGCCCGGCTGGTCGAGGTGGAGAGCGCGCTCGGGCTGGCCGCCGAGTGGTTCCGCGACGGACGGGACGCCTCGCCCCGGCTGAGTCTCGGCGGGGGCGGCCGGTTCGGGCAGGGCCGGTTCACCGTGCTCTGGGTGGATCTCCGGGGCGACGTCGAGGCGTTACACGTGCTGGCGCGACTGATCCGCTCGCGGCTGCGGCACGCCCGGCTGCCGCACGACGACAAGCCGTTCCGCCCGCACCTGACCGTGGCTCGACCCGGCGATCGGGTGGCCCCGGCCGACATCGACGCCGACCGGGCCGCCCTGGACGACTACCAGGGGCCACCGTGGGCGGCGACCGAACTGCTCCTGGTGCGCAGCCACGTCGGCCCCCGGCCGCGCTACGACCGTCTGGCCGCCTGGCCGCTCTGACCAGGCTGGCAGCCGGCCAGGCCCAGGGGGAGCGGTGCCTCGCGCTGACGGGTGGCGAACCGCCACCCGCCAACGCGAAGCGTCAGGAGGACTCGCGCGCGGCGGGACCGCTGCCGAAGAGCACGTCGTCCCAGCTCGGCAGCCGCTTGCGCGGCTTGCCGTTGGCATCGGTGGACTCGCCGCCGGCAGCAGCCGCGGCGCCCGTCCGGCGGGGCCGCAGCACCGCCAGCGACGGCACGGCCGGCACCTCCTTGGGCGCGTCCGAGTCGTCGTCGAAGGCCGACCCCTGGCCGCCGCCGAGCAGCGCCGCGGCGCCACCGCCGACCGGCCGCTGCCGGGGCGCGTCCGACCCGGCCAAGGCAGCCGGGGTACGGGGCTCCAGGCCGCGGCCCGACGAGGCGCCGAGCGGGCGGTCCAGCGAGGCGAGCAGGGCGTCCCGCCCGGCCCGGATCGGGTCGCGCCCGGGACGCGGGTGCTCCGACGCCGCCGGCAACCCGTGCCCACCGCGACTCGGCTCGCCGCGCGACGGACCGGGCAGGGCGTGCCCGCCCCGCTCCGGCGCCGGCTCCTGACCGAGGATGGGCGTGGGCCGCTCGGCGCACAGGTACTGCGCCATGTCGTCGTGCGGGGTGACCGCCTGCCGGGTCTTGTCGAGGTCCCAGATCGCCTGCGCGGTGGCCTTGCCGGACGGCCAGGTGGCGATGATCCGCCAGGTGCCGTCGTCGCGGCGGTACGCGTCCCAGGAGATCTTCTCGGTGTCGATGCCGTGCTGGCTCAGCCGGCCGTTGACCACCTCGGCCAGCGGGGTGGGCTTCTCGGCGCCCTTGAGCCGGGTGCGGCGGGCGTGCTGGGCGAGCATCGCCCGCTCCTGGAGCACCGGGCCGGCGTAGCGCAGGACCCGGTCGACCGGCACCCCGGCGATCCGGGCGACGTCCTCGGCGGACTCACCGGAACGGATGCGGGCCTGGATGTCCCGGGGGGACAGTGAGGGGACCGGGTCGGCGGCGGTCGGCGCCACCGCGAGCGGCGGAGCGCCCGGCTCGGCGTGCAGCGCGCCGGCGATCCGCTCGTCGATCGGCAGGGCGAGCAGCCGCCCGACCTCGTCGGCGAGAACCAGAGCATGGCCGTCCTCGGAGAGGGCGACGAAGCGTACTGGGCGCATAGCGTTGCCTCCGTCCCGCTTCGCTGGCCGCACGCCACGAGTCGGCCACCCAGGCGTCTCGGACCACCGTACGCGCATCTGCCTCGGGGTGGGGGAAGCGACACCCCGCATGTCGCGACTGAGCTGCAACGATGATCACGGTCGGTGTCCGCCGGGGCCCCGACGGACACCGACCGTGACGATTCTCAGAGGCGCTCGACCACGTAGTCGATGGACGTGGTCAACGCCTCGACGTCGGCCGGCTCGATGGCCGGGAACAGCGCCACCCGCAGTTGGTTGCGCCCGAGCTTGCGGTACGGCTCGGTGTCCACGATGCCGTTGGCGCGCAGCGCCTTGGCGACGGCGGTGGCGTCCACCTCGTCGACGAGGTCGATGGTGGCGACCACGTTGGACCGCAGCACGGGGTCGCTGACGAACGGGGTGGCCACGGTGGACCGTTCCGCCCACCCGTACACCGTCGCGGCGCTCTCCGCGGTGCGCTTCGCGGCCCAGGCCAGCCCACCCTGCGCGTTCATCCAGTCGGTCTGCTCGGCGGCCAGGAAGATGGTGGCCAGCGCCGGGGTGTTGTAGGTCTGCTGCAACCGCGAGTTGTCGATCGCCGTAACCAGGTCGAGGAAGGCCGGGATGTACCGCCCGGAGGCCTTGATCTCGGCGGCCCGGTCCAGCGCGGCCGGCGACATCAGGGCCAGCCAGAGCCCGCCGTCGGAGCCGAAGCACTTCTGCGGCGCGAAGTAGTAGACGTCGGTCTCGCCGACGTTGACCTCCAGGCCGCCGGCGCCGGACGTGGCGTCGACAAGCAGGAGCGCGCCCTCGTCCGCCCCGGCGACCCGGCTGATCGGCACGGCCACGCCGGTCGAGGTCTCGTTCTGCGGCGTCGCGTAGACGTCCACGCCGCCCTCGGCGACCAGCGTCGGCGCGCTGCCCGCGTCGGCCTTGCGGATGGTCGGCTCGCCCAGGAACGGGGCGTCCTTGACCGACTTGGCGAACTTGGCGCCGAACTCACCGAAACTGGCGAACTGCGCCCGGTCCCGGATGAGGCCGAAGGTGGCGACCTCCCAGAACGCGGTGGTGCCGCCGTTGCCGATCACCACCTCGTAGCCCTCGGGCAGGGAGAAGAACTCGGCGATACCGGTACGCAGCCGGGCCACCTGGTCGCGGACCGTCTTCTGCCGGTGCGAGGTGCCCAGGTAGCTGGTGGCCACCTCGGCAAGTGCGGACACGGCCGCCGGACGGACCTTGGACGGGCCGCAGCCGAAGCGTCCGTCGGCGGGCTTGATCTCGTCGGGAATCCGGATGAGCGGTGCGTCAGCCACGGTGTTGAAGGTCCTTCCGCATGGGCGAGGGCGGGGCCCGGTGCGGACCGGCGGCGGGCGCGTACGCGGGCGCACGGCGGGCCGGGATCCGTACCGGCGATCCGGCGACACTGCCGACCCCCATCCTCGCACCCGGGCCGGGCGGTGGAAGTCGGGGTCCCGAGGGCCGACCTGAGTCCTTCGCCACACCCGGCCTCGCCGGTCGGGGCGTAGTCAAAAGGGCCCCTTCCAACGCGGGAGGCGTTGGGAAGGGGCCCTTTCGTACAGCTCAGACGCCGTGCGGGATGGCGCCCCAGCCCTCGACGTCGCTGGGCTTGCGGCTGGCCGGGCCGACGTAGCGGGCGGACGGGCGGACCAGTCGCTGCAGGCGCTTCTGCTCCAGGATGTGCGCGCTCCAGCCGCCCATCCGGGCGCAGGTGAACATCGAGGTGAACATGTGCGCCGGCACCTCGGCGAAGTCCAGCACGACGGCCGACCAGAACTCGACGTTGGTCGCCAGCACCCGGTCCGGGCGGCGGGCCTGCAACTCGGCCAGCGCCGCCTTCTCCAGCGCCTCGGCGATCTCGAAGCGCGGGGCGCCCAGCTCCTTGGCGGTACGCCGGAGCACACGGGCGCGCGGGTCCTCCGCCCGGTAGACCCGGTGGCCGAAGCCCATCAGCCGCTCGCCGCGGTCCAGCACGCCCTTGACGTAGCCCTCGGCGTCCCCGCTGCGCTCCACCGCCTCCAGCATGCTGAGCACCCGGGACGGCGCGCCGCCGTGCAGCGGGCCGGAGAGGGCGCCGATGCCGGAGGAGATGCAGGCCGCCGCGTCCGCCCCGGTGGAGGCGACGATGCGGGCGGTGAAGGTGGAGGCGTTCAGGCCGTGCTCGGCGGCCGAGATGAAGTACGCGTCGACGGCCTTGACGTGCCGCGGGTCGGGCTCGCCCCGCCAGCGCTTCATGAACCGCTCGACGATGGTCTGCGCCTTGTCGATCTCCTTCTGCGGCACCGCCGGCAGGCCGAGGCCCCGGGCGGACTGGGCGACGAAGGAGAGCGCGGTCACCGAGACCCGGGCGAGGTCCTCGCGGGCCTGCTCGTCCGAGATGTCCAGCAGCTGGTTCAGCCCCCAGTACGGGGCCAGCATGGCGACCGCGGACTGCACGTCCACCCGGATGTCGCCGGAGTGCACCGGCACCGGGAACGGCTCCGCCGGCGGCAGGCCCGGCCCGAACCGGCCGTCGACCAGCAGGGCCCACACATTGCCGAACGAGACCTGGCCGATCAGATCCTCGATGTCGACCCCGCGATAGCGCAGCGCGCCACCCTCACGGTCAGGTTCGGCGATCTCGGTCTCGAAGGCGACAACGCCCTCCAGTCCGGGTTTGAAATCGGCCATGTCGCTCTCCTGGATCTGCTCGGTGCGCCCGATCAGCTCATCCGGCCCGGTCGGCCGAGCGCCTTAGGCGACCCTCAGGGATGTGTTCGGAACATCTTGCCTGCTGAGTAACCGGATACGCGACCCGCTGCGACTGTGCTGCACACGACATCCCCGGACGCGCATTCTCCGCGCCGCTCGGCAAGACTGGGCGCTGCGGTCTGGCCAGCGCGGGAGGGCGCCGTCGGGGCCGCCGAGAAGGAGTGCGAACGTGACGGGCGACACACCGGCCCCGGCCGCGATGCGTAACGAGTACGCCGCGGACCTGGGCCTGACCGAGGCTGACCTGGCCGCTGACTGGCACAGCCAGTTCGACCGCTGGTTCGGCGACGCGGTGGCCTTCGGGCTACCCGAACCCAACGCGATGGTGGTGGGCACCGCCGACGCCGCCGGCCGGCCGAGCGGGCGGACGGTGCTGCTGAAGGGGTACGACCCGGACGGCTTCGTCTTCTTCACCAACCACCTCTCGCGCAAGGGCGTCGAGGCGTCCGCGAACCCGTACGCCAGCCTGGTCTTCCCGTGGTTCCCGATGCAGCGTCAGGTGGTGGTCGCCGGGCGGATCGCCCCGGTCGACCGGGCGGTGGCCGAGGCGTACTTCGCCAGCCGCCCGCGCGGCTCCCAGCTGGGCGCCTGGGCCAGCCCGCAGTCGCAGGTCGTGCCGGACCGGGCGGCGCTGGAGGAGAGCTACCGGGCGGCGGCCGAGCGGTTCGACGGCGAGTCCGTGATCCCGGTTCCGCCGCACTGGGGCGGGCTGCGGGTCCGGCCCGACACGGTGGAGTTCTGGCAGGGCCGGGCCGGGCGGTTGCACGACCGGCTGCGCTTCCGTCTGCTCGACGAGGGCGGCTGGACCGTCGAGCGGCTGGCGCCGTGACGGGTGTGCAGGAGGCCCGGCCGCGTGGAGCGCGCCGCTGGGCGATCGATCTGCGTCCGCTTCGCGTGCCGGCGTACCGGAGGGTGTGGTTCGGCAACAGCGTGGCGATGTTCGGCTTCCAGTTCACCGCGGTGGCCGTTCCGGTGGAGATGTTCGGGCTGACCAAGGGATCGTTCTGGGTCGGCCTGCTCGGTGTGGCGGGCTTCCTGCCGCTGCTGGTGTTCGGCCTGTGGGGCGGTGCGGTCGCCGATGCCCGGGACCGGCGTCGGGTGCTGCTCGGCGGCGGGGTGCTGCTCTGGGCGTCGACGGTGGCGCTGCTGGCGCACGCCCTGCTCGGGCTCGGTAGCCCGCTGCTCCTGCTGCTGCTCGTGGCGTTGCAGTCGACCGCCTTCGCGATCACCTCGCCGACCCGCAGCGCGATCCTGCCCCGGTTGGTCCCGGACGAGCTGGTGCCGGCCGCGAGCACGTTGAACTTCACCACCTTCACCGCCACCTCGGTCTTCGGACCGCTCGCCGCCGGGCTGATCTTCGCGATCTGGCGCACCGACGTGGGACTGCCGATCGCGTACGCGGTGGACGCGGTGCTGTTCGGCGCCTCGTTCTGGGCGACCTGGCGGTTGCCGGCGATGCCGCCCGAACCGGACCCGGAGACCGAGAACGGCCCGCGTCGGGCCGGCCTGAGCAGCGTCATCGACGGGTTCCGCTACCTGGCCACCACGCCGGTGCTGCTGCTCTCGTTCGGGGTGGACCTGATCGCGATGATCCTGGCCATGCCCCGGGCGCTCTTCCCGGAGATCGCCACCGAGCGGTTCGGCAATCCCGCCGCGGTCGGCTGGCTCTACAGCGCCATCGCGATCGGCTCGATGATCGGCGGGCTCACCTCCGGCTGGATCGGCCGACTTCGCCGGCAGGGGCTCGGGCTGGTGCTGGCGGTGGTCGGCTGGGGGGTGGCGATCGCGGCGGCCGGCCTGGCCCGTCAGCTCTGGCTGATGATCGCCCTGCTGGCCGTGGCCGGTGCCGCCGACCTGGTCAGCTCGGTGCTGCGCCAGTCGATGCTGCTGATCTACGCGCCGGATCGGATGCGCGGCCGGTTGCAGGGGGTGAACACCGTCGTGGTGGCCGGCGGCCCGCGGTTGGGCGACCTGCGGGCCGGCACCATGGCCGCCGGATTCGGTGGCGGGGTGGCGTGGGTGGCCGGCGGAATCGCCTCGGCGGTCCTCGTCGTGGTGCTCGCGGCCGCCTTCCCGGCGCTGCTGCGCTACCGGGCGGCGGCGTCGAGCGGTGACCGGAGCTGACCGGTTAGGGTCGCCGACATGGACAGCCCCGACCAGCGCCCCTTCTCCGGCGCCCAGTGGACCATCTCCGCCGCCGGCCACGAGGCCGTCATCGTGGAGGTGGGCGGCGGGCTGCGGACGTACCGGCACGACGGTGTCGACCTGCTCGACGGGTACCGGGCCGACGAGGTGTGCCCCGGCTGCGCCGGACAGGTGCTGGCGCCGTGGCCGAACCGGATCCGCGACGGCCGCTACGCGTTCGGGGACCGGACGCACCAGCTCCCGCTGACCGAGCCGGAGCGGCACGTGGCCATCCACGGGCTGGTCAACTGGGTGCCGTGGCAGCTGCTGGAGCAGTCGGCGGACGCGGTGACGGTCGGCTACGACCTGCCGCCGCAGCCCGGCTACCCGTGGCCGCTGCGGCTGCGCAGCCGGTGGAGCGTCGGCCCGGGCGGACTGCGCGCCGAGCACGAGGTGACCAACACCGGCGGTGCGGTGGCGCCGTTCGGCTTCTCCGTGCACCCGTACCTGCAACTGCCGGGTGTCGCGGTGGACGACCTGGTCATGCGGCTGCCGACGCGTACCCGGCTGCTGGTGGACGGGCGGCTGCTGCCGGTCGGCGCGACCCCGGTGGCGGGCACCGAGTACGACTGGACCAGCCCGCGCCGCATCGGCCGCGCCAAGCTGGACCTCTGCTTCGGCCAGGTGATCGCCGACGCCGACGGCGGCTCATCGGTGAGCCTGGCCGCGCCGGACGGCACGTCCGGTGTGCGCATCTGGGCGGATCAGGAGTTCGGTTGGTGGCAGGTGTTCACCGGGGACGCGCTCACCGGCGAACGGCATCGCCGCTCGGTGGCCATCGAGCCGATGACCTGCCCGCCGGACGCGTTCCGCTCGGGCAAGGACGTGCTCACGCTCAAGCCGGGCACGACCTGGCGGGGCGCCTGGGGCATCCGCCTCGGGGCCTGAGCCGGGCCGGCGGGGAGAGCGGGATGGAGTTCGCCGAGGTCGTCCGGCGTCGACGGATGGTGCGCAACTACGACCCGGACCGCCCGGTCCCGCCCGACGTGGTGGACCGGCTGCTCGACCACGCGGTACGCGCCCCGTCGGCCGGGTTCGCGCAGGGCTGGGGCTTCCTCGTGCTGGAGGAGGCGGCCGACCGCGAGCGGTTCTGGGCCGCCACCACGCCTGACGGCGGCGGGCGGGAGCGGTGGCTGGCCGGGATGCGCCGGGCACCGCTGATCGTGGTGCCGCACGCCAACGAGTCGGCCTACCTCCAGCGGTACGCGGAGCCGGACAAGGGCTGGACGGACCGGTCCACCGATCGCTGGCCGGTGCCCTACTGGTACGTGGACACCGGGTTCGCCGCGCTGCTGATGTTGCTCACCGCGGTGGACGAGGGGCTGGGGGCGTGTTTCTTCGGCATCCCGCCCCAGCGGCTGGCCGCTTACCGGGACGCGTTCGGCGTGCCGACCGACCACCGACCCGTCGGTGCCATCACAATCGGTTACCGCGCACCCGACCATAGGTCACTGTCGCTGCGCCGAGGTCGTCGTCCGGTGGACGAGGTGGTGCGGCGCGGCCGGTGGAGTTGAGTGCGCCGTCCCGTTCGTCCGGTTGGGGATCGGACGAGCGGTAGCGAAACTGACATCAGGGAGCAGAACGTGGTGTGCGCTGGGCGGCTAGGCTGGCACGCGTCATCGGTACCGCGCCGCGCGGTGCCCGCCGCGACCCGGCTCGGCGCCGCCGGTCGGCTCGGCCACGGGGAGGGGAGCGTGCCGTCGTGATCTTCAGAGCGGTCCGGGACGGGCGTCCCTATCCGGAGCACAATCTGACGCTCAAGCAGTGGGCGGAGATCCCGCCGCGACCCCTGCGCCTGGACCAGTTGATCACCACCAAGCGTGAGCTGGCGCTCGACAAGCTGCTCGCCGAGGATTCCACCTTCTACGGCGACCTCTTCCCGCACGTGGTGCAGTGGAACGGCGGTCTCTACCTGGAGGACGGCCTGCACCGGGCCCTGCGCGCCGCCCTGCAGCAGCGCAACCAGATCCACGCCCGGGTGCTGGTGCTCTCCGAACCGATCGAGTGACGAGCCCTTCTTTCGCGCGCTGAGCCTTCGTTAGGGTGGCGTGCATGACCGCTCCGCTGGACCTGCTCGACCTGGACCCGTCGCTCACCGAGGAGGAGCGGCAGATTCGCGACGTCGTACGCCAGCTCATCGACGACCGGGTACGCCCGCACGTCGCCGACTGGTACGAGGAGGGCCGGGTGCCGGCCCGCGAGCTGGCCCGGGAGTTCGGCAAGCTCGGGCTGCTCGGCATGCACCTGACCGGGTACGGCTGCGCCGGCGCCTCCGCGGTCGCGTACGGGCTGGCCTGCCAGGAGCTGGAGGCCGGCGACTCCGGCGTCCGCTCACTGGTCTCCGTGCAGGGCTCCCTGGCCATGTACGCCATCTGGCGCTACGGCAGCGAGGAGCAGAAGCAGCGCTGGTTGCCGTCGATGGCGACCGGTGAGGCGATCGGCTGCTTCGGCCTGACCGAGCCGGACCACGGCTCCGACCCGGCGTCGATGGCCACCCGGGCCCGCCGTAGCGGCGACGACTGGGTCCTCACCGGCGGCAAGATGTGGATCACCAACGCGCCGATCGCCGATGTGGCGGTGATCTGGGCGCGCACCGACGAGGGCGTGCGGGG
Source organism: Micromonospora sp. BL4 (assembly GCF_003667505.1). Classification (GTDB taxonomy): domain Bacteria; phylum Actinomycetota; class Actinomycetes; order Mycobacteriales; family Micromonosporaceae; genus Micromonospora. Next base: position 30,082 of record NZ_RCVJ01000125.1, read on the forward strand.
TTTCGTCGTACCCATGGACACGCCCGGTGTCACGGCCCGCGAGATCCGCCGCAAGATGTCGCTGCGCGCGTCGGTGACCGGCGAGATCGTGCTGGACGACGTCCGGCTTCCGGCGGACGCCCAACTGCCCGAGGCGGTCGGGCTCAAGGCCCCGCTGAGCTGCCTCACCGAAGCGCGGTACGGCATCGTCTGGGGCTCGGTCGGCGCCGCCCGGGACTGCCTGGAGACCGCGTTGACGTACGCCACCACCCGCACCCAGTTCGGTCGCCCGCTGGCCGGTTTCCAGCTCACCCAGGCGAAGCTCGCCGACATGGCCGTCGAGCTGGTGAAGGGCCAACTGCTCGCGCTGCACCTGGGCCGCCTCGCCGACGCCGGCCGGCTGCGACCCGAGCAGGTCAGCGTGGGCAAGTTGAACAACGTGCGGGAGGCCCTGGCCATCGCCCGGCAGTGCCGCACCATCCTCGGCGCCAACGGCGTCTCCGGGGAGTACCCGGTGATGCGGCACGCGAACAACCTGGAGAGCGTGCTGACGTACGAGGGCACCTCGGAGATCCACCAGCTCGTCGTCGGACAGCGGCTCACCGGGCTCTCCGCCTTCGCCTGACCTGCCCGTTTATGCTTTCCGGCCGCTCGACGCGCGGCTGTCGTACGGGGGCCGTACCGTCAATGACAGACGACGTGTCTGACGAGGACGGTGAGCGTGATGGTCCGCGACGCTGGCATCAACGAGCCCACGAGGGAGTTCCCCGGTTATCCGACCGGCGACGATCTCAAGGAGCGGTCGGCAGCCACACCGGAGCCCACGGCCGACACGCCGGGCGGCTCGGGCGGCCCCACGACCGGTGGCGCCGGTGGGCCGGCCCGTGGCCTGCTCGTGCTGCTCGGCGCCGCCGCGCTGGCCGTGGTGGTGCTGCTCGGCGTGCAGGCGACCGGCATCCTGCCGGACTTCCGCAACCCCTTCGCCAAGGAGCAGACCGACCGCAGCCAGCCGCCGCTGCTGAAGTCGATTCAGGACCTCAGCCGCTACGTGGCCGCCGAGGGCAACTTCCAGGTCGTGGTCGACACCCAGAACGACCGGCGCAACGTTCCGGACTTCCTGCTCAACGAACGCACCCTGTTCGTCGGGGCGGGCAGCGTCGAGGCGTACGTCGACTTCGGCAAGATCGGTGAGGGCGCCGTCGTCGAGTCCGCCGACGGCACCTCGGTCGAGATCAAGCTGCCCGCGCCGCAGCTCGGCCAGACCAACCTCGACCTGGAGAAGAGCTACGTCTTCGCCGAGCAGCGCGGTCTGCTCAACCGGCTCGGTGACCTGGTCGGCAACGACCCCAACCGGCAGCAGCAGGTCTACCAGCTCGCCGAGGAACGGATCACCGCCGCCGCCCGGGACAGCGGGCTCTCCGCCCGGGCCGAGGAGAACACCCGCAAGATGCTGGAGGGGCTGCTGCGCTCCCTCGGCTACACGCAGGTCACCGTCACCTACACGGCTCCCTGACCCGCGTACCCCCGCACGCCGAAGCGCCCGCCCCGACAACCGTCGGGGCGGGCGCTTCCGTCCGAAACCCGCCGCACCGCCTTGCGCTCCGTTCCCACGCAAGATCCGTGGACCTTCAGGGACGTTGGTGCCTCCGCGGGCGTGCGGCAGCAGAATCCCTGACGTTGCTGCCGCACGCCGCGCGGTTTCCCGCAGGGGAAGGGTCAGTGTGCGGTGGAGGCGAGGTAGCGGTCCTCGTTCGGCATGAGGAGCCAGAGGACCAGGTAGACGATCACCTGGGTGCCGGGCAGCAGCAGCGACAGCAGGAACAGCAGCCGGACCATCCCGGCGGACATGCCGAACCGCTGACCGAGGCCGGCGCAGACACCGGCGATCATGCGCCCCTGGCGGGGCCGAACCAGTTTGCGACTCATCGTCGTACTCCCACTCTGCGGCGGTACGCCGCGTCTGCAATCCACGGTAGAAAGGGACGGCCACCTCTCCCTCGGTCCAGAGGAGGATCGACAACCCGTGGACCCGTAGGTACTTACCCGTGCGGCCCCACTCCGACGCCTCCTGGAAAGCACGCCGACGCGGACGCCAGCGTGGGAGCGCGGCGGGGCAGGTGGCGCGGAGGTGGCGGGTAGGTGTCCACGTCCCGGTGGCCGGGTAGGGCCTGAACTGGACGGGTAGGCTGGCTGGTCGGGCACCCACACCCCGGGTGACCGGCGGCCACCCGACCGGGCGGCCACGAGCGGGGCCGCCGGATCAGGTGGCCACGACCGGGCCGGATCCCGCACCACGGGACGACGGCGAGGAAGCGCAGCCATGATCAGTGTTTTCGACCTCTTCAGTGTCGGCATCGGGCCGTCCAGCTCGCACACGGTGGGCCCGATGCGGGCCGCGCGTACCTTCGTGGCCGGGCTCAAGGCCGACGGGCTGCTCGCCGACACCGCGCGGGTGCAGGCCGAACTGTTCGGCTCGCTCGGCGCCACCGGGCACGGCCACGGCAGCGACCGGGCGGTGCTGCTCGGGCTGGCCGGCGAGGCGCCGGAGACGGTCGACACGGACACCGTCGGCCCCCGGGTCGAGCGGATCCGGGCGGAGCGGCGGATCAGCCTGCTGGACGCGCACGAGATCGACTTCGACCCGGACCGGGACCTGACGCTGCACCGCCGTCGGTCGCTGCCGTACCACCCGAACGGGATGACCTTCGCGGCGTACGACCGGACCGGGGCTGAGGTGCGCACCCGCACCTACTACTCGGTCGGTGGCGGCTTCGTGGTGGACGAGGCGGCGGCCGGCGCGGACCGGATCAAGCCGGACGGCACGCGGGTCCGGTACCCCTTCCTGACCGGGGCGCAGCTGCTGGAGGTGACCACCGCCACCGGCCTCTCGATCAGCGAGGTGATGCTGGCCAACGAGCTCTCCTGGCGCAGCGAGGCGGAGATCCGGGCCGGCCTGCTGGAGATCTGGCGCGTGATGCGGGAGTGCGTGGAGCGCGGCTGTGAGCGGGACGGCGTACTCCCGGGTGGGTTGAAGGTCCGGCGGCGCGCGGCGGAGCTGCGGCGCAGCCTGGAGGCGGACACGGCGACCACCGATCCGCTGCGCGCGATGGACTGGGTGACGCTGTTCGCCCTGGCGGTGAACGAGGAGAACGCGGCCGGCGGCCGGGTGGTCACCGCGCCGACGAACGGCGCGGCGGGGATCATCCCGGCGGTGCTGCACTACTACACCCGGTTCATCGAGAACGCCGATGACGACGGCGTGGTGCGGTTCCTGCTGGCGGCCGGCGCGATCGGCGTGCTGTTCAAGGAGAACGCCTCGATCTCCGGCGCGGAGGTGGGCTGCCAGGGTGAGGTGGGTTCGGCCTGTTCGATGGCCGCGGCGGGGCTCGCCGAGGCGCTCGGCGGCACCCCGGAGCAGGTGGAGAACGCCGCCGAGATCGGAATGGAGCACAACCTCGGGTTGACCTGCGACCCGGTGGGTGGCCTGGTGCAGATCCCCTGCATCGAGCGGAACGCGGTGGCTAGCATCAAGGCGATCACGGCCTCCCGGCTGGCGCTGCGCGGCGACGGTGTGCACAAGGTGTCGCTGGACAAGGTCATCAAGACGATGCGGGAGACGGGCGCCGACATGAAGGTCAAGTACAAGGAGACGGCGCGGGGCGGTCTGGCCGTCAACGTGATCGAGTGCTGAGTCCGGCCGATTCGGGGCATTCGTTCACCGACTGCTAACCTGTCGTCCGTTTCAGGAGGCGGGAGGCAGCGGTGACCTCTGGCGTCGCGGCGTTGTGGTCGCACCGCAACTCGCTGCGCATCCTGGTCAGACGGGACCTGGCGGTCAAGTACCAGCAGTCGGTGCTGGGTTACCTGTGGTCGTTGATCGAGCCGCTCGGCATGGGCGCCATCTACTGGTTCGTCTTCGGCGTGCTCTACTCGCGGGACACCGGGCGGCACCTCGGCGAGGCGGCCGGGTCGTATCCGCTGTTCCTGATCACGGGGATCTTCGCCTGGATGTGGACCAGTTCGGCGTTGAGTGAGGCGACCAACGCGCTGACCGGCCAGTCCCGGCTGATCACCACGATGAACGTGCCGCGTCAGGTCTTCCCGATCGGCCGGGTCACCGGCCGGTTCGCCGAGTACGCGGCCGGCCTGCCGATCCTGATCGCCATCGCGGTGATCTACGCGGCGCACGGCCGGATCCATCCCGGCTGGTCGCTGCTCTCCCTGCCGCTCGCGGTCGCCGTCCAGGCGGTGCTGCTGACCGGCCTGGCCCTGCTGCTGTCCGCGTGGAACGTGCTGATGCGTGACGTGGAGCGGTTCATGCGGCTGATCATCCGGGTGCTCTTCTACGCCACTCCGATCATCTACCCGCTCAGCCTGGTCCAGGAATCCGGGCTGCCGGGCTGGCTGAAGGTGGCGTACGAGCTGAACCCGCTGGTCGGGATCTTCCAACTGCACCACGCGATCTGGTACCCGGACGAGTTTCCGGGCATCCGGCTCCTCGTGACCACGGTCGTGGGCAGCGTGCTGGTGCTGGCCGCCGGCTGGTGGTCGTTCCGCCGGTTGGAACCCGCCGTGCTCAAGGAACTCTGACATGGCCGCGCCGATCATCGAGGCGGACGGCCTGGGCATCCGGTTCGTCCGCAACCGCCGCCGGCAACTGCGGCTGCGGGAGTTGTTCATCCACCGGGGCGGGCGGGGTGCCCTGCCCGGCCAGTTCTGGCCGTTGCGCGACGTGTCGTTCACCGTCGAGCCGGGCGAGACGGTCGGGGTGATCGGCCGGAACGGCACCGGCAAGAGCACCCTGCTGCGGTTGATCGCCGGAGTGCTCATTCCGGACGAGGGCAGCATCCGGGTGCACGGGGCGGTGGCCCCGCTGCTGGAGCTCTCCGCCGGTTTCTCCAACGACCTGACCGGGCGGGAGAACCTGCACCTGGTCGGTGGGCTGCACGGGCTGTCGACGGGCTATCTGAAGCGGCACTTCGACGAGATCGTCGAGTTCGCCGGTGAGCAGGTGGAACGGGCCATCGACACGTCGGTGCGGCACTACTCGTCGGGGATGAAGGTGCGGCTCGGCTTCGCGATCATCTCGCACCTGCCGCACCCGATCCTGCTGATGGACGAGGTGACCGCGGTCGGGGACGCGGAGTTCCGCAAGAAGTGTTACGCGACGATTGATCGTCTGCTCGGGGAGGGGCGCACCTTGGTGCTGGTGTCACACAACGAAAAGGACCTGACCCGGTTCTGCCGTCGGGGGATGTACCTCGACGCGGGCCGGTTGATGCTCGACGGCACCATCGCCGAGGCGCTCGACGCGTACCACGCCGCGGTCCCGCGGTGACGCTCGCGATCGTGCTCGCCGCCGGGACGCCCGCGGCGGGCCTGACCACCGCGACCGGCGAGCCGCTGGCCGACCGGCTCGCCGCCCAGCTGCGGAAGGCCGGGGCGGACGAGGTGCGGTTCGTCGCCGGCCTGGACGAGCTGGCCGCGCTGGCGGACACCGCCACCGGCCCGCTGCTGGTCACCGGCACCGACCTGGTCGCGCACACCGCCGTGCTGCGACACCTGGCCACCAGCCCGGTGGGACCGACGGTGGCGCTGGTGCTCACCGACCCGCCGGTGCCCGGGCGGACCGCCGTGCGGGAGGAACGCGGCCAGGTGGTCGACGCCGGTGCGGTGGACGCCCTGGACGGCGACGCCACCGGCGTGTTCGGCGGCGCGCTGCGGGTCGGCGTGAGTGACCTGCCGACGCTGGCCGCCGCCGCCCGGGCCGCCGCGGTCGGCGTACTGCCGATCGCCACCCCCCTCGGCCCGGCCGGGGAGGTCGCCCCGTTCGGGCCCACCGAGGCCGGGCCGGCCGGGCGTCTCGCGCCGGCCGCGGCCGGCGGCCCCGGGTCCGCCGTGGACCGGCTCGTCGCGGGTCTCGCCGCGCTCGGCACGCTGATCTTCGCCCAGCGGGTACGTCTGCTCGTCGCGCACCGGGTCGACGACGCGGCCGGGCTGGCCGCCGCCGAGGCCGCGGTCACCGCGGTCGACGAGGACCGGGCCGAGCTGCGGCTGGCGGTGAAGGAGAAGGACGACTTCTTCTCCACCTACTTCGTCAGCACCTGGTCGCCGTACGTGGTGCGGTTGGCGGCCCGGCTCCGGCTCACCCCGACCGGGGTCACGGTGATCTCGGTGCTCTTCGCGCTGGCCGCCGCGGTGCTGTTCGGGGTCGGGGGTCGGCTCGCGCTGGTCAGCGGCGCGGTGCTGCTCTACCTCGGGTTCGTGCTGGACTGCGTGGACGGCCAGTTGGCCCGCTACACCCGGCACTTCAGCGCCTGGGGTGGCTGGCTGGACACGATGGCGGACCGGGCCAAGGAATACCTGGTCTACGCCGGGCTGGGCTTCGGCGTGAGCCACGCCGGCCTGGGCAACGGCTGGGCGCTGGCGATCGCCGCGATGACCTTGCAGACCGTCCGGCACATGACCGACACCTGGTACGGGGTGCTGCACGATGAGGCGGCTCGCCGGCCCCGGTCGGCGACGGGTGCCACCGGCGGGATCGGCGACCGGCTCAACGCGGCGTCGACGCGGGTGCAGGCGGACACCGGCTCGCTGTCGTACTGGCTGAAGCGGACCGTGGTCTTTCCGATCGGCGAGCGGTGGGCGCTGATCGCGCTGACCGTGGCGCTGTTCAACCCGCTGGTCAGTCTGATCGCGGTGCTGGTGTGGGGCGTGCTGGCGTTCGCGTACACCGGGGCGCTGCGTACGCTGCGGGCCCGCTGGATGTGGGTGCCGGTGCTGGACACGGTCGATGCCACGCTGCACCGCGACGACGGCCCGCTGGCCCGCCGGCTGCCGGTGGTACGCCGGATGGGGCCGCTCACCCTGGCGGTGATCGCCGCGCTCGGTGCGGCGGTACTGCTGGTCGCGGCGTTGCTGGGCGACGCGCCCGACGGGCTGCGCTGGACGGTGCCGGTGGCGTTGCTGGTGCTGCTGGTCGGTGGCCTGGGCGCCGGGGCCGCGCACAACGGCCCGCTGGACTGGCTGGTGCCCGCGGCGCTGCGGGCCGCCGAGTACCTGTTCGCGATCGCGGTCGGGGTCGTCGGCGGCGCGCCGGGGTGGCTGATCTTCGGGTACGTCTTCGTGCTCACCGTGCACCACTACGACCTGACCGCACGGCTGGAGAAGCGGCAGGCGGCGCCTCCGTTGCACTCGGCCACGCTGGGCTGGGAGGGACGTTCGGTGCTGCTGGCCCTCGCCGCGATTGCCGGAATCGTGAGTATCGGCATGGCTACACTCGGTACGTACCTTCTCGTGGTTTTTGTGGTGAGCGTCGTCCTGGCCTGGTTCGTGCGTCCGGCTCGCAGCGCGCGGGCGTCGGCCGCGCCGGTGGGAGGTGTCGCGCCGCACTGACGGAGGGACGGCCGGATGGCCCTGATCAGTTTCGTGGTGCCGGCCTTCCGGGTGCAGGGATACCTGCGCGAGTGCCTGGACTCGATCCTCGGCCAGCCGGAGACCGACCTCGAGGTGATCGCGGTCGACGACTGCTCGCCGGACTCCAGCGGGGAGATCATCGACGAGTACGCGGCCCGCGACCAGCGGGTCCGGTCGGTCCGGCTGCCGGAGAACGTCGGTCTCGGTCCGGCCCGCAACATCGGGCTGGACCAGGCCGTCGGGGAGTACGTCTGGTTCCTCGACGGCGACGACTGGCTGGCGCCGGAGTGCCTGCCGGAGGTCGCCGAACGGTTGCGCGTCACCCGGCCGGACGTGCTGCTGGTCGACCACGTCCGTACGCACTGGAACGACAGCGCCACCCGCAGCGCGATGGCGGAGGTCTTCCCGGAGTCGCCCGGTGCGGCAACCTTCCGGCTGCGGGACCGGCCGGAGGCGATGCGGCTGCTGCACACCGCGTGGAACCGGCTGGTACGCCGGGAGTTCCTCGTCGACCTGGGGCTGCGCTTCCAGCCCGGCTGGTACGAGGATGTCTCGTTCAGCTACCCGGTGCTGATGGCGGCGCAGCGGATCGGCGTACTCGATCGGGTCTGCGTCAACTACCGGCAGCGCCGGGCCGGCGCGATCACCCGAACCAGGGGTGACCGGCACTTCGAGGTGTTCCCGCAGTGGCACCGGGTCTTCCACCTCATGGACGCGTGGGGGCCGGCGGTGGACGCCCTGCGGCCGGCGGTCTTCGAGCGGATGATCTGGCACTACCTGACCGTGCTCGGCAACGGCCAGCGGATCGCCCCGGAACTGCGGCCCGCCTTCTTCACACAGATCACCGCCGACTACGCGCGCTGGCTGCCCAGCGGCGGATACCCGGCACCGGGCGGGGTCGAAGGGATCAAACACCGGCTGGCCGCCACCGGCCGCTGGCGGACGTTCAGCGCGTTGCGGGCAGCGAGCCGGGCCCGCGACACCACTCGCCGAAAGACCCGTACCGCCCGCCGCCGGGTCGGGCCGGCCGCACGGCGCGGCGCCCGGCTGGCCCGCGACGGACTGCTGCGCGAGTACTACCGGGCGGAGCTGCGCCGGCCGGTGGATCCGACGCTCGCGGTGTACGCGGCCTACTGGTACCGGGGGTACGCCTGCAACCCGGCGGCGATCTACGAGGTGGCCCGCCGGCTGGCTCCCGGGGTGCGTGGGGTGTGGATCGTGCGCCGGGACCGGGTGGACACCGTGCCGGACGGGGCGGAGTACGTGGTCGCCGGCACCCCGGCCTACTACCGGGCGCTGGCCCGGGCCCGGTGGCTGGTCAACAACGTCAACTTCCCGGACTTCGTCCGCAAGCGGCCGGAGCAGGTGCACGTGCAGACCCACCACGGCACGCCCGTCAAGGTGATGGGGCTGGACCAGCAGCGCTACCCGATCGGCGCCGGCGCGATGGACTTCGCCGGTCTGCTGCGCCGGGTGGACCGCTGGGACTACAGCGTCAGCGCGAACAGCTTCTCCACCCAGATGTGGGACCGGGCGTACCCGGCCTCGTACACCACCCTGGAGGTCGGCTACCCGCGCAACGACCGACTGGTCAACGCCGGCCCCGACGAGGTGCGCCGGCTGCGCGCCGAGTTCGGCCTCGACCCCGACGAGCAGGTGGTGCTGTACGCCCCGACGCACCGCGAGCATCTGCCCGGCTATCGGCCACCGTTCGACCCGGACCGGTTCGTCGAGGCGCTGGGTGACTACGGTCGGCTGCTGATGCGCAGCCACTACTTCCACGACCGGGACCGCGGCCCCCGCCGCGCCGTGGACCGGGACCGGGTCCGCGACGTCAGCGGCCACCAGCGGGTCGAGGACCTCTACCTGGTGGCCGACGTGCTGGTCAGCGACTACTCCTCGGCGATGTTCGACTATGCGGTGCTGGACCGGCCGATCGTGCTCTACACCCCGGACTGGGAGGCGTACCGACTGGCCCGGGGCGTCTACTTCGACGTGACGGCGGAGCCGCCGGGCGCCGTGGCCACCACGTTCACCGACCTGCTCGACCTGTTCCGCACCGACGCGGTGCGCTCGGACGCGGCGACCAAGGCCCGTGCGCATTTCCGGGGCCGGTTCTGCACGCTGGACGACGGGCGCGCGGCGGAGCGGGTGGTACGCCGGGTGTTCCTCGGTGAGCCGGACGAGAGGCCTCCGCGCTGCTGATCACGCCCGGCGCCGACCTTGTGTCGCTTAATAGCAGCGACATCGATCGAACATGAGACGTTCACCCGATGTGCGAATTCAATGATCCTGGTCACAGTCTTCTGGAGTTCGGTCAACGAGCTGGGGGAGGAGACGGTGACCACCGTCGCGCTCAAGGATGTCTCCAAGATCTTCAAGGACGGCACGCTGGCCGTCGACAGCATCAACCTGGATGTGAACGACGGCGAGTTCATGGTGTTGCTCGGCCCGTCCGGCTGCGGCAAGTCCACCGTGCTGCGGATGATCGCCGGGTTGGAGGACCCGACCCAGGGCGCGGTGCTGCTCGACGGCGAGCTCGCGAACGACCTGCCACCCCGGGACCGGAAGATCGCGATGGTCTTCCAGGACTTCGCCCTCTATCCGCACATGACGGTGGGTGACAACATCGCGTTCCCGCTGCGCCTGGCCGGGATGGAGCCGACGCCGCGGGGTGAGCGGGTCACCGACGTGGCCAGCGCGCTGGGCATCGGCGACGTGCTCGCCCGCAAGCCGGGTCAGCTCTCCGGCGGTCAGCGGCAGCGCGTCGCCATGGGTCGGGCCATCGTCCGCCGGCCGGGTCTGTTCCTGATGGACGAGCCGTTGTCCAACCTGGACAGCGGGCTGCGCGCGGAGCTGCGTGCGGAGATCTCGGGTCTCACCCGGGAGCTGGGCGTCACCACCGTCTACGTCACCCACGACCAGGCGGAGGCCCTCACCATGGCCGACCGGGTGGCGATCATGCGCCGCGGCGTGCTCCAGGACGTGGGCACCCCCACCCAGGTGTACGGCCGGCCGGCGACGCTCTACGTGGCCGCCTTCCTGGGCAGCCCGCGGATGAACCTTCTCGAGGCGTCGGTCTACGTGCACCTGGACCGGTACGTCACGCTCAACCTTGGCGAGCAGTCGCTCTACCTGCCCTGGGACGACATCCGCAGCCGGGCGGTGGCGCACTACCACGGCGAGCGGATCGTGGTCGGCATGCGGGCCGAGGCGCTCACCCCGGTCTCCCCGGACAGCCCCGGCGACGTGCTGCGCGGCCGGATCCGTTACCTGGAGCACCACGGGCACGAGTCGCTGGCGTTCCTCGACATCGGGGCGACCGCGATCGTGGTCGACGAGATGGGCGCGCGGCTGGACGATCCGCCGGTGGGCCAGCGCGGTCTGCGCCGGTTCAGCTCGGTGATGCAGCGACTGGCCGGCAAGACTCCGGAGGCGGACGACGCCGCCGGTGGGACCCGGACGAGCGTCCTTCCTGACCCGGGTCGGCACCACCGCCGCCCGGCGGAGCTGGCGGTGCGGTTGGCGCCCTACCCGGCGGTCGCCGCAGGTCACCCGCTCGCCGTGGCGGTCCGGATGGACGCGCTGCACTTCTTCGACGAGCGCGGTGGCCGCATCGACGTGGGGTGGCGCTGACACCACGCCGGAGCGGGGTGGCGGCGGCACCCGCCGGTGTCCTACGGTCTGCGCACCCAGTCCACTGTGCAAGACCCACCGAGAGGGGTGCACCCGTGTCGGGTGACCGTCCCAGCCCGCTCGTCATCGAGCGCATCCTCCGCGACCGGCAGGGCATCTGGCAGCAGATCGTCGCCGAGCGTGACCTGAACGCGTTGACCGGGCGCATGCTGGCCAGCTCCGCCATCGCGCTCGCCTGCTACGGGGCGGTGCTGGGCGCCTTTCACAGCCCACTGATGGCGCTGACCTCCGCGCTGAAGCTGCCGCTGCTGTTCCTGGTCACGCTGGCCATCTGCCTGCCCACGCTCTACCTGTTCAATCTGGTGTTCGGTGCCCGCCTCTCGGTGCGCCAGTCACTGGCGCTGGTGATGGTGGCCATCACGGTCACCTCGATGCTCGCCGTGGCGTTCGCGCCGATCAGCCTCTTCTTCCTGATCACCGCGCCCGACTACGGCTTCTTCAAGCTGCTCAACGTGGCGATCCTGACCCTGTCCGCGCTCGTCGGGCTGCGTTTCCTGACCGGCGGGATGCAGGTGCTCAACGATCACGGCCTGCTCGCCCCGCAGGCGGCCCAGGCTCAGGCCCCGGCGCAGGCCGCCCCGGCCGCCGTGCCCACCGCTGCCGCCCCGGCCGCCGTGCCCACCGCTGCCGCGCCGGCCGCCGTGCCCGCCGCCGCGGTGCCGGCCGGCGTGGTCGCCGAGCCGGTCACCGTGTCGGCGAGAGCCGGGTCGGCCGGGTCCGCCGGTACGCTCCCGAACGGCGCCGCCCCCGACGCCGGGTCGCCGGCCGTTCCGGCACAGGTTCCCGCTCAGTGGGGCGGACAGCCGGCCGTCCCCGCGTTCCCGCCCGGCATGCTGCCCCCCGGCTACGGGCAGCCGCACCGTCCGTGGGCCAGCCCCCCGGTGCGGCGTGGCGAGCCGACGCAGCGGCCGGCCAGCATGACCCTGCTCTACATCTGGATCCTGCTCTTCGGCTTCGTCGGCACCCAGTTGGCCTGGACGCTGCGTCCGTTCTTCGGCGACCCGGGGCAGGACTTCGCCCTCTTCCGCAGCATCGACGGCAACTTCTACGCCGAGATCCTGCGGACCATCGCGAACCTCTGAGCACCGTCCGGGCCGGGAAATCCCTGGTTGCCGCCATGGTTACCGGCTAGTAACGTCAGGTCATGACCATCGACTCTCGCCAGGTGGCGGCCGGCATGCTGGAAGCGGTCCCGTTCGCCCGTACGCTCGGGTTCGAGTTCGTCGAGGTGGCGCCCGAGGCGGCGGGCGGGGTGCGGGCGGTCGTCCGGCTCCCCGACTCGCCCGCCACCCACAACCACGTCGGCGGGCCGCACGCCGGGGCCATGTTCACCCTCGGTGAGACGGCCTCCGGCGCGGTGGTGCTGGCAGCATTCGGGCAGCTGCTGGACCGGGCCGTGCCGCTCGCCGTCCGCGCCGAGATCGCCTATCGCAAGCTGGCACGAGGGCCGGTGCTGGCCACCGCGCGGCTGGGCCGGCCGGCTCTTGAGGTGGTCGATGAGCTGGAGTCCGGCAGACGGCCCGAGTTCCCGGTCGAGGTGGAGATCACCACCGAGGACGGCACGCCCACCTCGGCGATGACCGTGATCTGGACCCTGCGGCCGAACTGAGCCGCGCCGGTGGCGGCGGAAACGGGTTTGCCAACCCGGACGGATGGTTAGATTCGTAGCGTGCTGGGCCTACCTGCTCACGTGACCGCCTGTCTCTTCGACCTCGACGGTGTGCTGACGCAGACCGCAAAGGTGCACAACGCCGCCTGGACGGAGACGTTCGACGAGTTCCTGCGGCAGCGCGCCACAGCCACCGGTGAGCCGTTCCAGCCGTTCGACCCCGGCCCGGACTACAACCGCTACGTCGACGGTCGACCCCGCGCCGACGGCGTCCGGTCGTTCCTGGCCTCCCGCGGGATCGTGCTGCCCGAAGGCAGCCCGGACGACCCGCCGGACGCCGACACGGTCAACGGAGTCGGCAACCGCAAGAACGTCCTGCTGCTCCAGCGCCTCCGTAGCGCCGGCGTCGACGTCTATCCGGGATCGGTGCGCTACCTGGAGGCGGCGACCGCCGCCGGGCTGCGCCGAGCCGTGGTGACCGCGAGCGCCAACGGGCGGGAGGTCGTCGCAGCCGCCGGGCTGGACCGGCTGCTGGAGGCGCGCGTCGACGGGCTGGTGGCCCGGGCTCAGGGCCTGCGCGGCAAGCCGTACCCCGACACGTTCCTGGCCGGGGCCCGGCTGCTCGGCGTCGACCCGGCGCAGGCCGCCGTCTTCGAGGACGCGCTCTCCGGGGTGGCCGCCGGTCGGGCCGGCGGCTTCGGTTACGTGATCGGCGTCGACCGGGTCGGGCAGGCCGACGAGCTGCGCACGCACGGCGCCGACATCGTGGTCACCGACCTCGCCGACCTGCTCGACGCGGGCGACGTCGACCCACCGCCACCGCCCGCCGTCACGAACCCCACCGGAGAGCGGGGCCTGGCGTGATCCGGGAACGGGCCTATCCGGTCGAGCCCTGGCACGTCCGGGAGACCCGGCTGGACATGGACGTGCTGGCCCAGTCGGAGTCCGTCTTCGCGCTTTCCAACGGGCATGTCGGACTGCGCGGCAACCTCGACGAGGGCGAGCCGCACGGCCTGCCCGGCACGTACCTCAACTCGTTCTACGAGCTGCGTCCGCTGCCGTACGCGGAGGCCGGATACGGCTTTCCCGAGTCCGGGCAGACCATCGTCAACGTCACGAACGGCAAGCTGATGCGGCTGCTGGTCGACGACGAACCGCTCGACGTGCGCTACGGCGAGCTGCTCTCCCACGAGCGGATCCTCGACATGCGTGCCGGCACCCTGCACCGGGAGCTGCAATGGCGCTCGCCGGCCGGCCGGGAGGTCAAGGTTCGCAGCACCCGGCTCGTGTCGTTCACCCAGCGATCGGTCGCCGCCATCAACTACGAGGTGGAGGCCGTCGACGGTCCGCTCCGGCTGATCGTGCAGTCCGAGCTGGTCGCCAACGAGACGCTGCCCGCGCAGAGCAAGGACCCCCGGGTCGCCGCGGTGCTGGAGTCGCCGTTGCAGGCCGAGGAGGAGCTGACCACGCCGGACGGCGGGCAGCTGATCCACCGCACCAAGGTGTCCGGCCTGCGGGTGGCCGCCGCGATGGAACACGAGGTGCACGGCCCGGACCGCACCACCATCGAGTCCGAGGGGTACGAGGACTGGGTCCGCACCACGATCGCCTGTGTACTCAAGCCCGGTGAGAAACTGCGGATCGTCAAGTACCTGACGTACGGGTGGTCGAGCAGGCGCTCGCTTCCCGCGCTGCGCGACCAGGTCGGGGCGGCGCTGGCCGGGGCCCGACTGGACGGCTGGGACGGCCTCTGCCGCGAGCAGCGCAGCTACCTCGACGAGTTCTGGGACGCGGCCGACGTGCGGGTCGAGGGTGACCCGGAGGTGCAGCAGGCCGTCCGTTTCGGCCTCTTCCACGTGCTCCAGGCCGGCGCCCGGGCCGAGCGTCGGCCGATCTCGGCGAAGGGGCTGACCGGCCCCGGCTACGACGGGCACGCGTTCTGGGACACCGAGATGTTCGTCCTGCCGGTGCTCACCTACACCCAGCCGAGCGCCGTGCGCAACGCGCTGCACTGGCGATACAGCACTCTGGAGCAGGCCCGGGAGCGGGCCGAGACACTCAACTTCAAGGGCGCGGCCTTCCCCTGGCGGACCATCGAAGGTCCGGAATCCTCCGGGTACTGGCCGGCCGGCACCGCGGCCTTCCACATCGCCGCCGACATCGCCGACGCGCTGCGCCGCTACGTGCTGGTCACCGGGGACACCGACCTGGAACGGGAGATCGGGCTGGAGCTGCTGGTGGAGACGGCCCGACTGTGGCGCTCGATCGGCCACCACGACCGGCACGGGCGGTTCCACCTCGACGGAGTCACCGGCCCCGACGAGTACACCGCGATCAAGAACGACAACATCTACACGAACCTGATGGCGCAGCGGAACCTCTACGCCGCCGCCGACGTGGTGATGCGCTACCGGGATGAGGCGTTGAACCTCGGGGTCACCGACGAGGAGGCGGCGAGCTGGCGGGACGCCGCCAGCTCGATGCACGTCCCGTACGACGAGGAGCTTCAGGTCCACCAGCAGACGGAAGGGTTCACCCGGCTCCAGGAGTGGGACTTCGCGCACACGCCGGCGGAGAAGTACCCCCTGCTGCTGCACTACCCCTACTTCGACCTGTACCGCAAGCAGGTGGTCAAGCAGGCCGACCTCGTTCTGGCCATGCACTGGCGGGGGGACGCGTTCACCCCCGACCAGAAGGTGCGCAACTTCCACTACTACGAGCGCCGCACCGTACGCGACTCGTCACTGTCGGCCTGCACCCAGGCGGTGCTCGCCGCCGAGGTGGGCCATCCCGAGCTGGCGCACATCTACCTGCGCGAGGCCGCGCTGATGGACCTGCACAACCTCAACGAGAACACTCGGGACGGCGTGCACATGGCCTCGCTGGCCGGGGCGTGGCTCGCCCTGGTCGGTGGGCTCGGCGGACTGCGGGACCACGATGGTCGTCTGTCGTTCGCGCCCCGGCTCTCCAGCCGACTCAGCCGGCTGGAGTTCTCGCTCCAGTGGCGCGGGTTGGCGTTGCGGGTGGACGTGCGGCCGCACCAGACGACGTACTCGCTGCGCCACGGTGGCCCGGATGACGTGGTGGAGCTGCGCCACCACGACCAGGTGCTGCGGGTCACCTGCGACGAGCCGGTGACCGTGCCGGTGCCGCCGGCCGATCCGTCCGGGCCGCCGCCGGAGCAGCCGCCGGGCAGGTCGCCGCTGCTGCGGCTGCCCGAGCACGAGCAGTGACGGCTGGGGCGGGATCACTCCCGCCCCAGCCGTCGAAATCTCAGGTGGGCCCTCGCCGGTCGAGCGCCGGGGCGGCCCCGGACCGTCGGTGGACCCGGCCGGTGCGTCAGACGGGCTCGCCGGTGGACGGGCGTCCCAACGCGTCCCTGGGCGCCATCGCCCGGGGATCCTCGGGAGTCCGCGCCTGCGCGGCCTCGTCCCCCCAGTCCCGGCTTCGCTCGGCGTCCTGTTCCCGCCGGTTCCGCTCATCCATCTGCTGCTGCCGCGACGTCTGCTGCTGGGCCATGGCGATCCTCGCGATCCGTCGGGGCGCGGTTGCGCCGACACGGTCTGCGGTCGCCCCTCGCCTACCCGACGGCCCACCCGGCAAACACCACCCACGGTCGACGCGGCTGGGTGCGTGCGGCGCGACGGGTTGGGTACCCCCAGCACAGGCGAGCACGGGAAGGGTGGGGCATGGACGAGCAGCGCAGCACGGTGACCATCCCGGTCGGGGACGCTCAACTCCCCGCGGACCTGATGCTGCCCGCGCAGCCGGTGGGCGTGGTGCTCTTCGCGCACGGCAGCGGCAGCTCGCGGCACAGCCCGCGCAACGTGGCGGTGGCACAGACGCTGAACGATCGCGGACTCGGCACGGTACTGGTGGACCTGCTCACCCAGGCCGAGGACGAGGTGGACGCGCGCACCGCCGAACTGCGGTTCGACATCGGGCTGTTGGCCAGCCGGCTGGCCGGGATCGTCGACTGGTTGGCGGCCGAGCGCCCCGCCGGTGACGTGCCGATCGGCCTCTTCGGAGCGAGCACGGGTGCCGCGGCAGCCCTGGTCGCGGCGGCGTCCCGCGCGGACCGGGTGGCCGCGGTGGTGTCCCGGGGCGGTCGACCCGACCTGGCCGGCGGCGCTCTGGCCCAGGTACGGACCCCGACGTTGCTGCTCGTGGGCGGCTTGGACGAGGAGGTCATCGCGCTCAACGAGCAGGCGCTGGCCGAGCTGGGGGACGTCGGCGAGCTGCGGGTGGTGCCCGGTGCCACCCACCTCTTCGGGGAGCCCGGCACCCTGGAGCAGGTCGCCGACCAAGCCGGCACCTGGTTCACCACGCACCTCAGCCGCACGACCGCCCCCTCGCGTCGATCATGAGGTTGACGGCGTGCCCGACACCTCCACCGCGGGAGGGGCGGTGCGGTGGCGTTGGACGGTGTCGACGATGCGCCAGAGGACGGCGGTGATCGGGACACTGACGAAGGCGCCGGCGATGCCCGCGATCAGGGTGCCGGCGGTGACCGCCACCAGGATCACCGCCGGGTGCAGGCGGACCTGCCGCTTCATGACCAACGGCTCCAACAGGTTGCCCTCGATCTGCTGCACGGCGATCACCGCGGCCAGGGTGAGCAGCGCCGTGGTGGGCCCGTTGGCGGCCAGCGCCACCAGCACCGCCACCGCCCCGGCCACGGTCGCGCCGATGATCGGCACGAACCCGCCGAGGAAGGTGATCAGCGCCAGCGGCAGGGCGAGCGGCACTCGCAACACCACCAGGGCCAGGCCGATGCCGATCGCGTCGATCGCGGCGATCAGCATCGTGCCCCGGCTGTACGCGCCCAGCGTCCGCCAGCCGGCGCTGCCGGCCTCGGCCACCACGGGCCGGTTCGGGCCGGTCATCCGGGACAGCACCCAGTGCCACATCGAGCGGCCGTCCTTGAGCAGGAAGAAGAGCAGCACCAGGGCGAGCAGCGCGGAGCCCAGCACCTCGGTCACGGTCCGGGCGCCGGCCACCGGGTCCGGGGAGCTGCCGCTCAGCCCCTGCCGGGCCTGGTCGACCAGTCGGTCCAGCTGCGCGTCAGTGACGGGCAGGGTGGACGTGACGAAGTCCCGGCTGCGGTCCAGTCCCTGGGTCAGCTCCTGGCTGAGTTGGTCGAACTGGCTCGCGGTCAGGTTCCACACCAGCGCGCCGACCCCCACGAGGATGCCGAGCAGCAGCAGGACGGTGAGCAGCGCGGCCAGGGACGCGGGCAGCCGCAACCGGCGCAGCCGGAGCAGCACCGGGTCGAGCAGCGCGGTGAGGAAGATGGTGGCCGCCAGCGCGATGGCCAACGGCGCCAGCAGCACGGCGATCCGGCCCAGCAGGTAGAGCCCGACGACGACCACCACCAGGCAGGCGCTCCACAACACCGCGGTCCGGACCAGCCAGGGAAGCCCCGCCCATGCCTGGCGCGGCCCAGGGCCGCCCGTTGTCGCCCCGGTGCCCGCCCCGGGCTCGTCTGCCACCATGTCGGTCCTCCTCGATCTCGCGAGGTCGGTACCCGGCCGGCCGTGCGCCGACACCCGTACCGCTCCAACGGCGGGTGACCGGTCGGCGTGGCGGGTGTGGCCCGGACGGCCCGCGGCAGGCTCCGCCGTCCGGACTGACCGGTTTGCGCTACCCGACCCAGGGAACGCTGACAGGAGTGACCGGAGTGGAGGAGGAGCGCCATGGGTGACTTCATGGACAAGGCCAAGGATTTCGCGGACAAGCACGACAAGCAGGTGGACCAGGGGCTGGACAAGGCCGGCGACATGGCCGACAAGCGCACCGGCGGGAAGTACGACGACCAGATCGACAAGGGTGTGGACCAGGCTCAGGCGCGTACCGGCGAGGGCGACCAGGTCCGCTGACGCGCCGGACCGCCTCCCGGGCCGTCGTGCACGCGGCGGCCCGGGTTGTCCTGGCCGGATCGGCGGCGGGTCAGTGCTGGTTCTTCTCGCGCAGCTCGCGCATCGAGGTCGGTCGGCCGCTCAGCGCGTCGCGCACCCGGTCCACCAGGCCGGTGCCCGGGGCGATCAGCTTGTTCGCCGGCGGGTGGTCCGGGGCGCTCGGGTGGGGTCGGGTCGGTGCGATCTCCTTGACCGCCGTCACCTTGTCGGCCAGCTCGACCAGCTCCTCCCGGGCGGTCGCCGCGCGCAGCCGGGGGAAGAGCTCGTTCTCCTCGTCCCGTACGTGGTGTCGGATGGTGCTGGTCAGGCGGGCGAGCACGTCGTCGAAGCGGGGGTCGGACGGGTCGACGGACTCCAGCTCCTTCATCGTCCGCTCGGCGTCGGCGTGTTCGGTGATCTCGTGTTCGGCGATCTGGTCGCCGTCGGGGAGCGCCTTGCGCGCGGTCGGGTAGACGTACATCTCCTCGGCCACCGAGTGGCGGACGAGCTCGGCGATCACCACGTCGACGAGCTGGCGACGGTACTCGGGGGTGCCCTGCCGGGTCTCCAGCTCGACGAAGAGTGTCTCGACCGCACGGTGGTCGGCGACCAGGAGGTCGACGACATCCTGGTCCTCGGTGCTCTGCGGGTTGGTCATCTCACGGCCCCTTACCGGTTGCGGATCGGTGGGTGTGTGCGGCCTGGTACCCCGCAACCATTCGACAAACCCACACCCACCGATGGATTTCACGGGCAGACCGTGGTCTGCTGGTGCCGGCGGGGCAGATGGGGACGACTGTCCCCGTGACGTCCGGGTAACCCCCGCCATGGCCGATGATCGCCCACCAGCCGAGAGCGACCGGTCGCGCCTCGACGAGGCTGCCGAGCGGGGCGGCCAGGCTGTCGAGCGGGTGCGGCACCGCGGCGGGCAGGCCGGCCGGGTCCGAGCCCGGCAGTGGGAGCTCACGCTGGTGATCGCCATCCAGGCTGGGCTGGCCGCGGGGCTCGCCGCCCTGATCGCGCAGCAGCTGCTCGGTCCCGGAGCGCACGTCTTCGCCCCCGCAGCCGCCGTCGGTACGATCGCCACCGCCATCGGGCAGCGGGCCCGGCGCACCTTCGAGTTGCTGGCCGGCGTGGGCCTGGGCATCGTCATCGGCGACACGCTGCGCTTCTTCCTCGGCTCAGGGCCGTGGCAGACCGGCGCGGTGGTCGCCCTGGCCATCGCCAGCGCGCTGCTGGTGGCCGGAAAGGGTGGCCAACTGGTCGGTCAGGCCGGCGGTACCGCCGTGCTGATCTCCACGCTGGCCCCGATGGAGCGCGGTCTGGAGTTGCCCCGGATCTTCGACGCGCTGGTGGGGGGCGTGGTCGGCCTGGCGGTGGTCGCGTTGCTCCTGCCGGTCAACCCACTGCGGGTGCTCGACCGGGCCGCGTCGCCGATCTTCGAGATCCTCTGCGGGCAGCTCGACGAGCTGTCGCAGGCATTGCGGAAGCGCGACGCCGACCGGGCGATGCGGGTCCTGGAGCGGTTCCGCGGCACCGAGGGTGATCTCAGCCGGCTGCACGAGGCGCTGAGCGGGGCGGAGGAGGTGGTGACGATCGCTCCGGCCCGTTGGCACCGCCGCCAGCAGTACCACGAGTACGCCCGCACCGCCGGGCAACTGGAGCGGCTGTTGCTGGACAGCCGCGGGATGGCCCGCTGGTCGGCCACCGCACTCCAGTACAACGAGACCATCCCACCGGAGCTGCCGGACGCGATAGCCCGACTGGGCCGGGCGACGGCGGAGATGCGCAGGGAGTGCCGGGTTGGTAGTTACCCCGAGCGCACCCGACAGTTGGTCGAGCAGTGCGCCGAACTGGCTGGGCGGGCCGCCGCAACCGGGGTCGGCTCGTTCGGTGAGGCCCTCGTCACCGGCCTGCGAACCGCGGCCAGCGATCTGCTCCGTGCCGCCGGCTGCGACCCGGACGACGCGAACACGGCCGTGCGCCGGGCGGCCGGCGTTGGGGAGGCGGCCATCCATCCGCCGGCCCGGCGACACCTGCACCGCTCCCGGCCGACCCGGGCGACCCGGGCCCGACGGCGGTCGCACCTCGCCGCCCGTAGGCGCAACGACGATCGGGCCGGCCTCCCCGACAGGGGGAGACCGGCCCGGTGAAACGGCAGGGTCAGGAGGAGTAGCCGCGCTCGGCGATCCAGTTGGCGACCTTCGGCAGGCTCATCCAGTACTCGCCCAGCGCCGGGTCGGCCGGGTCGGCGATCCGGATCATGTCGCCACCGTCGCGGTAACCGACCAGGGTCAGGTAGTGGCCGCCCTCGTAGGAGTGCGGGTTGCCGTCGATGTCCACGGTCGTGCCCTTGATGTTGGCCACCACGGGTCGGCCCGCGTCCACCGCGGCCAGCACGTCCCGGCGCAGCTGCTCGACCTGCTCGGGGCGGGCCACCGAGTCACGAATCTCCGTGGTCCGGTACTTGCCGCCGGTCAGCTCGTTGAGCACCCGCGTGGTGTCCAGGGCCGAGGGGGTGCCCGCCTCGGTGGTGCCGAGCAGTTTGGCCACCTCGTCCTGGGATAGCGCCTTGCCCTGCGCGGACAGCGCGATGCGGGTGGCGGCGGGCCCGCAGTAGTAGAAGTTCGGCTGGGCCTGGTAGTCGATGCCGAGGATCCGCTCGGCGGAACGGCCGGTCTGACCGCTCCGGTCGCCCTGGCTCGCCGTGGTCGGTGCTCCCTGCACCGGGACGGCCTGCGCGGACACGGCCGGGCCGAGGGCACAGCCGCCGGCGACCAGGATGCCGGCGACGGACAGACCGCTCTTCTGGATGATCGGATTCATGGTCGAGTCTCCGTTCGGGGGGTCGGCGCCTCCGAGTTGCGGAGGGCGGCAGCACCGGGAATGGCGCTCGGCTCATCAGGGGCGACGACCCGCGGCCGTCTAGGCCGGGGCCTACCGGGGGTGTAACGGCCCTGCTCCGGCGGGCATTCCGCCGTCCGCTCCCCCGGCACGCACGTCGCGCACGGGGTGCAACGGCCGCCGGTCGGGCGGGATTCCGGGGGATTTGTGCCGACGCTCACGATGGCCGTCGGCGGCGGTGACGCCGAACAGTATCCGCTCATACCAGGATGAAACGGTCACCGTTGGGGAGCCGTGGCTTGCGGGGACCGACGGGGCCGATCAGGCGCGCCGGTTTCAGAGGCTGCCCAGCAGGCCGGTCACGGTGATCTCGATGACCACCCGCTCCGGATTGGGACGCGGAGTCCGGTACCGCTCGGCGTAGCGGCGCTCCGCCTCTGCGACGGCGGCCCGGTCCGAGCGGAGCACCGCCCGCCCTTCGATGGTCAACCAGCGCCGGCCGTCCACGTGACAGACCGCCACCGGGATGCCCGCGGCGCCCGCGGCCGCCACGTGTCGTGCCTTTCGGGAGGTGCCGGAGGTGATCACGCGGGCCAGCCCGGCTGCCGGGTCGAGGGTGACCCCGACCGGCACCACGTGCGGGGTGCCGTCGGCGCGCACGGTGGTCAGCGTCGCGAGGTGCCGTTCCGCGCAGAACGCGGCGACACGCTCGTCGCGTACGTCCAACCGGTGATCGCCCGCCATGACCGTCCCCCGTCCGCCGATCCGACCACGATCATGGCACGGAGCGGCGCGTCCGGTCCGGGTCCGGCGGCGCGTCCGGCTGCCCGGGCAGCCGGCGGCCGGCCGCCCGGCGCTGGTGCACCAGCCGGGTCAGGTAGATCAGAGCCCCCGCCAGAACGCCCATGTCGTCCAGGTAGATCGGATCCGGGAGCAGGTCGACCGGGAAGATGGTGTAGATCAGCGCCCCGTAGAAGGCGACCTTGCCGCCTGCGCCGAGCCCGGTCAGCAGCCGTCGGGTCCGCACCACCCGCACCGCCAGCACCACCGCGCCGACCAGTGTGGCGATGGCCAGAATGCCGGCGATCACCACGAGGACCCACGCCTGTCGGGACATTCCGTCACGCTAACCCACCGAAGCCCGCATGGCCCGGTGACGGCTGCCGGCACGCGGTCGCCATCGCCGGTCCGGTCTTCCGCCCGAACGCGCCGCCGGTCGGCCGGTCACGTCGTGCCGAGCGGTCAGAACGCGGGGACCGCCGCGCGGCCGCGGGCGACCACCTGGTTCTCCCGGGTCTGCTCGACCGACGGGACGACCTCGCTCAGCGGCAGCACCGAGGCCGACTCCGCAACCCGCGGTCGGGTCGCCGCGTGGGCCTCCTCCCGCAGGCTGCGAGCCGCGGCCACGGCCAGTTCGGCGGCGCGCCACGCGGCCTGCTCCCGCTCCCCGGCGGCGGCGTGCCGCGCGGCCAGATTGTCCCGGATCGCCCGCTGCAACACCAGTTCCTGCTCTACCGGGTGCAACCGCGGGTCCCAGCCGTCGCGGTGCGCGAACACGTCACTGAGCTGCTCCACCGACAGCTCCCGCCGCCAGTACGCGTCCAGCGCGGCCCGGTGCAGGTAGCGCTCGCGGTCGACGTACTCCGCCGGGGTCCGGGCGGTGTGCGGCAGCGGCATCGCGGCCGCGGCGCCGAGTCGCCGGACCGCCGCCTCGGCCGCCTCGTACGCCTGCCAGGCCGCCTCGACCTCCTCCTGCGCGGCGACCCACTCCGCCCGGCGGCGCTGGGCGGTGGTGGTGGCCCGCTCGGCCGCCACCGCGACCTCCTGCGCGTAGCGACTCTGCTCCCGTTCCTCCTGCGCCTGCTCAAGCTGACTGGGCATGGCGGCGCGGCGGATCCGGGCGCCCGGATCGAGACGGAGTCGGCCGGGGCGCACCAGCAGGGCGGCGACGGTGACCGCGACCACCCCGAGAAGGCTCAGCCAGATGGCGGCGGCCCGGGGCACGTCGGGCAGGACGGTGGAGAGGACGGTCTGCATGATCAGCACCTCACGGTCGAACGACGGGTGTCGACGGGTGGCGGCGGACGGGTGTTGCGTCGGCATCGGCGCAGGTGGATGGCCCGCTGGCGGTCCCGCTCCGGCTGGTCACCAGATGGGGAACTCCGGCCGGCGTGACGGCCTGGCAACGGCCGACGGCGGTGACGGGAGCTCCGGACGGGTGAGCCCGACGGGGCCGCGCGCATCGCGGGCCGGTGACCGGCCGGGGTCAGCGAGTGGGCGGGCCGCGCCGGGGCGGGATGCCACGCCCCGGCTCATCGGCCGGCGCGTGCTCCGGGCCCTCGGTGACCGGGCCGGTCGCCGCGGCGGTGTCGACAGCGCTGGCGGGTCGGGACGCGGCCGGCCGGCTGGCCCGCTGGACGGCGGGGACGGCATCGGGCCGGAGGGTCTCCACCCGGCTGCTCACGACGCTGGGCCGCAGCTGCGTCGGCGCCGGAGGCGGGGTCGCGGCCAGGGCGCCGCCGAGGCCGACCGCGAGCACCAGCGCGGTGACCGCCAGCCGGGTCAGCTCCCGCAGTGACCGCAGCACCGCCCAGCGGGCTGGGCGGACGGGCGCTGCGGAGGACACCCGACCAACCTAACGTCCGCCCCGTCACAACGCAGCTCGGCAACCGCCCGTTCGGGCGTGACCGTCGCCACGACGCGCACAGTGGACGAAGCTGCCGGCACCCGAAACGGCGGCGACCCCCACCGGATCGAATCCGGCAGGGGCCACCACGACACGTTCGCGCGGCACCGCCGACAGGCAGGGCGCCGCCGGCGGACGGGAATCAGTCGCCGGTGCCGAGCACCGACGGCGGAGCCTCTCCGCCGTCCCGCCACACCATCTCGTCCTCCGTCAGCCAGGTCATCCGCTCGTCGGACTCGTCGGCCTCCGACCGGCCGTGCCCGCCGAGCACCCCCGGACGGTTCGCCCCGCTGCCGCCCGACGCGCCCTGCCGTCCGGCCGCAGCCGACCGGCCGGTGGTGGACTCGCCGCGCCGGCCGTCCATGCTGCGCCCGACCCCGGTGGCGGCGCGGGTCTCGGCCGCGGCCGCGCCACCGGTCGCTCGGACCGGGGTGGTGGGCGTGCTGCTTGAACCGGCGAGGGCCGTGGTCCGCAGCACGCCGCCGGCCGGCGCCCCACCCTGCGCTCCGAAGTGCAGACCCGGCCCGGCGCCGGCGCTGGCGGCCGCGGTGGTGGGCCCGGACAGACCGGCCAGCCCGGCGGCGCCGCCGGCGAGCAGCGCGCCGCCGACCACTGGATCCGCACCGGCGAGGGACGTGGTGAAGCCACCCCCGACGCTCCCCGGGCCGGTGGCCACGGCCGGCGTGCCGCCGGTGCCCGCGCCGTCCGGACCGGTGCCGTCCTGGCCGGTGCCGGACCCGTCGCCGGTGACCGGAGGCGGGGCGACGCCGTCGGGCGTCGCGATGGTCGCGCCGCCGGTGTGTGCGGTGCTGTGGGTGGCGTTGGGCGCGGCGGACGGCGTGGTGGTGGCCGGGACGCTGCGGGGCGTCGGTGTGTCGTCGTTGGTGGTCTTCGGCGTGTCCGGGTCGGGCGGCGGCGGGTTGACCACCCGGTCGTAGGCGGAGAGGTCGTAACCGGCGGCCAGCTCGGCCACCACGTTCACCATCCGCTGGTGGGCCTTCTCCTGCTCCTGCTTGTCCTGCTGGTGGCCCATGATGCCCCCGACGACCGCGCCGGGCAGCCCGAAGGCGGCGCCCTTGAGCGCCCCGGAGACCGCCTTGTCGTTGTCGTCGGTCTCGTCCGGGCTCTCCGCCTGCTTGTGGGCGGTGCGCAACTGGCCGGCCATCATGGTCAGCGCCTGCTTGACCCCGGCCATCCCCTCGCCCAGCGCCTCGGAATGGGCGACGATCAGCGCCAGCCGCCGCTGGAACTCCCGACCTGCCGAGCCCGTCCACGTGTTGCCGAGCTTCTCGAGGTCACCGCTCAGCTCCCGGCCGAGACCGTCCAGGATGCCCTTGAGCGAGGCCCACTGGGCGGCCACGCCGTCGATCTGCTCGGGCTTGCCGGCCATCACGGCGTCGTACAGCTGCTGGTGGCTGCTGCCCTGGTAGCGCTGGGTGTACTCAGACACGCCCGTCCCCCTTCGGCTGCAACGCCCGGTCGACCCCGGTCAGCGCGGCGGTGATGTCGGTGGCGTTGGCCGCGTTACGCGCCTCGGCGGTGCGGTAGTTGGTCAGGATCATGCTGGTCGCCTGCTGCGCGGCCTGCACCGCCTGCCGGAGCCGCTCGGCCTGCTCGACATAGGACTGGTGGACCTCGCTGTAGCGGCGCGCGTTGTGCGTGGCGTCGGTGAACGAGCCCAACGCCGGGGGACTGCACTGCATCTCGGTGTTGAGCTTGCGCAGCACCGACTCGGCCTGACTCAGCCGCGCGGCCAGGTGCTTGTGGAAGTCCTCAAGGGACAGCAGGTCGACTTCCGTACGCCCGGTCATGGCAACATCCCCGTCGTTCTGGTTGACAACCGTCAGCGACCTCAGGTTAGTCCACCAGTGCGATCCGGGGCGACCCGTGCGGCCCGCTCAGTCGTCGGCACCGATCGATGCGGTGGACACTCAACCGCCCGTGCCGTCGCCCGCGGGAGCGTCGCTGGTCGAGGTGGACGGCGTCGGACCCGACGCCGGCGTGGCCGACGGCGCGCCGCCGGGCGCGAAGTAGGTCGACGCGTCCTCCCGACTCAGGGTTGGCCCGGTCGGGATCAACGCGAGCAGCGAGCCGGGCACCGCCAGTGGGGTGACCCCGCCGTAGCCGAGCACGGCCAGCGTCTCGCCCGACCCGAGCGGGTAGCGGACGCCCTGCGGGCTGATCAGGTAGACCGTCGACCCGGCGGCGCCGGATCCGCTGGTCCCGGCGCCGGGGGCAGCCTGGGCGAGCACCCCCTTGCCGCCGGGCAGCAGCACGGCCTCGGCCGTACGCACCGCGTCCCGGGAGGTCTGCCGCACCGGCACCGGGCCCGGCTCGCTCGCGGTCAGCTCCGCCGGTGCCCGGTCGAAGACCTCGACGGTGGTCGTCGGCGGCCCGCCGCCGCTGCCCGCCCGGTACGTCGCGCAGAGCAGTGTCTGCCCGGTCCGGGCCGGGTACAGGGTGGGCAGCGTCTGCGGCAGCCCCTCCTCGTCCACCCGCCGGTCGGTGAAGAGCCGGCCGACCTGATCCGGCGTGATGTCGGTGATCTGACCGCCGCCGCTGATCATCAGGAGGGCGGTGATCTCAGAGATTGAGACGAGTCCCTCCCGGGTCAGCACGTAGTGCTGCCCGGCGGCCCGGAACACCTGACCGACGTTCGCCGGCCTGCCGCCCACGCTCAACCCGCTGCGGTCGCCCTGACCCGGCAGTGACGGCTTCCGCAACGGCGGCCCGGCCGGTACGGCGTTGAGCAGCTGCTGCCCGACCGGCAGCGCCGCCGTCCCGGTCATCCGCAGCGCCGCGATCGCCTGGTCGCCGCCGAGCACCTGGAGGCGGGCGTTGCCGGTGAGCAGGTGCCGCTGACCGTCCACGGTGACCAGCACCGCGCGGTCGCCCAGCGGGGTGCCGCCGGGCAGCGCCCGGTCGATGACCACCCGCGTGGTGGAGCGGCGTGGGTCGGCCGGGTCGGGCACGTCGCAGACCGACCACGGCAGCCCGGTCAGCGACTTGCGGTCCGGCAACGCGTCCGGCGCGCCGACGATGCCGACCGTGCGGCCGCGCGGCCGGTCCCGCAGCGACGCCTGGGACATCGTGCGGACCGCAGGATCCGCCTCGTTCAGGATCAGCCGGGCCGAGGTGTAGTTGAGCGTCGGGTGCAACTGCCCCTCGACGAACACGTACGTCGCGCCGGTCTCCCGTTCGATGACCAGCGTGTTCTCTTCCAGCGGCGCGGTGTTCCCGGTCAACTGGCCGTAGGCGCCGACCCCGCCGAGCACCACGGCGGCGGCGATCACACTGCCGAAGACGGCCATGCCGAGCCGTCGCATCGGCAGGTTCGTGGTCTCCGGATCGCCCGACAGCAACGCGGAGACGATCCGGCGGGTGACGAAGCGGTACGCCTGCACCTGATCGCGGCGGGTCCGCATGACTTACCTCCGGCGGGGTGGATCCGCGACGATCAGGGTCGGAGTGCCGTCGCGGGCTTCCCTACGATAAGGGGCCGACGGCGGGTCCTTGGGACCACCGCCCGTGGCCGGCGCCGGACCGACCCGGCGTGGAGCCGTACCGTGCAGGAGGGACAGTCACCGATGACGCAGGTCCAGGCGCGACCCGCCCGAGTGGCCACGAACCCGTCCGACGTCCCGGCGCGGGCAACGCCGCCGGCCGACCGGCCCGGCCGGGGACGGGTCGGTCCGGTGCTGGTCGGGCAGCTCGTCGTGCTGGAGTTGTGCGCGGTCGCCGTCTGGGCCGCCGGTGCCGGGCCCAGCTGGGTGCTCGCCGCGGTGGGCACGGTGGCGGCGCTGATCGTCCTGGCCGTGTTCGCCCGCCGGGGCGGCCGCTGGTGGTTCGAGGACCTGCTGCTGCGTCGGCGTCTGCGCCGGCGGCGCGAACGCGCGGCGGCGGCGCTGGCCGGCGGCGCGGCGTCGGACCCGCGCCTGGCCGCGCTCGCTCCCGAGCTGAGCGTCATCGAGCTGACCGACCGGGGCACCCGGCTCGGCATCGGGCAGGACGACCAGGGCTGGTTCGCGGCCGTCGCGTTGCAGCCCAGCACGGGCGCGGTGGTCGGTTCGGTGGAGGCGTCGACCGTGGACCAGGCGCTGCGGGTGCTCACGGACTTCGCCGCCCCGGTCTCCCGGGCCCAGGTCGTCGCGCACACCCTGGTCTGGTATCCGGCGCCCGGTGCGCCGCCGGCCGCGCACCGGACCGTGTGGGTCGCACTGCGGCTCACCGTCCGCGACGCCCGGGTCGAGGCGGTGAGCCGGGGCGGCGGGCTGCCCGGCGTACACCGGACGCTGGCCGCCGGGATCGGCCGGCTGGGCAAGGCGCTGACCGCCGCCGGGCTGGCCCACCGGCCTCTGAGCCGCGACGAGCTGCGCGCGGCCGTGGTCTCCGCCGCCGGGCTGGACCTGGTGCCGGAGCCACCGGCGGAGACCTGGCTGGGGCTGCGCGGCGGCGGTTGGACGCATCGCTGCCTGGCCCTGCGGGGCCGGTCGGACGCCCCGCTCGGTCCGCTGGTGGACGCGATCACGGCAACCTCCGCGCCGTCGCACACGGTGGCCGCGGCGGTGTCGCCGGACGGTCGGGTGGCGGCCCCACTGCTGCGTGTCGCGGCGATGGACAACCACGTCGAGGCGCTGGTCAAGGTAGTCCGGGACATCGCGCAGCGGGCCGGTACGCCGGCTCGGCCGGTCGACGGGCAGCACGGCCCCGGCGTCTACGCCAGCGCGCCGGTGGCCTCCACGTTGGGCGGCTCGGTCCGTCCGCAGCCGCGCTGACCGTCCGCCCGCCGACCAGCCGTCCGGCTCGCTGGCCTGCGGCCCCTCGATCAGGGCCGCAGGTTGACGATCCAGCCGTACAGGCCGCAGACCCAGACGGCGAGCGGAACCAGCGCGATGATGAGCATGATCTCGACGATGTCGAGCAGTCGGCCCCAGACCGGGGAGATGGGCTTGCCGGCCACGGTCAGCCCGTAGATCAGGCTGATCACGGCGGCCAGCAGCAGCCCGCCGAGGATCACGCCGAGCCGGACCGGCAGCGACCCGTTCGCGAAGGTCCCCGCGGCGGTCAGGCCGAGCCCGACGGTGCCGGTGAGCAGCACCGGGGTGCGCTGGGCCCGGCCCAGGAGCGGACGGGCCCGCAGCAGCGAGAGCAGGGCCAGCACCAGGCAGAGCAGCACCGCCGGGAGGCGTCCGTCCAGGGCGAGCACCAGCTGCGCGCCGAGCACCAGCAGCGACACCGTCCACAGCAGACCGGTGAGGAACTCGTCGGCCCGCTCGCTCTGCTGGAGCACCTGCCGGCCGTCGACCGACTCGCTGTCGGTCTTCAGGTCCTCCGGGCCGGTCGGGATCGACGGCACCGGCAGCCGGGCCAGCCGGTAGGCCACCATCGGCAGCGCCGGCACCACGCCGAACGCGATCGCCGCCACCACCGCCGCCGAGCCGGGCGCATCCATGCCGAAGGCCAGGCAGAGCAGCGCGCCCAGACCGATCGCGGCACCCACGCCCAGCGCCGCGAAGAGGAGTGGGTAACGGTCGCCGACGGCCAGCGCGGCGACCGCCCCGGCGACCACCACCGCGGTGGCCGCGAGCAGGACGTGCGGGCTGGCCAGGTCGGTCAGCGGTCGATCGCCGGCGAGCAGCAGCAGGCCGCCGATGCCGGCGTGCACCAGACCCACCATCGCCAGCACGGCGCCGGTCCGGCTGTCACCGGCGGCCCGGGACAGCACCGCCGCGCCGACCAGCAGCGCCACCGCGACCAGCAGCGCGGCCAGCGCGCCGGGAAGGTGCGGCGGGCCGGCGAAGAGCGCGGCCAGCGCACCGGCGCTGAGCGCCGCCGCGGCGAACAGCACCGCGAAGGACCGTGTCGTCCCGACCTGCCAGGCGCCCGGGCGCTGGTTGGTGGCGGTGGCGACCGCGTCCACGACGTCGTCGAAGACGACCTCCGGCGCGGCCGCGGACCGGGGGTTGAAGTAGAGCACCTCGCCGTCGCGGACGCCGAGCTGCCCGGCGGTACGCCCGCCGTCCAGGGGCGCTCCGCCCAACCGGGACAGTGCCCACCCGCCGTGCCGCACGCCCTCGTCCGCCAGGTCCTCCCCGGCGTAGCGGAGCAGGGTGGGGAGCAGGTCGGCCATCGGCACGTCCGACGGCAGGGCCAGATCCATTCGGGTACGGGGAGCCACGATGGTGATCCGGCTCAGACCACCGGTCGCCGTCTTCGTTGCCACAGTGGCCTCCTGGTGTCCTTCTACGATCAGCTGGCCCGCGGTGCCGCGCGGTGCGGGTCCACCGCGCCCACGGGAGATTACCTACGATGACGGGCACGTACGATGCCCACCCGCGGACTTCGGTCCGCGACGGCAGGTCGTTGAGGCCGCTTCTGGGGAGGAGACAGCCGTGAGCACGGTGGTGTTCCGCCGGCTCCCGCGTCAGCCGGGGCCGGCCTTGCCGCGCGGTGAGGTGCTGCTGGAGTCCCCACCTGAGCTGCCCGAGCCGACACCCCGCGGGATGGGGCAGCTGCTCATGATCCTGCCGATGGTCTGCGGGGTCGGCGCGATGGCCTTCCTCTACGCCGGCCGGGGCGGCGGCATGATGACGTACGTCGCCGGCGGCCTTTTCGGCGTCTCGATGCTCGGGATGGCGATCGGGTCGCTGAGCAACGGGGGCAACGACAAGGCGGAGCTCAACGCCGATCGCCGCGACTATATGCGCTACCTCGCCCAGATGCGCAAGCGCACCCGGCGCGCGGCGGGGCAGCAGCGGGCGGCGATGGACTGGCGGCACCCGGAGCCCGACGCGCTCTGGTCGATCGCCTCGTCCCGGCGGCTCTGGGAGCGGCGGATCACCGAGGACGACTTCGGCGAGACCAGGATCGCGCTCGGCCCGCAGCGGCTGGCGGTGGAGATCGTCCCGCCGGAGACGAAGCCCGTCGAGGACCTGGAGCCGATGAGCGCCATCGCGCTGCGCCGGTTCGTCCGGGCACACTCCACCGTGCCCGACCTGCCGACCGCGCTGTCGGTGCGCGCGTTCAGCCGGGTGGTGCTGCGCGGCGACCGGGAGCCGGTGCTCGACCTGACCCGGGCGGCGCTGGGCCAGCTGGCCACCTTCCACGCCCCGGACGACCTGGTGATCGCGGTGGTCGCCGCGCCCGACCGGCAGTCGGCCTGGGACTGGGTCAAGTGGCTGCCGCACGCCCACCACAGTGGACGCACGGACGCCGCCGGCGCCCGCCGGCTGGTCTTCGCCAGCCTGGCCGAGGCCGAGGAGTCGCTCGCCGGGGAGCTGGCCGGGCGACCCCGGTTCGCGCCCGAGGCGAAGCCGCTGACCACCGCGCCGCACGTGGTCGTGGTGGTCGACGGCGGCGAGATCGCGCCGACCTGTCAGCTGGTGGGTCAGGGGCTGCTCGGCGCCACGCTGATCGACCTCTCCGGGACGGTGCCGCGCGACGCCGGGCGCTGGCTGCTCTGCCTCGACGCGGGCGACGGGACCAACCTGGAGCTCGTCCGGGGCAGCTCGTCGTCGCGGCTGGGTCGACCGGACCGGCTCAGCGCCGAGGCCGCCGAGGGGCTGGCCCGGCAGATCGCCCCCTACCGGCTCTCCCAGCAGCAGGCCAGCAACGAGGAGCCGCTGGCCCGCAGCATGGAGCTGCCCGACCTGCTCGGCGTGGGCGACGCCGCCGCCGTGGACGTGCACCAGACCTGGCGTCCGCGCGGTCACCGGGACCGGCTGCGCATCCCGCTCGGCGTCGGCCCGGACGGCAACGTGGTCGAGCTGGACTTCAAGGAGTCGGCGCACGAGGGCATGGGCCCGCACGGCCTGGTCATCGGCGCGACCGGGTCCGGCAAGAGCGAGCTGCTCCGTACGGTGGTGGCCGCGCTGGCGGTGACGCACTCGTCGGAGGAGCTGAACTTCGTCCTGGTGGACTTCAAGGGTGGCGCGACGTTCGCCTCGCTGGAGGCGTTGCCGCACACCAGCGCGGTGATCACCAACCTGGCCGACGAGCTGCCGCTGGTCGACCGGATGCGCGACGCGCTCGCGGGCGAGATGGTGCGCCGGCAGGAGCTGCTGCGGGCGGCCGGCAACTACGTCTCCCGCTTCGAGTACGAGAAGGCCCGGGCGGCCGGTGAGCCGCTGGCGCCGATGCCCAGCCTGCTGATCATCTGTGACGAGTTCAGCGAGCTGCTCGCCGCGAAGCCCGACTTCATCGACCTGTTCGTGATGATCGGCCGGCTGGGCCGGTCGCTCGGCGTGCACCTGCTGCTGGCCAGCCAGCGGCTGGAGGAGGGCAAGCTGCGCGGCCTGGACACCCACCTGTCGTACCGGATCGGTCTGCGCACCTTCTCCGCCGTGGAGAGCCGGATCGTGCTCGGCGTGCCGGACGCGTACGAGCTGCCGAACGCGCCGGGCCACGGCTACCTCAAGACGGACACCAGCACGATGCTGCGGTTCCGGGCCGCGTACGTGTCGGGGCCGTACCGGGCGCCGGGGCAGCAGGCGTCCGCGTCGCAGGCCCTGGTGCAGCGCCGGATCGTGCCGTACGGCGTCGACTTCATGCCCGCGCAGGCCCCGCAGGTGCCGGTGGACACCGCGCCGGAGCCGGAGCAGCCGGCCGACGGCAAGGCCGTGGCGATGCTCGACGTGCTGATCGACCAGCTCAAGGGCCGGGGCCGGCCGGCGCACCAGGTGTGGCTGCCACCGCTGGCCGACCCGCCGAGCCTCGGTGAGCTGCTCGGCCAGTTGGCCGTCGACCCGACGTACGGGCTGTGCACCGCGTCCTGGCCGGGCCGGGGACGGCTCACCGTGCCGGTCGGCGTGGTGGACCGCCCGTACGAGCAGCGCCGCGACCCGATGATGGTGGAGCTGGCCGGCGCCGGCGGCAACGTGGTCATCGTCGGCCGCTCACTCAGCGGCAAGAGCACGATGCTGCGTTCCCTGCTCGCCTCGCTGGCGCTCACGCACACCCCGCGCGAGGTGCAGTTCTTCTGCCTGGACTTCGGCGGTGGAGCACTGCGCAGCCTGGAGCGGCTGCCGCACATGTCCGGGGTGGCCGGCCGGCGGGACGTCGAGGCGGTGCGCCGCACGGTGGCCGAGGTGGTGGCCGTCCTGGACGAACGGGAGGCGCGCTTCGCCCAGCACGGCATCGACTCGGTGGCGAGCTACCGCCGCCGGAGGGCCGCCGGCGAGTTCGCCGACGACCCGTTCGGCGACGTCTTCCTGGTGGTGGACGGCTGGAACACCCTGCGCCAGGACTACGAGGAGCTGGAGCAGACCATCACCACGCTGGCCAACCGGGGCCTCGGCTTCGGTGTGCACGTGGTGCTCACCGCGGTGCGCTGGGCGGAGATCCGGATCAACATGCGGGACCTGCTCGGCACCAAGCTGGAGCTGCGGCTGGGTGACGCGTCGGAGTCCGAGATCGACCGCCGCGCGGCGACGAACGTGCCGGAGAAGGCGCCCGGTCGCGGTCTGACCCGCGACAAGCTGCACTTCCTGACCGCCATCTCGCGGATCGACGGCCGCCGGGACATCGAGGACCTCAGCGAGGCGTCGATCGCCCTGGCGGGGCACGTGGCGGCCAACTGGCCGGGCCGGCCGGCGCCGAAGGTGCGGCTGCTGCCGCGCCGGCTGCCCGTGGCCGAGCTGGCCCGGATCATCGACCGGTCGGCGCCCGGCCTGCCGATCGGTGTCAACGAGTCGGCGCTCGCGCCGGTCTACCTGGACCTGGCCAACGAGCCGCACCTGACGGTCTTCGGCGATGCCGAGTGCGGCAAGACCAACCTGCTGCGGCTGATCGCCCGGGGCATCACCGAGCGGTACACGCCCGCGCAGGCCCGGCTGGTTATCGCTGACTACCGGCGCGGTCTGCTGGGCGTCGTGGAGGGCGACCACCTGCTGGACTACGCCCCGTCCAACCAGGCGTTCGCCCAGGGTCTCGGTTCGATCCGCAGCGCGCTGTCCAACCGGCTGCCCGGCCCGGACGTCACCACCGCGCAGCTGCGGGACCGCAGCTGGTGGAAGGGCCCGGACCTGTACATCCTGGTGGACGACTACGACCTGGTGGCGTCCGGCGGCAGCAATCCGCTCAGCGCCCTGCAGGAGCTGCTGCCGCAGGCCCGCGACATCGGCCTGCACCTGATCATCACGCGTCGGGTCGGCGGCGTGTCCCGGGCGCTCTACGAGCCGGTGCTGCAACGGCTGCGCGAGTTGGACTCGCCCGGCCTGCTGATGTCCGGCAACCGGGAGGAGGGTGCGGTCTTCGGCACGTTGCGACCGAGCCCGCAGCCACCCGGCCGGGGCACTCTCGTCCGCCGTCGGGACGGCCAGCAGCTGATCCAGACCGCCTGGTCCGAGCCGTCCTGACGAGGGTCGGTTCGGGCCGGGCCGGTCCGGTCCACGCCAGCGGGTGGTTCGCCGGCGTCGCCGGCTCGTGATGGGCGGATCGCGGCCGTGTCGGATTCCCGTCCGGTCGGGCCGCCAGGGCCGCGTTGCTGGTGGTCAGCGTGGGGAGTCAGGTCCCGCCGTGCTCCTGGTGGCGTGACCCGATTCACCACTATCCATCGAACGCGGCCGGTCAGGGCTGCGCGGGCTGGACCGGTTCCGCTACGGTCTTCACTGGAGTGTCCGTCGGTGGGGTGTTGCTGCCTTGCCGCGGGGGAGGGGCGCGGCAAAGCCGCCGCCACAACATGACGGAAGGGTGTGAAGCATGGCGTTCGAGGTCGAAGCTGCGACTCTGCATACCGCCGCGAGTGACGTGCGGTCCACGCGCAGCGAGGTCGACGGCGAGCTGAAGAAGCTGTGGAACGTAGTCGACGACCTGGCCATGGCGTGGAAGGGTCAGGCGTCCACTGGTTTCCAGTCGCTCATGCAGCGTTGGAACGAGGACACCGTCAACCTGCTGACGGCGATGGACAGCATCGCTGACCTGCTCGACAAGTCGGGTACGACGCACCAGGTCAACGACGAAGAGCAGCAGCAGATGCTGGACAAGTTCCACTCTGCTCTCAACCCGTGATCCGTAGTTAGCAGAGGAGGAAATCGTGACGATCAAAGTTGACTACGCGGTCCTCGAGAGCAGCAACCAGCAGATGCAGGCCATCTCGAAGACCATCGACGAGAAGCTGGACACGCTGCGGTCGATGCTGTCCAAGCTCCAGTGGGACGGCGAGGACCGGGCCGCCTACGAGCAGCACCAGGCGAAGTGGGACTCGTCGGTCCGGGACATCAACCGGATCCTGAACGAGATCGGCGGCGCCGTCGGCATCGCCCGCGAGAACTACGTCTCCACCGAGATGAGCAACGCCAAGGTGTGGGGCTGAGACAATCACCGGTGCGGCTCCGGTCCGGTTCGACCGGACCGGAGCCGCATTGCGTTGGCGTCGACACAGGTTCTGGGAGAGCGATGGGTACGGGGAAGTCTTACCGTTCGGCGCGGGTCACCGCCGCGGCCGTGCTGGCGTTGTGTGCCGCGATGGCCTCTGCCGTGGCCCCGGCACCCGCCCAGGCCGCCGACACGGTCCGTGGCCTGCAGTGGTATCTCGACTCGCTGAAGATCCCCCAGGCGCACAAGGTCACCAAGGGCAAGGGCGTGGTGGTCGCCGTCATCGACTCCGGTGTGGACCCGTCGCACCCTGACCTGCGTGGTCAGGTGCTGTCGGGGCACGGCGTGAACGCTGCCGCCGCTCCGGACGGGCGGCGCGACGACGACGCGGAGTCTGGGCACGGCACCTCGATGGCCGGCATCATCGCCGGCCGTGGCGGGAGCGCGACGCGGGAGTTGGGCATCGCCCCGGCCGCGAAGATCCTCCCGGTCTCCATGGGGCCCCGTGCGGCCGGCATCGACATGGTCCTCGCGATCCGCTGGGCGGCGGACGCGGGCGCCGACGTCATCAACATCTCCTACGGTGGCGACCCGGCCCGGCCCGACCCGGACCTGACGGACGCCGTCAAGTACGCGTTGGGCAAGGACGCGGTGGTGGTCGTCTCCGCCGGAAACGTCGAGGAGGGCGACCGTCAGGTCACCCTTCCGGCCAACATCCCCGGCGTGGTCGCCGTCTCGGGGCTGGACAAGCGCGGTGGCTTCTTCGCAGGCTCGGTGCAGGGCCCGGAGATCGTGCTCGCCGCGCCCATGGAGAGCATCATCGGGCCGGCGCCCAAGGCGGTCTCGCCGAACGGCTACACGGTGGCCAGCGGGACCAGCTCGGCGGCCGCCATCCTCTCCGGGGTGGCGGCGCTGGTTCGGGCGAAGTATCCGAACCTCGACGCGGCCAACGTCATCAACCGGCTGGTCAAGACCGCTCGCGATGCCGGGCCGGCCGGTCGGGACCCGCAGTTCGGCTTCGGCGCCGTCGACCCGCTCGCCGCGTTGACCCGCTCGGTGCCGGCGGTGACGGCCAATCCGCTGCTGGAGGGCGCGGCGGCCGACCCGAACCGGCCCGGCGGTGCCGCCCGGCCCGGCGACGACGACGGCCCGGCGGTCGAGTTCGGAGTCAGCAACAGGGCCGGCGCCATCGTTCAGGTGGTGCTCTGCCTGGCTGTGCCGATTGTCGCGCTGGTCATCCTGCTGGTGGTGCTGCGGCGGCGTAAGCGGCGCGCGCCGGCGGCTGTCGGCGGCCCGCTTCCCGGCCCACCGGGGCCGCCGCCCGGTTGGCCCGCGGGTCCGCCCGGGTGGCCGACGCCAGCGGGTCAGGCCCCACCTCAGTACTCCGGCCCGGGCTACGGTCCGCCGCCGGGCCAGCCGGCGCCGGGGTATCCGCCGCCGGGCTATCCGCCGGCTCAACCCGCGCCGGGCTACCCGCCGGCTCCGGCCGCGCCGGCGCCGCCGTCGGGCGGCCCCGGTTGGCCGGGTGCCGGCCCGGGGCAGGCTCCACCGCCATCCGGCCCACAGCAGCAGTGAGCGCGGACCACCAGTCAGGTTTTCGGGGAGGGGACCGATGACGGACGACACGACCAAGCAGCCGGAACGGTTCGAGACAGACAACATCTACATCCCGGTTCCGATGGGCGCGGTGCCGACGCCGGGTCTGGCCGTGACCGGCTTCGAGATCGACAACGTCAACCACGCCGCGACGCCGAAGGGGCTGGTCACCGCGCCCGGCGAGGCCGGTGTCAAGACCGAGTGGGACGCCACCAGCCTGGACTCGGCCATCAACTGGCTGGAGACCCATGCGGCGTACCTGAACAAGCTCTCCTACGACATGGTCGACATCCAGGACCTGATGGGTGGCGCCGCCGCTGGCGCCGCGGCCGGTGCGCCCGGCCAGGCGAGCCCGCTCGGTGGCTTCGACTGGGCCAGCCGGTTGGCCGCCAAGCATCAGGGCCTCTACCAGGGCACCGAGAGCGGCGTCCGGCGGCTCTCCCAGAGCCTCTACGACGCGGCGGAGGCACTGCGTCAGGTCAAGGAGAACTACGAGACGGCGGAGCATGCCAACGCGATGTCCGCCGCCGACATGCAGCGGGTCTTCGGCGACGTGGCCGGCAACGGCGACGGTCGCTAGAACGGGGAGGACGGCAGATGGGCCTGAGCTGGGAAGAGATGTGCCAGAAGGTCGTCATCGACGGCCGACCGGGTGACGTGGAGAGCGCCGCCCTTGGCTGGGAACAGCTGATCAAGAATCTCAACAACGTCAAGCAGAGTCTCGACACCAACATCAAGGACCTGGGCACGGTCTGGAAGGGCCCGGCGTACGAGGCGTTCAAGGGTCACGTCGAGCAGATCGCCAAGGACACCGGCAACATCGTGGCGGACGCCGAGAAGGGCACTGGCATCGTCCAGTCGCTCAAGAGCGCCGCGGAGAAGCTCACCGCCGCCCAGCGGGACTTCCCGGTGCCGGCGACCTGCGTCAACGACGTGCTGGAGGCGCGGAACGCCAAGCTGACCCTCAGCGTGGGCTTCTTCGAGGCCAAGGTGGCCCCAGACTTCCTCGGCTGGTTGGATCCGGTGACCGCGGTCGCCGACTGGATCAACGACCGGTCCGAGGAGGCGGCGGGCGTCTACCAGCGGGTCAGTGGCGACTACCAGAACATCGCCCCGGGCACCCCGGGTGATGCGAGCGGCTTCGAGAACAAGACACCGAAGACCGAGATTCCGAAGCTGGACAACGGTGGCGGCGGCGGTGGCGGGATCGGCAGCGTACCGGACATCGGCGGCAAACCGTCCGTCGGCGACCTGGGCGCCAAGCCCTCGATCGACGCCAACGGCATGCCGGACACCGGCAACCTGCCCGGCGGCTCCGGCACGCACCCCGACCTCTCCGGCGGGTACGACACCGGTTCGGGTGGTGGCTACCCCGGCACCGGTGGGGTGCCGGGCACCGGCGGTCTGGAGGACGACTACAGCAGCGGCCTCGCGGGTGCCGGCGGCGGTGGCACACCGGGTCTCGGCTCCGGTCTGGGGGGCGGTGGCCTGGGCTCCTCGGGCCTGGGCGGCGCCGGTGGGCTCGGCAGCGGCGGCGGCGGCTTGAGCGGCGGCGGCGCTGGTGCCGGCGTTCTCGCGGGTGGCGGCGCACTCGGGCGGGCGGTCTCCCCCAACATGGGCCCGATGATGGGTGGTGGCGCGACCGCCACCACCACGGCCGGCGCAGGTCGGGGCGCGACGGGTGCCGGGGCCGGCGGCCGGGGTGCGGGTGCCCGAGGCGCGGGTGCGATGGCCGGGATGGGCGCCGGT
Organism: Micromonospora sp. BL4; assembly: GCF_003667505.1. Lineage (GTDB taxonomy): Bacteria > Actinomycetota > Actinomycetes > Mycobacteriales > Micromonosporaceae > Micromonospora. The sequence goes on from NZ_RCVJ01000125.1 coordinate 68,867, forward strand.
GCGGGCGCCGGCTACGGCGAGGAGGAGGCTCCCCGCAACACCTGGCTGGAAGAGGACGAGGACGTGTGGGGCGCGGACGGCGGTGGCACTTCCGGCGTCCTGCGCTGATCGTCGGGACACCACGGCACCGGCGGGGACGCCCCGTCGGTGCCGTGGTGCGTACGACCACCGGAGGCCGTGTCAGGCCCGCTCAACCGGCGTCGGTCAGTTGGTGACCGGCGAGTCGGTGCGCCGGCCCGGGCGCCAGCCGCGCCGGCGGCCTCGGATCAGGATCGGCCGGGCGGCCAGCAGCAGCACGGCGAGCAGGCCGCCGACCGCGGCGGCCCAGATCGCGACGGTGCGTTGCCAGCTCAGCGGGTCGTCCGACCGGTCGGGCGCCGGGAGCTTGCCGGCGGGCGGATCGGTGCGGGTGCCGAGCAGGCTCGACACGGCTCGGTACGGGTTGACCACTCCGTAACCGACCTCCCCGTTGTGCCCGTTCGGCGGGTTGTCCGCCGTCCGTTCCAGCCGCTCGGCGACCTGGTACGGATCGAGGTCCGGATGGGCGGCCCGGACCAGCGCGGCCACTCCTGACACGTACGCGGCGGCGAAGCTGGTGCCGCCGGTCGGCTCGGCGCGGTAGCCCTCTCCGCGCGGGGCCGGGCCGACGATGTTCAACCCCGGCGCGGCGACGTCGACGTAGGCGCCGCTCACCGAGGTGTCGACGTGGCCGCCCTGCTCGTTCACGCCGGCGACCGCGATCACGCCGTCGTACGCGGCCGGGTAGCCAGTCTTGTCCTGCTGCTGCTCCTGCCGGTTGCCGGCAGCGGCGACCAGCACTACCCGCTTCGCGAGCGCGTTCTTGACCGCCTCCTCCAGTTCGGGGCGGGGCAGCGTCACCAGGGACAGGTTGATCACGTCGGCGCCCTGCTCGACGGCGTAGTCGATGGCCGCGGCGATCTGCGCGGGCAGCCCTTCGTCGTTGGTGCCCTTGGTGTCCGGCAGCACCCGGACCGGCAGGATGCGGGCCGCCGGGGCGATGCCGCTGAACGGCGTGCCGGTGCCTTCCTTGCCGGCGATGATGCCGGCGACCATCGTGCCGTGCCCGGCCTGGTCGCACTGGCCCTTGTTGGCCGGCAGGCCGTTGAAGTCCCGGCCTTCGAGCACCTGGCCCTTGAGCAGCGGGTGGGTGGCGGACACGCCGGAGTCGATGACCGCCACGGTCACGCCGGCGCCCCGGGACAGCGGCCACGCCGAGGCCGGGTCCAACCGGCGAAGCGCCCACGGCATCTCCGGTAAAGCGTCCTCGCCACCCGGGCCGCAGGTGGGCGCCGCGACGGCCGGGGAGGGTACGGCCACCAGGGCGGCGCCGAGCAGGACGGCCAGCGTTCCACTGAGGACAGCACGGACGGCACGTCCGGTACGGCGGGACGGGTCGGTCGCGCTCAACGGCAGGCATTCGCGCACCCGCAGAGATTACCGCTGTGTGCTGGCGGGCAACGGCCCGGCGACGGCGGTCAGGATGGGCGGGCGGCCTCCGGGGCGGGTGTCTCGGCGAAGAGCGCGAGCAGATCCCCGACCTGGCGGTCGGCCTCCGCGGGGTGCCGGAAGTGGCCGGCAGGGTTGAGGGTGTACTCGTTGCGCCGCCCGACCCGGGTGCGGTGCAGGTAGCCGCCGGCCTCCAGGTCGGCGACGATCGCCTGCGCGGCCCGCTCGGTCACGCCGACCTCGGCCGCCACGTCGCGCAGCCGCGCCGTGGGGTTGCGGCCGATGGCCAGCAGAACGTGCCCGTGGTTGGTGAGGAACGTCCAGTTCCGGCCGCCGGTGCCGCCAGCCGCCGTCGCCGTGCTCGCCATCGTGGGACCGCCTCTCCCGTTGGTCGACCCTGCCCTCAAGCGTCGCCCGATGACCGGCCGGGGCCAACGTATGAAATCTATATCACGCATATCTTGACGCATCTTGCGGTGCGTGTGACGGTGGAGCCCGAGTCAGCGCCTGTAGCCAGCCCGCCGAAGGCTCGGTTGAACAGGTAAAACACGTGGAGACGAGGTGCGGGCGATGAGCCGTCCCGGTACAGCCGGCGGGCAGCCGGGCCCGCAGCGGGCCGCCAACCGGGTGTCAGCACCGACCGTGCCGGCCCAGGCGTACGCCGAACTGGCTGCCGGCAACCGCCGCTTCGTCAGCGGCATTCCGCGCCACCCCAATCAGGACGCCGGGCACCGCGCGGCGGTGGCCGACGGGCAGCACCCCTTCGCGGTGATCGTCGGCTGCTCCGACTCCCGGTTGGCCGCCGAGATCATCTTCGATCGTGGGCTGGGTGACCTGTTCGTGGTCCGCACCGCCGGGCACACCACCGGCCCGGAGGTGCTGGGCAGCGTGGAGTACGCGGTGACCGTGCTCGGCACCCCGCTGGTGGTGGTGCTCGGCCACGACTCGTGCGGTGCGGTGCAGGCGGCCCGGCAGTCGGCCGCCACCGGCACCCCGCCCCAGGGGCACCTGCGCGCGGTGGTCGACGCCGTCCTGCCCAGCCTGCGCCGCGCCGCGGCCGAGGGGGTGGACGACATCGACGGCATCATCGACATCCACATCGCGCAGACCGTCGAGGCGCTGCTCGGGCAGTCGCCCGTGCTGGCCGACGAGGTCGCGCAGGGGCGGTGCGCGGTGGTGGGGATGTCGTACCGGCTCGCCGCCGGAGAGGTGCGTCCGGTGGCCGCCGTGCCGCCCGCGACGCTCGATGTGCCGATCGACGCCGGCACGCCGGCCGCCTGAAACGCGTCGAGGGCCGTCCCGCGTCACGCGGGGCGGCCCTCGGACAGGAACGCGCGGGTCAGAGTAGCGACATGTGCACGTGGTCGGTGTGGTTCGACGGCCCGCTGTACGACTTCCAGCCGGTCGCCGGGAACCAGATCTGCCGGTTCCAGATCACGTAGTAGATGCCGAGCCGATCGGCGTTGCGGATGAGGAACGCCGCGACGTTGTTGCCGTACGTCCGGGTGTCCTCGTTGTGCCACGGGCTGAAGCCGCTCTTCTGCAGCGACCAGTCGCAGGCGCGGCCCTTCGGGTGCTCCCACGGCCCGCCGGAGCGGTAGCAGCCGACGAACCGGTTGAAGCCGGCCCGCTTGACCTCCTTGTACGCGTGCAGCGTGCGCGGCGTGACGCAGCCGGACGTGGTCGGGTCGTTCTCGCTGCACGACTGGGGCTTCCAGTCGCCGTCGGCGGTCCGGCCCGGGCCGAGCCGGGCGACCGGTGAGGTGGCCGACACCAGCCCGCCGGTGAAGCCCTTCCCACCGACCAGGGCGAGCGCCTTGTCCGCGTCGCGCTTCTCCTTGGCCATCAGGGCGGTCTGCTTCTGCTGCTCGCGGACCTCCGCGTCGAGGGCCAGCTTGGCCTGCTCGGCACGCTCCTTCACCGCGTTGACCTCGGCGAGCTTCTTCTCGTTGACCATGTTCATCTCGTCGAGCGCGGCGGCGCGCTGGACGAAGGAGTCGGGGGCCTCGCTCTCCAGCAGCATCGCCATCGGCCCGATCCGGCCGGTGCGGTACGACTGGGAGGCGATCTGCCCGACCTGCGGTGCCAGTGCGTCCAGGTCTGCCTTCGCCCGAGTGACCTCCACCGCCAGCTCAAGCTGCCGCTTCTTGGACTTGTCCAGTTTGGACTTGGCCGCCGAGTACTTGCGGTTGGTCTGCTCGATGACGTCGGTGAGCAGCTTGGGCTCGCCGTCCTCCTCGTGCCCGGACGGTGTGGGGGTCGTCGGGGCGGCGTGGGCCGGGAGCGGCCCGGCGAGCACGGTCAATGCGGCGATCACGGCCACCACGGGTGTCAACCAGCGGCGTAGGGGTGCCGTCACAATGTTCCCTTCCGTCGACCGCCGACCGGGTTAGCTGACGGGTTCGGGGCGGAAGTGGCCCCTACCGCTGTCGCGGATTCACCCCACGTACCTGGGTTCCCGGCTCGCCGGTTGGCGATTGGGCGGTGGTACCGCAGGCGCCGCTTCGCGCCTTCATCGGTAACCGACGGCGAGGTTACCCGAGAGCCCACCGGCTGAGCTACGCCCCGATACCGACTAAAAGCGTCATTTCGCCATGGCGTTGAGTGACCAGTGACGGGGTTCTCAGGGCGAACGCCCCTGCTGGTCACGTTGAGGAGTGTCACCATGCCGTATCCGTGCTCCTGTTCGGATCTGGCCACCGGTCGGTGGCGGGGGATGGGGGTGTGGTCCGCGCCGGGTCGGACGACGTGGGGTCGGGTCGACCCGTACGCGGGGAGCTCAGTGCGGCCAGCGCCTCGGCGCGGTCGGGCTGCGGTCGCGGCGCGGGCGTGGCGGCGGTGGGCGTGGCGCCCTGCCGGCCGGCTGCGGTCACCATCGCGGCCAGCCCGGTGGTGAGCGGCACGGCGGCGATCAGCCCGAGCGTGGCGACCGCGCTGCGGACGATCTCCTGCGCCAGGAACTCGCTGGTCAGGATCTGCCCGAGCGGCCGCGAGTCGGCGGTGAGCAGGAGCAGCAGGGGTAGGGAGGCGCCCGCGTACGCCAGCACGATGGTGTTGACGGTGGACGCGATGTGCGCCCGGCCGACGCGGGTCGCCGCCCGGTAGAGCTGCAACCGGGTCAGCCCGGGGTTGGCGTTGGCCAGCTCGGTCACGGTGGCCGCCTGGGTGACCGTCACGTCGTCGAGCACCCCGAGCGAGCCGATGATGATCCCGGCGAGCAGCAGGCCGTGCAGGTCGACGTCGGCCTGGAACATCGACAGGGTGGTGGCGTCCTCGCTGCCGAAGCCGGTGAGGTGGGTGGCGGCGGTGACGATGGTGGCCAGTACGCCGGTGAGTACCAGGCTGCCCAGGGTGCCGAGCACCGCGACCGAGGTCTGCGCGCTGACTCCGTGGGTCAGGTAGAGCACCACGAACATGATCAGCGCGGCGCCGACCACAGCGACCAGCAGCGGTGACCGGCCCGCGCCGATACCGGGCAGCACGAAGGTGAGCAGGATGGCGAAGCTGGCGGCCAACCCCGCCAGCGCGGCCAGACCACGCCACCGGCCGAACGCGACGATCGCGGCGGCGAAGATCACCGCCAGCCACAGCAGCGGCGCGCCGCGCTGGTGTTCGGCGATGTTCCAACTGCTGGCCGTGGGGTCGGTCGGGTCGGTCAGCTCGACCAGGATGACCTCGTCGTCGACCTCGACCCGGGGAGCGCCCGGTCCGGCCGGCACCGGTGTCTGGATCTGCTGGCCGGAGTCCGGCCCGTCGTTCACCCGCACGTCCACCGTGCCGCACGGCCCGTCCCCGACACCCGGTGTGCCCTCGGGGCTCGAAGCAGCCGGTGGGCACGGCTCGGTCACCACCCGGGTCACCGTGCCGTGGTAGCGCGGCACGTTCGCTCCACCGTCGGTCTGCGGTGACCCGTCGCGCGGCCAGAGCACCACCGCTGCGAGCACGGTCGCGACGAAGAGGGGCACCACCGTCGCGATGAGGATCCGTCGCACCCGGGGCGGGGCGGACGGAGCGGAACGGGTGTGGTCGGAACCCAATGCGAGACTCCCAACGATCCGGTGCGGGGTACGTGCCGGCGGGCTGGTCGGTTCAGCGCCGCGGCGGGAAAGCGGCGACGAGCGCGCCGAATCGCTGGATGGCGACCGCGTGATCACGAACGGTGAGCGCTCGGCCCGGTCGGCGGACGGCGACGCCGCACCGGGGCGGCATCTCTGCCCGGGCGCGTAGCGGGTTCCGGAGGGCCATCGTCGGAATGCTAACCAGCCCGACCCGGGGACGCAGGTCGTGGCGGAGTGTCGGAGTGGTCGAACCGCCCGCGTGGCGGTTTCCGGCGCGGCATGTTGGAGTCATGCCCGCTCCGTCACCGCCCGACCCCGATCGTCCTGCCGGCGACCAGCGACACGCCGACGGCGGGCCGCAGCAGCACGGCGGGCACGACAAGCACGCGGGGCACGACAAGCACGGCGGGCACGACAAGCGCGGCGGGCACGACAAGCATGCGGGGCACGATCCGGCGATGTTCCGCCGCCGGTTCTGGATCTGCCTGGCGCTCACCGTGCCGGTGGTGTTGACCAGTCACCTGGTGCTGGACCGGCTCGGTCTCGACCTGGACGTCCCGGGCCGGTCCTGGGTCGGGCCCGTGCTCGGCTCGGTGGTGTTCTGGTGGGGCGGCTGGCCGTTCCTGGTGGGTGCGGTCCGCGAGGTCCGCGATCGGGCGCCGGGCATGATGCTGCTGGTCGCGATGGCGATCACCGTCGCCTACACCGCATCACTGGCCACCAGTGCGGGTGCCTTCGACCTGGATTTCTGGTGGGAGCTGGCCGCGCTGGTCACCATCATGCTGCTCGGGCACTGGCAGGAGATGAAGGCGATCGGTCAGGCCAGAGGCGCGCTCGCGGCGCTGGCCGCGTTGCTGCCCGACGACGCCGAGCGGGTGACGGCGGACGGGCGGATCGAGCCGGTGCCGGTGGCCGAGCTGCGGGTGGGTGACGTGGTGCTGGTCCGGCCGGGTGGGCGGGTTCCGGCGGACGGTCGGATCGTCGACGGTGGCGCCGAGCTGGACGAGTCGATGATCACCGGCGAGTCGCGTCCGGTCGCCCGGTCGGCAGGGGACCGGGTGGTGGCCGGCACCGTCGCCACCGACTCGGCGATCCGGGTGCGCGTCGAGGCGTTGGGTGAACAGACCGCGCTCGCCGGCATCCAGCGGATGGTCGCGCAGGCGCAGCGCTCCGGCGGGCGGGCCCAACTGCTGGCGGACCGGTTCGCCGCCGCGCTGTTCTACCTGGCAACCGGCACGGCCGTGCTGACCGTGCTGGTCTGGACCGTGCTCGGCCGGCCCGACGAGGCGGTGGTCCGCGCGGTCACCGTCCTGGTGATCGCCTGCCCGCACGCGCTCGGGCTGGCGATTCCGCTGGTCGTCGCGCTCTCCACCGCGCTGGCCGCGCGGTCCGGCATCCTGGTCAAGGACCGGTTGGCGCTGGAGCGGATGCGGACCGTCGACGCGGTGCTGTTCGACAAGACCGGCACGCTGACCCGGGGCGAGCACGCGGTCACCGACCTGGTGACCGCGTCCGGCGTGGGACGGGACGAGGTGCTGCGGATCGCGGCTGGTGTGGAGTCGGACAGCGAGCATCCGCTGGCCCGGGCGATCGTGGCGGCGGCCGGGGACGTCGCCCCGGCCACCGGGTTCCGGTCGCTGCCGGGCCGCGGCGTGCAGGCCTTTGTCGACGGTACGGAGTACGCGGTGGGTGGGCCGACGTTGCTGCGGGAGCTGGGCCTGTCGCTCCCGGCCGAGCTGGACGCGCCGATCGGCCGGTGGTCGGCGCGGGGCGCCGCGGTGCTGTACCTGGTGCGGCTGCCGGGCGCCCTGCTCGGTGCGTTCGCGCTGACCGACGAGGTACGTCCGGAGGCCCGGCGGGCCATCGTCGAGCTGCGCGCGGCGGGTGTCCGCACCATCGCCATGATCACCGGTGACGCCCGGCCGGTGGCCGAGGCGGTCGCCGCCGACCTGGGCTTCCGGCCCGGCGTCGACGAGGTCTTCGCCGAGGTGTTGCCGGCGGAGAAGGACGGCCGGGTGGCCGAGCTTCAGCGGCGGGGACTGACCGTGGCGATGGTCGGCGACGGGGTGAACGACGCGCCGGCGTTGGCGCGCGCCGACGTGGGTATCGCGATCGGCGCGGGCACCGACGTGGCGATCGAGTCCGCCGGGGTGGTGCTGGCCTCGTCGGACCCGCGCGGGGTCGGCGCCGTGGCCCGGCTCTCCCGGGCGTCGTACCGCAAGATGCGCCAGAACCTGGCCTGGGCGGCGGGCTACAACGTGGTGGCGCTGCCACTGGCGGCCGGGGTGCTGGCGTGGGCCGGGGTGGCGTTGAGCCCGGCGCTGGCCGCGGTGCTGATGTCCGCGTCCACCATCGTGGTGGCGCTCAACGCCCAGTTGCTGCGCGGGGTACGCCTCGACCCGGAGCCGGACTGACGGCCCGGCCCGGCGGCCGCGCACCGTCGACGGCCGGGTCACTGCGCCCGGCCAAGGGCCAGGGTCTCAGCCGCGCTTCATCAGCCGGCCGACCGCCGCCATCATCTCGGTGGCCATCTCGTCGGCCCGGCCCTCGGCCGCGCCCTCGTGCATGCAGTGCCGGGCGTGCCCGTCGAGGAGCCCCAGCGCGACCTTGTCCAGTGCGGCCTGGATCGCGGAGATCTGGGTGAGCACGTCGATGCAGTAGCGGTCCTCGTCGACCATCTTCTCGATGCCCCGGACCTGCCCCTCGACGCGGCGGAGCCGCGCGAGCAGCTGGTCCTTGCTGGCCGTGTATCCGCGGATCGGAGTGGGTGCGGTCATGACGACCAGGATAGCCTACCCCTGGGGGGTATGGTACTGTCCCTTCCTGTCGGGATACCCCCACCGGGTACCGGTACAACATCAGGGCAGAGGTCCACCTCCGAATTACCCCAGGGGGGTATAGGCTCGGAGGTGGCGGAGGGAGACGGATCAATGGTCAACACGACGTACCAGGTGCAGGGCATGACCTGTGGGCACTGCGTCAGCTCGGTCAGCGCCGAGGTCGGCGCCATCGCGGGCGTGCGCGACGTTCAGGTCGACCTGGCCACCGGCCGGGTCACCGTCAGCAGCGAGCAGCCGCTGGACACGGAGGTCGTCCGGGCCGCCGTCGACGAGGCCGGCTACGACCTCGTCGACGCCTGATCGAGAGGTTCGGCGATGAACACGGTGACCAGACTGGGCGGCTTCGCCCTGGGCCTCGCGGTGGTCTTCGGCGCGGCGTACGGGATCGGGCAGGTGGCCGGCCCCGCCGCCCCGGTCGCCGAGAGCTCGCACGACGACGGCGCCGTCCACCAGCCGGGCCCGGCCGACCAGGGCGAGCACGACGAGGCGGCCGACCGGCTCCCCGGCGGCCTGCTCGTCTCCGACCGCGGCTACACCCTCGAACCGGTCGCCGCCCCGGCCGGCGAGTTCGCCTTCCGGATCGGCGGCCCCGACGGCCGGCCGGTGACCCGGTTCGACGTGGCCCACGACAAGCGGATGCACCTCATCGTCGCCCGGCGGGACCTCTCCGGCTTCCGCCACGTGCATCCCGACCTGGCCCCGGACGGCACCTGGCGGGTCGCCACCCCGCTGGCCGGCCCCGGCCAGTGGCGGGCGTTCGCCGACTTCGCCCCGACCGGGGGAGAGCCGCTGACCCTCGGCGTGGACGTGACCGTCCCCGGCCCCTTGGTCGAGCGACCACTGCCCGCACCGGCGACCAGCACGACCGTCGACGGCTACACGGTCACCCTGACGCGCGCGGTACGGCCCGGCGGCACCTCGCCGCTCACGCTGACCGTCAGCCGGCACGGGCGGCCGGTCACCGACCTGGAGCCCTACCTGGGCGCGTACGGACACCTCGTGGCGCTACGCCGGGGCGACCTGGCGTACCTGCACGTGCACCCGGAGGGGACGCCCGGTGACGGGCGCACCCGGCCCGGTCCGGCCGTCACCTTCCTCGCCGAGGCGCCCTCGGCCGGCAGCTACCGGCTCTACCTCGACTTCCGGCACGGCGGGTCGGTGCACACCGCCGAGTTCACCGTGGTCGCCGGCACGCCGACGACCGGCGGCGATCCCACCCCGGGCGGATCCGCACCGACCGAGGGCGCCGACCACGGCACCCCCGGGCACGGGCACAACTGACGGGACCAGATGATGACCACCACCAGCAGACCGCTGCCCGAGGCGCCGAACCGGATCGAGTTGGCGATCGGCGGCATGACCTGCGCCGCCTGCGCCGCCCGGATCGAGAAGAAGCTGAACCGGATGGACGGGGTCAGCGCGACCGTCAACTACGCCACCGAGAAGGCCACCGTCCGGTACGCCGACGGCGTCACGCCGGACGACCTGATCGGCACGGTGCAGAAGACCGGCTACACGGCCGCCCTGCCGTCCCCGCCGGCCACCGCCGAGGAGCCGGTGGACGCGCTGCGCGGCCCGCGTACCCGCCTCTGGGTGTCGGTGGCGCTCAGCGTGCCGGTGGTCGTGCTGGCCATGGTGCCGGCCTGGCAGTTCGACTACTGGCAGTGGCTGTCGCTGACCCTGGCCGCTCCGGTGGTGGTCTGGGGCGGGCTGCCGTTCCACCGCGCCGCCTGGACCAACCTGCGGCACGGCGCGGCGACCATGGACACCCTGGTCTCGCTCGGCACCCTCGCCGCGTTCGGTTGGTCGCTCTGGGCGCTCTTCCTCGGCGACGCCGGGATGCCCAGGATGACGCACCCGTTCCGTTTCGACATCACCCGCACCGAAGGCGCCGGCAACATCTACCTGGAGGCGGCCGCCGGGGTGACGGTGTTCATCCTGGCCGGCCGCTATTTCGAGGCCCGCTCGAAGCGGACCGCGGGCGCCGCCCTGCGCGCTCTTCTCGAACTGGGCGCCAAGGAGGTGGCGGTGCTCCGCGACGGGGTGGAGACCCTGATCCCGGTGGACCAGCTCGCCGTCGGTGACCGGTTCGTGGTCCGCCCCGGCGAGAAGATCGCCACCGACGGCGTGGTCGACGAGGGCACCTCGGCCGTCGACGCCAGCATGCTCACCGGCGAGTCGGTCCCGGTCGAGGTCGGCCCGGGCGACGGCGTGGTGGGTGCCACGATCAACGCGGGCGGCCGGCTCGTCGTCACCGCCACGCGGGTCGGCGGGGACACCCAGCTCGCCCGGATGGCCGACCTGGTCGAGCAGGCCCAGAGTGGCAAGGCGGCCGTGCAGCGGCTGGCGGACCGGATCTCCGGCGTCTTCGTGCCGATCGTCATCACGCTCGCCGTGGGCACCCTCGGCTGGTGGCTCGGCACCGGGGCCGGGCCGACCGCCGCGTTCACCGCCGCGGTGGCCGTGCTGATCATCGCCTGCCCCTGCGCGCTCGGCCTGGCCACGCCGACCGCCCTCCTGGTCGGCACGGGCCGGGGCGCGCAGCTCGGCGTGCTGATCAAGGGGCCGGAGGTGCTGGAGTCGACCCGGCGGGTGGACACGGTGGTACTGGACAAGACCGGCACCGTGACGACCGGCCGGATGACCCTGGTGGACGTGGTGCCGGCCGCCGGTGCGGACCGTGCCGAGCTGCTCCGGCTCGCGGGGGCGGTCGAGGCCGCCTCCGAGCACCCGATCGCGCGGGCGGTCGCCGCGGGCGCCGCCGAGGCCGGGGCGCTGCCCCCGGTGGCCGGTTTCGCCAACGTCGAGGGGCTGGGCGTGACCGCCACGGTGGACGGCCGGAGTGTGCTGGTGGGCCGGCTCCGACTGCTGCGCGAGCGCGGGCTCGACGTACCGCCGGAGGTTCAGCAGGCGGTCGCCGACGCGGAGGCCGGCGGCCGGACGGCGATCGTCGCCGGTTGGGACGGGCGGGCCCGGGGGATGCTCGCGGTCGCCGACGTGGTCCGGCCGACCAGCCGCGCGGCGGTGGCCCGGCTGCGCGCCCTGGGGCTCACCCCGGTCCTGCTGACCGGGGACAACGTCACCGTGGCCCGGGCGGTCGCCGCCGAGGTGGGCGTCAACGAGGTGATCGCCGAGGTGCTGCCGGCCGGCAAGGTCGACGTGGTCAGGCGACTCCAGTCCGAGGGCAGGTCGGTGGCGATGGTCGGCGACGGGGTCAACGACGCTCCGGCGCTGGCGCAGGCCGATCTGGGCCTGGCGATGGGCACCGGCACCGATGTGGCGATCGAAGCGTCGGATCTCACCCTGGTCCGTGGTGACCTGGACGCCGCGGTGGACGCCATCCGGTTGTCCCGACGCACGCTCGGCATCATCCGGGGCAACCTGTTCTGGGCCTTCGGGTACAACGTGGCGGCCCTGCCGCTGGCCGCTGCCGGGCTGCTCAACCCGATGATCGCCGGCGCCACGATGGCCCTGTCCTCGGTGTTCGTGGTGGCCAACAGCCTGCGCCTGCGCCGGTTCCGCCCGGCCGCCCCCGCTGACGGGGTGTGACGGCGGAGTCGGCCGAAATGGTTGGACCGGGGACGGTGGGGGTACTGCTGGTGGCGTAGCGACGCTCGCGATGGAGGTTGGCACATGGGTATCGACGACAAGATCAACAACGCCACCGAGGACGCGGCCGGCAAGCTGAAGGAAGGCGCCGGTCGGGCCACCGACAACGAGCAGCTCGAGGCCGAGGGTCGCAACGACCAGGCCGGGGCCAAGCTCAAGCAGGCGGGCGAGAAGATCAAGGACGCTTTCAAGAGCTGACGTTCGACGTGCCCCGCACGCCGGGCCGGTGACCTCGCCGGCCCGGCGTTCTGTCTGTCCGACCGCTCCGGTGACCCTGAGATCCCCCTGATTCCGTCTCCGCTTCCGACCGCCGCGCGGCGACACCTGCTAACTTCTGTTGGCATGTGCAAGGGCTGGTTATGAGTGCCGCTTCGCCGCCAACCGGTGACGACCTGGTCCGGATGCTGGCGACCCTGGCCAACCCGCACCGGCTGCGGGTCGTCGCCGCGCTGGCCCGCGAGCGCGCCTACGTCAGCCGGCTGGCCCGCCAACTGGGCATCAGCCGGGCGCTGTTGCAGGTCCACCTACGGAAGCTGGCGGCGGCCGGGCTGGTCACCGCACGCCTGGAGTTGTCGGAGGACGGAAAGGCCATGAACTACTACGAGGTGGAGCCCTTCGTGCTCACACTGACCCCCGAGATCATCGCGGCGGCGGTCGAGACGCTGACCGTGCCCGACTCGGCCGAGCAGCCGGGAGCGGAGCGATGAGCGAGCACGACTGGACCGAGGTGGTCGGCGCGATCGGCATCTTCGCCCTGCTGATCAGCGTGTTCACGGTGACCATCGTGCAGCTCGCCAAGACCCGGCGGGCCCGGCTCGAATCGGACCGCGCGCACGACTACCGCCGGCTCGCCGAGACAGCCGCTCAGGCCCAGGCCGAAAACGCCCGACTGCTCGCGGCGTTGGACGGCCGGCTGGGCGGGATGGAGACCCGGATGGGCGCGCTGGAACGCGTCCTGCGCGAGGTCGACTGACCCCGACGAAAGGCCCCGGGCCGTCGAGCGGCTACTCGACGGCCCGGGTGGAAGCAGCCCCACCTCGCCCGACGGGCGAGTTTCACCCGTGACGCTCCTTCGAGGAGAGGACAGCACTCCATGCTGCGCGTACGCAAATCCGCCGTCGGCTGGGCGGTCGCCCTGGCCCTCACGGCCACCGGCCTGGCCCCGGCCAGCCCGGCCGCCGCCCGGCCACAACCGGCCCCGACCATCGACTGGCAGCCCTGCGCCACGGACGCCACCGCCGAGTGCGGCACGCTGTCGTTGCCGATCGACTGGCGACGGCCCCGAGGCGAGCGTTTCGACCTGGCGCTGGCCCGGCGGACGGCCACCGACCCCTCCGCCCGGACCGGAACGCTGATGTTCGGCCCCGGCGGGCCGGGCGACAGCGGTGTCGACCGGGTGGTGACCGGCAGCTCCCGGTTCAGCGCCGAGCTGCGTCGCCGCTTCGACATCGTCAGCTTCGACCCGCGCGGAACCGGCCGCAGTCACCCGGTGGTCTGCTCGACCGACCTGCTCGCCCGGCAACCGCAACTGATCGCGGACCAGGCTCAGTTCGACGCCACGCTGGCCGGCAACGCGCTGCTGAGGGCCGACTGCCGGGTCCGCACCGGGCCCCTCTACGACCACGTGGACACCACCAGCGCCGCCCGCGACCTCGACGCGGTCCGCGCCGCGCTCGGCGAGCGGCAGCTCACCTTCCACGGCAGCTCGTACGGCACCCTGCTCGGCACCCGGTACGCCGAGCTGTTCCCGCACCGGGTCCGCGCCATGGTGCTGGAGTCGACGGTCGACCACAGCCTCGGCACCAGAGCCTTCCTGGACACCCAGGCCGTCACCGCGGAGGACTCGTTCGACGAGTTCGTCGCCTGGTGTGCCCGGTCCACCGGCTGCGCTCTGCGCGGGTGGGACGTCCGTGCGGTCTGGACCGGGCTGCACACCCGGGCCGAGCAAGGCGGGCTGACCGACCCGGACCGACCCGGTGTCGTGCTGACCCCGTTCGAGCTGAGCCGGCTCGCCCACAAGAAGCTCTACGAGACGCAGCGATGGCCGGGGCTGGCCGACTGGATGGCGAAAATGGACGCCGCCACCGGGTCGATCGCCGCCCGACCGGCCGCGGGCTCGACGGCGGCCACCGTGGCGCCGTACCCGTTCGCGGTCTTCTGCCAGGACTGGAGCCTGCCCGTCCGCGACTACCGGGAGTACGCCGAACACCTGCGCCGAGTGGGCCGCCTCGCACCCGACCTGCGCTACCCGCCAGCCCTGTTCGCCCTCGTCACCTGCCTGGGCACCCCGACGCCGGTCGCCAACCCGCAGCACCGCCTGCGGGTCCGCACCGACGTGCCGCTGCTGCTCGCCGCCACCCGGCACGACCCGGCCAGCGGCTACAACTGGGCCACCAACGTGGCCCGGCAGTTGGGCGACCACGGCGTGCTGCTCACGTACGAGGGATGGGGGCACGGCAGCTACACCACCAGCCCGTGCGTGGGCGGTGCCGTCGACCGCTACCTGAACAGCGTGGTGCCGCCCCGGCCCGGAACCACCTGCCCGGCCGTCGAGCCGTCGTCGTGACGCGCCCGCCGGTCTGACCGGCCGGACGTCCGGCCGAGTGTCGGTCCCGGTCGCCGCGCGGCGACCGGGACCGACGCCCCGGTCAGCGCAGGACGCGGTAGCGCAGGTGCGCCACGGTCGGCCCGGCCACCACCGCCACCTGCTCCAACCGTGGCGCGATCCCGTCGAAGAGCCGTTCACCGGCCCCGAGGAAGATCGGCACCAGGTGCAGGTGCAGCGTGTCGATCAGCCCGGCGGCCAGGTACTGCCGGACCGTGCTCGCGCCGCCGCCGATCGACACCTGACGGTCACCCGCCACCTCCCGGGCCTGCCGCAGCGCTGATTCGATCCCGTCGGTGACGAACCGGAACTCGGTGCCGCCCCGCATCACCAGCGGTGCTCGGGGATGGTGGGTGAGCACGAAGACCGGGGTGTGGAACGGCGGATCGTCGCCCCACCAGCCCTGCCAGCTCTCGTCCCAGTCGCCGTCCCCGCCGCCGAACATGCGCCGGCCCAGCACGTACGCCCCGACGTCGCGGGTCAGCTCGTCGACCAGGTCGGCGTCGACGCCCCGCTCGCCGCCGGTCAGCCCGTGCTGCGCCCGCCAGCTGTCCAGGCCGAAGAACCACTCGTGCAACCGCAGCCCGCCACGGCCCAGCGGATCCTGGCGGCTCTGGTCCGGCCCGGCCACGTACCCGTCCAGCGAGATCGACAGTTGACTGCTCACCGTTCCCATGCCAGGACGACTCCCGCGGCCGTCCGAACTCATCGCTGGGTGGCCAGTCGGGCCGCTCGCAGCTCCAGGTAACGCTGCTCGGGCAGGCTGGTGGTGCCCCGCGCCGCCGCCAGGTACGCGTCCCGCGCCGCCGCGGGCTGCCCGGCGAGCTCCAACAGGTGGGCCCGGACGGCGGCGAGCCGGTGGTGCCCGGCGGTGCGCTCATCGTCGTCCAGCGCGGTGAGCAGGGCGAGCCCGGCCTGGGGCCCGTCCACCATGGCCACGGCCACCGCCTGGTTGAGGGTGACCATCGGGTTCGGCGCGATCCGGGCGAGCAGCCGGTATAGCGCCGCGATCTGCCGCCAGTCGGTGGTCGCGGCCGTCGGGGCCTCGGCGTGCACGGCGGCGATCGCCGCCTGGAGCTGGTACGGGCCGGGCGGTGACCAGGTCAACGCCTCGGTGATCAGCGCGATGCCGGCCGCGATGGCCGTCCGGTCCCACCGGGACCGGTCCTGCTCGGTCAGCGGCACCAGCTCGCCGTCCGGGCCGACCCGGGCGGCCCGGTGCGCGTCGGTGAGCAGCATCAGCGCCAGCAGCCCGGCCACCTCGCCGTTGTCGGGCAGCAACCCGTGCAGGACGCGGGCCAGCCGGATCGCCTCGCCGGTCAGCTCCACCCGGTGCAGGTCCGGCCCGCTGGACGCCGTGTACCCCTCGTTGAAGATCAGGTAGAGCACCCGGAGCACCGTCCCCAGCCGCTCGTCGCGCTCCTCCGGTGCGGGCATGCTGAACCGCGCGCCGGCCGCCTCGACCCGCTGTTTGGCCCGGCGGATCCGTTGGCTCATCGTCGCTTCCGGCACCAGGTGCGCCCGGGCGATCTGCGCGGTGCTGAGCCCGCCGACGGCGCGCAGGGTGAGCGCCACCTGCGCCGAGGGCGCCAGCGCCGGATGGCAGCAGAGGAAGAGCAGGGTCAGCGTGTCGTCGGCGTCCGCCACCGCCGGCTCCGCGTCGGCCGCCGGCGCCAGCCCGGCGTACGCCGGCTCGCGCAGCGCCACCGCCACCTCGCGGTCCCGGCGGGCGCGCTCGCTGCGCCACTCGTCGGTGAGCCGGCGGGTGGCCACGGTGAGCAGCCAGGCGCGAGGGTTGTCCGGCACGCCCTGCCCGGGCCACTGCGTCGCGGCGGCGAGCAGCGCCTCCTGCACCGCGTCCTCGCACCGGTCGAACTGCCCGTGCCGGCGGACCAGCAGGCCGAGGACCTGCGGCGCGAGCGTGCGCAGCAGGTCCTCGACCGTCCGGTCCTCGGTCACATCTCCGTCCCGGCCTCGTCCATGATCGGGCGGACCTCCATCACGCCGCCGAAGCGCACGTCCGGCCAGCGGGCGGCGATCTCGGCGGCCCGTTGCGGACTGTCACAGTCGACGGCCAGATAGCCGGCGAACTGCTCCTTGCTCTCCATGAACGGCCCGTCGATGACCTCCGGGTGGCCGCCGGCGAGCCGGACCGTCCGGGTCTGCGACGGGTCGGCCAGCGCCTGCCCGCCGACCAGCTCGCCGGACTCGGTCAGCTCCTTCATGATCTCGTCGACCTCGCCGAACAGGGCGGTACGCTCCCGCTCGGTCAGCTCCTCGGTGAAGCCGGGCCGGTTCCAGATCAGCAGCATGTACTTCACGGCGACGCTCCTCGGGTCCTGGTCGCGCCCCGGTCGGGGCGCGGTCTCACCGGAGGGTCGGAGCCGAAGCTCCGTTCCCTACCGGCTACCGAAGAACATCGCAGAATCTTTTCGACGGTGGCGGTCCCACGCCGCCCGGTTCAGCGGTGGCGGTCCCACGTCGACCGGTTCAGCGCGGGTCGGGCCGTCCCGGCACCTGTCGGGGCGGTGGCCCGCCGCCGACGTCCAGCGACGCCCGGTCGGCCGCGGAGGTGCCCGAGGACCAACCCTCGGCGTCGCGGACGCTGAGCCGGTGCCGGGTGACGCCGGGGAAGAGGGTGTCCAGCCGCTCCCGGACCGCCTCGCCACGCGCGGCGAGGGCCGGAAGCAGCCGCTCCGGGCCAGCCGTCTCGGCCGCCGCCCGGTCCGCCGCCTCGGTGGTCGCGCGCAGCCGCTCACCGATCCGCAGCGCGAACGCGTTGAGGAAGGACTCGTCCCACACCTTCGTCCGCCGTCCCGACCCCGGCCGCCGCTCGGCCCGCCCGCGCAGCATCGCGGCGGTGGCCTGGACCAGCAGCGAGGTGTAGAGCAGCTCCACCGCCACGAGGTCGGCCGGCCAGCCCAGCACGGTGGCGAAGCCGAGATCGTCGGACCAGACCGCCTCACAGCGGTTCGCCGCCGCGACCTCCTGCACCAGCAGCGCCTTCGCCCCCGCGTACGGGGCGTCGGTGCCGAGCCGTACCCCGCCGGGCAGGTCGCCACGGTCGGCCCCGGCGGCCAGCAGCGCCTCGTCGATGCTGTGTCGGGCGATCAGCTCCTGCGCCTTGGCGGTCAACGCCTCCGCCTCGGCCGGGAAGGTGGTCGACTCGGCCTTGGCCAGCAGCGCCCGTACCCGGTCGAGCATCCCGGACCCGCTACGGGCCGCGCCGCCCTGCCGGCTGGCGGCCGCCGCACCGGTCGTGCCGGGTGGCGGGCGCAGCACCGCGATCGGCGGCAGGCTCTCCACCAGGACGAGGGTGCCCACCGCCGCGCGCAGGGCGTCGACCCGGTCCAGCCCTTCCCGGACGGACCAACCGGCCAGCACGTTCCGGTCGTCGTCCCACCACACCTCGGCGGCCAGCTCGCGTAACTGCTCGTCCCACCACGCCGGGACCGGCCCGGCCTGCTCGCGCCGCTGGGCGGCCATCGCGTCCCGGACCAGCCGGGCCGGGCGGGCGCCGAGTCGTCGGGTGGTGAGCCGGTCCAAATCGGCCGGCTGCCAGCCGCGTGGCCAGAGCCGCGCCACACCACGGACCAGCCGACGCAGCAGCGCCGCGTCCACCGCCGCCGCGCCGTCCGCCGCGCCGCTGCCGACCATCAGCCGGTCCAGCTGCCGTTCGGCCTGCCGTACGTCGGTGCCGCGCACCGCCGCGAGCGCATCGGCGACGAGTTCGTCCGGGCCCGGCACGTGCACCTCCTCCTGCGGGTTCCGCTGCCGGAGCGGCTCCGGCCGCCCCAACTCCATGATCATGCCGGTAGTCGTGCCGGCGGCTCGGAACGGGGATGTTGCCGGTCGGCCGTCCCGGACGGCGTGCCGGCATGGTCCGTCCCGTTCCGGGTAGTTCGGGGCTGACCCGAGGCGATGCGAGGTGTGCGATGACCGGTTCCTCCCTGCCGGACGCGCGCGCCACCGACGTACCGGACAACCGTTCGTCCACCCTCGCCGGCGTCCTGATCGGGATCGCGGTGATGGCCGCGGTGGACGAGATCGTCTTTCACCAGCTGCTGGCCTGGCACCACTTCTACGACCGGTCCACCCCGTCGGTGGGCCTGCTCTCCGACGGGCTGCTGCACGCCGCTGAGCTGCTGGCCCTGGTCGGCGGGTTCTTCTGGTTCGCCGACCTGCGCCGGCGTGGCGCCCTGGCGGCCCGGTTCGCCTGGGGCGGGTTCCTGCTCGGTGCCGGAGGCTTCCAGCTCTTCGACGGGCTGGTCGACCACAAGGTGCTCCGGCTGCACCAGATCCGCTACGGCGTGCACCTGGTCCCGTACGACGTGGTGTGGAACGTCGGCGGCGGCGTACTGCTGCTCGCGGGCGCCGCCCTGGTCTGGCGGGCCCGTTCCCGCCCGCCGCGCGACGGATCCCGGTGACGACGCCGCTCGGCCCGGCCTGGTTCGCGTCGCCGGCGCTCGCGCACGGGGGGCACGCGGCGGCGGATGGTCCGGGCTGGTTCCCACTCGCGGCGGTCGGTCTGCTGGCCGGTGGCTACCTGCTGGCCGCCGCGCGCGACACCCGGGGCTGGGACCATCGGCGCACCGCCGCCTGGCTGGCCGGGTGCGCGCTGCTGGCGGTCGCCGTGGGGCCGCTGGGCCAACCGTCCGACGACCCGCGTGGGCACATGGCGCAGCACCTCCTGCTCGGCATGGTGGCGCCGCTCGGGCTGGTGCTCGGCGCTCCGGTGACCCTGCTGCTGCGGATCTCGTCCACAGCCACCCGCCGGTTCGTCGGCCGGCTGCTGCGCGCCCGCCCGGTGCACCTGTTCGCCCACCCGGTCACCGCCGCGCTGCTCAGCACGGGTGGGCTGGCCCTGGTGCTGCTCACCCCGCTGTACGCGGCGGCGGAGCGCCAGCCCGCCCTGCACCACGCCCTGCATCTGCACTACCTGGCCGCCGGGTACCTGTTCGCCTGGGCGCTGGCCGGCCCGGACCCGGCGCCGCGCCGCCCCGGGCTGGCCGTTCGGATCGGCGCGCTGCTCGGCGCGGCGGCCGGGCACTCGGTGCTCGCCAAGTACCTCTACGCGCACGCCGACACCCTGCCGCCCGGCGTCACTGATCCGGATCCGGCGGCGTTCCGTTCCGCTGCCCAACTCATGTACTACGGCGGTGACGTCGCCGAACTGCTGCTCGCCGTGGCTCTCTTCGCCACCTGGTACCACCGGCCCTCCCGCCTCCACCCGGCGCGACCATCGCGGGTGATCAAGAGGTTCGCGTCACGAAAGGGCCGCTCCCTGACGGAAACCTCTTGATCGACGACGGGAGGAGGAGCGGGAGGGGGCTAGTTGCGTGAGGAGAGAGCGGTGGAGAGTCGACCCAGGAACGCGCGGATGCTCTCCTCGCTGTGGTGCGTCTCGGCCTGGTCGTTGAGGGGGCCCGAGTAGCGCAGCGCCTGGTCGAGCGCGTCCAGCGTCTCGGCCCGGTCACCCGGGTAGAGCCCGCCGACCACGCCGTCGGCGACCCGGGACACCACCGTGTCGTCGAGCGCCTGGTCGAACTGGACCCCGTAGAGGATCCCGTTGACGTGGCCCTTCCAGCTGTCCGTACCCATGCTTCTAATCTCCCCTAGAAGATCTGTTTGCCGTCCCAGCCCATGATCGGGACGCCATTGAGCCCGTTGCGCTTGAATTCGGCGTCGAGGTTGGCCATGTGGCTCACCTCGGGCTGGTAATGACCGCTGCGCGCCGTCGCGTGCTGGACCATACCGTCCTTGACGACCAGCTCACCCGCCGCCGCGACCGGCTGCCCGTTACCCAGCGTCGAGTGGTGGAAGTCGCCCACCTTCTGGTAGTTCGACGCGTACAGGTTGCCGTTCCGGTCCATCACGAAGATCGCCTGGCCGTTGCCGCTGAACACGGTCTGCGCGCTCGACGTGTCGAACGGCTCGCCGTTCCTCGCGCTGCGCAGGACGCCGTTGCCGTCGAAGAACACCCGGTGCTGTTCGAGCTCCTCCGGGCTGAGCCGGCGCACCGCCGTCGGGAAGTGCCCACCCGGCAGGTGCTCGTTTTCGTACTTTTTGAGCATCGGCTTCAGATTGTCGTAGCGGGGCGTGGTGTGCGGGCCGGGCACGCCGGGTCGTCCCGGGCCACCCCGTCGCGGGCCCTTGCGAGTGAATCGGCGCAGCAGCGTCTTCGCCCGCTTCAGCAGCCGCGGAATGATCTCCTTGACGACCCGCTCGACGACCTCCTTGATGATCCGTTGGATCGCCATCCGCGCCAGGCCGATCGACACGGGGATCTGGGCCAGCGAGGCGCCGAGCGTGGGGGCCGCCGCCGCCAGCGCGATCGCCACCTGCACCACGAGGATCGTCAGTTGGACGATGACCAGGATCTTCTGCGTCAGGGTGATGATGGCCATCACCAGCAACGCCATGCCGATCAGCTCGGCCGCCTGCGCGCCGTCCTCCATCCGGCGGGGCGCACCCTCCTCGTCCCGCCAAGCCTGCTCGAACGCGCGGACGTCGTCCCCGCTGTTGGTCGCCCCGACCTTCGCCGCCCCGGCCTCCGCCTCCGCGAGCGTCGTGCGCAGCCGGCCGGCGAACGCGAACCACAGCTGCGACGCCTCGAACAGCAATTCCTCATCGGCGGTCGGCCAGGTGAAGCCCACCCAGCCCAGCGCCTCGACGAGCTCAGGAGGTAGCTGCATACCCACTGGGCAGCTCCATCCTCGTGAAGAGTTCCGCGTTGGCGGTTTCGGTCGCCTCGTGCGCGTCGGCACCGAGGTCGAGGTTCGCGGCAGTCTCCAGCAACTGGTCGGCCATCGACCGGTACACGTCCAGCGCGTGGGTCAGAACCTCGACGTACACGGCACCGAAGAGCGAGCCCGCCTCGTCGGCGCCCCACGGATTACCCGCGCCGTTCACCGTCGATTCGAGGCTGGCGATCTCCGCGCCGAGCTGCTGACCGGTGGCTGCGAGCGACCCCGCCGCCGCGTGGAGGGCGTCGACGTCGACCTGGATCCCGTCGGACATGGGCTCAGCGTCGATCCATCCGCCGGGTGACCGCGTCCAGGTCGCCGATCATCTGCTCGAACCCGCGGAACGCGTCCTCCGAGACGCGTTCGAGCTGACGGGTCAGGGCCGCGCTGTCGGCGCCGACGGCAGCGGTCAGCTCGGCGCGCCGGGCGCGCTCGTCGGCCTGTGCCGCCTTGACCGCCTCCAGGACGTACTCGGCGATCGCGCTGGTGCCGGCCCGGGACAGGCTCGGGTCGATCACCAGAGTCTCGAGGCCGCCGAACGCGGACACCTCCGCCTCGACGAGACCGTCGGCGCCGGTGCCCCGCCCCACCATCTGCTCGACCGCTGGTACGGCCGGCTCTCCGACACCGTCCGGCTGCGCCGAGGTGGAACCCGTGGCCTGGCTCAGCAGTCGCATCGCTTCTTCGAGCGAGCGACTCAGGCCGGACGGGTCGATTCCGCTCGCCATGCTCGTCCCCCTACGACTCGCAGTTCTCTTCCCCGTGAGCGACAGTAGCAACGCGACACCTGCCCTCGCGGCCCGAAGTCCTCTGTGGATAGTCCGTACGGTCGATGACCTGCGGATCGTCGTAGGCGACCTGCCGGTCAGGTTTGTGGGAAGGCCAGGGCGGCGGCGAGGAGCGCCGCCAGTTTCGCGGCTCGGCCGGGATGGGCGTGGCCGACCCACGCGACCCGGCCCGCCAGGTGCTCGGCGAAGGCCGGGTGGCCGGCGTGGTTCTGGGCGGCCAGCCCGGTGCGGGCGGCATTGTGCAGGATCGCGCGCAGCCGGTCGTATTCGACGCGGGGCGCCGCCGGTCGTTCGTTGACCACCAGCCCGGCAAGGAGCTGCCGGTCGGCCCGGCCACGCACCCGGGTCTTACGCGCGTGTACGCGGAAACCCTCGTCCCGAACCACCTCGGTCACCGCGGCGAGCAGGTCGGCGACCCGCCGTGGCGGCAGTTCGCCGGAGAAGGCGAGGTCGTCGGCGTACCGCTGGTAGTCGACGTCGAACGCGGTGGCCAGCCCGGTCAACCGGCGGTCGAGCCGGAACGCGCAGAGGTTGGCCAGCGCAGGCGAGGTGGGCGCGCCCTGCGGTAGGTGCCCGCCGCGCAGCACGGCCAGCCGCCAGACCCGGTCGGGCAGGTCGGCCGGCGCGGCACGAAGCACCGCCGCCGGGGTCCGGGTGGTGCAGATCGCGGTGAGCGAATGCGCGACCGGCTCCGGATAGCCCGCGGTGCGGAACAGCCCGTACACCCGGCGCGCCGGCACGCTGCCGAAGAACGCGGTCAGGTCGATCCGGACCACCACCGCTCGCCCGGCGTGCGCGGCGGCGAAGGTGTGCGCCGACCGACCCGGCACGAACCCGTGCGCGGCCGGGTGCACCGGCAGCGGACCCAGCACCTCGGCGAGCAGCCGCCGGTGCAGTGCGCGCAAGCGTGGCTTCGGCGCCTCGATCAACCGGCCGGCGCTGGTCCAGCGGTACCGATAGTGGTGCAGCCGGTGATCGCCGGCGCGACGGTTCATGGCCCGTCGGTCGGCGTACCAGTCGAGCTGCTCCGGGGTCAGGTCGAGCATTCGGGCCAGGTCGGCCAGGTTGTCCAGGACCGGGGTCGACCAGGGCCGGCGGACCGTGCGGGCCGGCGTCACCGGCCGGGCGCGGACCGCGACGGTCTGGCCGCGTTGCCGCGCCGCGCCGACCACCTCGGCCGGCAGCGCCAGGTTCGTGAGGAAGGCGGCCAGCTCCCGGGGCCGGTCGCGCGGGGCCCGGGGGTACGCGGCGAGCGCGGCGTCCGCCACCGGCCACAGCCACCGGCGGCGTACCCCCAGCACCCGCCCGCCGGACGCGACCAGGTCCCCGCGCTGCCACCGGTCGGCGGCGAGGAACGCGTCGGCGAGCGCGACGGCCAGCGAGCGGACCGTCGTCACGGCCGGCCCAGGGTGGATGACAGCGTGCCCCGACGAATCCCGGTCGTACGGGTGCACAGGCTCGCGGAGCGTGCCGACGCACCTGTGGTGTGGTGCCCAGGTGGATGTGACGCCCCCGGGGTTGCCCCGGAGAGACTCCGACCGCGTCCCCACCGGGGGCGCGGCCAGGTCAGCTCGGGGCACGCTGCCATCGGGGCAGCGTATCCCCGGTCGGCCGGTGACGGGCAGGGCCGTGGCCCGGCCCGCCGCGGGTCACCGCCAGTCGGCGAGGATCGTGTCGACCGGTAGGACGTCGTGCTCCGGGTCCGGCGCCGGAGCTGGCCGGCCGGTCGGCGTCCGGTCGAAGCGGGGTGCCGGGGCCGGCTGGATCTCGCCGCCCACCTCGACGAAGGTGCCCCGTGCGGCGTTGTGCGGATGCCGGTGCGCCTCGCGGGGGGCGAGCACCGGCGCGACGCACGCGTCCAGGTCGGCGAAGACCGCCGTCCACTCGTCCCGGCTCCGCTCGGCGAACCGTTCGGTGAACCGCCGGCGCAGCTCGTCCCAGCCGCTCGGGTCGTACTGGGCGGGCAGGTCCGGCTCGTCGGCGAGGCCGAGGCCGCTCAGCAACTCGGCGTAGAAGGCCGGTTCCATCGCGCCGACGGCCATGAAGCCGCCGTCGGCGGTGCGGTACGTGTCGTAGAACGGCGCGCCGCCGTCGAACATGTTGCGCCCACGGGGCGCGGCCCACAGGCCGGTTTCGAGCAACCCGTGCAGGAACGCGGTGAGCAGGGCCGAACCGTCCACCATGGCCGCGTCGACCACCTGGCCGACGCCGGAGCGTTCCCGTTCCAGCAGCGCGGCCAGCACGCCCACGGCGAGCAGCATGCCGCCCCCGCCGAAGTCACCGAGCAGGTTCATCGGGGCGTACGGACGTTCGCCGGCCCGACCCAGCGGCTCCAGCGCCCCGGCCACCGCGATGTAGTCGATGTCGTGCCCGGCCCGAGGCGCCAGCGGGCCGTCCTGGCCCCAGCCGGTCATCCGCGCGTACACGAGCCGGGGGTTGCGGGCCCGGCAGACCTCCGGGCCGAAGCCCAGCCGCTCGGCCACCCCGGGCCGGTACGCCTCGACCAGCACGTCCGCCCGCTCCACCAGGCGCAGCAGGTCCGCCGCCCCGGTCGGGGACTTCAGGTCGAGCGCGGTGACCCGCCGGCCCCGTTGCAACGGCCCGCCCGTCGGCGCGGCCAACCTCCCCGCGGCCGGGCCGCCGGGCCGGTCCACCCGCACCACGTCCGCGCCGAGGTCGGCGAGCACCATGCAGCCGAACGGCGCCGGAGCGAGGCTGGCCAACTCGACCACCCGTACCCCGGCCAGCGGACCGCCGCGCGCCGGCCCGTCCGCCGTGCCACCGGTGGCCGTCACGCGGCGCTCACCGCCTCGGTCGGGTGGTTGGCGAGCCGGTCGACGAGGTCGGCGGGGGGCGTGAACCGGTCGCCGTAGCGGGCGGCCAACTCCGTCGACCGGGCCGCGAAGCCGGCCGGGCCGCCCGCGTACTGCCGGACGTAGCGGATCACCCCGCCCGTCCAGGCCGGGAAGCCGATGCCGAAGATCGAGCCGATGTTGGCGTCGGTCTCGGTCCGCAGCACCCCCTCGTCCAGGCAGCGCAGCGCGTCCAGCGCCTCGGCGAAGAGCATCCGCTCCTGAAGGTCGGTGAACGGCACCGCCCGCCCCGCCTCGGTGGCCAGGTCCGCGAGGCCGGTCCACAACCGACCCCGGCCGCCGTCGGCGTATCCGTAGAAGCCGCGCCCGGCGGCGCGCCCGGGCCGGTCGTACGCGTCCACCAGCTCGTCCACGAGCCGGTGCGCGGGCAGCGGCAGGAAGTCTTCGCCGGCCGCCTCGAACTGTCGACGGATCCGCTGGATCAGGGTGAGGCTCACCTCGTCGGCCAGCGCCAGCGGCCCGGTCGGGTAGCCGGCCTGGAGGGCGGCCTGCTCCACCGAGGCGGCCGGCACCCCCTCGGCGACCATGCCGACCGCCTCGTCGATGAACCGGCCGATGACCCGGCTGGTGAAGAAGCCCCGGCCGTCGTTGACCACGATCGGGGTCTTGCCGATCCGCCGGCCCAGGTCGAACGCCCGGGCCAGCGCGGCGTCGCCGGTACGCTCGCCGACCACGATCTCCAGCAGCGGCATCCGGTCCACGGGTGAGAAGAAGTGCATGCCGATGAAGTCGGCCGGGCGGTCCACCCCGGCGGCCAGCCCGGTGATCGGCAGCGTGGAGGTGTTGGACGCGAGCAGGGCGTCCGGCGCCAGCACCGGCAGCACCTCGGCGAAGACCGAGCGTTTCAGCGCCGGGTCCTCGAAGACCGCCTCGATCACCGCGTCGCAACCGGCCAGCGCGTCCACCCGGTCGGTGGTGGTGATCCGGTCCAGCACGGCTCGGGCGTCCGCCTCCGTGGCGCGACCCTTGCGGACCCTCCGCGCCAGCAGCCGTTCGGCGTGCGCCCGGGCCCGGCCCGCGGCCTCCGGCGAGACGTCCTTCACCACCACGTCCAGGCCGGCGCTGGCGCAGGCGTACGCGATGCCGGCGCCCATCATTCCGGCGCCGAGCACCGCGATCCGTCGCACCGGCGCGACGTCCACTCCGGTTGGTCGGGCCGCGCCGCCGTTGACGGCCTTCAGGTCGAAGAAGAACGCGCCGATCATGTTCTTGGCGATCTGCCCGGTGAGCAGGCCGATCAGGTGCCGGGTCTCCACGGTGAACGCGGTCTCCAGGTCGACCTGGGCACCCTCGACGGCGGTGGCCAGGATCGCCTCCGGCGCCGGCAGCCGGGCGCCCTTGAGCTGCTTGCGCAGGGTCGCCGGGAAGGCCGGGAGTTGCGCGGCCAGCGATCGGCTGGCCGGGGTGCCGCCGGGCATCCGGTAGTCCGGACGGTCCCACGGCTGCGTCGGGTGGGGATTGGCGGCGATCCAGGCCCGGGCCCGGTCCAGCAGCTCCGTCGGGGTGGCCACCACCTCGTCGACGAGCCCGGCGTCCAGGGCGTCGGCCGGGCGCATCCGCCGGCCGGTGAGCAGCACCGTGGTGAGCGCCCCGGCCAGGCCGAGCATCCGCACCGTCCGGGTGACACCGCCGGCGCCGGGCAGCAGGCCCAGGGTCACCTCGGGCAGCCCGAGCCGGCTGCCGGGCGCGTCCAGGGCGACCCGGTGGTGGCAGGCGAGCGCGATCTCCAGGCCGCCGCCGAGCGCCGAACCGTTGACGGCCGCCACGACCGGCCGGCCCAGCGTCTCCAGCCGGCGCAGGTCCCGCTTGATGGTGCCGAGCAGTTCGGCCAGCGCGGGTGCGTCGGCGCGCGTCGCCCGGACCATCTCCGGCAGGTCACCGCCGGCGAAGAAGGTGGACTTCGCGCTGGTCACGATGACGCCGGTCAGCTCGTCGCGCTCGGCCTCCAGCCGGTCCAGCACCGCGCTCATCGACGCGGCGTACGCCCGGTTCATCGTGTTGGCGGACTGGTCGGGGTCGTCCAGGGTGAGCGTGACGATGCCGTCGGCGCCGCGGTCGTACCGGATGGTGTCGGTCATGGTCATCCTCCGGGTCAGCAGCGCTCGAGAACGGTGGCGACGCCCATGCCGCCGCCGATGCAGAGGGTCACCACGGCGCGGCGCAGGTCACGGCGCTCCAACTCGTCCAACGCGGTGCCGAGCAGCATCGCACCGGTGGCGCCGAGCGGGTGGCCGAGGGCGATCGCGCCACCGTTGACGTTCACCCGGTCCGGGTCCAGGCCCAGGTCGCGGACGTACTTGAGCACCACCGCGGCGAACGCCTCGTTGATCTCGAACAGGTCGATGTCGGCGAGGGTCAGTCCGGCGACGGCGAGCGCCTTGTGGGTGGCCGGGATCGGGCCGGTCAGCATCAGCGTCGGGTCGGCGCCGGTGACCGCCGCGCCGACGATCCGGGCGCGCGGGGTGAGGCCCAGGTCCCGGCCGACCTGATCGGAGCCGATCAGCACCAGCGCCGCGCCGTCCACGATGCCGGACGAGTTGCCGGCGTGGTGGACGTGGTCGATCGCCTCCAGCCAGTGGAACTTCTGCAAAGCGACCGCGTCGAAGCCGGCCGCCTCGCCCATCGTGGCGAAGGACGGGGTGAGCCGGGCCAGGGCCTCCCGGGTGGTCTCGGGGCGGGGGTGCTCGTCGGTGGTGAGGATGTCCAGCCCGTTGCCGTCGCGGACCGGCACCACCGAGCGGGCGAAGTGCCCGCCGGCCCACGCCTTGGCGGCCCGCTCCTGCGAGCGCAGCGCGTAGCCGTCCACGTCGTCGCGGGTGAACCCCTCCAGGGTCGCGATCAGGTCGGCGCTGACGCCCTGTGGCACGAACGACGTGGCCAGCGCGGTCTGCGGGTCGGTGGCCCAGGCCGCGCCGTCGGAGCCCATCGGCACCCGGGACATCGACTCGACCCCGCCGGCGAGCAGCAGGTGCTCCCAGCCGGAGCGGATCCGTGCGGCGGCCGCGTTGACCGCCTCCAGTCCGGAGGCGCAGAACCGGTTGAGCTGCACCCCGCCCACCTGGTCGGGCAGCCCGGCGAGCAGCGCGGCGGCCCGCGCCAGGTCGCCGCCCTGTTCGCCGACCGGGGTGACGATCCCGAGCAGCAGGTCTTCCAGCCGGTCGACGTCCAGGCCGGGGTTGCGCTCGCGCAGCGCGTCGATCAGGCCGACCACCAGGGAGATCGGCTTGACCCCGTGCAGCGCGCCGGTATCCCGGCCGCGTCCGCGCGGGGTGCGGACCGCGTCATAGACGTACGCCTCAGAGGGCACGGGCGATCAGCTCCTTCATGATCTCGTTGGTGCCGCCGTAGATCTTCTGGACGCGGGCGTCGGCGTACATCCGGGCGATCGGGTACTCGGTGGTGTAGCCGTAGCCGCCGAAGAGTTGCAGGCACCGGTCGATGACCTCGCACTGCCCGTCGGTCAGCCAGTACTTCGCCATCGCGGCGGTGGCCACGTCCAGGTCGCCGCGGGTGTGCCGGACGATGCAGTCGTCCAGGAAGACCCGGCTGACCCGGGTGCGGGTGGCGCACTCGGCGAGCACCATCCGGGTGTTCTGGTGGCCCATCAGCGGCTTGCCGAAGGCGGCCCGCTCCTTCGTGTACGCGACGGTCAGCTCGACGGCGCGTTCCATCGCGGCGACCGCGCCGACGCCGATCACCAGTCGTTCCTGCGGAAGCTGCTGCATGAGCTGGATGAAGCCCAGCCCTTCGGCGCCGCCGAGCAGGTTGGCCGCCGGCACCCGGAACTCGTCGAAGAACAGCTCGGCGGTGTCGTTGGCGTGCAACCCGATCTTCGACAGCAGTCGGCCCCGGCGGAAGCCCTCCGGGTCGTCGCCGACCTCGCAGACCAGCAGCGATACGCCGGCCGCCCGCTGCTCGGGGTCGGTCTTCACGGCCACGATGATCAGGTCGGCCAGGCCACCGTTGGTGATGAACGTCTTCGCGCCGGTGACCAGGTAGTCGTCGCCGTCGCGGACCGCGCGGGTGCGCATCGCCTGGAGGTCGGAGCCGCCGTCCGGCTCGGTCATCGCGATCGCGCCGATCAGGTCACCACTGCACAGGCCGGGCAGCCAGCGGCGCTTCTGCTCCTCGCTGCCGTACGCCGCCAGGTAGCCGGTGACGATGCCGCTGTGGACGGCCAGTCCGAGGCTGCTCTCCCCGGTGTACGCCTGCTCGTGCAGCAGAACAGCCTCGTGGGTGAAGCCGCCGCCCCCGCCGCCGTACTCCTCCGGCACGGACAGGCCGAGCAGCCCCAGCTCACCGGCGCGCCGGTAGTGCTCGCGGTCGGGGTGGCCCTGCGCCAGCAGGCGTTCGGTGTGCGGCAGCACCTCCTTGGTGAAGAAGGTGCGGGCCAGGTCGGCCAGGTCGTCGTGCTCCGGCTCACGCCAGGGCGAGGGGGCACCGTCGGATGCGGGCGTCGGCATGTGCACCACCCTCGCGCCCTGTTGACGGCATGTCAATAAGTCTCGATCAAGAGCCGGAGGCCGCCGGAGCGGTCGGCGATCGACTCCGGTTCATTGACGTCGGGCCATCCACAGCGCAGGGATGCCACGACTTCAAGGAGGCCGAGTCGATCAAGCGGCGCCAGTAGCGTGCTGCGCACGAAGGGCCGGCACGTGGTCCGTCGTCGCCGTGGGGTCCATTGATCACTTGACAACGAACCACTCGACAACGAACTGGTGAGGGGGCGGTTCTGGCACCTGTTCTCCATCAAGTGATCAAAGTGAGGGCGGTCGTTGACGGCTGAGCTGCCGATAGGGTCGGGCAGATGAGTGTCGAGACGGCTCCGCGCCGACGCCGGTTGGAGCCGGACGCCCGACGGGGGCAGATCCTGGCCTGCGCGGTCCGGCTGTTCGGCGAGCGTGCGTACCCGGACGTGTCGACCACTGACATCGCCCGGGAGGCCGGCGTCGCGCGCGGCCTGGTCAACCACTACTTCGGCACCAAGAAGGACCTCTACCTGGAGGTCGTCCGGGTCATGGTGACCATCCCCGAGGTGGCCCTGGAGCGGCTGCCCAAGGGGGACCTGCGAACCCGGGTCGACGCCAGCGTCTCCTGGTTCCTCGACGTGGTCTCCCGGCACAGCACCTCCTGGTTGGCCGCCGTCACCGCGCGGGGGATGGGCGGCGACGCCGACGTGGAGCGGGTGCTGGCCGAGGCCGAGGAGGTCGCCGCGGACCGGATGCTCGTCGCCGTCGGCCTGGCCGACGAGGCGGAGCACCGCGAGGAGTTGCGCGGCATGGTCCGGGCGTACGGCGGGCTGGCCACCTCGACCGCGCGGGAATGGCTCCAGCGGGGCGCGCTGACCCGCGCCCAGGTGCACCTGCTGCTCACCACCACGCTGTTGACCATCGTCGAGCAGGTCATTCCGCGGGCGATCACCCCCGGCGGCCGGGCCGCTTCCTGACGGAGCCGGTACTCAGGCGGCCCGCCGGTCCGCGGCCCGTGCCGCCGGGACGGCGTGGCGGTCGGCGACCTGCCCGGGGTAGGGCTCGGAGCGGACCACCCGCAGCGGCCGGTCGACCTCGTCGGCTCGGAACCGCCAGCGTGACGGTGCCGGCTGCCGCTGCGGCGCGGGCCCACCGGGGCGCAGACCGGGCCGGGACAGCAGCACTGTGATCAGGTAGCCGACCACCAGGAACCCGTGGCTGACCAGCCGTGCCCCGCCCACCGATCCGGTGGCCAGGTCGTTGACCGAGAGCAGCAGCAGCGTGCCGACGAACGCGCTGAGCATCGGCAGCAGGCCGGCCGGTGGGCTGCGGCGTATCGCGACGAAGAGGAAACCGGCGCCCACCGCCACGTTCCACGCGGCCGATTCGTGCCACAGGTGCTGGCCGGCGGGGTGCAGGTGATCGGCGGCCGCGCCGCGGCCCACCTGGGCCAGGCCGAGCACGAGTTGCACCGCGCCGAGCAGCGCGAGCGCCCCGCGCAGGCCGGCGACCAGTCGGCCCGCGCCGGGCCGCCGCCGCCAGCGCGACCGGCGGGCCGGCGGCACGGCGGCGGCCAGGATCGCGTCGGTCCGGTCGGGCGGTTCGGTGACCAGGCGGGTACGCACCCGACGGGTCACCCCGGCCGCCACCGTGAACCAGGCCCGGCACTCCGCGCACCCGTCGAGGTGCCGCTGCCCCGCTGCCCGTTCCTCGGCGGTCTCCTCGCCGTCCAGCTGCGCCGACAGGACCTCCCGCCACTGCTCACACCCCATGTACGGGTAGTCGGTCCGGCCCCCGCTCCAGTTCCCGGAGGCCCGGGCGGGTTGTGGAATACTCGCCGGACCATGACGCGCTACGGCCTGCTGATCCTGCCCTCCACCAACCGGGTGTACGCCCGCTCCGCCATCGACCTCACCCGGGCCGAGCTGGAGATCTTCGGCCACTCGGCGCTGGACGGCCGGATCGGCGAGCTGGACACCGAGGTCGTCGGAGGAGCGTCCTACGTCACCTTCATCGGCGACGGGCTGACCGAGCGGGACCTGGCCGTCCTGGGCAACCTCTCCGCCGGGTACGCGCTGTTCGAGATCGTCGGCGACCTGCTGCGCCCGATCGAGTGGAACCGGCTGGACCGCTACGACGACGACCTGATCACCATCCAGAAGTACCCGGGCAAGACCAACGAGCAGTTCACCAAGCTGCTGCTCAACGTCACGCTGCTCGCCTCGGACTGGGCCGCCGAGCTGACCAGCCGGCGGTTCCGGGTGCTCGACCCGCTCTGCGGTCGGGGCACCACCCTCAACCAGGCGCTGATGTACGGCTTCGACGCCGCCGGGGTCGAGCGCGACCAGAAGGACGTCGAGGCCTACCGGGCGTTCGTCACGACCTGGCTGAAGCAGAAGCGGATCAAGCATCGGGTGCTGGAGTCGGGGCCGGTGCGCCGGGAGCGCAAGGTCGTCGGTCGCCGGGTGCGGATCGAGCTGGCCCCTACCCGCGAGGCGCACAAGGCCGGGGACCTGCAACTGCTGGACGTGGTCAACGCCGACACCACCCGCGCCGGGGAGTTCTTCCGGCCGGAGACCGTCGACCTGGTCGTCGCGGACGCCCCGTACGGCGTCCAGCACGGCAGTCGTACCGCCGATCATGGGCTGACCCGGGACCCGCTGGCGCTGCTCGCGGACGCCGCGCCGGTCTGGGCTCGGCTGTTGCGCCCCGGTGGGGCGCTCGGCATCTCCTGGAACACCCACGTGGCCAGCCGGGACGACGCGGCGGCCGCGCTGGCCGCCGCCGGCCTGACCGTGGTCGACGCGGAGCCGTACCGCGCGTTGCGGCACCGGGTGGACCAGTCGATCATGCGCGACGTGCTGGTGGCCCGTAAGCCGGCCTGACCGGCCTCCGCCCCCGCCGCGCCATGCGCCACCCCATCTGGGTCGCGCCTGGTCTCTCCGTGCGTCCTTTGCTCTGCACCCGCGGAGGCGACAGTCACGGTCTGTAGCTGGTGCCTCCGTAGGTGCAGAGCAAAGGATGGACAACTGGTCTTGACCTCGAGGGGCAGCGAGGTCTGTGCCGCATTTCACCTGCTGACTCGGCGGGTGTGAAAACCGCGTCAAGAAATGGTTCACCGCCGTCATGGTCGCGTTATGACCCCTGCCGTCGGGCAGGTGGTGGGGCTTTGATTGCCCGGCGCGACCGGAAGGCGGTCGCGACGAACCTTTCCGCTATGAGGAGTCAGCGTGTCTGACGTGGTGTTCGTGGTCCTGACGGTGGCGCTGTTCGCAGCGCTCGCCCTGGTGGTCCGGGCGGTGGAGAAGCTGTGAACGCGGTCAATGCCGTCGGTCTGGTGCTCGCGATCGTCCTGGGCGCGTTCCTGGTGTTCGCCCTGTTGTTTCCGGAGCGCTTCTGATGACCATGACAACAGCGGGCGTCATCTTCGTGCTGGCGCTGGTGGCGGCCCTGGTCGCCGTCCACAAGCCGTTCGGTGACTACATGTTCCGGGCGGTCTCCGGCACCCGGCAGTCCCGGGTCGAGCGGGGGGTCTACCGCCTGGTCGGCGTCAACCCGGCCGCCGAGCAGACCTGGGGGGTGTACGCCCGCAGCGTGCTGGCGTTCTCCGCGATCTCGCTCCTGTTCCTGTACCTGTTCCAGCGGGTGCAGAACCACCTGTGGCTGTCACTGGGCTTCGACCCGGTGGTGCCGCACGGCGCGTGGAACACGGCCGTGTCGTTCGTGGCCAACACCAACTGGCAGTCGTACTCGGGTGAGTCGACCATGGGTCACCTGGTGCAGATGGCCGGCCTGGCCGTGCAGAACTTCGTGTCGGCGGCGGTCGGCATCGCGGTGGCGGTGGCGCTCCTGCGGGGATTCGCCCGCAGCCGCACCGGCCAACTCGGCAACTTCTGGGTCGACCTGACCCGGATCACGCTGCGGATCCTGTTGCCGGTCGCCGTGCTCGGCGCCATCGCGCTGATGATCGGCGGGGCGGTGCAGAACCTGTCCGGCGGCACCGACGTGACGACGCTGACCGGCGGCTCCCAGACGATCACCGGTGGTCCGGTGGCCAGCCAGGAGGTCATCAAGCTGCTGGGCACCAACGGTGGCGGCTTCTACAACGTCAACAGCGCCCACCCGTTCGAGAACCCCACCACCTGGACGAACTGGCTGCAGATCTTCCTGATCCTGCTGATCCCGTTCAGCATGCCCCGGGTGTTCGGCCGGATGGTCGGGCAGAAGCGCCAGGGCTACGCCATCGCCGCGGTCATGGCCATCCTCGCGTTCGCCAGCGTGGTCATCACCAACGTCTTCGAGCTGGCCGGCCACGGCACGGTGCCGCAGGCGGTCGGAGCGGCGCTGGAGGGCAAGGAGGTCCGGTTCGACGTGTCGAACTCGGCCACCTTCGCCGCCGCCACGACGCTGACCTCGACCGGCGCGGTCAACTCGTTCCACGACTCGTACACCCCGCTCGGCGGCATGATGACGATGTTCAACATGATGCTCGGCGAGGTCGCCCCGGGCGGTACGGGGTCCGGTCTCTACGGCCTGCTCATCCTCGCGGTGATCACCGTCTTCGTGGCCGGCCTGATGGTGGGCCGCACCCCCGAGTACCTGGGTAAGAAGATCGGCTCGCGGGAGATCAAGTTCGCCTCGCTCTACTTCCTGATCACGCCCATCCTGGTGCTGGTCGGCACGGCGGCGGCCTTCGCCACCGGCAACAACTCCACCGCCCTCAACGTCGGGCCGCACGGCCTCTCCGAGGTGCTCTACGCGTTCACCTCGGCCAGCAACAACAACGGCTCCGCCTTCGGCGGCATCACGGTCAACACCACCTGGTGGGACACCGCGCTCGGGTTGTGCATGCTGCTGGGCCGGTTCCTGCCGATCATCTTCGTGCTCGCGTTGGCCGGCTCACTGGCCCGCCAGGCACCCACCCCCGCGTCCGAGGGCACCCTGCCGACCCACCGACCGCTGTTCATCGGCATGGTCGTCGGCGTCACGGTCGTCCTCGTCGCGCTGACCTTCCTGCCCGCACTCGCGCTCGGCCCGCTGGCCGAAGGGCTGTGACCATCATGAGGAACGAGGACATGTCCGTCACCTCTGTGACATCCGGGACCGGCGAGCAACCGACGCCCGGCACTCCGGCGACCCAGGGCAACCGGGTCGGCGGGGGTCTGCTCGACCCCAAGCAGTTGATCCGGTCCCTGCCGGACGCGCTGCGCAAGCTCGACCCGCGCACGCTGTGGCGCAACCCGGTGATGCTGATCGTGGAGGCCGGAGCGGCCTTCACCACCGTCCTGGCGGTCACCGACCCGTCGGTCTTCGCCTGGGCGATCACCGTCTGGCTCTGGCTGACCGTGGTCTTCGCCAACCTCGCCGAGGCGGTCGCGGAGGGCCGGGGCAAGGCCCAGGCCGCCGCGCTGCGGCAGGCCAAGCAGGACACCATCGCCACCCGGCTGGTCGACTGGACCCCGGGTGCCCGGGCCAACGCCTACCGTGACGAGGCGGTGCCCGCGCCGCAGCTGCGTCAGGGCGACATCGTGCTGGTCGAGGCCGGCGGCATCATCCCCGGCGACGGCGACATCGTCGAGGGCATCGCCAGCGTCGACGAGTCGGCCATCACCGGCGAGTCGGCCCCGGTCATCCGGGAATCCGGTGGCGACCGCAGCGCGGTCACCGGAGGCACGAAGGTGCTCTCCGACCGGATCATCGTGAAGATCACCCAGAAGCCGGGGGAGAGCTTCATCGACCGGATGATCGCCCTGGTCGAGGGCGCCAACCGGCAGAAGACGCCGAACGAGATCGCGCTGAACATCCTGCTCGCCGCGCTCACGATCATCTTCCTGCTGGCCGTGGTCACCCTCCAGCCGCTGGCCATCTTCTCCAAGGCGTACCAGGCGGCCGCGCCGGACAGCGGCGCGATCACCGACTCCGGTGTCACCGGGGTGGTGCTGATCTCGCTGCTCGTCTGCCTGATCCCCACCACCATCGGCGCGCTGCTCTCCGCCATCGGCATCGCCGGCATGGACCGACTGGTCCAGCGCAACGTGCTCGCCATGAGCGGCCGGGCCGTCGAGGCGGCCGGCGACGTCAACACCCTCCTGCTGGACAAGACCGGCACCATCACGCTGGGCAACCGGCAGGCCGCCGAGTTCGTACCGGTCGAAGGGGTGACGGCCGCGACCCTGGCCGACGCCGCGCAACTGTCCAGCCTGGCCGACGAGACGCCCGAGGGTCGCTCGGTGGTGGTGCTGGCGAAGAACGAGTTCGGGCTCCGCGAGCGCGAGCCCGGCGTGATGCCGCACGCCACGTTCGTACCGTTCACCGCGCAGACCCGGATGAGCGGCGTCGACATGACCCCGGACGGCAGCGTGGACGGCGGGGCGGTGGGCACGGCCCGTCGGGTCCGCAAGGGCGCCGCCGCCGCGGTGATGAAGTGGGTACGCGAGAACGGCGGACACCCGACCGAACAGGTCGGCGAGATCGTGGACGCGATCAGCGGCACCGGTGGCACCCCACTGGTCGTCGCCGAGCACGTCGACGGTGAGCCCGCCCGAGCCCTGGGCGTCATCCACCTCAAGGACGTCGTCAAGTCCGGCATGCGGGAGCGGTTCGACGAGATGCGCCGGATGGGTATCCGGACCGTGATGATCACCGGTGACAACCCGCGTACCGCGAAGGCGATCGCCGACGAGGCCGGGGTGGACGACTTCCTGGCCGAGGCGACGCCGGAGGACAAGCTCGCGCTGATCAAGCGGGAGCAGGAGGGTGGCCGGCTGGTCGCGATGACCGGTGACGGCACCAACGACGCACCGGCGCTCGCCCAGGCCGACGTCGGGGTGGCGATGAACACCGGCACGTCGGCCGCCAAGGAGGCCGGCAACATGGTCGACCTCGACTCCGACCCGACCAAGCTGATCGAGATCGTGGAGATCGGCAAGCAGTTGCTGATCACCCGGGGTGCGCTGACCACGTTCAGCATCTCCAACGACATCGCGAAGTACTTCGCGATCATCCCGGCCATGTTCGCCGGCCTCTACCCGAGCCTGGACGCGCTGAACATCATGCGGCTGTCCAGCGCGGAGTCGGCGATCCTCTCCGCCGTCATCTTCAACGCCCTGGTGATCATCGCGCTGATCCCGCTCGCCCTGCGCGGCGTGCGGTACCGGCCGGCCGCCGCGTCGAAGCTGCTCAGCCGCAACCTGCTGGTGTACGGACTGGGCGGCGTCATCGTGCCGTTCATCGGGATCAAGCTCATCGACCTGCTCATCCAGTTCATCCCGGGGATTTCGTGATGCGCCTACCCACCTGGCTCGCCCAACACCTCGCCGCCCTGCGCGCCGTACTCGTCTTCACGGTGCTGCTCGGCCTGGTCTACCCGCTGGCCCTGGTAGCGCTCGGTCAGCTGCCCGGCCTCAACCACAAGGTCGACGGCTCGCTGATCACCGTCGGTGGGAACACCGTCGGCAGCGCGCTGATCGGGCAGTCCTTCACCGACGCGGACGGCAACCCCATCCCGCGTTACTTCCAGTCCCGCCCCTCCGCCGCCGGCGACGGCTACGACCCGACCTCCACCTCGGCCAGCAACCTGGGCCCCGAGAGCGTGGTCGACACCATCGCCACCGACCCGGAGGAGTCCAGCGAGAGCCTGCTCACCCAGGTCTGCGGGCGCAGCAAGTCCGTCGGCGAGCTCAACGGCGTCGACGGCGCGCGCCCGTTCTGCACCGCCGACGGGGTGGGCGCCGTGCTGGCGGTCTTCCGCGCGGACGGTCTGACCGGCCCGGTCACCCGGGTGGTCAGTGTCAACCAGACCGCGCCGGCCACCCCGTTCGTCCCCTCCTACCAGGGGGTGCCGGTGGAGCTGGCCCAGCCCGGCGAGGACTACGTCGCCGCCGGTGGCGTGGTCACCCCGATCCGCGGCAACGCCCCCGCCGACCCGGCCGTGCCGGCTGACGCGGTCACCGCCAGCGGCAGCGGCCTCGACCCGCAGATCAGCCCGGCGTACGCCGAGCTGCAGGTGAACCGGGTCGCGCGCGAGCGTGGCGCGGACCTGGAGGCGGTGCGCTGGCTGGTGGCTGAGCACACCACCGGGAGGGGGCTCGGCTTCCTGGGCGAGCCCGGGGTCAACGTGCTGGAGCTGAACATCGCGCTCGACGAACAGTTCCCGCCCCGCTGACCGTGTCGGGAAGGGCCCCTTCACCCGCATCAGGTGGGCAGAAGGGGCCCTTCCTTTCAGAGAGGATGGTTCCCGTGGCACGCGGAGAACTGCGCATCTATCTCGGGGCCGCTCCCGGCGTCGGCAAGACGTACACCATGTTGGAGGAGGCGCGGCGGCGGGCCGCGCGCGGCACCGACGTGGTGATCGGCTTCGTGGAGACCCACGGCCGCCAGCACACCGCGGCCATGGTCGGCGACCTGGAGCAGGTCCCGCGCCGCACGATGAGCTACCGGGGCGCCGAGTTCACCGAGATGGACCTCGACGCCGTGCTGGCCCGCC
This sequence comes from Micromonospora sp. BL4, assembly GCF_003667505.1. Lineage (GTDB taxonomy): Bacteria > Actinomycetota > Actinomycetes > Mycobacteriales > Micromonosporaceae > Micromonospora. The sequence continues at coordinate 106,807 of NZ_RCVJ01000125.1, forward strand.
GGCCGGAGATCGCGGTGGTGGACGAGCTGGCCCACACCAACGTGCCCGGTTCCCGGCACGACAAGCGCTGGCAGGACATTCAGGAGCTGCTCGACGCGGGAATCGACGTGCTGTCCACGGTCAACGTGCAGCACCTGGAATCGGTCAACGACGTCGTCGCCCAGATCACCGGCACCACCCAGCGGGAGACCGTGCCGGACGAGATCGTCCGCGCCGCCGAGCAGGTCGAGCTGGTCGACATGACCCCCGAGGCGCTGCGTCGGCGGATGGCGCACGGCAACATCTACCGCCCCGACAAGATCGATGCGGCGCTGGGCAACTACTTCCGGGTCGGCAACCTCACCGCGCTGCGCGAACTGGCGTTGCTCTGGCTCGCGGACAAGGTCGACGAGCAACTCGACCGGTACCGCAGCCAGCAGGGCATCGAGGCCACCTGGGAGGCCCGGGAACGCGTCGTGGTGGCGTTGACCGGCGGCCCGGAGGGCGAGACGCTGATCCGCCGTGCGGCGCGGGTCGCGGCCCGCAGCAAGGGCGCCGACCTGCTCGCCGTGCACGTGGCCCGCAGCGACGGCCTCGCCGGCGCCGACCCGGCCCAGCTGGCCCGCCAGCGGGTGCTGGTGGAGAGCCTCGGCGGCACCTACCACCAGGTGCTCGGCACCGACGTGCCGGCGGCGTTGCTGGACTTCGCCCGTGGCGTGAACGCCACCCAGTTGGTGCTCGGCGCCAGCCGGCGGGGCCGCTTCGCGCAACTGTTCGCCCGCGGCGTCGGCGTGACCACCACCGCGCTCTCCGGCTCGATCGACGTGCACCTGGTCACCCACACCGAGGCCGGTAGGGGACGCCGGGCGGGGGCCGTGCCGGCGGCGCTGTCCCGGCGGCGCCGGTTGCTCGGCTTCGCCCTGGCCGTGTTCGGCATGCCACTGCTCACCCTGCTGCTGAGGACGCTGCCCGACCTGACGCTGACCAACGACATCCTGCTCTTCCTCACCGGGGTCGTCGGGGTCGCGCTGGTCGGCGGGCTGTGGCCGGCCCTGGTCGCCGCGCTCGGCGGTTCGCTGCTGCTGAACTGGTTCTTCACCCCGCCCTACCGCACGCTGACCATCGCCGAGGCGGACAACCTGCTCGCCCTGGCCGTCTTCGTCGGCGTCGCGCTGGCGGTGAGCTGGATCGTCGACGTGGCCGCCCGGCGGACCCGCGAGGCGGCGCGGGCCGCCGCCGACGCGCAGACCCTCGCCGCCGTGGCCGGCGGCGTGCTGCGCGGCGAACGTCCGCTGCCCGCGCTGCTGGACCAGCTCCGGGAGACCTTCGGGCTGCGCGCGGTGAGCGTGCTGGAGCTGGCCGAGGAGGCCAGCGGACGGCCGGGGCGGGCCCGCGAGGAGCACGCCTGGCGCGTGGTCGCCAGCGTCGGCGAGCGGCCCGCCTGCACACCCGACGAGGGCGAGACGGCGGTACCGGTCGACGAGCGGATCACCGTCGTGCTCAGCGGCCGGCGGCTGGAGGCGGCCGACCGGCGGATCGTCGAGGCGTTCGCCGCGCAGGCCGCCCTCGCGCTGCGCCAGGAGCGGCTGGCTGAGGAGGCGGCCACCGCCCGACCCCTCGCCGCGGCGGACCGGATGCGCACCGCGCTGCTCGCCGCGGTGAGCCACGACCTGCGTACCCCGTTGGCCTCGGCGAAGGCGGCGGTGACCAGCCTGCGCAGCCCCGACATCGAGTTCGACGAGAGCGACCGCGAGGAGCTGCTGGAGACCGCCGAGGAGTCGCTGGACCGGCTCGCCCGGTTGGTCGGGAATCTGCTCGACATGAGCCGGCTCCAGGCCGGCGTTCTCGGCATCACGCCGACCGCGATCGGCCTGGAGGACGCCGTACCCCGGGCGCTGGACGAACTCGGCCCGCCCGCCGCGGCCGTCGGCACCGACATCCCGCCCGACCTGCCGGCGGCCACCGCCGACCCCGGCCTGCTGGAACGGGTGCTGGTCAACGTCATCGCGAACGCGCTGCGGTACAGCCCGCCCGGACAGCCGCCCACCGTCACCGCGAGCGCACACGCCGGCCAGGTGGAGCTGCGGATCATCGACCGTGGTCCGGGCATCCCGGAGGACCAGTGGGAGCACGTCTTCCTGCCGTTCCAGCGCCTCGGTGACCGGGACAACCAGACCGGCGTCGGCCTCGGGCTCGCCCTGTCCCGGGGTCTCGCCGAGGCGATGGGTGGCAGCATCAGCCCCGAGACCACGCCCGGCGGCGGGCTCACGATGGTGCTGCGGCTGCCCGCCGCCGCGCAGACCAGCTCGGAGGGGCCACCGGAATGACGCGCATCCTGGTCGTCGACGACGAACCGCAGATCCTGCGGGCGCTGCGGATCAACCTGCGCGCCCGCCGGTACGACGTGGACATCGCCGGCACCGGGGCGGCCGCGCTGAAGGCTGCCGCCAGCCACCCGCCCGACCTGGTGGTGCTCGACCTCGGGTTGCCCGACATCGACGGGGTCGAGGTGATCCGCGGCCTGCGCGGCTGGACCACCGTGCCGATCATCGTGCTCTCCGGAAGGGCGGGCAGCGAGGACAAGGTCGCCGCGCTCGACGCCGGCGCGGACGACTACGTCACCAAGCCGTTCGGGGTGGAGGAGCTGCTGGCCCGCATCCGCGCGGTGACCCGGCGACTCGGCGCGTCCAGCGAGGCGGTGCCCGCGCTGCGGATCGGGCAACACACCGTCGACCTCGCCGACCACCGCGTCTGGCGGGACGACGACACCGAGGTCAAGCTGACCCCCACTCAGTGGAGCGTGCTGGAGAAGCTGCTGCGCCACCCCGGCAAGCTGGTCAGCCAGCGCCAGCTGCTCCACGACGTGTGGGGGCCGGAGTACCAGAACGAGACCAACTACCTGCGGCAGTACCTGGCCCAGCTGCGGCGCAAGCTGGAGGACGACCCGGCCCGACCCCGGCACCTCATCACCGAGCCGGGGATGGGCTACCGCTACCGCCCCTGACCGGCGCCCGCTGCGGTGCCCACCGGGACCGGATCGGCAGCGGGCCGTGGGTCGACGGGGCGTCCCGGTCCCCGGGCCGGCACGGTCGGCGCGGCCCGGTCGCCGAAGGACGGGTCGAGCGGCGGCGCCACCAGCAGCGGGTCGACCTGGATCCGGTCGATTCCGAGCGGGCGCAGCATGCCGCGCAGGGCGGACTCGCACAGCTCTTCCCACGCCTGGTCCGCGCCCATCGCGGCGACCAGCAGCTCCGGCCGGGTGAAGGCGATGCCCACCCGCTGACCCTGTGGTGACCGGCCGGTCCGTACGGTCCCCACCGGCCGTCCCGGCAGCTCACGCACCGGAACGGCGTAGATTATCGGGGCCTCGTCCATGGTCGGGGCGATCCTTTCCATTCGTGCCGCCGCTCCGGCGGCGGTCATCGGCTGAACCGTTCAAGGTCGCGGACGAAGCGGCGGATCGTCGCGGCCCGGGCCCAGGACGGCGCGGGCACCGTGACGACCGGCACGGCCGCCCGCGTGACGCAGTACCGGGTGACGTGACCGCGCGACCCGCCGAACCGACCGCGTTCCGGGCTGCCGACGACGAGCAGGTCGGACTCCCGGTGCGCGTGGTCGACGAGCACCTGCCCGGCGTAGCCCTGCGTCGCCACGAGCCGCACCGGCAGGTCCGGCGGCAGTCCCCCGAGCGCCGCGTCGAAGACTCCCCGCAGGTAGGCCAGGGCCGCCCGGTCACACTCGTCCTGCCAGCGCCAGGTCAGCGTGCCGGGCCGCCATGTCGGCGCGAAGACCCAGGCCCGTACGGCGTCCAGCTGCGCTCCGTCGCGTCGGGCCAGCTGCACCGCCCGGCGCAGCGCCTGCATCCCGGCGAAGGACCGGTCGACTCCCACCACGACGCGTGGGGTGGTGCGGGGGTTGCTCATGCTGCGGGCACGGCCCAGGCCGGCGCGTTCGGTGTGGTCTCCGGCTCGGCCGGCGCCAGGTCGAGCGCACGGAGGATGAAGTGCGCCACCACCACCTCCACACCGGCGCGGCGGCGCAGGTCGGCCACGGCACGGTGCAACACGGTCATGCTGTCGGCGGAGAGCCGCACCACGGCGTCGACGTCGGCCGCGATCCACCAGGCGTCGACGGCGCACGGCTCGTGCCGCAGGTACTCCACCAGGTGACTGCCGGGGGCGGACGGGCCGAGCCGGACGCTGACCAGCGCCTCGTGCCGCCGTTCGGGCTCGCCCGGCCCGGTCGTGGGAGGTTCCGCCAGGTGGCCGGGGCGGCCATCGGGTGGCGCGTCGTCCCACGCCGCCGGTGCCGGGGTGCCGGTCGGCAGGTGTCCCCGTTCCCAGCGCGTCATCCGCCAAGGACTCATGGACCCATCGTCACCACCCGGCGGCGACGGACGGCCTGTCGATACGCCGTTCTGACGGGACACCGCCAAACGTTGACGCCCCGTTCACGCCGACTGCCGGTGGGGCGACCGGGCGCGACGAGTAGCGTTCGTGACGGACCAATGATTTGCGTACGAGGAGGACCGGTGCAGACGACGACCGTGGACATCGTGACCGACGACGGAGTCGCGGACGCATGCCTCACCCGTCCGGACGGCGACGGTCCGTTTCCGGCGGTGCTGCTGTTCCAGGACGCGTTCGGCCCGCGTCCACGCCTGGTGGAGATTGCGGAGCGGATCGCGGCCCGGGGATACCTGGTGCTGACGCCCCACCTGTTCCACCGGGCCGGCCGTGCGCCGCTGTTCGACCTGTCCCGCCTCGGCGAGGCGGACCAGCGCGGCGCGATCCTGGAGAAGATCATGCCGCTGGTCGGTGCGCTGACCGCCGACGTGATCAGCCGGGACACCGCCGCGTACCTCGACTTCCTGGCGGCCCGCGACGACGTGCGGCCGGGCCCCGTGGCGATCACCGGCTACTGCATGGGCGGCACGAACGCGCTGCGGGCCATCGAGGCGCACCCGGACCGGATCGCCGCGGCGGCGAGCTTCCACGGCGGACGGATCGTCACCGAGGCGCCGGACAGCCCGCACCTGGGCGTCGGCTCGATCAACGGCGAGGTGTACTTCGGGCACGCCGACGAGGACCAGTCGATGACGCCCGCGCAGATCGCCACGCTGGAGAAGGCACTCGACGCCGCGGGCGTCCGGTACGGCTCCGAGGTGTACGAGGGCGCACACCACGGCTACACCATGTCCGACACCGCGGCCTACGACGAGCAGGCCACCGAACGCCACTGGGCCGCCCTGTTCGACCTGCTGGACCGCACCCTGCCCACCCGCTGACCACCGGCGGGCGGTACTCGTCGGGCACGGATCAGCCGAAGCCGCCCGAGGCGCCGGAATCGTCGCGGGACCGGCCGGGTATGCGGGTGGTGACACTGAACTGGCCGTCGGGTTCCATCCGCATCTCGCGGACCTCGGCGAGGTCGGTGACGCCCTGCTTGCGCAGCAGGGTGTACAGCTCCTCGTCGGTGATCAGCTCCCGACGCATGTTCGCGCGCAGGATCCGTCCGTCCCGCACCAGCACCAGCGAGCCCGGCCGGATCAGCCGGGCGGCGGCGGGCCACCGGTAGGCGACGGCGTTCAGCAGGTACGACCAACCGATGATCACGGCGACCAGCAGCACCCCGTCGGTGATCGAGTTGTAGCCGCCCGACAGGCCGTTCTGCGCCGCGTCGGCGAGCAGCACGATCACCAGCAGGTCGGTGACGCCGGTGGTGCCGCTCTCCCGTTTGAGGATGACCCGCAGCAGCGTGAACAGCGCGAGGTACATGACGCTGCCCCGGACCACGATCTCCAACAGTGGAGTGTCCGGGACGAACAGCTCTGACCAGTCGGCCACCTGACGGGCTACCCCCCGGTCGCCCCCGCCATGCCTGCCGGCCGCGCGATCGAGGGGAATCAGCTCGCGGCGGTCAGCGGCGCAGGAGCACCGGCCCGGCGTCGATCCGGGTGCGGAACAGCGCGTACGGCCGGCGCCGCAGGTCCTGGCCCCGCTGGTACTGCGGTTGCCGGTGGAGCTGGTTGGCGGTCACGTAGAGGTAGCCGTCGGTGGCCACCGACATGGTGTCCGGCCAGAGCAGTCGAGGGTCGTGGACCAGGGTCTCGTACTCGCCGTCCGGCCGCCGGCGCAGCACCGCGTTGTGCTCGTAGGAGGTGAGGTAGAGCCGCCCGGCGTCGTCGGACTCCAGCCCGTCCGACGCGGTGCCCTTGTCGCCCTCATCGACGACCGTCGCCGCAACCGCCTCCTGGGTGACGCCCGGGTCGGCCAGCGCCTCGGTCGCCACGCTGTACCAGCGGCGGGACGCCAGCGGGCAGTAGTGCAGCCGGGTGCCGTCGGCCGAGATGGCGATGCCGTCGGCGCCCATGGACACCGGTTTCGGCGGCCCGTCCGCCGGCCGTTCGAGCAACGGCCGGCCCTCGACCACCGGGCGGAACGTCGTCAGCGGCTCCGCCTTCGTGGACGGGTGGTCGTGCAGCCGCCGCCAGGATGCCCCGCTGGCCAGGTCCACCACGATGATCGCGTTGGGGCCGGAGGCCGCCGAGTCAGTGATGTACGCGACCCCCGCCTCGCCCCGCCGCAGGTCGAAGCGGACGTCGTTGAGGTACGTCGTGGGCAGCGCCACGTCCGGCGGGAACGTGATCACCTGCGCCACCGTGTCGGTGTCCAGGTCGACCCGGACCAGCTTCGGCCCGCCGGGCTTCGTCGGCTGGAACATCGGGCTGCCGGTGTCCAGCACCCAGAGCCGGTCGGCCGGGTCCACCACGATGCTCTGCACCGAGATGAACGCGCCCGCGTCGTCGTCGCCGGACGGGTCGTTCCACGGCTGGTCGGGGTAGGGCATCTCCCGGCCGTCGCGCAGCTCGACGACGGTGGCCGGCACCTCGTCGCCCCACTTGGGGAAGTTGACGAAGATCCGGCCCTGGTGCGAGACGCTCACCCCGGTCGGCATCGGGCCGGTGAAGGTGTGTACCAGCTCAAGCTCGCCGAGCGGCTCGTCGCCGACCGGCCCGTTCATGACGCCCACCCCACGGATCTCATCGCCTCGCCCCCTGCCGGCCGGACACACGCCGGCCGCAGGTGGTCATTCCCGCCTCGGCGTCCGATATGCCTCCGGTCAGCCGGCGGCGAGCGCGGTGGGCAGGCCGGGGACGGGAACGTCCACCGCGAGCAACGCGCCGTCCACCGGCCCGGCCGGCGTGAGCCCGTACCGGGCGGTGCCGATGAAGAGCCGGCGCAGGTCGGGGCCGCCCAGGCAGATGCCGGCCGGCTGGCTCGCCGGCAGCCGGATCTCCCGGTCCAGCGTGCCGTCCGGCCGGTAACGGCGTACCGCCGAGCCGCCCCAGAGCGCGACCCAGAGGTGGCCCGCCGCGTCGACCGTCATTCCGTCCGGGCCGCCCTCGTCGGCGGACAGCCGTAGGAACGGCTCCCGCCCGTGCAGGGCCCCGGTACGCGGGTCGACGCGGAACCGGTCGACCTCGCCGCGCGGCGAGTCGGCCAGGTACATGGTGGTGCCGTCGGCGTCGAACGCCGGGCCGTTCGGCACGGCCAGCCCGGTCACCGCCGGCACCGGCGCCGCGCCGGGAGCGAGCCGGTACAGCGTGCCGCCACCGGGCACCCCGGCGTACGTCATGCTGCCCGCCCAGAACCGGCCGTGCGGGTCGGCGACCGCGTCGTTCATCCGGGCCGGCTCGGGTCCGTCGGCGACCAGGTCGGCGACCGGCCGGGGGTCGCCGGTGGCGGGCAGCAGCGTGACGCCGGTCCCGGCGGCCGCCAGCCAGTCACCGGCGCCGCCGGCCATCGGGGCCACCGCGCCCAGTGGGACATCCAACCGGCGCAGCTCCCGCAGTGGGCCCGGCTGGTCGCCACCGGTCTCCAGCAGCCGCCCGGCCAGCAGGTCGACCAGGACCAGCCGGTCGGCCACCCAGCGCAGCCCTTCACCCAGCTCCAACCGGTCCGCGCTCCACACGGTCGGTTCGGTCAGCTCCATCTCGCTCCTCCAACGATGCACCGGTGGCCTGTCGGCCCGGTGGTCAGCGCACGGTGCCGCCGGGCCCGTGGTCGAGCAGCGCCAGCTCCGACCGGTCGGGCAGGCCCTCCCAGTCGCCCCGGGTGGCCACCGCGAACGCGCCGGTGGTGACCGCCCGGTCCAGCCGTGCCGGCGCGTCGGCCCCGTCCAGCCAGCCGGAGAGGAGCCCGGCCACGAAGGCGTCGCCGGCGCCGACGGTGTCCACCACCGGCACCGTGCGGGCGGGCCGGTGCACCGTGCCGTCCGCGCTGTGGCTGGTCGCCCCGTCGGCGCCGTGCTTCACCACGACCTCGGTCACGCCGGCCGCCCGCAGGTCCGCGACGGGGTCGGCGGCGTCGGTCAGCACGGCCAGCTCGTCGTCGGAGGCGACCACCAGGTCGACCGACGGCAGCAGCGGCCGTAGCGCGGCACCGGCCTCGGCGACCGACCAGAGCCGGTGCCGGTGGTTGACGTCCAGGCAGACGGTGCTGCCCGCCGCGCGGGCTAGTCGTACCGCCTCCACGACGGCCTGGTACGGCTCGGCGCCCAGCGCGCAGGTGATGCCGGTGATGTGCAGCAGCCGGGGCGGCCGGTCGAAGGCGGGGGTGACGTCCGCGGAGCCCAGTCGGGACCCGGCCGAACCGGCGCGGTGGTAGGTGACCCGGTTGATGTCGGCGACCCGGGACTCGAAGAGGATCAGCCCGGTGGGCGCCGTCGGGTCGATCCTGGACCAGGTCAGGTCGACGCCCTCGGCGCGCAGCGTGCGGCGGACCAGTTCGCCGGGCTCGTCGGCGCCGGTGACCCCGACCCAGGCGGCCCGGTGTCCGAGCCGGGCCAGGCCGATGGCGACGGTCGACTCGGAGCCGGCGACCGAGATGCCGGCGGTGCCGCCCAGCCGCAGCGGCCCGGTGGTGCGGAAGGCCGCCATCGTCTCGCCGAGGGTGAGCAGGTCGGTCACGGCCGGACCGCCGTGAGGAAGGCGGCGGCCCGCTCGCGCAGAGCCTCCGGGTCGCCGCCGCGAACCGCGTCGCCGAGCAGCGGGGAGCCGACGCCCACCGCGACAGCGCCGCGGTCGAGGTAGCGCCGTGCGCCGTCGGCGTCGACTCCGCCGACCGGCACGAACGCGGTGCCGGGGAACGGGTCGCGCAGCGCGCCGAGGTAGTCGGGCCCACCCAGCGAGGCCGGGAAGAGCTTGATCGCGGCGGCTCCCGCGTTGCTGGCCTGCACCACCTCGGTGGGCGTGAGCGCGCCGGCCAGCACCGGCAGCCCGAGCCGGTCGGCCTCGGCGAGGCTCGGCGCCAACGCCGGGGTGACCAGGAAGCCGGCACCCGCGTCGGCCGCCGCGCGGGCGTCCTCGGCACTGAGCACGGTGCCCGCGCCCAGGGCGAAGTCCGGCCCCAGGGCGGCTCGGGCCCGTCGGATGGTGCCGAGCGCGTCGGCGCTGGTCAGCGACACCTCGACCAGCGCGACGCCGCTCTCGGCCATGGTGAGCACCGCGGACAGCGCGGCGGCCGGGTCGGGCCCGCGCACGATCGCCAGCAGTCGGTGGGTACGCAACTCGTGGAGCAGGTTCATCGCGATCGTCCTCAGTGGAAACGGTGGGCGGAGATGGTGAGCCGCCAGGCGACCTCACCGGCGGGCGGCACGACCGCCGCGTCGGACGGACCGGCATCGGCCAGGTCGAAGGCGGCGCCGAGCATCGGTTCGACGCCGACGCTGCGGTAGGGGGCGGTGGCCGGCCAGCCGTTCAGGTTGCGCCAGAGCGCGGTGCTGCGGGGTTGGCCGTCGCACTCCAGCTCCAGGGTCAGCCGGTCGGCGCCGTCGGTCACCTGGACCCGGGGGCAGTCGAGCAGCACGGCGCCGAGCGCGGTCCCGTCGTCCGGGCCCAGCGTATCCAGTGCCAGCCCGGCCGGTGCCGGCCAGGGCCCGGTCAGCCAGGGGCTGCCGGCGGGCCAGGCGCCCGGGGGCAGCAGGGCGGCGGCCTCCGGATGCAGCCGGGTGGGGGTGCCGGCGGGTGCGTCGAGACGGGCCCCCTCGGAGAGGTCGAGCAGGGCGTGCGCCGCCCACACGAACCGGTGGCCGGGGTCGGCGGCCAGCCGGTAGTCGGCCATCACCACGCCGTCGGAGTCGGTGATGCGGCGGGTCACCGTGAACGTGGGGCGCTCGATGGCCACCGTGCCAGGCGCGGTTGTCCGCCACGGCCGGGACCACACCTCACCGTGGTCGGGCCGGCCGCGCACGGTGGGCAGGCACTCCTCCAACCCGCCGGCGTCGACGAACGCGTCGTCGGGGCGTACGTCGTGCCGGCCGGGCTCCGGCCCGCGCCAGAGCCATTCCCGGCCGCCGCCGCGCAGGCTGGTCCACCGGCCGCCGCGCGCCGCGTCGTACGCCACCCGCAGCGGCACCGGCCCGGCCGCCCCGGTCACCATTCGGCGAACGACCCGTCGTGGTGCTGCCAGACCGGGTTACGCCAGGCGTGCGGGGTACGGGCGGCCTGACGGACCGCCGCCTCGTCCACGGTGATACCCAGACCGGGCCGGTCGGGCCGGGCGATGTGCCCGTCCAGGAACCGGAAGGGCTCCGGGTCGACGACGTAGTCCAGCAGCTCCGAGCCGGAGTGGTAGTGGATGCCGATGCTCTGCTCCTGGATCAGGAAGTTCGGCGTCGCGAAGGCCACCTGGAGGCTGGCCGCCAGGGAGATCGGGCCGAGCGGGCAGTGCGGGGCCAGCAACGCCCCGTACGTCTCGGCCAGTGTGGCGATCCGGCGCACCTCGGAGATCCCGCCGGCGTGCGACAGGTCGGGCTGGACCACGGCGACCCCGGCCTGTAGCGGGCCGAGGAACTCGGAGCGGCCGTAGAGCCGTTCGCCGGTGGCCACCGGGATCGGCGTGCCGGCGACGATGTCGCGCAGGTGGTGGGCCTGGTCGGGCAGGACCGGTTCCTCCACGAAGAAGGGACGCAGGGGAGCCAGCTCGGGCAGGATCCGGCGTATCGCGGCCAGCCCGGCCCGGCCGTGGAAGTCCAGCGCGATGTCCCGGTCGGGGCCGAGCACCTCCCGGGCGGCGGCGACCCGGCCGACAACCGCGTCCACCTCGGCGGAGGTGGGGATGGCGGAGAGTCGTCCGCAGGCGTTCATCTTGACCCCGGTGAGACCGGCGGCGACCTGGCCGGCGGCCGCGTCGGCCACCTCGTCGGGCTCGTCCCCGCCGATCCAGGAGTAGATGCGCACCCGGTCCCGGACGGCCCCACCGAGCAGGGCGTGCACCGGCGCCCCGTACGCCTGCCCGGCGATGTCCCACAACGCCTGGTCGAGGCCGGCGACCGCGCTGGAGAGGATCGGGCCGCCCCGGTAGAAGCCGCCCTTGGTGAGCACCTGCCAGTGCTGCTCGATCCGGAGCGGATCCTCGCCGATCAGGTATTCGGAGAGCACCTCGACCGCGCTGCGCACCACCTCGGCGCGCCCCTCGACCACGGGCTCACCCCACCCGACCAGCCCGTCGTCGGTCTCCACCCGGCAGAACAACCATCGTGGCGCGACCAGGAAGGTCTCGATCCGCTCGATCTTCACCGACTGCCTTTCTGTCCCCGTGCCTTCTCAACGTCCCGGACGGCCTTGTCCAGCAACTCACGCATGGCCGCCTCGGTCGCCGTCTCGTCGCGTGCCCGCAGCGCGTCGACCACCGCGCGGTGGCTGGGCACCGGGTCGTCGTGCGCGTCGCCGCCGTGCACCAGCCGGTCCCGCTCGGCGAGCCCGGTCTCCATCACCACCTCCATGCGTTCCAGCAGCTCGTTGTGGGTGGCGGCGAGCAGTGCGCGGTGGAAGGAGAGGTCGGCGGCGACGGCGGCGGCGGGGTCGCCGTTGGCCTCGGCCATCTCGACCAGCGCCCGGTCGAGGGCCGCGATGTCGTCCTCGGTGGCCCGGCTGGCGGCCAGTCGCGCGGCGGCCGGCTCGATGATGGCGCGTACCTCGTGCAGCTGGTCGAGCAGGCGCTCGTGGGGACCTTCGGCGAACTGCCAGCGGATCACGTCACCGTCGAGCAGGTTCCAGTCCGCGCGCGGCCGGACGAACGTGCCGCGCTTCTGCCGGGCGTCGACGATGCCCTTGGCCGAGAGGACCTTCAGCGCCTCGCGCAGCGCCGTCAGACTGACGTCGAACTCCTCCTGCAACGCGACGATGTTGAGCGTCGCCCCGGCGGGGATCTCACCGGTGAGGATGCGGCGGGCGATGGCTTCGACGGTCTGCCCGTGGACGCCGCGGCGTGCGTACTGTGCCAATGCTCTCCTGGCCTTCTCGCTGGTCGGTATCGATCTCTCAGGCCGAGGCTTTCACCGCGGTCCAGCCACCGTCCACCACCAGGCTCGCGCCGGTGACGTAGGCGGCGTCCGGTGAGGCGAGGAAGGCCACCGTCGCGGCCACCTCGTCCGGCGTGCCGAACCGCTTCGCCACGGTCTCCGCGACGCTGCGTCGGCGGTCCTCTTCGGACACCTCGGCCCAGGCGTCGGTGAGGATCGGACCGGGCAGCACGGTGTTGACCCGCACCTGTGGGCCGTACTCCACGGCGAGCTGGCGGCCGAGCGCGACGAGGCCACCCTTGGCCGCGGCGTACGCGGGCCGGCCCGGCAGCCCGACCAGCGCGTGCACCGAGGAGATCAGCACCACCGCGCCGGCGCGCGCCCGCAGATCGTCCAGGCAGGCGCGTACGCCGAGGAAGGAGCCGGTGAGGCTGACGCCGAGCTGGTGGTCCCAGGACTGCCGGCTGGTCTCATGCGCCGGGGCGACCTGCACGGCGTACGCGGTGCTGACCAGGATGTCCACCGGCCCGAGGTGGTCCCGCAGCGCCGCCACGGCGGCCGACCAGTCGGCCTCGTCGCTGACATCGCCCATTACGGACAGTGCTCGGTTGCCGCGTGCGGTCAGCTCGTCGGCCAGCGGGGTCGAATCGGCCACGTCGAGCAGCGCGACGGCCGCTCCCTCGGCGGCGAGCCGCCGGGCGGTGGCCGCGCCGATTCCGCCCATCGCACCGGTGACCAGCGCGTTCTTGCCCTCAAGCCGGCGCATAAGCTGATTCACCTGACCCTCGCCTTGATCTCATCTAATCATTAATTACGAAGATATCTTGACAGCCGCCGAGGGTCGATGCAACCTTCTGGTCACACCATTCACATGGCCGACACATTGCGCCGTGACGCTACGTGTCGTAGAGGAAGGACACCCCCCGTGAGCGACTTCGACCCCGGTCGCCGGCGATTCCTTGGCCACCTCGGGCTCGCCGGCCTGGGTGCCCTCGGCGCCAGCTCGTTCCTCAGCGCGTGCGCCAGCTCCGCGAGCGGGCCGACGGCGAGCAACAGCTCCGGCGCGGTCACCATCCAGTCCAACCTCTCCTCGCCGCAGGCCAAGGCGGCGATGGAGAAGCTGATCGCGAACTTCAACACGCAGGGCAAGGGCACGGCGAGCCTCAACACGATCGCCTCGGAGACCTTCCGGACCCAGCTGCCGACGTACCTGACCTCGGCCAACCCGCCGGACCTCTACACCTGGTACGCGGGCTCGGTCGCCAACGACTACGCCAGCCGCGACCTGCTGCTCGACGTCTCCGACGTCTGGAAGTCGCTCGGCGACTACCCCCAGTCGCTGCGCACCCTCTCGACCGACGCCAGCGGCAAGCAGATCTTCGTGCCGATGAACAACTACTGGTGGGGCTTCTTCTACCGCAAGTCCAACTTCGCCAAGTGGGGCGTGCAGGAGCCGAAGACCTGGACCGACTTCCTGGCGCTGTGCGAGACGCTGAAGAGCAAGGGCATTCCGCCGATCGGCATCGGTCTCGGCGACACCCCCTGGGTGGCCTCGGCCTGGTTCGACTACCTCAACATCCGGATCAACGGCGCCCCGTTCCACCGCGAGCTGCTCGCCGGCAAGCAGCGTTTCGACGACCCCAAGGTCAAGGCGGTCTTCACCCGCTGGCGCGAGGCCCTGCCCTACTTCGACCCGAAGGGCAAGGCGTACCCGTTCCAGGAGGCGACCACCGCGCTGCTGGCCGGCAAGACCGGCATGTTCCTGATCGGCACGTTCTTCGCCGACGCGGCACCCAAGGACGCCCTCGGCGACCTGGACTTCTTCCGGTTCCCGATCATCGACCCGGCGGTGCCCCTGGCCGAGGAGGCGCCGACCGACGGCTTCTTCGCCAGCGCGAAGACCGCCAACCCGACCGGCGCCAAGGCCCTGCTCACCTACCTCTCCGGGGTGGAGGCGCAGGAGGCGTACGTCAAGGCCAGCTCCGGCATCGTCCTGCCGGCCAACCCGAAGGCCAAGGCGTCCGACTCGCCGCTGGTGGTCAAGGGCAAGGCCATGCTCGACGAGGCCAAGGAGCTGACGCAGTTCTTCAACCGCGACTCGAGCGACGCGCTCCAGCCGACCGCGGACACCGCGCTGACCAAGTTCATCGACAAGCCGGACCAGATCGACGCGATCCTGCGGGAGTGGCAGGCCGGCGCCGAGAAGGTCTTCAAGGGCTGACGTGACAGCAACGATCTCCACGACTTCGGTCACCCCCACCCGGCGGCGGCGACGGTCGGCTCGACTGTCGCCGCTGCTGGTGGCGTTCGTCCTCGTGCCGTTCGCGGTCGAGAGCGTCTGGGTCTTCTGGCCGGCGCTCCAGGGCTTCTGGTTCTCCCTCACCCGCTGGGACGGGATGTCGCCAACCACCTTCGTCGGCGTCGACAACTACGTGGAGATGGCCGGCGACGCCACCTTCCGGGGCGCGCTGCTCAACACGGTGATCTGGCTGGTCCTCTTCGGCGGCCTCTCCGTGCTGGGTGGCTTCGGCATGGCGCTGGTCCTGCAGAAGGAGCGACGTGGGGTCGGCTTCTACCGGGCCGCCCTGTTCACCCCGGTGGTCTTCTCCCTGGTGGTGACCGCGCTGGTCTGGAGGGTCTTCTACCAGCCCGACGGCATCGCCGACACGCTGCTGCGGGCCGTCGGCCTGGAGCAGCTGATCCGGCCCTGGCTCGCCGATCCGCAGACCGCGCTGTACGCGGTGATCCTGCCCGCCCTGTGGCGGCAGATCGGCTACGTGATGGTGCTGTTCCTGGCCGGACTGAAGGCGATCGACCCGGCGCTGCACGAGGCGGCCCGGATGGACGGCGCCAACTCCTGGCAGCGGCTGCGGCACGTCACCATTCCCCAGCTCAAGGGGGTCAACGCCGTCGTGCTGTCGGTCATCGTGATCGATTCACTGCGCTCGTTCGACATCGTCTGGTCGCTGACCAAGGGCGGCCCGTACCACTCGTCGGAGCTGCTCAGCACCTACATGTACTCGACCGCGTTCCAGAGCCTGCGGCTGGGCTACGCCTCCGCGATCGCGGTCGTGATCTTCGTGCTGGCGCTGGCGGTCATCCTCGGCTACCTGGTCCGCGCCTTCCGGGAGGAAGCGTGATGAACAAGCTCCGCACCGGGGGCTTCCACACCGGAATGATCCTGCTCTCGCTGCTCTGGCTGGGGCCGGTCATCTGGGTCGTGGTGATGTCCACCCGGTCGTTCGACGACATCGCCGCCCACGGGGTCGGCAGCCTGCCCCGGTCGTTCACCCTGGACACCTACCGGCAGGCGTGGACCGACGGCGGCGAGCTGCGCGCCCTCATCAACAGCATGCTGGTCACCATCCCGTCGGTGGCGCTGAGCCTGGGTCTGGCCGCGATGGCCGCGTTCGCGCTGAGCCGCTTCCGCATCCCCGGCCGGCGGACCATCCTGCTGCTGATGCTCGCCGGCAACCTGCTGCCACCGCAGATCCTGCTCATCCCGGTGTCCAAGTTCAGCGAGCTGACCGGCCTGTACGACACGCTCTGGGCGCTCATCGCGGTACAGGTCGGCTTCGGGCTCGGCTTTTACACCTTCGTCCTGCACGGCTTCATGCGGGACCTGCCGGGTGAGATCCAGGAGGCGGCCACGATCGACGGCGCCGGCACGGCGCAGATCTTCACCCGGGTGATGCTGCCGCTGACCCGGCCCGCACTGGCCGCGCTCGGGGCGCTCTCCTTCACCTGGATCTTCAACGACCTGCTCTGGGCGATCACCGTGCTGCGCACCGACGACAACATGCCGATCACCCCGGCGCTGCTCGGCCTCCAGGGGCAGTTCGTCTCGTCCTGGAACGTCATCGCCGCCGGCACGGTCATCGCGGCCGTACCGACGGTCGCGGTCTTCCTGCGCTTCCAGCGGCACTTCGTCTCCGGCCTGGCGCTCGGAGCGGTCAAGTGACCGCCACGACGGGGCAGCGCTGGACGCTGCGTGGCGCGCACACCGAGTACACCGTGACCGTGCCGGCGCACGGCCGCTGGCTGGAGCTGGTCGCGTGGGGCCCGCACGGGGTCTCCGACGGCCCGTCCCCGGTCGCCTACGACGGCCCGGTGCCGTTCCTCACCGCCGGGGACGCCGCCCCGATCGAGTACGCGACCGACGCCGACCGACCGTTCACCGGCGCCGACCTGGTCGTCGAGACCGCCAGCGGGGACCGCCGGGTCGGCTTCGTCCACACCGACGTGCGGGCCGATGCCGACCAGCGGGAGCTGGCCGTCGACTTCGCCGACCCGGTGACCGGGCTGCGCGCCACCGTGCACTACCGGGTGCCCGCCGGCACCGACGTGGTGCAGCGGTGGGTCGAGTTGAGCAACGACGGCACCGGTGCGTTGCGGGTCGTCCGGGCCGGGTCGGCCGGGTTCTGCGTGCCGACGCCGCACGGCGCGCTGCTCAGCCACCAGTGGGGGCAGTGGTCGCAGGAGTTCCAGCTCTCCCACGTCGAGCTGGGCCACGGCACGTTCACCATCGGCAGCGCGCAGGGCGTGCCGGGGCACCTGCACGTGCCCTGGCTGGCCGTACGGGACGCCGCCGAGCCGACCGGCCCGGCCTGGGCTCTGGCCCTGGCCTGGACCGGCTCCTGGGAGATCAGCGCCGAGCGGGACACCGGGGGCCTGACCCGGGTCCGGGCCGGCCGGCAGCTGGTCGACGGCCCGCTGGAGCTGGCGCCCGGTGACCGGCTGACGCTGCCCGAGGTGACCGGGGCGTACAGCCCGGACGGCCTGGACGGCCTGGCCCGGGTCTGGCACACCCACCAGCGGCTGCTCGCCGCCGACCGGCTCACCCCGCGCCCGGTGCTCTACAACTCGTGGGAGGCCACCTACTTCGCCGTCGAGGCGAAGAGCCAGTTGGCGCTCGCCGAGATCGCCGCCGAGCTGGGCGTGGAGACGTTCGTGGTGGACGACGGCTGGTTCATCGGCCGCGACGACGACACCGCCGGGCTGGGCGACTGGACGCCGGACCCGGCGAAGTTCCCGGCCGGTTTCGACGCGTTCATCGCCGACGTCCGCGCGCTCGGGCTGAACTTCGGGCTCTGGGTCGAGCCGGAGTGCGTCAACCCGAAGTCGACCCTCTACGCCGAGCACCCGGAGTGGGTCTACGCCGTCCACGGCCGTCCGCTCACCCCGGTCCGCAACCAGTACCTGCTCGACCTGGGCCGCCCGGAGGTCGCCGAGTTCGTCCACTCCACCGTGGACGGTCTGCTCCGCCGGTACGACATCGACTACCTGAAGTGGGACTTCAACCGGCCGCGTACCGAGCCGGGGCGCCCGGGCGGGGTCGGCCCGCTCGACCTGGACGGCGCACACGTGGCCAACCTGCACCGGATCTACGGGCGGCTGCGCCGGGACCACCCCGGCGTGCTCATCGAGGCCTGTGCCGGCGGGGGCGCGCGCACCGACCTGGCGATGGCCGCCCGGGCCGACGTGTTCTGGCCCAGCGACAACACCGGACCGCTGGACCGGCTGGCCATCCAGTACGGCTTCCTGCACGCCAACGCCCCGCACCTGCTCAGCTCCTGGGTCACCGACGCGCCCGGCCTGTTCGACCCCCGCCCGCGAACGCTCGCGTTCCGGTTCGTGCTCGCGATGGCCGGCGTGCTCGGCATCGGCGCGGACATCCGGGCCTGGACCCCCGCCGAGCGGGCCGAGGCGGCCGGCTGGATCGCCCGCTACAAGGAGATCCGGGACGTCGTCACCCACGGCGAGGTGCACCTGATCGGAGGCCCCGACCAGACCCGATGCGCGGTGCAGTACACCGCGCCGGACGAGCGCCGCGTGGTCGTCCTGGCCTGGCACACCGGACGGCTCGACGGCACCGGCCTGCTGCCGTCCCGCCCGGTCCGGCTACCCCTGCGGGGCCTCGACCCGACGGCCCGCTACCGGCACGGCGACCGCCACTACTCCGGCAGCCACCTCGCCGCGGTCGGCCTGCCCGTGCAGTGGAGCCCGACCCACGACGCCGACCTCATCGTGCTGACCCGCGACTGAGGCCGGAGCACCACCACCCCCGCCCCCGAGGGACAGGAGTACCTCCATGCGCCTGAACCGACCGCTGACCGCAGCCCTGGCCGTTCTCGGCCTGGGCCTGGCCAGCCCCATGCCGGCGATGGCCGGCCCACCGCACGCCGACCCACCGAAGGCCGGCGGCCACGGCCACGGCGGACCGGGTAAACCGGGTCACGCCCCCGCCACCGGCGCCGAGGACCAGGGTGCCCCGACCTTCTTCAACAGCGGGCTCGCCCCGACGCCCTACCAGGGCTGGAACACCTACTTCGGTCTCGGTGGCGACCCCACCGAGGCCGAAGTGCGGTCGGTCACCGACTTCATGGTCAGCAGCGGCCTGCGGGACGCCGGCTACACCTACGTCTGGATCGACGGCAACTGGGCCGCGCCCACCCCGCGCAACGAGGCCGGCCAGCTCGTCGCCGATCCCGCCCGCTTCCCGGGTGGGATGGCCGCGCTGGCCGCGTACATCCACAGCAAGGGCATGAAGGCCGGCATCTACACCGACGCCGGACCGTACCTGCCCGGGCAGTGCGGGCTCGGCAGCAACGGCCACTACCAGGCCGACATCGCCCAGTTCGCCGGCTGGGGCTTCGACGCGCTCAAGGCCGACTGGCTCTGCGGCCGGGCCGCCGGCCTCGACCCGGAGACCACCTTCCGTGAGCTGGCCGAGGCGGTACGCCAGTCGCCCCGACCGATGCTGCTGAACATCTGCAACCCGGTCAGCTCCGACTGGGGCGGCGGCCCGTACACCCCGGAGCAGCTCTCCACCTGGACCTACACGTACGCGCCCACCGTCGCCGACTCCTGGCGGACGTACACCGACGTGGGGCTCACCGACCCGACGCCGCAGTGGGCGTTCCCGTGGGTGCTGCGCAACATGGACGTCAACGCGTACCACCCGGCGGCCACCGGGCCGGGGCACTACAACGACCCGGACTACCTGCTGCCGATGCGTCCGCTGCCCGGTGGCGGGTACGAGCTGAGCCTGGAGGAGTCCAAGACCCAGCTCGGCATGTGGTCCATCATGGCCGCCCCGCTGGTCATCGGCTCCGACCCGCGCGGCCTGCCCAGCGAGATGATCTCGGCGTTGACCAACCCGGAGATCATCGCCGTGAACCAGGACCGGCTCGTCCGGCAGGGCGTCAAGGTCGCCGACACCGGGACCGACGCGCAGGTCTGGAGCAAGGTGCTCACCGGCTCGGGTCGGCGGGCGGTCGCGCTGCTCAACCGGCACGACACCGCCCAGGAGATCACCGTCGACTTCGCCGACGTCGCGCTCGGCGGGCCGGTCGCGGTCCGTGACCTGTGGGCCCGCACCACCGTCGACGCTGCGCCGGGCACCGCCGGCGTCCAGCCGTTCACCGGCTCGTACACCGTCCAGGTCCCGGCGCACGGAGTGGCCATGCTCGGCCTGACCGGCACCGACCAGGTCGCCGGCGTCAGCCTCGGCGGCACCGCCAGCGCCAGCCCGGCGCTGGTCCGGGTGGACGACACGCACGCGGCAGCCTTCGTCCGCACGGCGCAGGGCGCGCTGGCGGTGAACACCCGCTCGGGCGCGACCTGGGGGACTGACTGGACCTCCCTCGGCGGCCCGGTCGGCGGTCGGATCCTCGGGCAGCCCGCGGCGTACGCCTCGCCGGACGGCCGGCTCGACGTCTTCGTACGGGGCACCGACAACGCGGCCTGGCAGCGCAGTTACGTCGCCGGGAAGTGGGGTCCGTGGCGCAGTCTGGGCGGCACGGTGACCGACGGGCCCACGGTGGCCTGGACCAGCCCGACCCAGTGGACGCTGATCGCCCGCGGCGCCGACGGCAAGCTCTGGTCGCGCACCCCGGGCAGCGGCTGGACGGGCATCGGCGCGCCCGAGGACCGACCGATCTACGGCCGGCCGAGTGCCGTCGTTGACGACGCCGGCGTGCTGCACGTCGCGGTCCGCAGCCGGACCGACGAGGTGTGGTGGCGCAGCCGGACCGGCACCACCTGGTCGGCCTGGACGAACCTGGGCGGCACCACCAGCGGCAGCCCGACCCTGCTCGCCACCGCGGGCCGGGTGTACCTCTTCGCGTTGGCCGCCGACAACCGGCTCTGGCAGCGCAACCTGGTCGACGGGGCGTGGGGCGGCTGGTTCCGTCGTGGCGAGTTCGCCACCGACGCGTTCCGGGGCGCACCGGGTGCCGCGGCCGGCGCCGACGGCAGCACCTGGCTGGCGGTACGCGGCGTCGACGACCGGGTGCACCAGATCGTCCTCTGATCTCTCGTGGCGTGCCGTCGGCGGTTCCACCCGCCGGCGGCACGCCGTCGGGATCAGGCCGGGACGAGTTCCCGGCTCCCGCGCAGGACGGCCAGGGCCAGTGGCGCGTCCCGGCCTTCGATGCCGGCCACCGTGCCCCGGCCACCGCCTCCGCGGCCCGGCTCGGTTGACCTGCCGCCACGGCGGCCTCGGCCAGCACCAGGACGGCCTCGGCGGCCCACGCCAGGATGCCCTTGCCCCGAGGCGGCCGCCCTAGGCTCGTAGCGTGTCCGTGCCATCGATGGAATCGGCATTCGTGGTATTCGATGCCCAGGATTCGGGCTGTTTGTCCTACGGGGTCGAGGTGGCTGGCCGCCGCTGGCTCATCAAGACGGCTACCACCGCCCGGGGCCGAACGTCACTCGACCGGGCCTGCGCGGTGCACGCCGCAGTCCACCATCCGGTGATCGCGCGTCCAATGCGGACGGTCCACGGCCCGGATGGTCCGACGCTCGTCTACCCCTGGTACGACGGCATCCTGCTGAACCACGCCACCGTGCACGGCGCCGACCGCACCGGGCTGGCCCGATTCCAGCGCCTACCGGTACCGCACGTCGAGGCAGCGCTGGACGCGATCCTCGATGCGCATCTGGCCGTCAGCGCCGCCGGTCTGGTCGCGGTCGACCTCTACGACGGCTGCTTCCTGTACGACTTCTCAACCAGCCGGATCAGACTGATCGACCTGGACGAGTACCGACCAGGTCCGTTCGTGCTGGACGCCGACCGACTGCCCGGCTCGCGCCGCTACATGGCACCTGAGGAGTTCGTGCGGGGCGCGACCATCGACGAGCGGACCACCGTGCATTTGCTCGGCCGCACCCTGCACCACCTCCTGGATGCACCAGAGTGTTGGCAGATCTCATCAGGGGGTTGGCGGGGCAGCGCCGACCAGCGCCGTGTCGTGGACCAGGCGATCACAGCCGCGCCCGCCGACCGGTACCCCGACGTGCCGACGCTGGTCCGTGCCTGGCGGCTGGCGACGCCCTGACCCACGTCACTCGTTGCCCGCCGCCGGGTGCCCGCCGCCCGCCGTCTGGCGCCGCTACCCCGCTGTCCTCCGGCGCCCGCCGTCTGGTCGCCCTGCGCCGGCCGCCGTCCGGTCCCCGCCCTCCGGTGCCCGTCGTTCAGTGCTCGGCGTCCGCCGCGGTCCGCCGCTCGGGGCCGACCGCTCGCTGTCAAGTGTCGCCGGGTGGCCGTGACGTGTGGCCGGGCGCGGGTGGTGGTTTCGACGCGATCCCGACCAGGCGGATCTGGTTGCGGTGGCCGACGTGTGGCCGAGGCCTACTGGCCACAGCTCAAGGGTCGTCTTCACGTGCGCCGGTGGTAGTGGTTGCGGCGGGGGAGTTGGGT
>NZ_RCVJ01000161.1 GCF_003667505.1 Micromonospora sp. BL4
TATAAGAGACAGGCCGAGCACGGCGAACGCCCCGGACGCCCAGACCCCGCCGGCGTTCGCGCCGAGCGCCCCGAAACAGATCACCAGCAGCGAGACCAGGATCGACGCGATCCCGGCCACCAGCGCCCCGACGGCCAGCCCCGAGGTGACCGGAGGCACGTCCAGGTAGACGACACCGAACGGGGTGCCCGACACCGACTCCACCCGCTTCGGCGGCCGACGCTGGTCGTCGGTGGGTGGCGGCGGCACCGGCCTCCAGCCGGGGCCGTGACCCGGCATCGGCTGCCCCCATCCCGCCGGCGCACCGTGCCCGCCCGCCGGGCCGGACGACGGCTGCCCCCAGCCGTGCGGCACCGGGTACGGCTGACCGGAACCGGGCGGAGGCGCACCCCAGCCGGGGGGCGACGCATCCCAGCCGGGGGGCGACGCATCCCAGCCGGGGGGCGACGCGTCCCAACCGGGAGCGGTCCTCTGCGGGTTGCCCCAGTCGGGCGGGGACGCCGGCGGCGTACCCGGGTCAGGGGAGGCCGCGGGCGAGTCGGGCTGCGCGCTCGGGTCGGGTCGCGCCCACCCGCTCGGCTCGAACGCGCCCGGACCGGTGGCCGGCGCGCCAGGATGCCCGGCCGGATCATCCGCCGGGGGGCGCGCCGGTTCCGTCACGAGGTCCTCCAGTCGACAGGGCCGCCAGCCGCCACGCGGCGACAACCGCCAGGCTACCGCCGGGGGCGCAGCCGCCCCCGCTGGGCGCGTACGCGGGCAACTCAGTCCATGTTCGAGGGGTAGTCGTGGCCGAACGGCGCGCCCGCCAGCCGGACCACCCCGATCACCACCGCCGCCACCACGGTGACCGCGACCAGAGCCAGACCGGCCCAGGCCAGCCGCTCCCCCCGCCGCAGCCAGGCGCCACCGGTCAGGAAACCCCCCGAGGCGTACGCCTCCCGGCGCGCCTGGCGCGCCAGGTGGAGTGCCACCGTGGCGGGCACCACCCCGCCGATGAACAGGCCCGTCAGCATGCCGAGCAGCCCCAGCGCGAAGACCGCCCGCGCCTTGGTGGCACGGACCGGGTCGGGATCGAGCGGGTGGCGCAGGCCGTGCTGCGCGACGGACACCTGCCCGGGTGCGGTCGTCATGCCTCCATCATGCCGAACCCGGTCCGCGGGTGGGCCGCTCCGGACGCGACGAGGCCCCCGGCGGATGCCGGGGGCCTCGTCGTGTGGTTGGTGCTTAGCGGTACGACCCGAAGTCGAAGTCGTCCAGCGGCACAGCCTGCCCGCTGGCCGGCCCGAACCCGTAGTCGGTCTCCGGGTACCCGGTCATCGAGTAGACCTTGGCCTTGGCCTCCTCGGTCGGCTCCACCCGGACGTTGCGGTACTTGCTGATGCCGGTACCGGCCGGGATGAGCTTGCCGATGATCACGTTCTCCTTGAGGCCGACCAGCGAGTCGCTGCGCGAGTTGATCGCAGCGTCGGTCAGCACCCGGGTGGTCTCCTGGAAGGAGGCCGCCGAGAGCCAGGAGTCCGTGGCCAGCGAGGCCTTGGTGATACCCATCAGCACCGGACGACCGGCGGCGGGCTCGCCGCCCTCCGAGACGAGCCGGCGGTTCTCCGACTCGAACAGCGCCCGGTCGACCAGCACACCCGGCAGGAACTCGGTCGAGCCGGAGTCGATGACCGTCACCCGCTTGAGCATCTGGCGGATGATGATCTCGATGTGCTTGTCGTGGATGAGCACGCCCTGCGAGCGGTAGACCTCCTGGACCTCCTGGGTCAGGTGGACCTGGACCGCGCGCGGACCGAGGATGCGCAGCAGCTCGTGCGGGTCGATGGTGCCCTCGGTGAGCTTCTCGCCGACCTCGACGTGACCGCCGTCGTGGGTCCGCAGCCGAACCCGCTTGGAGATCTTGTCGTAGACGATCTCGTCGCTGCCGTCGTCCGGCACCACGATGATCTTCCGCGAGCGCTCGCCGTCCTCGATCCGGATCCGGCCGGGGGTGTCGGCGATGGGCGCCTTACCCTTCGGGACCCGGGCCTCGAAGATTTCCTGGACACGCGGCAGACCCTGGGTGATGTCCTCACCCGCGACACCACCGGTGTGGAAGGTACGCATCGTCAGCTGCGTACCCGGCTCACCGATCGACTGGGCGGCGATGATGCCGACCGCCTCGCCGACGTCCACGGTCTTGCCGGTCGGCAGCGAGCGCCCGTAGCAGGCACCGCAGACACCCAGCTTCGACTCGCAGGTGAGCACGCTGCGCACCCGGACCGTCTCCACACCAGCGGCGACGATCTTGTCGACCCCGATGGAGTTGATGTCCTGACCCCGCTCGGCGACGACGGTGCCGTCCGGCCCCTTGATGTCGTCGGCCAGGGTGCGGGCGTGCACGCTGGTCTCGGCGTGCTCGTGCACGACCAGCCTGCCGTCCTCCAGGCGCTCGCCGATCTGCATCGGGATCGCCCGGTCGGTGCCGCAGTCCTCCTCGCGGATGATCACGTCCTGCGAGACGTCCACCAGACGACGGGTCAGGTAACCCGAGTCGGCGGTCCGCAGCGCGGTGTCGGCGAGACCCTTACGGGCACCGTGCGTGGAGATGAAGTACTCCAGCACGGACAGACCCTCCCGGTAGCTGGCCTTGATCGGCCGCGGGATGATCTCGCCCTTGGGGTTGGCCACCAGACCACGGATCGCCGCGATCTGCCGGAGCTGGAGCAGGTTACCGCGGGCACCCGAGTTGATCATCTTCCACAGTGGGTTCTCCTGCGGCAGCGCGGTGTCCATCTCCTTGGCGACCTCGTTGGTCGCCTTGGTCCAGATCTCGATGAGTTCGCCGCGACGCTCCTCGGCGGTCATCAGACCACGCTGGTACTGCTTGTCGATCCGGTCGGCTTCCTTCTCGTACTTCGCCAGGATCTCCGCCTTGCGCGGCGGAGCGATGACGTCCTCCATGCCGATCGTCACGCCGGACCAGGTGGCCCAGTGGAAACCGGCCTCCTTGAGCCCGTCCAGGGTGGCGGCCAGCGCCACCTTGGGGAAGCGCTCGGCGAGGTCGTTGACGATCGCGGAGAGCTGACCCTTGCGGATCTCGTAGTTCACGAAGCGGTAGCCCTGCGGCAGCGTCTCGTTGAACAGCACCCGACCGAGGGTCGTCTCCACGGTCAGCGGCTCGCCCTCGACCCAGCCCTCCGGGGCGGTCCACGGCTCGGCGCCGGCGCCGTTGTCGACACCGATCACGTCACGCAGACGGATCCGCACCGGCGCCTGCAGGTGCAGCTCGCCGTTGTCGAACGCCATCCGCGCCTCGGCGTCCGAGCTGAACGCCCGGCCCTCGCCCTTCTCACCGGCGGTGAGGTGGGTGAGGTGGTAGAGGCCGATGACCATGTCCTGGGTGGGCATGGTGACCGGCTTGCCGTCGGCCGGCTTGAGGATGTTGTTCGACGACAGCATCAGGATCCGCGCCTCGGCCTGGGCCTCGGCGGACAGCGGCACGTGCACCGCCATCTGGTCACCGTCGAAGTCGGCGTTGAACGCGGTGCAGACCAGCGGGTGGATCTGGATCGCCTTGCCCTCGACCAGCTGCGGCTCGAAGGCCTGGATGCCCAGGCGGTGCAGGGTCGGCGCCCGGTTGAGCAGCACCGGGTGCTCGCCGATGACCTCTTCCAGCACGTCCCACACGACCGGGCGCTGCCGCTCGACCATCCGCTTGGCGGACTTGATGTTCTGCGCGTGGTTGAGGTCGACCAGCCGCTTCATCACGAACGGCTTGAACAGCTCCAGCGCCATCTGCTTGGGCAGGCCGCACTGGTGCAGCTTGAGCTTCGGGCCGACCACGATGACCGAACGGCCGGAGTAGTCGACGCGCTTGCCCAGCAGGTTCTGGCGGAACCGGCCCTGCTTGCCCTTGAGCATGTCGGACAGCGACTTGAGCGGGCGGTTACCCGGACCGGTGACCGGCCGGCCGCGACGGCCGTTGTCGAACAGCGCGTCGACGGCCTCCTGGAGCATCCGCTTCTCGTTGTTGACGATGATCTCGGGCGCGCCGAGGTCGATCAGCCGCTTGAGGCGGTTGTTCCGGTTGATCACGCGGCGGTACAGGTCGTTCAGGTCCGAGGTGGCGAAGCGGCCACCGTCGAGCTGCACCATCGGGCGCAGGTCCGGCGGGATGACCGGGACGCAGTCCAGCACCATGCCGAGCGGCGAGTTGCGGGTGTTCAGGAACGCCGCCACGACCTTGAGCCGCTTGAGCGCACGGATCTTCCGCTGGCCCTTGCCGGACCGGATGGTCTCCCGCAGGCTCTCGGCCTCGGCGTCGAGGTCCATGTTCTGGACCAGCGCCTTGATCGCCTCGGCGCCCATGGAACCGGTGAAGTACTCACCGAACCGGTCGCGCAGCTCGCGGTAGAGCAGCTCGTCGGTGACCAGCTGCTTCGGCTCCAGCTTGCGGAAGGTGTCCAGCACCTCGTCCAGGCGGTCGATCTCGCGCTGGGCCCGGTCGCGGATCTGGCGCATCTCGCGCTCTCCGCCCTCCTTGACCTTGCGCCGGACGTCCGCCTTGGCACCCTCGGCCTCCAGCTCGGCCAGGTCGGCCTCGAGCTTGGCGGCCCGCTTCTCGATCTCGGAGTCGCGGCTGTTCTCGGACTGCCGCTTCTCGGCCAGGATCTCGTTCTCGATCGTCGAGAGGTCACGGTGACGCGACTCCGCGTCAACGCTCGTCACGACGTACGAGGCGAAGTAAATGATCTTCTCGAGGTCCTTGGGGGCGAGGTCCAGCAGGTAACCCAGCCGGCTCGGCACGCCCTTGAAGTACCAGATGTGGGTCACCGGAGCGGCGAGCTCGATGTGCCCCATCCGCTCACGACGGACCTTGGAACGGGTCACCTCGACGCCGCAGCGCTCACAGATGATGCCCTTGAACCGGACGCGCTTGTACTTACCGCAGTAGCACTCCCAGTCCCGCTGCGGACCGAAGATCTTCTCGCAGAAGAGCCCGTCCTTCTCCGGCTTCAGGGTGCGGTAGTTGATCGTCTCAGGCTTCTTGACCTCGCCGTGCGACCACTGACGGATGTCGTCGGCCGTGGCGAGACCAATGCGCAGCTCGTCGAAGAAGTTGACGTCGAGCACTATGTCCCCTATGTCGTCGTCTGTACTGCTAATACTCGGGCGAGGTCGGGGGCCGGCGAGCCGGCCCCCGACCGCTCACCTCAGACCTCTTCGACCGAGCTCGGCTCGCGCCGGGACAGGTCGATGCCCAGCTCCTCAGCGGCCCGGAACACCTCGTCGTCGGTCTCGCGCATCTCCAGGGCCACGCCGTCGCTGGACAGCACCTCAACGTTGAGGCACAGCGACTGCAGCTCCTTGAGCAGCACCTTGAACGACTCCGGGATGCCCGGCTCCGGGATGTTCTCGCCCTTGACGATGGCCTCGTAGACCTTCACCCGGCCGAGGACGTCGTCGGACTTGATCGTGAGCAGCTCCTGCAGGGCGTACGCGGCGCCGTACGCCTGCATCGCCCAGCACTCCATCTCACCGAAGCGCTGACCACCGAACTGCGCCTTACCACCCAGCGGCTGCTGCGTGATCATCGAGTACGGGCCGGTCGACCGTGCGTGGATCTTGTCGTCGACCAGGTGGTTGAGCTTCAGGATGTAGATGTAGCCGACCGCGATCGGGTCCGGCAGCGGCTCGCCGGAGCGACCGTCGAACAGCTGCGCCTTGCCGCTGGCGCCGATCAGCTGGTTGCCGTCCCGGTTGGGCAGCGTCGACGAGAGCAGACCGGAGATCTCCTCCTCGCGGGCACCGTCGAAGACCGGGGTGGCCACGTTCGTGTCCCCCTCGGACTCGTCGGCGCCGATCGAGCGCAGCTGCTTCTTCCAGGCCGCGTCGTCGCCCTCGACCTTCCAGCCGGTCTTGGCCACCCACCCGAGGTGGGTCTCCAGCACCTGGCCGATGTTCATCCGGCTCGGTACACCCAGCGGGTTCAGCACGATGTCGACGGGCGTGCCGTCCTCAAGGAACGGCATGTCCTCGATCGGCAGGATCTTGGAGATGACGCCCTTGTTGCCGTGCCGGCCGGCGAGCTTGTCGCCGTCCTGGATCTTCCGCTTCTGGGCGACGTAGACCCGGACCAGCTCGTTGACGCCCGGAGGCAGCTCGTCGCCGTCCTCGCGGGAGAAGGTACGCACACCGATGACCGTGCCGGTCTCGCCGTGCGGCACCTTCAGCGAGGTGTCCCGGACCTCGCGCGCCTTCTCACCGAAGATCGCGCGGAGCAGCCGCTCCTCCGGGGTCAGCTCGGTCTCGCCCTTCGGCGTGACCTTGCCGACCAGGATGTCGCCGGGGACGACCTCGGCGCCGATCCGGATGATGCCGCGCTCGTCGAGGTCGGCGAGCATTTCCTCGCTGACGTTCGGGATGTCGCGGGTGATCTCCTCCGGACCGAGCTTGGTGTCCCGGGCGTCGACCTCGTGCTCCTCGATGTGGATCGAGGTGAGCACGTCCTGCTGCACGAGGCGCTGCGACAGGATGATCGCGTCCTCGTAGTTGTGACCCTCCCAGCACATGAACGCCACGAGCAGGTTGCGCCCGAGCGCCATCTCGCCCTCGTCGGTGCAGGGACCGTCGGCGATGACCTGACCGGCCTCGACGCGGTCGCCCTCGAAGACGACCGGCTTCTGGTTGACGCAGGAGCCGGCGTTGGAGCGGCGGAACTTGTGCAGCAGGTACGTCCGGCGGTGACCGTCGTCCTGGTGGATGGTGACGTAGTCGGCGCAGAGATCCTCGATCACACCGCCGACCTCGGCGACAACCACGTCGCCGGCGTCGACCGCGGCCCGGTACTCCATGCCCGTACCCACCAGCGGCGCCTCGGCCTTGACCAGCGGCACCGCCTGGCGCTGCATGTTCGCGCCCATCAGTGCCCGGTTGGCGTCGTCGTGCTCGAGGAACGGGATCATGGCGGTCGCGACCGAGGTCATCTGCCGCGGCGACACGTCCATGTAGTCGACGGCGGCGGGGACCACGTCCTCGGTCTCGCCACCCTTACGACGACACAGGACCCGGTCCTCGGCGAACGTGCCGTCAGCCTTCAGCGGCGCGTTGGCCTGGGCCTTGACGAACCGGTCCTCCTCGTCCGCGGTCAGGTAGTCGATCTGGTCGGTGACCCGACCGTCGACGACCTTCCGGTACGGCGTCTCGATGAAGCCGAACGGGTTGACCCGGGCGAAGGTGGACAGCGCGCCGATCAGGCCGATGTTCGGGCCTTCCGGCGTCTCGATCGGGCACATCCGGCCGTAGTGGGACGGGTGCACGTCGCGGACCTCGAAGCCGGCCCGCTCCCGGGACAGACCACCCGGGCCGAGCGCGCTCAGCCGGCGCCGGTGGGTCAGACCCGCCAGCGGGTTGGTCTGGTCCATGAACTGGGACAGCTGCGACGTCCCGAAGAACTCCTTGATCGCCGCCACCACCGGGCGGATGTTGATCAGGGTCTGCGGGGTGATCGCCTCGACGTCCTGCGTGGTCATCCGCTCGCGGACGACCCGCTCCATCCGGGACAGGCCGACCCGAACCTGGTTCTGGATCAGCTCACCCACGGTACGCAGGCGCCGGTTGCCGAAGTGGTCGATGTCGTCGGCCTCGTAGCCCTCCTCACCGGCGTGCAGCCGGCAGAGGTATTCCACGGTGGCGACGATGTCGTCCTCGGTCAGCGTGCCGGTGGTGATCGGCACGTCGACTTCGAGCTTCTTGTTGAACTTGTAGCGCCCGACCTTGGCGACGTCGTACCTCTTCGGGTTGAAGAAGAGGTTGTCGAGCAGGGTCTGGGCGTTCTCGCGCGTCGGCGGCTCGCCAGGGCGGAGCTTGCGGTAGATGTCGAGCAGGGCCTCGTCCTGGCCGGCGATGTGGTCCTTCTCGAGCGTGGTCAT
Organism: Micromonospora sp. BL4; assembly: GCF_003667505.1. Classification (GTDB taxonomy): domain Bacteria; phylum Actinomycetota; class Actinomycetes; order Mycobacteriales; family Micromonosporaceae; genus Micromonospora. The sequence goes on from NZ_RCVJ01000161.1 coordinate 7,914, forward strand.
CATCAGCTCGGACCAGCCGAACCGCTCACGGATCCGCTCAGCCGACCATCCGATGGCCTTGAGCAGGACCGTGACGGCCTGCCGACGCTTGCGGTCGATGCGTACGCCGACCGTGTCGCGCTTGTCGATGTCAAACTCCAGCCAGGCACCCCGACTCGGGATGACCTTGACGCTGGAGAGGTCGCGGTCGGAGGTCTTGTCCGGCTGCTTGTCGAAATACACGCCCGGGGACCGGACGAGCTGGCTGACCACGACGCGCTCGGTGCCGTTGATGACGAAGGTGCCCTTGGGCGTCATCATCGGGAAGTCACCCATGAACACCGTCTGGCTCTTGATCTCGCCAGTGGTGTTGTTGGTGAACTCCGCGGTCACGAAGAGCGGAGCGCAGTAGGTCAGGTCCTTCTCCTTGCACTCCTCGATCGAGGCCTTGACCTCGTCGAAGCGCGGCGCCGAGAAGGAGAGTGACATGGTGCCGGAGAAGTCCTCAATGGGACTGATCTCTTCAAGGATCTCCGCGAGACCCGAGCGTGCGTGCGGGTCGTCCGCCGACCGGCCCTGCCAACCCTCGTTGCCGACGAGCCAGTCGAAGGACTCGTTCTGAATGGCGAGGAGGTTGGGGACCTCGAGGTGTTCGGTGATCCTGCCGAATGAAACTCGGCGGGGCGCGAATGCGCTCGACGTACGACTGGTCTTCGCAGGGCGGGAAGCTGCCAAGATGCGTCCTTCCGAGGACCGGTGCTGCAGAACGGCTGGTACGCGTGCACTCCAATGACCCCACCGGAATTATCCGTAAACGGACATTTCCGAGCAGGGGTCAAGTCGGAAGGCAGCGCAAACTAGCAGTGTAGCCGAGAGGCTAACCGCTGTCCAGCCCACCCCGCAGGTCGTCGCGGAACGTGCCTCGGCCCCCGTGAACCGGGGTCTGCCGGGCCGCTCGGAACGCAACGTTCCCGCTGGGCCGCTCGGGTTGCTGCGGCCGATGGTGCCGCCGCTGTCATACCCACGTCGTGGCCGTCGCAAGCGCGGTGTCTTGCTGGTGTCAGCGTGCCTGGCAGCCCGGGGCCGCGTCAAGGGCCGGTATCCGGGTCGGCCCGTCTTTCCCACCGAAGGGCGACCCGCCGCGCTCGTTCGGGTCCCCGGGAGGGGGCGTCGGCGCCCAGCTCAGGACGGCTGCCGACGGGGGCTCACCAACACGGCGGGCGACGATCCGTGTCGGATCGCCGCCCGCCGCGACGCGATCGTGTCCCAGCTCACCGAGCCGGGTACGCGCTGGTGGAGCGTCAGGTCACTTGAGGGTGACCTTGGCGCCCTCGCCCTCGAGCTTGGCCTTGGCCTTCTCGGCGGTCTCCTTGTTGACCTTCTCCAGGATGGCCTTCGGCGCGGACTCGACCGCGTCCTTGGCCTCCTTGAGGCCCAGGCCGGTCAGCTCACGCACGACCTTGATGACCTGGATCTTCTTGCCACCGTCAGCCTCGAGGACGACGTCGAACTCGTCCTTCTCCGGCTCGGCCTCGGCGGCGGCCGGAGCCCCACCGGCGGCGGCCACGGCGACCGGAGCCGCAGCGGTGACCTCGAAGGTGTCCTCGAACTGCTTCACGAACTCGGAGAGCTCGATCAGCGTCATCTCCTTGAACGCGTCGAGCAGCTCGTCGGTGCTGAGCTTCGCCATGTCTGGCGTCCTTTCCTGAATCTGTTAAGTAAGAACGTGGTGCGCCGGGAGACCGTCAGGCCGCCTCGGCGCTCTCCTTCTCGCGCTTGTCCTGCAGTGCGGCCGCCAGACGGGCGGTCTTCGACAGCGGGGCCTGGAACAGGGCCGCGGCCTTGCTCAGGTTGCCCTTCATCGCGCCGGCCAGCTTGGCCAGCAGCACCTCGCGGGACTCCAGGTCGGCGAGCTTCGTGACCTCGGCCGCGGAAATGGCCTTGCCCTCGAAGACACCGCCCTTGATGACGAGCTTCGGGTTGGCCTTCGCGAAGTCGCGAAGCCCCTTCGCCGCCTCGACGACGTCGCCCGAAACGAAAGTCAGCGCGGTAGGACCGGTGAACAGCTCGTCGAGGCCGTTGATGCCCGCGTCCGTCGCAGCACGCTTCGCCAGCGTGTTCTTCGCGACCGTGTAGCTGGTCTCGGCGCCGAGCGAGCGCCGCAGCTGGGTGAGCTGGGAAACCGTCAGACCGCGGTACTCGGTCAGCACGGTGGCGCCCGCGTTGCGGAAGCTCTCGGTCAGCTCAGCGACGGCCGTGGCCTTGTCGGCCCGGATCGGCTTGTCCGCCATGTCCCTCCTCTCTCGTTACTCGAGGCTGGTCCCCGTCGCGGCCGGAGCCGGAACGGGGGCGGAGGCAGCACGACAACGAAAAAGCCCCGGCGCAGGGCGCACGGGGCGAGGGCCGGCGGATCACGGTCGGCGGACCATGCTCACTGCCGAGTTACGCTTGCCGCCCTACGCGGGTCGCCCGTTGTCGCGGGACCTTCGACCGTGCCGAAGCACGGTGACCAGCGGTCTCTGGGTGGTTCCTCATCCGTGAGAACACGGATGACGTCTGAAGAGTACGCGACCCCGTGACCAGCACCAAATCGTTCCCTGTGAGCCGGGCCACCGCCGTCTCGGCTCCGGGCGCCTCAACCCCGGGCCCGCCGCCGCACGAGGTAGCCGCCGACCGCCGCGGCGCTCCACGCCAGCGCCCAGGCGGTGAGCCCGACCATGGTGAGGGCTGCGGCGTCGCCCGCGGTGGTCCGGGCCGCGGCCATGATCGGCGGCGCCAACCAGGGGGCCACCGACCCGGTCAGGCCGAGCACCACCGCGCCGACGCCGCCGAGGGCCAGCACCGCGACGCCGTACCCGGCACCGCCCACGGACGCCCGGCTGGCCAGCGCCCCGAGAGCCACCGCAGCGGGTACGACCAGCAGATGCGCCCACAGCCCCAGCGCGACGCCGACCGGCACCGACCGGTCCGCGGGGTCGACCGGGCCGGTGACCCCGCCGACCAACCACGGGAAGGCCAGCGCGACGGCCACCGTGACCAGCGCCGCCCCGCCGGCGGCGAGCAGCCCCGCCAGGCGTTCCCGGGCCACCCCCACCGTCACCTGGGCGAGCCGGCGCTGCACGTCCGGTTCGACGTCCAGCAGGATCTTGGTCTGCCAGGCGAGCACCGGGAAGAGCACCACCGCGGACACGCCGTACGCCTCCGCCGGCTGGGCCCGGCCGCCGCCGTACAGGATGCCGAGCGCGACGAGGCCGACGAGCAGCGGCGCGACCGCCCGCCCGGTCCGCAGGAAACCGGCCAGTCGCAGCCGGATCAGGGCGATCATCGGGCCTCCCCCGCGGCGCGGTCGACCGCCAGGCCGGCGCCGTCCACCGCCACCGGCTCGTCCGGTGTCCGGTCGGCACCGCCCGGTCCGGCCGGCGGTGGGGCGGGCCGGGCGTCGGGGCGTACCCGCAGCACCTGGTGGCCCTCGGCGCGCAACCGGGCGACGGTGCCGGCGACCCGCGCGGCCGGCACCGCGACCTCGATCACCGCGACCGTCCCGTCCGGCAGCGGGGTCTCCTCGGTCACCGAGCCGTCGGCCACCGCCCAGTGGCGCGCGCCCGGCAGCCGGACCGTCTCGCCACGGTGGTCGCTGACCAGGACCGACCCGCCGGCGGCCAGGACCTCGTCGATCAGCTCGGGAACCAGCTCCCGGGTGGAGGCGTCCAGCCCCTCCCACGGCTCGTCGAGCACCAGCAGGCCCGGCGGGCGCAGCATCGCCTGGGCGAGGCCGACCTTCTGCGCGGTGCCCTTCGACAGCTCCGGCAGCCGGACCGCGCGGAACGCGGCCAGCCCCAGCCGGTCGGTCCAGCCCGCGACGGCCTCGTCGGCCGCCGCGCGGCCCAGCCCGGCCATCCGGGCCATCCCGGTCAGGTAGCGCGCGACGGTGAACGGCTGGTCGGCCGGGAAGCGCTCCGGCACCCAGCCCACCCGCCGCGGCCGGTCGGCGACCCGGCCCCGAGCTGGCCGGAGGACCCCGGCAGCCACCTGGAGCAGGGTCGACTTGCCCACCCCGTTGCGGCCCAGCACGACCGCAACCTCACCCGGACCGATCCGCACATCCACGCCCCGCAGCACCCACGGACCACGCCGGTGGTACCGCAACCAGACGTTCTCCAGCCGCATGGGGTCGAGCGTGTCACACCGCAGACGCGGCGGGGCGCCGCCACGGTGGTGGCGGCGCCCCGGTGGAGCGAAGTGTCGGCTCGGCTCAGGCCTCGACCGAGTCCTCAGTCAGGTTCTTCACCAGGTTGGGGTCGACCGGGACGCCCGGGCCCATCGTGGTGGTCAGGATGACCTTGCGGAGGTACTTGCCCTTCGCCGCGGACGGCTTGGCGCGCAGCACCTCGTCGAGCACCGCGGCGTAGTTGTCCACCAGCTGGCTCTCCGAGAAGGAGGCCTTGCCGATGATCAGGTGCAGGTTGGAGTGCTTGTCCACCCGGAAGGTGATCTTGCCGCCCTTGATGTCCTGCACCGCCTTGGTGACGTCCATGGTCACCGTGCCGGTCTTCGGGTTCGGCATGAGACCGCGCGGGCCCAGGATCCGCGCGATCCGGCCGATCTTGGCCATCTGGTCCGGCGTGGCGATCGCCGCGTCGAAGTCGAGCCAACCACCCTGGATCCGGGCGACCAGCTCGTCGGTGCCCACCTCGTCCGCACCCGCCGCGGCGGCCTCATCGGCCTTCGCGCCGGCGGCGAAGACGATCACGCGGGCGGTCTTACCGGTGCCGTGCGGCAGGTTGACCGTGCCGCGGACCATCTGGTCCGCCTTGCGGGGGTCGACGCCGAGGCGCATGGCGACCTCGACCGTGGCGTCGAACTTGACGTTGGTGGTCTCCTTGGCCAGCTTCACGGCCTCGGCGGGGGTGTAGAGCTTGGACCGGTCGATGACGTCGGCGGCCTTGCGGTAGCTCTTGCTGCGCTGCATTGCTGATTACTCCTGTGGTCTCTGGCGGGCCGCTCGGCGCGGGCCCTCCCACGATGGGTCGTCGGCCGGGGCCGAGGTCAGTCGTTGACGGTGATGCCCATCGACCGGGCGGTGCCGGCGATGATCTTCTCGGCCTGGTCCAGGTCGTTGGCGTTGAGGTCGGCCATCTTCTTCTCGGCGATCTCACGCAGCTGGGCGCGGCTGACCGAGCCGACCTTCTCGCTCTGCGGAACGCCCGAGCCCTTCTGCACACCGGCGGCCTTGATCAGCAGCCGGGCAGCGGGCGGGGTCTTCAGCACGAAGGTGAAGGACCGGTCCTCGTACACGCTGATCTCGGCGGGGACGATGTCGCCCCGCTGGGACTCGGTCTGCGCGTTGTAGGACTTGCAGAACTCCATGATGTTCACGCCGTGCTGGCCGAGCGCGGGGCCGACCGGCGGCGCCGGCGTGGCCTGGCCCGCCGGCAGCTGAAGCGTGAACGTCTTGACGAGCTTCTTCTTCGGAGGCATGTCACTTCCTGGGGCTTGGAGCTGGGAAAATGCGGCTGACGCCGCCCTGGCGGGCGCGCACGGTCAGCGCGGTGCGACAGCGGCGACGTTCAAGAGTAGCGCAGGCCGCAGCCCGCTCGTCCGCCGAGGTCGAGCGGGAGGGCGTACGCCGACGTCAGCGGCGGGCCGGGCCCGCCGCCGACGACCGGTCAGATCTTGGCGACCTGGTTGAAGTTGAGCTCCACCGGGGTCTCCCGGCCGAAGATCGACACCAGCACCTTGAGCTTCTGCTGGTCGGCGTTGATCTCGCTGATCGTGGCCGGCAGCGACGCGAACGCGCCGTCGGTGACGGTGACCGAGTCGCCGACCTCGAAGTCGAGGACCTTGATCTCGGGCTTCGCCTTCTTCTGCTCGGTCTCGATGGCCGGCGCCAGCCACTTCAGCACCTCGTCGAGGGAGAGCGGCGCGGGCCGGTCGGCCCGGTCGGTCGCGCCGACGAAGCCGGTCACACCCGGGGTGTTACGGACGCAGGAGTAGGACTCGGCGGTCAGCTCCATCCGAACCAGGATGTAGCCCGGGAAGACCTTGGCCTGGATCTGCGAACGCTTGCCGTTCTTGACCTCGACCTCTTCCCGGGTCGGCACCTCGACCTGGAAGATGAAGTCTTCCATGTCGAGGCTCGTGATCCGGGTCTCGAGGTTGGTCTTGACCTTGTTCTCGTAGCCGGCGTAGGAGTGCACCACGTACCAGTCACCCGGTGCGTAACGCAGCTTCTGGCGCAGCTCGGCGACCGGGTCGTACTCCTCGTCCGGCTCGGGCTCGGTGGTTGGGAACTCCGGCTCGCTGGCGGCCTCAACCGACTCGTCACCAGCCGCCGTCGCGACCGTGGACTGCTCGTCCACCGGTCCGGCGGTCTCGTCGTACTCAGGCACGCTCGCTCACTTCCGTCACTATCGGCTCTGGAGGCAGCCGGTCAGCTCGAGTTGCCGAAGACAAACAGCACGACCTTGGCGAAGCCGAAGTCCAGCACTCCCACGATCGTCAGCATCACCGCGACGAACGCCACCACCACTGCGGTGTATGTCAGCAACTCCTTGCGCGTCGGCCAGATGACCTTACGCAGCTCGGCCACTACCTCGCGGAAAAACCGGGCGATGCGGCCGAACACGCCCACCCGACCGGTTTCCGACCGGGTGGTCGGCCGGCTGTCCGCCGACTCCGCCCGGGCGCGGGACCGCGTCGCGGTGCCTCCCCGGGAGACCGGCTCGTCCGCGCTGGTGGCGTCGTCGTCGGCTACGTCGTCGACGAGCTCGTCGTCCAGACGATCGTCGCCGGCGTCCTCGCCGCGCCGCTTGTTGTCGGCCACTTCGCCCTCCGTCGCGGAATCTCGGGTCGCACGCCGGGAGGCGTGCGCGGCGCTGGTCACGCCGGCCGGACCAACCGTCCCGCGACGGGCCGCGGCCGGTGGATCAACCGGGGGGCCCGATGCCTCGGAGCCACCCCGCCAATGCCACCACCACGGGCCGGACGCCGCCATGTCGGCGGCGCGACCCACGGGAACGGTCAGGCCTGAGGCGCAGGGGTGACAGGACTTGAACCTGCAGCCTGCGGTTTTGGAGACCGCTGCTCTGCCAATTGAGCTACACCCCTGTGCGGCAACTCTCGCCCCACGCGGCCACAGACGACCGAGCAGGGGTCACTTGCCCCACGGCGGACCAGTGTACGGGTAGCCGCCCGACTTTCCCAACCGGTCTCCCCGCCACGCGTGGCGGGGAGATTCAGCGCGCCGTCCGGATGGTCGCCCGGGCCTGCGAGAGCACCTTCTCTCCCAGGCAGGTGGCGGTCACGTCGAGCCGGGTCAGGCCATCCTCGGTCACCTCGCGGACCACCGCGGTGACCTCGATCTCGGTCCCCTGGTCGTCGTCGGGGACCACGACCGGCCGGGTGAACCGGACGCCGTAGTCGACCACCGCGTCGGGCGCCCCGGCCCACTCGGTGATGGCCCGGCTGACCAGCGCCATGGTGAACATGCCGTGCGCGATCACCCCGGGCAGGCCGACCTTGGTGGCGAACCGGTCGCTCCAGTGGATCGGGTTGAAGTCGCCCGAGGCGCCCGCGTAGCGGACCAGGTCCGCTCGGGTCACCTGGAACGTCTTGGCTGGCAGCTCCATCTCACGCCTCCCCGCGTACGACGATCTTGGACCAGACGGCGACCACCGGCTCGCCGGCGACGGTGCTCACGTCGGTGCGGGTGGTCAGGAAGCCGTGCCCACCCCGGGTGGTGACGTCCTCGATGGTGCTCGCGCAGACCAGCTCGTCGCCGGCGACCACCGGCCGGGTGTACGCGAACCGCTGGTCGCCGTGCACCACGCGGCTGTAGTCGACGCCCAGCGCCGGGTCCTCGACGATCTGGCGGCTCGCGGCCATCGTGACGACCACCGGGAAGGTCGGCGGGGCGACCACGTCCGGGTGGCCCAGCGCCCGGGCCGCCGCGGGGTCGTGGTGGGCCGGGTCGGTGGCGCCGATGGCGGTGGCGAACTCACGGATCTTTTCTCGGCCCACCTGGTAGGGGGCGGTCGGCGGATAGGTCCGGCCGACGAAGGAAGGGTCCAGAGACATGCCGCGAACCTACACGGAAAACGCAATCGCCGATCTGCTCGGTCGGCGGCGGCGGAGCCGCGCCGGCCCGGTCAGATCGGCGATCGGGAAAGCGTCAACAATGGCCGGCGCGGGGCCGGCCGCAGGTCAGCGGGTCTCGCGGTGAACCGTGTGCCGACCGTCGCGCGGGCAGAACTTCTTCAGCTCGATGCGGTCGGGGTCGTTACGGCGGTTCTTGCGCGTGATGTAGTTGCGCTCCTTGCACTCCACACACGCCAAAGTGATCTTCGGCCGGACATCGGTAGCCTTCGCCACGGCGGAGTGCCTTCCTCGCTAACGGAAACAACTACGACGCGTCAGCCTAGTCGCTGACTGCGCGGACATGCAAAGTGGGCGCCAGTGGCGCCCATCCCCACGACCACCGGGACCTGGCCCGGAAGACGAGAGTAGCGGTGGCCGGACTTGAACCGGCGACACAGCGATTATGAGCCGCTTGCTCTGCCATCTGAGCTACACCGCCGCGGTGGGTCCAGCTGAACCCTCGAGCCCCCTTACGGAATCGAACCGTAGACCTTCTCCTTACCATGGAGACGCTCTGCCGACTGAGCTAAGGGGGCCTGCGCGATCTCCCCTGGAGGCGCGCAGAAGTAAGAGTACACGGCCCGGCTCGACAGGTGAAATCGGATCCCCGGTGATCGTCCGCGCCCAGCTCAGGGCACGACACGAAGGCGCGGGAGCTCTCCGCTGGAGATCGTTTCCGGGTCGACCTGGGCACCGAACCAGGCGGCCAACCGCTCGTACGGCAGCGGCCGGCTGAACAGGAAGCCCTGACCGATCTCGCACCCGATGTCCTGGAGCAGCTCCAGGGTCAGCTCGCTCTCCACGCCCTCGGCGACCACGGTCAGACCGAACTGCTGGGACAGGGTCACCACCGCGTTGACGATCGCCAGGTCACCCGGATCCGTCGCCATGCCCTGCACGAAGGAGCGGTCGACCTTCACCTCGTGCACCGGCAGCCGGCGGAGGTGGGCCAGGGACGAGTCGCCGGTCCCGAAGTCGTCCACCGACAGGCGGACGCCGAGGTCGCGCAGCCGGCGCAGGGTCGGGATGGGCCGGTCCGTGCCGTCCAGCACCCCCGCCTCGGTGATCTCCAGCGTGAGGCGCTGCGCCGGCACCCCGTACTCGGTCAGCAGCTCGTGCACCCGGTCCGGGAAATGCTGGTCGTTGAGCGTACGGGCGGCGAGGTTGACCGCGATGGAGAGCGGCTGGTCGGCCTGGGCCCAGTCGCGGCTGCGCCGCAGCCCCTCGCGGAGCACCACCTCGGTGAGCCGGCTCAACTGACCGGTGTGCTCGGCCACCGCGACGAAATCCTCCGGGGCGACGGTGCCGTGCGTCGGGTCCTCCCACCGGGCCAGGCACTCGACACCGACCAGGCGGCGGTCCCGCAATGTCACCTTCGGCTGGAAGTAGACCTCGATCTCGTCCTGGTCCAGCGCCCGGCGCAGGTCGCCGGCGAGGCCCAGCCGGCGCAGCGACCGGGACTCCAGGGCCGGGTTGAACAGCTGCACGCTGCCCGGCACCGACTTGGCGGCGGTGGCGGCGAGGTCGACCCGGAGCAGCAGGGTCGCCGCGTCGCTGCCGTGATCCGGGTGTACGGCCACCCCGACGGCCGTGTCCACGTCGAGGGTGAGCGCGTCGAAGACCATCTCGTCACGGATCTGGTCGCGCAGCTGGCCGGCCAGCTCCAGTGCCGCGTCGGCGCTCTCCAACCGCAGCGTCACCAGGAACTCGTCCCCACCGGCCCGGCCGACCAGGGCCGACGACGGCGCGCTTGCGCGCAACCGGTTGGCGACCTCGGCGAGGACCTTGTCCCCGGCCGCGTGGCCGAGGGACTCGTTGACCTGGCGCAGCCCGTCGACGTCGAAGAGCAGCAGCGCCACCACTTCGCCGGGCGCGCGGATCTTGACCGACTCCTCCAGCGCTCCGGTGATCCGCCGCCGGTTGGGCAGCCGGGTCAGCGCGTCGTGGTACGCGTCGTGCCGCAGCCGGTCCACCAGTCGGGAGTTCTCCAACGCCACCGCCGCGTGCGCGGCCACCGTCTCGAAGACCGAGATGTCGCGCTGGGTGAAGTAGAGCGTGTCGGCGAGCCGGTTGGTGACCTCAAGGGTCCCGATCACCACACCACCCGACCGCAGGGGAACAACGACGGTGTCCTTGACCCCCCGCTCGGCGAGGCTGGCCCGGAACTCGGGATCAGTGGTCACCCCACGGCCGACCGTGACGGGGCGAGCGGTCTCCAGCACCTTCTCCCGCAGCGCCGACGGGGTCAGGGACAAATCCAGCAGGCCCGAATCCTCGACCCGCGCGGTGAGCAGGATCTCGGGGTGTCGTCCCTGTGCCGGCAGCCAGAGGGTGGCGTACTCGGCCTGCATCAGCGCACGCACCCGCCCGAGCAGGGCGTCGACGAGGGTCCCGTCCTGACCACTGGCGGCCACCGCCCGACTCAGCTCGTACATGTCGGTGAGCGTGCGGTGCTGGCGGAAGAACTGGGTGTACGAGCGGTAGACCAGCGCGAGCCCGGCCGCCAACGCGCCCAGGGGCACCAGCGACCACCAGGACTCCCGGATCAGGATCAGGACGATCAGACCCGCTGCCACGTTGATGCCCGCGGTCAGGAACAGGGACGGCACCGCACGGAGCGTCTCCCGGCCGGCCTGCCATCCCTGTAGGAGGGTGTGCACCGACGCGACGGCGGTGAGGCTGACCAGGATCACCACGCCGATCGCGCAGCAGAGACTCACCCAGGTCGCCGGGCCGACACCCGACCTCGGTGGCAACGCCTGAAGAACCAGTGTGGCGAGCGACGTTCCGGCGGCCGCCCGTGCGACGTTGAACCAGACCTTGGGCGCCGTTATCCGGTGCCGTAGTTGCGTGACCAGGGACGCGAGCGTGTAGATGACCACGACCGTCAACGGCGGCAGGAAGTAGAGCGCGAGCACGAGCGGCAGCTCGGTGAGCGTCATGGCCACCGACTGTCGACGGACGACCAGCACCAGCAGCGGAAGCCCCGCGGCGATCATCGCCGCGAGAAGAAGCGCTGCCCAGTGCCAGTCGCCGAACGGCCGGTCGGCGACCAGACCCGTGAGAGTCGCGCAGACGACCGCGAGGAGTATCAGCGGCGCCGTGATGATCCAGGCGTCCTCCGACGACCTACGCCTCAACTGGTCGCGCGCGATCATCCCGCTCCCTGTCGGTCTGACGTATGTCCGAAGTGGATCGACAGCCCGTCAGGCGGAGTTGTCAGACCCAGATGATGTCCGCCATGTGCAGTTCCGCCGGGACGCCACCGTGGTTGGCAACGACGACGCTGGCGACGGCAGCGAGGATGAAGAGTGAGCCAAACAGCCGGCCCAACCTACGACCAGACATGATTGCTCCTGTCGGAAAGTGTCGTGGGGATGGTGAAGATTCCACGATCGTGCCACAGTGCGGGCAGCGAGAGAAGTGGCGGAGGCCCCGACTGGCCCCACCGTCCGTGACTTCCCGCCGTTCGGCCCACCCCGTCATCACACTGGGCCAGATGACGAGCTTGCGGGCCCCGCACCGCTTCGTACAGCGTTGATTACGACCTTCAAGGCAATTCGGTCCAGCCGTGAAGCAGTCACCTAATTGGTGCGGCGGCCACTGTGCGTAACGTTTCGAGCTGGCGCCAACGCCTCCACTCCCCGCCCGGCCATCGACCACCATACCGGTTCATCTCAATCGCGCCAGCCCCTCGGCGGGCACCGTTCCGGGTACGAGCGTCGACCCGGCAGCCGCACCCGGAGAGACCTCAGCACAGCTCAACAGAGTCGACGCATCGATGACGGCAGCTGGATGGCTTCAACCCGTACAGCTTCCGGGACGGCCGTCCACAGTCGCGGCCTTCCCCACGCGCTGAGCCGATCCCGGGCCGGCCGGTCCGTGCCACCATCCGCCCCACGCCGCCCTGCGGAAGCGGCGGAGCCGGCTGGATCAACCTTGTCCGGGGAGGACGTGCCGCCGCCGAGTCCGACCCCCGAACTGCTCCCCTACGCGTACGGCGGCAGTGACCAGGATCACCCGAGGTCGGGACGGCTCACGATCACCGGAGCGGCCGGAACACCGCCCGCACCTCGGTGGCGAAGAGCTCCGGTTCCTCCCAGGCGGCGAAGTGGCCGCCGCGATCGGCCTCGTTGAAGTACGCGAGGCCGGGGTAGACCGTCTCGGCCCAGCTGCGCGGGGCGGCCCAGATCTCGTCGGGGAACGTCGTGAAGCCGACCGGAACCGAAACCGGTGGAGGCGCCTGGCCGGCGGCGGTGGCCGCGGCGACGAACCGCCCGAACTCCCAGTACCACCGGGCGGACGAGGCGCCGGTGCCCGTCAACCAGTACAGCGTGATGTTGTCGACGATGCTCTCCCGCGTGAGGTTGCCGACCGGCTTGCCGTCGACGAACGCGCGGGAAATCTTGTAGTAGCTGTCCGTGTCGTGGTCGAGCATCCAGGCCGCCAGCCCGACAGGTGAATCCAGCAGGGAGTAGCCGATCGTCTGCGGCCGGGTCGTCTGCTCCAGGAAGTAGCCGAAGCCGTCCATCGTGAACGTGTTGAGCGCGTCGAGCGCCGCGCGTTCCTGGTCGGACTTCGCCGGCAGCTTGTCCTTGATACCGATCGCCCCGGCGAGCAGGTTGACGTGGATGCCGAGCAGCCCTCCGGGTCCCTGGCGCCCCAGCGCGTCCGTGACGCTGGCGCCCACGTCACCCCCCTGCGCGACGTAGCGCGTGTAGCCCAGACGGCTCATCAGCTGCGCCCACGCGCCGGCCATGCGGTTGGAGTCCCAGCCGAGCTCGACCGGCTCGCCCGAGAATCCGTAGCCGGGCAGGGACGGCAGCACCAGGTGGAACGCGTCCTCGGCGCTGCCGCCGTGCGCGGTCGGGTCGGTGAGCGGGCCGACGACCCCGAGCAGCTCGACGACCGAGCCTGGCCAGCCGTGCGTCATGATCAACGGCAGGGCGTTCTCGTGCTGCGACCGTACGTGGATGAAGTGGATCTCGACGCCGTCGATGACGGTCGTGTACTGCGGCAGGGCGTTCAGCTTCGCCTCGCACGCGCGCCAGTCGTAGTCGGTCGTCCAGTAGCGGGCCAGCTCCTGGATCGTCGCCAGCTGCACGCCCTGGGAGCGGTCCTTGACCAGCTCCCGGTTGGGCCAACGCGTGGACGCGATCCGGCGACGCATGTCGTCGATCACTTCTTCCGGCGTGTCGAGCCGGAAGGGACGGATTTCGCTGTCGTCAGACATGTTCTCCACCTCCGGGTCGGGACGACCGGCGCCGAAACGCCGGCGGAGCTGGCACGGGCCCAGTCTCGCAGCGGCCCCGGGGCCGGCGGATCGAAATGCGAATACACGCTCGGTTCCGGCCCCCGGGAAGAGTGCGCTGGCCACGGAGCCGACGCAGGCTGCCGTGCGATCTGCGCTCCGACGGCGACCTTGACGCCCCGCCGATGATGGGCGCATGAGCATGGACGACCCGGTCACGATCGCTCTGCGCGTGGTGGCCGTGGTCCTCGGGCTTGGCTCGGTCGTACTCGGGGTTCGTGTGGCCGTGTCACGACGGTTTCCCGCAGCCTGGGTTCGGCTCGCACGCCTGGGACCGCGAGAGCGGTCAGAGCCCGTGCGGACGGGCAGCGCCCAGGCCATGATCGGCGCGGGCCTGCTGATCCAACAGGCGCCGTTCCTCATCCCCATGCCCTATTCGGCGGGAGTCGTCCTGCTCGCGGTGTCACTGCTGTTACTGGTGACGGCGGCGGGATCGTTCGCGCTGTTCCGTCGTTAGCTGAGCGTGGTGAGGTGCCGGTGCGCGGCTCCCGCAACAGCCCTGTGCGACCGACCGCTCATGCAGCACGCTCGTCGGCTGGAGGGGCGTAATCACCAACCGCCGCTGCCCCGGCGACGCCGTAACCGCTGGTCAGCCGGCACGGTTGTCTAGCTGCCATCAGCAGGAGCGATCGCGGGGACTTCGGGAGCGGGACAGTGGGCAGCGGGGAAGCCGGTTGGCGCCCGTATCCGGGCGCCTATCGTGCTCCCCACGATCTCCCCCCGGTCGAGCCCGGCCGCGTTGTCGGCCTGGCTGCCGTCTGCGATCTCGCAGGGACGTATCCCGAGGATGCGAGCACGCGGAGCTTCATTGTCAGTGAGGTCGCGATGCTGCACGACGGCCGGCGCGTGCTTCTCCACGCCGAACGTGGGTTCACTGTCACTGCCAGATCAACCGGCGCCCCGGGCAATGGCGCTGTTCCGCTCCGCGAGACTCGGGACAGCATCACCCAGCACGTTCTGAATGCCGTGCTTCCCGACGGCGAGGAGTGCGTAGAGGAACATCCTTGGTCATGGCTGGCCGAGCTGGCACAGGCTCGCGGGCTGGCGGTAACCGCGGAAGACCTACGAGCGCTTCCGTACGGGGTGGTCCTGACCGACGCGGTCTCCCGCTGGCTCGCGCCTGCCTGAGCCGCTTTGGCCGCACGACGAGTTCACGGCGGCAAGATCGACCTGCCCACCATCTGCCCACAACCAGTCGTCAACGACTGTACGCAGCCGGACTCGGCCGGACGAACGACAACGGCCCCGATCAGCATCTCTGCTGGTCAGGGGCCGCATCTGCACCTGGTGGCGGGTAGAGGATTCGAACCTCTGTAGCTTTCGCGACGGGTTTACAGAGCGTTCGCGATCCAAGCCTGCTGATAAATCTGACGTGCTGTTTAACCACGCCAGTGCATCCCCACTCGCCGACCCGCTATCCGCCCATGCCCGTCAGCATCCGTGAATTGGCTTCTCCGGGGGCACCGAGGGCTAGGAAGGCTCTCCCTCAGTCCTCGTCGTCTTCGTCGACCGCGCAGAACTGCTGGAGTCCGAGGCGGGCGAGCAAAACCGCCAGGATGTACCGGCTGACGGGCAGGTCATTCTCGTTGGCGAGCGCCTCGAAGATGGCTAGGGCCTCCGCAGTACGGTCACCCGTCGGTGCTCCCACGAAGACGCTGACGGCCTGGTGCGCACACACCACTCGGCGCAACCGGCCCAGCTGGTTCGTAAACCAGTCCTTGCCGAACTTCCGCTGCCGATCGTCATCGGAAGGACCAAGGCCTCGGCCCTCCTTAAGGAGCTGGGCACCGATCTCAGCGTAGAGTTCGTCATCGCTGCGGGTTAGGTACCCAGCGAGAGCTTCGTCAACTGACGACATCAGGCGTCCTTAGCTGAGGTTGAATTTGGTGCGCAAACATTAGGCCTAGCATTTGGCGTACCGTACTACTTGTTTCCGGCCGGAGCCGCAATGCGCTCGTTATCGAACTCTGAAGTCGGTAAAACTTCAGCGGCCGTCGCGGATCAACTATCTCGTCAGCGATGTTCGTTTCGACACCGGCAGCAACCAGAACGCCGGGCACATCACCACGCGCTAGACGACCGAACAGTTCCTGGGCTCGCTCGTCGCTGTCGAAATGCTGTTTTGCGAAGCGCTCAAGGCCGCGAGGCGACGAACTGTGAAATGCGTCCAGATTCGTAATCATTTTCAGGTATTCAAAGCCCTGGGACTCAGTAATCGTGTCCGGATGAGTGAAGGAGATTCGCCACCAGTCATCGTCCAACCGGTGATCGAAGTCAGCGGCCATCTCCACGGCGACGCGGAAGCTAAGAGCCATCCCGACAGCGGCCTGCCGCATGGCGGGTGGGACATGCCGCCCGATCTGCTCCTCGCGAGTCAATGCAGGTGGGTGCGAGCGCGCGAGCCGGACGTAGAACGCACGCTCCTCGCAGCCTAGAGCCCAGATGGTGATGACTGCGCCGAGGTGGATCATCTGCCGTGACCGGACTGGCTCACCCCAGGCGAGGGCTTGGAAAGCGAGATCGTCGGCAGCCAGTTCGATGTCGACGTTGTCGGAGTAGAGGCTGTGGTCATCCCTGGTCAGGTCCAACCGTGGATGATCGAGAACGAAGTGGGCCATCTCGTGAGCAACGGCGAACCTAAGAGCAATATAGGCTAGGTACTCACGGTAGTCCTTGCCCTCCGCGTTTAGGCGTAAGGGGACCCTGGTCACTGAATCCCACGTACGCCGGTGCAACATGTAGTACCGAAGCGTGGCGGCGAACATCGCGATTTCGATATCATCGCCGCTTCGCAGGTGCGACGCTTTTCTAAACGACGCCAGCAAGCCCTTGCCCCGAAAGCGCGACATCGGGTAGGCGATATATTCAGCAAAAGCAGTGAGCGTGCCCCAGAAATCGTCTTGAATCTGGATTAGAGCGGACCCGTCATCGAACCACCAGGTTTCGGCCTCGCTCGGAACCGTCACCGAAGTACCGATCCAAAAACGGTTCAGTCTTTCACGATCGAAACCCATTTTTGCGAAGCTATCAGTGAGATCATCTGCAATGAGGTTGCAGACCGTAGTCATGACATCCGGGTCGTCGAAGTCCCTCAGTTTCTTGCGGATCTCCTTGAGGGCAGCGACCACCAGCGGCTGATCCTGCTCCCGAGCGTTAGCGATACGGGCGCGCAGCTGCTCCATCCGATCGGGGGCATCAGCGCAGTACCTCCGGTAGGCAGCTGTCTCTCGCGAGCGCATATGGGGACCTTGCCAACGGTGCCCTGTAGCGATAATCGGTCGTTCGGATCGAGCCACTGTCCGAAAAAAGACAGCTAGACCCGCCCGACCGCTGCGCCAATGAACGCGACAACTCACCGTAGGGCGTGGCGGATCTTGTCGTTCATGGTGTCGTCTCCCCCGTCGATACAGGTGGCATAGCGGAGCAGGACGGCGACGCCGTGGCTCAGGCGCCGGGCGACCTCGGTCGGCGGGACGCCTGCGTTCAGCCAGAGCGAGGCCGCCGCGTGCCGTAGGTCGTAGGGTCGACGTACGAGCGGCGAGGCAACCTGCGATTTGGTGGCGCATCTGGTCCTAGACCTGCCGCCGTGGTGCGGGGTCCACGTCTGAGCCGACCTCTGCCCGGCCAGGACGTAAGCCCGAACGGTCATGGTCGGAGCAGGGTCATTGCGGGGGCTGGCTAGCGGGCGTCACCATTCATCTCGCGCCACTGGCCGCCATCAACGCGCATGAGGCGCTGCACCAGCTGTCGGGCGTCTTCCTCGGTGTCGAAGTGCCAGCGGAGCACCTTGCCCGTCTCCGAGTCGCCAGCCCTGGCAACGACATGCCAGCGGACCTCACGGGCAAGCCACACGTCACGCCGAGTAAGTCGGCCCCAAACGCCGTTCCACCAGCGCGACACCAGCTCTTGCTCCCACCGGGATCGTACAGGCGTTCTAATTGCGCTTGCGGTAGGTCACCTTTTCGAAGGCTCAAGGCCCGCCGCCGGTGCTGCCCTTGGGATGGGCGGGGGCTCCACCGGCTGGTCGCGGTCCGTAGGCGGCTGCGGTAGGAGCCACCCCGCCTGCCCTCGACCCGGGCGAGCCGAGCAGACCGCCGCCCGACCTACCAGCGTCCGTACGAGCCGCCAAGGTCCGCTTGACGTGGCGGGGCGGGCGGGCGGCCCGCGCCCAGGTAGGCGGGTACAGGGCAGACGGGATAGCTACGAATTAGAACTGCGGGTCGAGGTAGCTTTGCCAGTGATAGTCACCCCACAAGAACCAAGTCGATTGGGATTCCGACGGCAGTCGCACCGTATGGTATACCGGGTTTTCTGGGTCCAGAGTGCAGGTCGCGTAATAGTTGAAATCGGCGTCGTTGTCACCCCGAGGGGTAGCCCAACAAACCCACAAGTAGTACCCGCGGGCTAGGGTGATCGTGCGACCTACTTCCTCGTCCGCTCCCGGGGCGTCGTTGTATCCAACAAATTTGTGGCCCCACCTGTAGGTGCCTGCGTCAAGGAGAATCCTTCTCCCGGTCTCCCATGTAGAGCCGGAGGGCAGGTAAACACGGTCTTGGCCTTGGATTCCAAGGTAGATGTCTCTATTGATGTAGGAAGTGGCTGCCGCGTTCGCTGGCGTTGGGCTAATTGTAAGCGAAAGAAGAATGATGGAGAGTGCTGCGGTGAGCCTAGTTCCGACCCGGAAATTGCGGCTACGCCCTCTTGTCTTGGACACTGAACCTGCTTCCTTCGGTGAGCGGGAAGGCGATGCTATCAATCCATCGATCATCGCGCCGACGTCGACGACAAACCTCTGCAAATACGGCCCAACCCTCTGCTGGCATTTGCAGCGAGGGAGAAGCCGTGTCATGCGTCGAGGAATCGTTGAGCAGGGCAACCCAGGTCAGCGGGACAACTAGGCGGCAGCGCCTGACGCCCTGGACGGCCCTGCGCGGCCAGGCGGACGAGGTGACGACCGAGAGCTTCCGCGGCGGCTCTTTGGTTGGCGAGGGCCGGGCGGGTGTGTGTCGGGCCGGCCAGGGTCGGCCAGGGTCGGCCAGGGTCGGCCAGGGTCGGCCAGGGTCGGCCAGGGTCGGCCAGGGTCGGCCAGGGTCGGCCAGGGTCGGCCAGGGTCGGCCAGGGTCGGCCAGGGACGCTACCGGTGATTGTCTAGTCCCACCTGATGCTTGACGGATCCGTCCCAGGTGTTGCTTGACGGTTGGTCTAGGTTTTGTTGCTGACCTTGCCGGGCCGGTGGGCTTTTATGCTACGGACGGGTTGGTCGTTGGTGCGTCTGACGGTGCGGGGTCCGGCGTCGGTGTGGATGGTCAGGTCGGTGTCGGTGACTTCGATCGTGACGGTCTTGCCGGCGTGGGTTCGGCCGAGTGCGACTTTCTGCCCGACGACCATGACCACGCCGGAGTTCGATGCCCGGCGTGAACGGGCACCGGTCCGGTTGCTGGTTGTGGTGGCGGGCCGGCTGGGCGGACACCTCGCAGTCGGCTGATGTCGGCTGGGGTCAGCGGGCTTGGTCGGGTCCGTAGCAGCTGACGGGTGTCGAGGTCGAAGAAGCTCAGCGTCGCTGCTTCGATGCGGATCCCGACCCGGCGCCCGCCGAGGATTTCCGCGGCCAGGACCAGGTGTTGACCCAGCGACACGCTGCCGGCCCGATTCCCGGTCCGATCCACCTCGACCGCTTCACTCTGCTCGGCCGGCGGCAGCGGTGCCGGGCCGGCCGGGCGGCCGCCGTGGCGCATCAGAGCAGCGAGGTCGGTGACCGACAGGTGCGAACGCATTGACTTGATCCGGGCGCCGGCGATTAGCAGGTGGATGACGTCCGTGTCGGCCCAGAACGTCACCGTGACTCCGGAGCGGGCCGGGCCGAGCCAGAACTGTTTCCCGGCCACCTGCAGATTGCCAGACGGTGGGACGACCCGGTCGAACTGCACCGCTGACGGCGACCAGTGCTCCACCGGTTGCGGGGCGATGACCAGCTCCGGCCAGGCCGGTGGTTCGGCGCCGGTGTCGTCACCGAGGCGGGCAACTTGACCGGCACCACGCCGGGTTCGGCCGGCCGGAAGCGGCTGGCGGGAAACGCCATGCCGAGGGACTGATGCGGCCGGTCACTGTTTTATTCGTGCCGGAACACCTCGATCGCCGCTTGGGCGGTGTCGATGTCCGGCCAGACCGGTACGTCATCGAGCAGCTCGCGCCGCAGGCTCTGGTGAAACCGTTCCACCTTGCCCGTGGTGGTCGGTGTCGCGGGCTGCGTGAGCCGGTGCAAGATGCCGTTCTCCCGGCAGATCCGGTCGAACATCACCTCACCGCCGTTGCCGAACCGGGCGGTGAATTGCTTGCCGTTGTCGGTCAGCACTTCCTCGGGCACGCCGAACTCCCGCAGCGCTTCGGCGAACGCGAGACAGACTGCACGGCCGGTGGCCCGGCGCACCACCGAGGCGATCACGCAATACCGGGAATGGTCGTCAACGCCGGTGACGACCTTGGCCTCCGAACCGTCGGGCAGGAAGATCCCCCCAACGATGTCCATCTGCCACAGCTCCATCGGCCGATCACGTTCCCAGCGCATGTAGTCCTTGCGGCCCCGACGACGCTTGGCCGGGGTCATCAGCCCGTGACGAATCAAGATCCGATAGACCGTCATCGGCGACGGCACCGGCTCGGGACAGCCATGACGGCCCAGCTCGAACGCGATCCGCCGCGAGCCCCATTTCGGGTGGTGCCGGCGCAGCTCACACACCAATGCCTCCACCTCCGGCGACGCCTGATGAGCACACCCGTCCGGGCGATGAGACCGGTCCTGCAAGCCGACCAGGCCCTCGTCGGCATAACGGCGCAGCCACCCATGCACGCTCTGCCGCGACACCCCGACCTTCTCGGCCACGTCCACGACCGGATCACCGGCCAGGACCGCCATCACGGCCTGATACCGCTGTTCCACGATCGACATTCCCACCAGTGCCAATCCCGCTCCCAGATCGAGTGCTGCCGCAACAACACGTGATCAAGAAGCCGAACGGTGATCATGTCAAGCATCAGGTGGGGCGCGAGTGTCAAGCATCAACCGTGACGGGGACACCGTGCTGGATGGTGGAGACTGCCGAATTGGCCTCTTATGAATCAAGGCGGCCCGCAAGCGGGCCGCGCCGGCCCGGCCCCGGCCTGCTGGCGACCTCCGGCCGGCATCGGCCGGGCCGGCCGGCCACGCTTGGGAGTCGCAGGATCAGAAGACCTCGCGGCTCCGCCCCGAACCCCGACCCTCCTCAGAGATGCCCCCGCGGATCACCTCGACGGGCACCACAAGGGCTACCAGCCTCCCTGGACGGGGCCAAGGTCGTTCGTCCGGTAGGGCGCTCCACCTTGTCCCCGTCCGGGGAGGCTGGACGGTCTGGCGACTGCCCAACGAGGAGATCCGCTAGCCAAGCTGGTAGCTCAGATCCTCATCCCTTGAACTGCCACCACCGGCGGACGTTGTCTCCGTCCTTCGATTCAGGGCCCACCCAAGCCTCATCCACTTCCTCGCCCTGCTCGAAGTGCTTCACGTCCAAGCGGACGATGCGACGAGCAGAGAGCACCGAGAATTGGGCATCTACTCGACCTGTCACCCCCTCCTTGGAGGTCAAGGAGATTGGAGCCGACAGCAGGATCTCCCGATCCTGAGTCTCCTCAGGCACGGGGCTGAAGGAATACAGCCTGCCCTGTACGTAGCTGCCATCGTCCATGTGAGCACCCACGAAGATGCGTCCGGCGCCCTCTTCGTCATACATATGCATGACCTTGTACCAAGCAGACCTGGTGTCGATACTGCCGCCGTTTGAGCCCGTCACCGAGCCCAACACCCGGCTGAACCCGAGCCTCTTGCTTAGGCCGAGGACGCGAGGGTGAGCAGCAGCCACGCCGATCACGACCGCACCGACAAGTAGAGCGAAGGACCACCAGGCAACGCTGACGTGGTGCTCTCGGGCGTAGCTCGCCGGATCCCTGACCAGCTCGCGAACGTTCAGGGTGTGATCCGGAATTAGCGCCCGTAGACCCGTATGAAGCAGGGCAACGGCGGCCAGGCAGGCGACGCTGGCGAAAACCACCGTTAGCGACTCGCGGAAGGGTGAGAAGGCACCCCTCGGGGTCGTCCGCTCTCGAAGCAAAACGTAGGCAAAGCCGGGTGCAAGCAGTGCGACGAACAGCACCAACCCGACGAGGTTGGACGGGACCACCGGACTGCCTCTGCTACTTCGTCTTCTTCGACTCGGACTTGCCGGACGCCTGCGCCTCAGGGCTCAGTTTCGTGGACCGCGGAGGCTTCTGGGCCGTAGACACCGTCTCCTGCCGGAACTCGCCGCTCGGCTTACTGACGTGCTGCTTGCCACTCGACTTGTCGCTGCCTTTTGCCATGTTGGGCCTCCGGAGACTCGTGCCCGCTGCGTGCCCCCTGGACCGGGCAACCAAGGTCAACTGCAACAAAGACAGCGAAGGCCCCTGACTTGCGTTTCCGCAGGTCAGGGGCCTCGCCATCCCTGGTGGCGGGTAGAGGATTCGAACCTCTGTAGCTTTCGCGACGGATTTACAGGGCGTCCGCGGTCCTCCTCGGCCAGCACCGCTGAGCTGCCGGCAAGTCTTGCCCGGGCAGGCGCCAGCGGTCACTTGCCCACGATCCGCCCACGCCTACAGGTCGGAAAAGGGAACGGAGACGCGCAAGCCAGCCGACACGTGCACGCCCAGCGGGGGTTGCCCATCTGGCCACTCATCAAAATCAATCGGCATGTCGAGCACTGCGCCGTCGAATGAGACCTTTCCGCCATCGAACGTAGCTTGATCGAAGGTCACCATCGATCTGACTTCATCCGCAGCGCCCGAGACGTCAGAGCTAATTTCCTGGAAGGACACTTCACCGCCAGCGAAATTGGCCCCAGGGAACGCCACTACGGCACTGCGGAGTGCCGCCCGCTCAAAGGAAAGGAGCCCGCCATCCACAATAGCCCCTAGAAGTAGAAGATCACACCGTACGAATTGTGCTCGATTGAACGATATACGGCCCCCGCTTAGCACGATGTCGTTGAAAAACAGATCTACATGCTCAAGCCACACCCCGTCAAATGACACAAACCCATCCTTGAATTCCGCTCCATTCATAGACAGACCTAGGGCGCCGCCGCCGCCGTTGAAGTTCGCGGCCTCGAAGGAAACTTCACTACCGGAAAAACGGGCATCAACGAAGTTGACCTTCCCGCCCGTGAACCTCGATTTGACGAATGACACTTCTCCGCCGTCAAAGCTCGCATCGCAGAAAGAAACCCGCCCTCCGCGGAAATCCGCCTTGGAGAAGGACACCCGAGCACCACCAAATCTGGCACCATCAAAGGAGACATCTCCTCCCAGGAACGCTGCTTCGGCGAACGAGAAATCACCGCTACAAAATTCCGATTTCGCGAAGGAGACCACACCTCCATCGAATGCAACTTTGGAAAAGTCTCCACCGTCGAAAACCGCGCCTGTAAAATCGAAGTCGAGGCCGCGCCAGGACAGGACACCCTTCACGTCAGCACGAAGGCGCTTAGCTATAAGTCGCATCACGGTATGGCGCACCTCACGCTCCTCGCGAGCCGAATTGAAGGACTTCGTGACCTCGGCAGGACCTCTTCCCCTCTCACCAGGTATGGCATTACCTATAGAGAGGGGAGGCGTATACGGCATGCGCAGGTAGCCACAGAGAACATCGATGCACACCTGCCGTCCGTCGATCCAGTCATCAGCAAGGCTCGCCATTGCATAAGCCCCTGCTAAACGGCTCGGCGCCTTCTCAGAACCAAGCTGCTCAGATGCTTTAGCAAACCGCTCATTAAAAAGTCGAACGCCATTGCGGTCGGTTTCAACCTTCGCCCGCTCGTCGGCCGCCTGAGCGAGCGCTCGTGCTATTTCGGCTCGTAAGTCCGCAGCACGTGCCAATTGGTGGTCACCCTCGGCCAATGCGATTGCATGCTCTGCGACTCGCTGCCGCCGGTAGGCGACCACCAGGGCTCCAACACCGCCGACACCTGCCACAACTACAAAGACGAGCTTTAAGAGGTCGAACAACATACCTGCAGTAACGGTTGCGTCTCGTTGGAAGGTGGGCCAACCCGCATACCAAAAGGCTGCGGCGATCATGGCGCTGACCAACAACAGCGCTGCAATCACTGCCACGGTGATCGACCGATGGATGCTCCAGAGCCGCAACGCGGGTAACGTAGCGTCGGCCTGCGGGCTCGAACTGACCGAGACCCCGTGATCGTTCGGATACGACTTCTGCCTTGGGAACAACTCCACCCTCACATTTCTAGCGCAGGTCGTCTACCAGGCAGGAGCCGCGAAAGGGCGGCGACATCGGATCGAAGGACGTGCTCCGCCACATGATCGGACGCCGTCGAGCTCCGTATGACCGATTGCGCAAGTCATCCGAGGGCGTCGCCGATCTTGTCGTTCATGGTGTCGTCGCCGCCGTCGATGCAGTTGGCGTAGACGCGGAGCAGGACGGCGACGCCGTGGCCCAGGCGCCGAGCTACCTCGGTCGGCGGGACGCCGGCATTCAGCCAGAGCGACGCCGCCGCGTGCCGTAGGTCGTAGGGCCTGCGAACGAGCGGCGAGGCGACCTGCGATTCGGCCAGCGCCTTTTCGCGGGCGAGCTTCCACCACCGGTCGTAAACCGACTCCGACAGTGGCCCACCGTGCAGGCCCCGAAAGAACCGCCCGTCCGGGCCGACCCCGTGGTTGTCGACGTGCGAGGCCAGCAACTCGACGAGCCGGGGTGGGATCGGGACCGTACGAGTCTCGGCCCTCCCCCGGTGCTTGAGTCCGCGCCGCTCGTGGGAGCCGCCATCATCGGTCCAGTGCGACCCGGCGCGCGGCGTGGTGCCGGCGAGCACCAGGCGGCCCCAGCGATATTCGATCTTCTCGTGCTCACAGGACCGGGAAGGCTTGACCGCCGCCAGGTCGTCGAAGTCGGCCCCGCAGTCTGCGCACCGGCCGGCAAGGTCGCAGTCTTCCCGCCGTACGTCTGCGGCTTCGGAGGGACGCATACCCGCGTAGTAGAGGCAGCCGAAGAACGCGGTGACCTTGTCGGCCCGTTTGCCGAGAGATTTGACCGCCTCCAGCAGCGTGGCGACCTGGGCTGGGTTCGCCACCACCCGCCGGTCGATGGACTGTGCGACCTCGGGGGCGGTCCACTGGACCCGGTCGACCGGGTTGGAGGCGATCAGCTCCAGCTCGACGGCGTACCCGAGCACGTTGTAGAAGGTGGCCCGCTTCGCTGGACGGTGGAGGCAGCCGCGGGCTTGCCGTCGAGGCGTACGCACAGGCTGTCGAGGACGCGGCGGACCATCGCGGGCGAGTCCAGCTCGACTACTGGGAGGGACGCGGTTTCCAGCCAGGCGAGCGCCGCCGCGTGGTCGGGCGGGATCTCGTCGGACCAGCGGCGTGGGTTGAGGCCGTAGAGGTACAGGGCCTCACGGAGCAGAGCGTCGGTCGGTCGGCCCCGCTTCGCCGGCCGGGTCAGGGTCACCGTGATGGAGGTCAGCGCTTCGACGATCGAGCGCCGGGTCTTGGCTGCCGCCCGGGGCCACTTCATCTCGACATAGGCGCGGCTGTGCGCGTACCAGGTGGTGGGGTTCTTGGTTCTGGCCTCGGAGACCGGGCGGCCGGTGGCCGGGTCGAAGGGCTCCCCCGCGTTGGCCGCCTGGACCAGCTCGGCGCGGAACGAGTGCGCCAGGGCTTTGGTACGGAACATGTCCTCGAAGCGTTGGCCGCTCACCGCCCAACGGACCCGCCACGGCCGAGCTTTCCGGTCGGCGCGCTTGGCGATCTCCCAGATCTGGACCTCGTAGCTCTTCATGCGGCGTCCTGCTCCAGGTCGCCGAGCCAGCGACCGAGCGCCGACCGGCGGACCCGAAGCTGCCCGTTCGGGAGCTTGATCACCCGTGGTCCCTTGCCGGTCTGCCGCCAGTAGAACCAGGTCGAGCGCGGTACGCGCAGCTCGGCGAGCACTTCCGGCACGGTCAACAACTCTTCGTTCACTGCGTTTCCTCCCCGTCGTGCTGAGCGCTGTGCTGAGTTGCCGAAAGATCTGAGGAGCCCTGCGCGGCCCGGTCTTTTGCGGCGAGCAGTTCGGACCGCCAACGGGCGCGTTCGCTGATCGACCGCATGAGCCGGTGGGTCATCGGGCCGACGTCCGGGTCGTCGGGTCGGGCGAGTTCCCAGGCGTGGCGGACCCGTTCGGTGGTGGCGCCCTGGTCGTCGACGAGCTGGGCACCGTCGGTGGTGACGCCGAGCAGTGCCCGGACCCAGGCCCGCGCGTCGTGTTTGTGGTCGGCGAGGGTCTTGCCGGACCAGTCGCGGGAGATGAGGATGCGCCGGCCGCCGATGCCGAGGGTGTCGCGCTGGTGGACCTTGCCCTTGCAGCGGCCGGGCTTGAGCTTGGCGTGTGCCTTGCGGGGCTGGACACCATAGAGCAGCCAGTTGGCGCACCGGTCGGTGCACGGGGTCAGCTGGAGTTGCTGCCAGAGCCGGTCGAGGTGCTTGCGTTGCCGATCGGTGCTCGCCTTGTGGCAGTCGCCGGTGTGCTTGGTGATGTATTTCGTGACGTACCGGATGGTCCGTTCGGCGTCCTCGGTGCCGGGCATGACGCCGCGGGCGTCGACCTGGGCGCCGAAGCGCACGACGTGCACAGGCTCTGCGTCCGGGTTGTCATCGATGGTGTCGAGGGCTTCCGTCCAGGTGGTCAGTGGCTCGCGAGTGTCGATGTCGACCCATGCCGCTGCCTGCTCGTCCCAGATCGGTAGCCGGTCGAGGGTGTAGCGCTGGACGTCGACCGAGGGCCACCACACCTGGTGATAGGTCGCCGCCGCCACGGTGCGGAGCACGTCCCGAGGGATCGTGCCCCGGATGGCGAAGTGGGCGTGCGGGGCGAGACGGCGTTGCGGCTCGACGCAGCCGGCGTACTGGACGTTCCATCCTTCGCACCGCCGAAGGTTCTGCCAGAACCGGTCGAGAAGCCGGGGAAAATGAACGGCGTCCCAGGCTGCGCGGCGGTAGTCGTACCTGGCCGGGTTGACGGGGGTGCCGTCGGGGCGGACCGGGCCGTACGAGTCGAGGGTGAGCGTGAGCCACATGGACGGTTGGTAGGTGGAGCCGTCTGGGGCGGTGTAGGTCTTGCCGACGGTGCGCCGTTCGACCTTGCGCCGGGGCAGTTCGGGGGCATCCTGGCGCCGCTTGGTGGAGCGCTTGCGCCGCTGGCCGGGCTCGTCGTCCTGGTCCTCGTCGTCGCTGGTGTGGGGTGGCCCGACGCGCCCGCGTAGGCCCTCAGCGGCGATGGCTTCCTCTACCTCGCGGATCGCCTCGTCGAGGTCGGCCACCTGATCCCACTGGGCCGCCCTGACCGCCTCGTCGCGGGAGAACTCCAGGTGTGCGCGGAACAGGATCAGAGACTTCTGCGCCTCGGTTGCGGGTTCCGGGCCGGGTAGCGGTTCGTCGTCGCGGTGCCAGCCCTCGCGAATCTGGGCTTGCCGCAGCCGGCGGTTCTTCTTGGCGCACGGCGGGCACTTGTCCTCGCGGGTCGCGCCGCAGGGCAGGTCGATGACCTCGGTCAGGCCGGTGTCGAGGTCGGTCCGGCGCATGGCGAGCGGGCGGACGCAGACGCCGTACTCGATGGCGATGTCCTTGAGCACGTCGATCGAGCGGGGTAGCGCCATGCGGGCCGCCCGTGAACCCGGCCGAGGAGCAACCGGGGTCGGGGCGGGTTCGAGACCGGGCAGGGTCGGAGCCGTCATCGGATGATCCCGACGACCTGGGGCCGGTTGGGCTGGACGACGCCGATCGGAGGCAGCACCGCGGGTGATGCCGGCGGCATCACCGGAGCCGGCGGCGCGGGTTCGACAGGCTGCGGCTCGTCGTACCAATCGCCCTGCGGCTGATTGGGCTCCGGGGCCGGCGGGGTGGTGGGTGCGCTGGACAGGACGACCTTCACCAGGGCGAGGAAGGCCAGCGACGGCACCGCCGCGACGATCCAGCCCCAGACGGATGGTTCGGCTTCGGCGACCTGGGCGGCGAGGGAGAGCAGCGCGAACGCGATCAGGAGGACGCCGACCAGGCCGACGGGTCGACCGTCGCGGCGGCGGGCGCGGATCTCCAGGCCGAGGTAGATGGCCATCAGCTCGACCGCTACGGCGTTGGCCCAGCCGATCCAGTCGGGCTGGCCGTGGGCGACGGTCAGGTCGTGGACGTGGGTGAAGGCGGCGGCGCCGGCCATGGTGCCGATGGCGAGCAGGATCAGCACCCGGACGCCGGACTCGGCGCGTTCGCGGATCATCGGCCGCTGCCGTTGTCGCGGATGGTCAGGGTGATGCAGATTCGCTGGCCGTTGAGGTCGCGGCGGCGGTTGACCATGTGCGCCAGGCCGTGCAGGGCACCGGCGAGTCGGTCCGGGGAGCCGTTGAGTTCGACGTGCAGCGGCTTGAGGCGGTGGGTGCCGAGGAAGAAGCTTTTGAGGGACATCGGTTACCTCCGGGCCGGGGCGACGCGGGTACGGATGTGGTCGGGTGGCTCGCCGAGGGAGGCCACCGCTTCGGAGAGGCAGCGCCACAGTGCCCACGCCTCGTCGGGGGTCAGGTACATGCGGCGCCGGCCGCCACCGACGGCCAGATAGACCGGGTACGCATCGGGCCGGGCGGGGTCGACGCGGACGGACACCGCCGTGCTGGTGGCGCCGTCGGTGCCGGGTGCGCGGAGTCGGTAGAAGGTTCGGCCGTCGGTCGGTGCGGTCACCGCGGCTCACCCCTGTCGGTGTCGCGGTCGAGGATGTTCAGCAACGAGTCGGGCAGCAGTGGCCCGCGAGGCTGCCGGGGCAAGTGCCGCCGGGCCGGTTCGGTGGCGGTTTCCCGGCCGACCTGGGCGAGGATGTCCGCCGCGTCGGCCGGTGCCGGGTATTCGGCGGCCAGCTCGCGAATGTGGTCGTCGGAGATGTAGGAGAAGCGGACCCGGGCCGGCTCGGGGGTGCCGTCGAGGATCACGTAGCCGACGCCCTTGGCCCAGCGGGGCATCTGGTCGGCGAGAGCGCCCCGGTTGCGGGCACCGTCGCCCAACACGAGGTCGACCTGAGCGGCCTCGGTCAGACCGAGCGCGATCCGGGTCGGGAACAGGTCCCGGAACGGCAGCACCTCCTTGCGGGGGTCCTGCAACGCCGCCACCACCAGGACACCGACACCGGCCCCCTGCGACAGCAGCAGCCCGAGTGAGCCAGCGATGCGCTTGCGGAGGTCGACGTCCTGGAGGTACGCGGTCAGTGCCGCCATCTCGTCGATGACGACCACGACCAGCGGGTCAGCCAGGGTCGGAGTGTGCACCCGCACCGCGCCGGCAAGCCGGGTCTGCCGCTCCCGCATCACAGTCACGGCCTCGTCGAGCAGGTCGGCCATGGCCTCGAACGACTTGCAGGCGAAGCGGGCGAACAGCGGCCGACCCATCGCAAACTCCATGCCGCCCTTGGGGTCGATCACCCAGAGTCGGACCAGCCCGGAGGAGATCCCGCCGGCTAGGACGCGGACCAGCGACCACAGCACCGAGCCCTTCCCGGAGCGGGTGGCGCCGCCGATCAGTACGTGCGTGGCGAGCAGGTGCAGGCACCAATGCCGCAGGTCTTCCCGCCGAGCCAGGGGCAGAGCGGTGAAGTCGGGCACCGATGGGACGTCGAACGGGTCGACCAGGGTCCGCAGCGCGTCCGTGCGGACCACCACCAGGTAGACCACCGACGGTCGGTCCCGGAACCGCAGCCGGTCCACCGCGCCCAGGACCAGCGCCCAGTAGCCCGACCGGGTCGGCGGGTCATCGGGGCGCTCGGAGTAGACCCGGGCGTGCCGCCGGCCGAAGGCGTACGCCAGGTTTGCCGTTGCCTTCTGGAATTCCTCGGGCGTCTGGCCGCGGACCATGCGGATGGTCAGTACGTCGAGCGCCTGATCTGAGCGGACCCGCAGCAGCTCCGGCAGGACCGTGCGATGGTCGTACACCTTGGCCAGGCCGCAGAGGGTCATTGCCTCGCGCCAGGCTCGCCGGTAGACGAAGAGCTGACGGAACCGTCCGAGGATCGGACCGGCGCACCAGGTCCACCAGGACGACTCGTGCCGCCACCGCCACACCGCCGACACGGCAGCGGCCAGGACCACGGACACGATCACGCCGGCCCGACCGAACTCCCGGTAGAGGCTCACCCCGGCCACGACCAGGCCGACGGCGACCGGATGGCGAAGACACCACCACAGACCCCGCCACAGCCACCGCAGCACCAGGCCAACCGCGATCAGCCAGAACGGCAGCTCCAACCGGCGCGGCCGGATCACCATCAGGTCTCCGGCGGTGGTCATCACGACCTCGCCGCGCGGCCGGCGCATCATCGCGCACCCGCCACGACGGGCCGCCGCAGGACGGCAGGCATACGCTTGGACATGTCACTACCTCTCTCGACAGAGCAGGGGAAAGAGACAGAGGGCGGGGCTGCCGTCCGCCAAGACCTGACAGCCCCGCCCCCACCAGATGCGGCTACTGCGCCGCCTTCGCGGCCACGCCCGCCGGGGCACGCATCCCGGTCGCCCGCAGCGAATACGCCATCCGACCGTTGTTGCCCACGTACGGCGTGACGGTCATGCCGTCGAACTCCACCGCCTCGAACAGGCCACCCGTCGGCGGCACCGGCTGGTAGTCCGCCGAGATCTTCACCGTCGTCTCCCGCGACCGCTTCCCCAGCTCCGGATCCAGGTCCATCACCCGGACCTGCCACACCCGCTGGCCGGTCAGCTTGTCTTTCGCCGGGCTACGCCGGCCGGTCTTCTCGTCGTAGTCCTCGACCTCGCCCAGAGACTCGGGCACCAACACGCACCCCGCCGGGAACACGTCCTCACACCGCACCGCGAACCTCGTGCCGCCTCGCAGAGCCATCGCTCAACCTCCACTTGTTAACTTGTCTGCCAAGTTGCGATCCAAGGTAGACGGCACTTGGCAGACAAGTCAAAAACCGTGGTGAAGGCGGGCTAAGGGCTCTGCTGTGGGGCAAGCCCACGGCCATCTGCGCAAGCCGTCAGGCCCGGCGTGCCGGCGGAAGCGAGCGAAGCCCTGGGGGTTTGCAAACATGTTTGCAAACCGGCACTGCAGATGACCGGCTCGCGCTGGTGTTCGTCGGCGGCTTGGCTTCAACTACTGCAGTCGGCACTGCAGTAGCGCAGTAGATACTGCACGGATGACGTTGTAAGGTGTAGCAGCGCTTCTAAATTACTTAGATTTGGAAGTTGAGGTGCGTTGAACGTTCGCCGCGTTCGAAACTCAACTGCAGATGTGTTGGTCAAGATTCGATGGTCCTGCACCAACACGGAGAACGGACCCCCACCCGTGCCCCGGACAGAGCGAAGGGTGGAGGTCCGTGGGATGGGTCGGCTCGCCTAACTGGCGGGTCGACCCGCTCCCCCGCCTCTGAGCCAATCCATGATCAACCATGTCAAGGTAGGTGCGATGAGCTTGAAGTACCAGCTCAGGCGCTCCATACCAGGCCGAGGTCGCCAGGCACGGCTCTTCGGGGCTCTGCCTCTAAGCTTCCGAGGCTTCGAGCCCTTTGCGGGTTTGGCCATACTCCACCTTCCCTATGCGGACATGAGTTCACCGCTTTCAACACTGGTGGTTGAAAGCGAGTCACCGGTTGTGCGCGCACGGTCGGTTGAGTTTGACCTCGCCGAGATCATAGGCACACCGCCGGGGTTAGTTGCAAGCGAAGTCCGCCAGGTCCCAGCGGGCCAAAAATAATTGCAGGGATTCGCGCAATAAGGACCGCGTCCTTGCTTGACCTTGATTGCGATTGTATGTAACGCCTCGGCGCCGGGCCGTCAGTGACCGGGGAAGCGTCAAATCTGACTGGCTGGGTATCGGGGCAGGCATGGCGTACGAGCAGGAGGGCCAGGCTGTCGATCATGAGCACTCGCGACCGGCGGGTGTGGATGACAAGACCGTCGAGGCCCTGGGTGATTTGAGCAAGGCTCTTGAGACGATCCACCGGGTACGAGGTCACCTGTACTCGGCGCACCAACTGGTGGGCGGGGCGGATCTCACCCTTGACCGGGTGGTGAAGCTGCTCCGCGAGGCCGGGCACGACGAGACGGCCGACCGGGTCGAGCGCGAACTGTTGGGGCGCAACGTGCTACCCGGCCGGTGGACCTTCCAGATCATGGAGGAGTTCGACGATGGCTACTACGCCGCGTTCCAGGAGATCGAGCGGGATGCGCGGGAGAAGCTAGCCGGCGGCCGACGGCACATCTTCGAGGCGGAGATGAAGGAGCGGCGGCGTACGCACGGGATGCCGGGGCACGAGGCTACGCCGTAGCGCCGCCGGCGAAGCCGTTCGGGATCATCGAGGCCAGGGCGTTGGCTCGGGCCTCGATGATCCTCATTCGTGCCTGGTACTCGGCCGGTTCCCGGTGCGCGGCCTGGCTGGTGACCTGGCCGGGCCACTTGCGGTAGAGCAAGCCGTACTCCCGGGTGAAGTAGCCCGCGGTGACCGCGTTGGCGGCGAGCAGGAGACCGGTGTCCTCGGAGGCGGGCAGCGCCATCCAGCCGCCCAGGGCGAAGACGAGATCCCGGCGCAGGCACAGGGTCGCCGGGTGCACCGATGCCCGGTAGTCGTTGGCCTGCCAGAACGACAGGACCGAACCGCGGTCGATGACCCCGCCAGCCGGGTCCTTGTCCCACCCGGCGGTCGACCCGTCGGGCAGCAGGTCAAGTACCCGCGAGGTGGTCCAGCCGATCTGCGGGTGCGCGTCGAACGCGGCGATGTCCCGGGCGAGCGCACCGGGTGTCAGCTGGTCGTCGGCGTCCAGGACCTTGATGAGTTGCCCGGAGACTCGGGAAAGCGCGAGGGTACGGGCGACACCAGGTCCACCGGGACGGCCGGTGCCCAGACTGATCCGGGGATCGTTGGGAAGCGCGTCGACCAGGGCGCCGGTCTGCCCGTCTTCCTGGACGAGCCATTCCCAGTCCCACCCGGCCGGCATCTCCTGCTTGGCCAGCGACTCGTAGGCGCCAGCCAGGTACTCGATGCTGGGCGCGTGAACCGGAGTGATGACCGAGACGAGCTGCGTCAAGTTTTCCACCGCTGGAGTTTGTGGGAGTAGACAAGCTCGGTCCGGTCCCCCGGCATCACCACGTCGGCGACCTCGACGACTCGGCCCGCGGTGTCGATCGAGGTCTTCCGAACCGTTAGCACCGAGACCCCAGGGTCGATGTCCAGCAGCTCTGCCTCATCCGGCGACGGCGGACGGGCGCGGATCTCGTCGTCGATCCGGTCCAACTCGATGCCAAGCGTGTAGAGCTGGTGCTGCGTGCCGCCCGGCCACGGCTCCTTGCCCGCGTCGAGCAGGTCCGGGTTCGCGGCCACAAGGTCGTACGGCAGGTAGGAGTACGACACGGTCAGCGGCGCGTTCTCGTGCCGCGACGACGTCCAGTAGACCCGGCGCAACAGCGAAGTACCCGGCTCGACCTGCAAGGCCGCCGCCATCTCCGCATCCGCCTCTACCCGGGAGTACTCGGCGTGGAACTTCAGATCGTCGACGGTCAGGCCGGTGTCGTGCTCGGTAGCGCCAGTCTTCAGCCGCTCGTCCTCGTCGAGCAGGACGCGATCCTTCTCCCACTGGTACCGCTCGGTGTTGCGACGGCGTACCCGCTGGCGGGGTGCCCGCACGTAGGTGCCGCGCCCCTGCTCCGCGCGGACCAGGCCCCATTCGCGGAGCTGCCGGATGGCGTTGCGGACGCTGGTGCGCGACAGGCCCGAGGTGTCGGCCAACTCGGTCTCGCTGGGCATCAGCGTTCCGGGCGCAAGTTCACCGCTCACGATCTTCGCCCGCAACTCTTCCGCGAGTTGCAGGTAGCGAGGGCGCCAGTCCCGGCCATGCACACCGGTCACCGTACCCCCTAGACGTTCCAACGTCTGCCAGGTGGTCCCGCCAGCGGGCCGCTCGGGAACGGGAGGCACCGCTACCGCTGCTCGCGGTGGCCGCGCTGGGCGTGGGACGGGAGTACGTGGAACGGCTAGGCCCCGACGGCTGTTGGCATTCACCGCGCCTCCCCCGCCCGCTCGTCGCTATCTACCGGTGTCAGCATCTCCAGGTGGGCGTATACCAACTCGTCAATGAGCCGGTCCACCTGCGCGGACGACAGGAGCACGGTCTGCGTCGCGCCATAGCGGGTCGCGTCGAGCTTCACGGCCAGGTCCCGGCGCGCGAACCGATCAACGACCAGTTGGACGGTGACCCAGCCGGACCGCTCCCGCCCGATCGTGGTGAGTAGCCCGCGGTGCATCGGGTCGTTCGGCCCGCAGCCCCGACACCAGACAGGGCACACGACCGGTGCGATCGACGACGGCGACGGGCCCTCGGGGATGTCAGCACCCTTACTCATCGCCGGCCCCCTGTTGCCCGGTGGCCTGTGCAAGCGATCCGCGAAGTTGCTCGACCAGTTGGGCCGCCTGCGGCAAGGACAACTCCGCCCAGGCGTTCCCGGCCCGGCACGTCACGTGGACACCGACCATGGGGCCACCCAGAGCCTCACTGCTGATGAGGTACGTGACGACGAGCCCGCCCGCTCGACTGTCGCCCGCCCGCTGCATTGGGCCGCGATGACGGCGGGCCATATGAGTCATCACCGGCGGCACCAGGTAGCCGCAGCGATCCGGGGCGCACCAATCCGGGTGGCTCGCGACTGCGGCCAGCTTGTTCGTACGACTCATCGCGGCCACCGCCCGCCGTTGCCTCGGAAGAGCTGGGCTCGCGTCATCAAGAGCGCATACCGGAGCGCAGGCAGTTCGCGGGTGGCGTCCGTCGACCACCGCGGCGAGGAGGTCGTAGATCCTGCGCGTGAACTCGACTGAACGTTGCTGCTGGCACGCCGGGCAGATGGGCGCCTCCGAGACCACCAGGACGAGCACCAACGGTGCCGACGTTGAGAGCCGGACATCGCACCTCCACAGGTAGGCGGGGACCGGTGGCCAACCACGGGGGAATGCGGCCGGCCACCGGCCCGGATGAAGGCACGGCGCACCGTCCGACGACGCAGACGGGTCGGGTATCGCCGAGCCAACTTGTGCGCGCGGCTACCGCAACCGGTCCGACAAAACGCCGCGCATCAGGTGCGACCAAGGTCGGCGCGCGCCCACCGCTGACACGAGCCGTCACCCCGACTGCACACCAAGAAACGTATCTACAAGTGGACGAGTTGTCTAGGCATCAAACAGCTCACTTGGTTGGCACTTGGCAAGACAAGTGCCAGGTACGGTGAGCACGTGCCCACCCCGCACCACGGACAGCCCCGGTACCGCGTCATCGCGGACAAGCTGAGAGAACGCATCGAGAGCGGCGTGATTCCACCCGGAGCCCTCTTGCCAGCCGAGAGCGCACTAACCAGCGAGTTCCGGGCGAGCCGCGGCACAGTCCGCAAAGCCATAGATGCTCTTCGAAAGGAGGGCCTGGCGCATACCGAGCATGGCAGGGGAACTTTCGTTCGGGCCTACTCCTACGATCATGATCCGGATAGGTGCAGCGGCTCAGAAACGAAGCGTCGTGAGGTCGCTGCGGATGCAGAGCTAGCGTCCCTATTCGGCATTGAGGTCGGGGCAACCTTGATCGAAGACGAGAGCGTTACACGGAGAGATAGGGGAGTTGAGAGGGTCGCCCGAGTCTATCGGCTCAGATCGACCGACCATTGGAGTGACCACAATGAGGTGGGAGCTAGCGACAATTCCTTGATCAGCGAAGGGCTCGCGCAGCAGTCGTAATGCCGGCACACCCTCACGTGGCCCACGCTACGAGTGGCGACGCGGCGCCAGCCGCCTGCCAGGTGCAATTCGAGCCCGTTCGCTCAAGCGCAGTCTGTGCTCTCCCAACGGATTGCCGTTCCGCTCTTATCTCGTTCCACGACAGCGTCGTAACTGGGCCTAGCCTTCGACATTGCATACAACCAGGCAGCATCTCTGTCGGGTTCGGTCTTCAGCGCTCGGCGGGCGTTCTCTTTCTTGCAGACGTACCGCCTTCCATCGAAGTCGACAAAAACAATGGAAATAGCGTCCGTCAGCTTCGGACGTGAAGCTTGTGCGAAACTAGTGCCGCTGTCGTGAATCACACGTGCCGCCCTGCTCGCAAGGAGATCGAATCCAAGAGCAATTGCCTTAGCCTGCTGACAGAAGGTCAGCAACTCGCTTGGCTGAATATTGGAATCTGCCTTGTGCGCTGCCCGGTTGCGCAGTCTCAGCCCTTGGGCGTATGCGTCCCTGAGAGGCACTCCACCCAGACCTACCCGAGATCCGAGTCTTGTCATTTCATTCCAGGGATCCGCAGCGTGCAGTGTCCTTAGAATATTGCTCACTTCTTCGGCACCCACGTTTGAACCGTTGTAACCCAATGAGAACTTCGATATGTGCAGCGGACCGCTGAGAGTGCTCGCCACTTCGGACGCGGCCTGCTGGAGCAGAGGCACCGGGTCATCACCTTGGCGGCTAGCCATCTTCGCGTGAGCGTGAGCTGCTCGCATGACCTCCTCAGTTGCCGCAAGGATTAAGTCGCGGGGAAGATCGGAAAAAGCGAGCGCGGTTCGGCTGATGTAGCTTAATACCTCTGCCGATCGCTCGCGTATAAAGTCTTCGAGCGCACTGAATGTCACGACCATCAAGCCGTTGCGTAGAATTCGAGCTCGGTTGTTGTGGGAGATATCAGTAAGCGATTGGTCAATTAGAAGTGATTGGCCAAGTGCATCCTGTACGGCAACGACTCTGTCCAGGAAATTGCGGCGCGTTACCGACATAAGCTATCCAGCCGCCTCGCGCAGCGCATCCGCCATCTGACTCACTCTGTATCTCACCTTGGACGGTGTATTGGTCGCGACGCGGACCGCATCCTCAAAATTTTCGTCCTCGAAAAGCTCTCGCGTTACTTGTTCCGCACGCCCCCTCTTGCGTCCCAGTTTTTCAATCACGGCAGCGGGAACAAGGCTGACGGCGATCATCTGACTGTCGTACATCCCGGCTAGAGCTTGATCTCGCCACGCGCCTCGATCGGGTCGCTTGAACGCATTCACTCCCCAGAGCCGCTCGCACCCGTTTATTGCATTCACGAAGCTAGATGATAGGCTCTTCAGCGACTTCGGATCAGGGTCTTGATTCCTCTGCATGTAAACGTCCATGGACCAGCGGAAGTCGCCCGAAAATTGCTGCCAAGCGTCCATCAGGGTGAAGTATCTCAAAACATATTCGACATCCAGCATGGCCCTGTAAGCCGGAGACTTTGTATCACGAATCTTCAGCTGGTGGCGAAGGAAGGCATTCTCGGATAGCTTCACGAGCAGGTCGTTAAGGGTGCCTCGGTATATGACGTTACGAATCTCTTGAGCGTTGAGCGGTTGACCCCCTGAGTTGAGGCGATGGAAAACCTCATATTTAGTTGCAGGGTCACTTTGACGCAGAAGTGTCACCGCCCGAATATACGGGCGGACAAGAAGTGCGTTCTTGAGCGGGGGTGGAAGGTCCCGGAATCGGTAACCGTTGAGCTCATCGAACCTGCCGAGCAGCGAGAGTGTTAAGCGGTTTCTCATGAACTCATGAATCGCTGTAAGTCGCTGCTTTCCGTCAATAACAGAATAGCTTCCGAAATCATCCTCGGCCAGGTACACAGGAGGCACGGGAATGTTAAGCAGGAAAGACTCGATTAGAGCCGACTGTTTAGCGGGATCCCATCTTTCGCGACGTTGAAATTGAGGGCGCACATCGATAGCTTCACTCTCAACCATCGAGGCCACAGTTTCAAGAGACAGGTCAGAAGCCTGAAGAACCAGCGCATCTTGCGCCAGTTCGAACCTCCGCGTGACGTCACCGTCAGTGCGCATCGTACTCCTATGGACATCGCGCATCAGCATGTTAGACAGACCACCGTACCGACGAAGAGTGTCCGAGTCTAGGGTGCGGCGAGTAAGCGGACGGGACGGCAGAGCGCGAGCCGGACGCCGAGCAAAGTCTCGCTGGCTTTGCGTCAAGGTCGATGGGCGAAGTAGTCATGCAGCGAGCTTGGCCGCCGAACCTAAAGAAGGTGTTGCGCCGCGGGCAGAGACGACTTCTACGTTCCCGGGGATGTCTCGTAGGGACCAAGAAACCGCTCGCCGTTGAAGTGGATCAAGTGAGTGGGCGCATCCCGGATCCAAACCTCTGTCTCCCAGGCGATGTCGGCGGATGCAGCCCGGAAGGTTGCCCTGTCTGGAAAAGCAGTCACGAAGACCAAGCCGGCACGGCATCCCGCAAGCAGCGTGCGCAGCTCGCCAACCCTCTTCGCATCCACTGGCCCAACCGACTGGTATGCCTCCACGCACACCAGCCAGTCTCGCTCGATGTCATGCAGGAGAACATCTGGCATCTTGCCGTGCGGGTCAACTTTGATGCCGAGGTCCGCTAGATACGCATCCTCGTTCACAACCCACTTGGCCCCCGTGTCACCCAGATAGACGACCTTAGCGCCCGGGGTGTAGTAGGCAGCAAAATCCTCTACGACGGCTGCGATCAAAGCGCTGTGCTTGCCAGCGCTAAGCGTCACCTTGGACTCGTCCGGCAACCGCACCGGAACCCGGTGCCGCTCCCTTTCTGCTGCCCAACGGTGCCGGAGTGACCCGAGCTCTTGCATGAAGGTGGCTTGAGCAGACGACCAATCAGGCGTGCCGAAGGTCCGTAGCGCAGTAAGCGCGATCTCCGTCGGACGGTATGAATAGTCGCCGCTGTTCACAGCGCGGTCCGGCGCGTCGCTATTTGCCTCGAGGATGCCCGCAGCCATGAGCTGGTGGACGCTCTGCTTGCGGACACTCTCACGGCTATTCGGGGCGTATCGGACAGGGTCCTTCCGGCCCTTCTTGACAAACGGATAGCGCTCTGCCATCCAGGTCATGCTCTCGGTGATTCCCCGTGTTGTCTGTCGTGCTGTCGACCAGGGTTCGTCCGGGTCCAGGTCCAGCATGCTCAAGAGCACCAGGGCCGTGCGAACGTTCTGCTGCTGCGCAGGTAGCCCCAAGTGCTTTAGCGCGGTCCGCGCCTCGTCGACTCGGGCATTTTGCTGATCTCCCACCGACAAAAGAACTCCAAGATCATGGGTACAGGTCTGGTAGCACATCCTGCACCACTGAGTCCACTTTGCCAACGCCGACAGACTGCCCAGCCGTCGCGCCGATCTGGCGCAATTGCTCGAGGGATGGATACCGAAGGCTACGCAAATCGCCCGCATTTATCTGCGTATGCCCGCTGAACAGTCGTACGAACTGGTCGACCGGTGTGCTGTTCAGGAAGGCGACTAGACCAGCCGCTACCTCGAGGTCGATCCCGGCATTGTCCGCATGGAAGACGTTCAGGTGGTTTTCGATCGCGACGAGCGCACCTGGGGTATCGCTCGACATAAGTAGCGCTGCGCTGACGCGCCTCGGCTCCTCTTTTGCGCTGAACCGCTTTACGAGTACATACGCACCCGATGGAAGCAGCAATGGTGCGGTATCGGCGTTTTCGACCAAGGCGTTTGGTTTCCGGCCAGCCCGCATTGGCCAGCTGATGCGCCCCGCGCTCAGATGCCCCGGATAGAGCAGCGGCACCGTGTCCGCTTCATACTCAGCCCGCAGGTTCTCCCGGGTCCGGAAGTCGACCACACGTCCCGTGCTGACTTTGAGCTGAAGGTCCGCGAGCGAGGCGGGTAGCGCACCCATCCGTTCAGCCAGGTTGAGCCCTGCCACGTCTGTTGTAATACGGATGAAAGATTTGGGGTCGCTGGGGCTTACCACCTGCCCGTATGGCACCTCATGCGAGACCGGTTCATCGATATTCCCTTGGCTAGTCGAGATCCGCACAGTGCTCGGCGTGTGTCCGACGACGGCGCGGAAGATTACATTCTCCTGAAGGACATCGCTGTCCGCAAATACAGTGTTCCGCTTGTCAAAGACATGCAGATTGCGCAGCCCTGCCCTGCTCAGCAACTCTTGGCGGAACTTGTAGAAGTAGGTGCCGTTCGCAAAGCTCCGCGGCGTAATGGCGATAAGCTGGCCACCAGGCGCGAGTAAGCGCAACGCTAGGAGGACAAAAGCTGTATAGAGGTTCGTCGTCTCTACCCCTACTGGGTCTAAGACGGCCCGCTCGGGACCATTGGCGCGGATCTTGCGGTAGGGCGGATTCAAAATCGCAAGATCGAATTGGGGGTCCGAGCCGGTTCGCAGTTGTTCGGCGGCCCAGACGAGGAAGTCGTCAGTACGCTGATCAATGGTGACGGGGTGAACATCAGCGCAGTCCCCCAGCGTGGCGGTCAAGCTAGCGTTGACGTCAGGGTCCACCTCGAAAGTAGTCAGGTTCAGCTTTAAATCTGGTGCCTGACGGGCGGCGCGGGCGACTAGGGCTGCGGTCAGCGAGCCCGTACCAGCGCCCGCGTCGAGGTTGCGGATGCTTCCCTTGTCGGGGATGTCGGCAAGACCAACGATCAGGTCGGCGATCGGCGCGGGTGTGAAGAACTGCCCGAGCTTCGTACGTGTCGCGCTGAGCTTCGCACCACATGCCAGTCGGCGTGTCTCTGCGCGCACGATCAGGTCGTTGGGCGTGGTCGTCATGCCTCAAGTCTGCCGGGTCGTAGCGGCAGGAGCGAGATAGGGCCGGAGCGAAGTTGCGTGTGTCTCGGCCCGACACGGCCGGCGAGCGGCACGACTGGCGTCAGCAGCGGACAAGGAACAGACAGCAGCCTGACGGCGCGTCAAACTTGTTCGAGCAAAGGCGGCACTAGCTGGACCCAGGTTGCCTGGATCGCGCGGTCCTCGCGCTCTCGCTGGAAGCCGCGTGACAGGAATCTTGGATCCAAGGAACCAGCACTGCCGATTTCGCCTGTTATGGATCAAGGCGCCGCGCTTCGCGCGGCGCGGGCGGTGAGCCGGCCGGCGGCAAGCCGCCCCGGCCGCCTCCGGCGCCGGCGCGGAGAGCCACCGACTGCCGCCGGACCGCCGCCCCGAACTCCACTGACCCAGACACAGGACGACCACGGCCAGGCGGCACGGAAGCCGGCAGGTCGACCTGATCGACGGCCAGGGCTTCCGACTGCCGCGCCAGTCCAACCCCAGGACTGGCTTGCCCCCGGGCTACCTCCGAGGCCAGGTAAGCCTCATGGCAGCCTCAGCCGGTCGCTCCAGGCGTGGTTTGCACCGGGCCGGCAACTCCTCGGAGCACGAGCGTTCGCAGCCCCAGAGGAGCCCTGAAGGGCAAGATCGACCTGCCCACGATCTGCCCACAACCAGTCGTCAACGGCTGGACTCAGCCGGACCCGGCCAGACCAACGACAACGGCCCCTGATCAGCATCTCTGCTGGTCAGGGGCCGCATCTGCACCTGGTGGCGGGTAGAGGATTCGAACCTCTGTAGCTTTCGCGACGGATTTACAGTCCGCTCCCATTGGCCGCTCGGGCAACCCGCCAGGGCACCCCACCGCGTCGCAACGCGGCGGCGGAAGCAAGGATAGCGGCTCCACCCGGCACCGACGCAACCGGGTACGGTCAGGGGGTCGTGCCGCCGGTAGGGCGGCCGACGGCAGGCCCAGACCGCCGGACAGCAGGAGCAGAGCATGGCAGCGAACCCGTCGTTCGACATCGTGAGCAAGGTCGACCGCCAGGAGGTTGACAACGCCCTCCGCCAGGCGGAGAAGGAGCTCTCGACGCGGTTCGACTTCCGCGGCACCGGTGCGGAGATCTCCTGGTCGGGCGAGGAGGCGATCGGCCTCCAGGCGGAGACCGAGGAGCGGGTACGCGCCGCGCTGGACGTGTTCAAGGAGAAGCTGGTCAAGCGGAACATCTCGCTGAAGTCGCTGGATGCTGGCGATGCGCGCCCGTCGGGCAAGGTGTTCAAGATCGACTGCAAGGTGATCCAGGGCATCGAGACGGACAAGGCCAAGGCGATCAGCAAGAAGATCCGCGACGAGGGCCCCAAGGGCGTCCAGGCCCAGATCCAGGGCGACCAACTCCGCGTCACCGGCAAGAAGAGGGACGACCTCCAGGCGGTCATCTCGCTGCTCAAGGGCGAGGACTTCGGCGTCGCGCTCCAGTTCACTAACTACCGGTAGGACGGCGACAGCCGGCCGGTTGGACGGATCGACCATGCCTTGTGACCTGGGCACGCATCGGGTCCCCCGGCGGGGCATCGGTGTGAGCTTCGCTCTGGCTAGGTAGCCCGGATGACCGCCCAGACGCACTGGCAGGCGTGGCATGAGCCCTACGCCGACGCGAGCTCTCCGCTGTCGCGTCGGCTGCGGCTGGTCCAGCAGCACATCGCCTCGTGGCTTGATGGGCGTCCCGACGGGCGGCTGACTGTGGTGAGCGCGTGTGCGGGGCAGGGTCATGACCTCATCGGTGTCCTCGCGTCAAGGTCTGATGCTCAGCGCGTACACGGGACCCTGCTTGAGTACGACGCCGGCAATGTGACTGCCGCTCGGGCCGCCGCTGATCAGGCCGGGCTCTCCAAGATGGTGATCAGGCAGGCGGACGCGGGCCAGCTGTCTTCGTATGCGGGGGCGGTTCCGGCTGATCTGGTGCTCATGGTCGGGGTCTTCGGCAACATCTCGGACGCCGACGTCGAGCAAACCATTGCCGCCCTGCCCCGGCTGTGTGCTGAGGGCGCCACCGTGATCTGGACCAGGACGCGGCGAGACCCGGACCTGACCCCAGCAGTACGGGAGTGGCTTCGGGATGCCGGCTTCGTGGAGCAGGCGTTCCACGCTCCGGACGACGTTCGGTTCGCTGTCGGCGTCCACCGGTTCGAAGGTCCTCCGCGGCCGCTGGACCCGCCGGGAGCCGTCTTCACGTTCCCGGCTCAGTAGGTGACGCGGTACCAGTGCGCGGTCTCGCCGGGAATCGGCGCCAGCCGCACCGTGGTCCCTCCCGGCTGGTCGAACATGCGCACCCCGTCACCGAGCAGCACCGGGGCGAAGAACATCAGGATCTCGTCGAGCA
This sequence comes from Micromonospora sp. BL4, assembly GCF_003667505.1. Taxonomy (GTDB): domain Bacteria; phylum Actinomycetota; class Actinomycetes; order Mycobacteriales; family Micromonosporaceae; genus Micromonospora. The sequence continues at coordinate 50,370 of NZ_RCVJ01000161.1, forward strand.
GCCCGGCCTCGATGCACTGTTTGGCGACGTTCGCGCCGAGCACGTTCACATACTTGTCTCCGGCGGCATCCTTGGCCTGCGCGACGGCGGTGTGCAGGTCGCCGGCGAACGTGACGTCCGGGACGGGCTCGGCCGGCGGCCGGTGGGTGAGCACGACGACCGGTCCGTGGTACTGGCCGCCGAAGGCCCCCTCGCTGTCGGTGCCGCGGTTCGGGTCGTCGCCGCCGAAGGTGTTGTTGCCGGCCAGGATCGCGCCGACGTTGGCCAACAGGTGGTCCGCCGTCGGGTTCTCGCCGACGAGGTGCTCGGTCAGCCAGGACATGTCACCGCCGGGGCCGGCGATGTAGCCGTCGAGCGACGCCGTCGCGGAGTACAGCAGCTTCGCCATGGGTCTCCTTCCACCGGTCGGTCCGGTAGACCGTCTGGAGCCGCACCGGGTGCGGGCTTGCATCCGGTACCCGGGTACGGGCTTACCGTCGAGTGGTGAGCGACCGACACCCCGGAACGGACGATACGTGGGTTCCCGACTCCTGCCGCCTGCCCGCGGCCGAGCAACCCGTCCGCCTCGCCGAGTTCGACCGCTTCTTCGCCGACGTCGTCCGACGGCTCGACCGGCCGTCCGCGCAGCTCCTGCGGCTGCATCTGGTCGGCACGGCGGAGGCCGAGCGCAGCGCCCGGGATCTGTCCGCCCGCGAGTCGGCGTGCTGCTCGTTCTTCACCTTCGACGTCACCCGGTCCGGCCCGGACGCGCTGACGCTCGACGTACGGGTGCCGGCCTCGCATGTGGGTGTCCTCGACGCCCTCGCGGAGCGGGCGCGCCCCGCCGGGGTGCCCGGGTCCTGGTTGCGCAGCGGTCAGCTGGCCAGCGCCGCGGGTGTGAACCCGCAGACGCTGCGCTACTACGAACGTCGCGGCCTGCTGGCGGCACCACGGCGCTCGCCCGGTGGGCACCGGCTGTACCCGGTGGAGGCGGTCACCCGGCTGCGGATCATCAAGACCGCGCAGCGGCTCGGCTTCACCCTCGGCGAGGTCGCCGACCTGCTCCACGCCGGTCAGCGCCAGCGCCGCCCGAGCAACGGCGGACTGCCGGCTCAGGCCGCCGTGAAGCTGGCCGAGGTGGAACAACGGCTGGCCGACCTCACGGCCGTCCGGGACTCCCTGCGGGCGGCGATCTCGGCGGGCTGTGACGACCTGGTCGAATGCGCCGGCAGCTCCTGCTGCCCGCTGCCGTTCGAGCAGGCCTGACCGCACGAGGCAGGCAGGCAGGGGGGTCAGGCGGTGACGGGCAGGCAGGTGGGTCAGGCGGCGACGGGCTCGTCGGTGCGTACCGTCGAGATTTCCGCGCGGGCGATGGGCCCGGCGGGCAGCGCGGCGACCGCGGCCCCGACGGCGACCGACGCCCCCGCGAACAGGAACGCCCACGGCACACCGCCGGCGTGGTCCACGATCAGGCCGGCCACCGCGCCGCCGGCGGCGCTCGCCGCCACCGACATGGTCACCACCCAGGTGTACGCCTCGTTCAGCATGCTGGCCGGCGCGATCCGGCCGACCAGGGTGTTCTCCAGGGTCAGGGCGGGTGCGATGGTGGCCCCGCCGACGACCAGGGCGACGCCCAGCGCCAGTGGCGTGGGCATGACCGCGAACACCACGAAGGTGCCGGCGAGCGCGGCGAGCAGCATGGCGAACTGCCGGGTCATGTTCGGTGACGGCCGGCGAACACCGAACCAGAATCCGCCGATCGCGCTGCCGATCCCCCAGACCGCCAGCAGGATCCCGGCCAGGCTCTCCGGGTCGTCGGCGGTGTAGTTGCCGGCGTACGCCGGAACGATCACGCCGGCGGCGCCGAACGCGATGCCGAGGCTGGCCACGCAGACCAGCAGGGCCGGGAAGCCACCCACCCGCAGCGGGCCGAGCCCACGAGCGTGGTGCTCGCGCGAGTGCGGACGCCAGCCGCGCATCACCCGGCCGAGGGCCACGGCGGTGGTGCCGACCAGGGTGACCACGGCCGCTCCGATGAGCGCGGCTGCCGCGTCGGCGAACAGCACGAACCCGGCGACGAGCAGCGGGCCGAGCACGAAGACGATCTCGAACAACGAGGTCTCCGCGGCCAGGGCGGTGTTGCGCAGGTGGAACCGGTCGGAGCCGGGGCCGGTCAGGTCGTTCCACGCGCCACGGATCGCGGCGGTGAGCGGCGGGTAGGTCGCCCCGGCGACGCCGGCGGCCAGGTAGATGGCGGCAAGGGCGTCGTCGCCCGACCGGCTGGCCAGCAGCAGCCCGATCAGCGCCAGCGGGTGGGCCACGGCGGTGACCAGCAGAACCGGGCTCGGGCCGACCCGGTCGGCGATCCGACCGGCCACCGGGCTGAGCGCGGCACCGGCGACGGCGTAGATCCCGCCGGCCACGGCGGCGAGCGAGTATCGCCCGGTCACCTGCTCGACCACCAGCAGCAGCGCCAGCGGGGTCATACCGATCCCGAGCCGGCCGATGATGCCGGTGACCAGCAGCATCGGCGCGCCGGGGATCCGCCAGACACCCAGATACTGGCGCAGTGCGGACACCGTGAACCTCCGAGGAATGTAATGAGCGTGAGCCGTTACGACCCTAACGCCGGCGATGGTCGAGAGGTACCGGATATCGCGGTCGACACAGCACTCCGCCCGCACCCAGAGCGGGTGCGGGCGGAGGTGGGCAATCAGCGGGTCAGCGCTGGAACTGCACCGGCCCCGCGTTGGCGGCCATCTGCTCCAGCCGGGCGACCCGGTCCTCCATCTTGGGGTGGGTGGAGAAGAGCGCGGCCACACCGCCGCCCCGGAACGGGTTGGCGATCATGAGGTGCGCGGTGCTGGTGAGCTGTCCCTGTGCCGGCAGCGGCCGCCGTCGGGCCACCGCATCGATCTTGCGAAGCGCGCTCGCGAGGGCCAGCGGGTCACGACTCAACTCAGCGCCCGAGGCGTCCGCCTGGAACTCGCGGCTCCGGCTGATCGCCAACTGGATGACGGTGGCCGCGATCGGCCCCAGGATCAGGGTCAACAGCAGCACGGCCGGGTTCGGCCGGTCCTCGTCGTCCCCACCGCCCAGCGGGATGAAGAAGGCGATGTTCGCCAGGAACGTGATGATGCCGGCCAGACCGGCCGCCACGCTGGAGATCAGGATGTCCCGGTTGTAGACGTGTGACAGCTCGTGCCCGATCACACCGCGCAGCTCGCGGTAGTCGAGGATCTCGGTGATGCCCTGGGTCACGCAGACCGCCGCGTGCTCCGGGTTGCGACCCGTGGCGAACGCGTTGGGCTGCGCGGTCGGGCTCACGTAGAGCCGTGGCATCGGCTTCTGCGCCTCGGTCGCCAGTTCCCGAACCATCCGGTACAGCTCGGGGAACTCCGCCTCGCTGACCGGTTGCGCCCGCATCGAGCGCAGCGCGAGCTTGTCGGAGTAGAAGTAGGAAACGCCGTTCATGACCAACGACACGAGGACGGCGATGACCAGGCCGCCACTGCCGCCGAACCCGTAGCCCACCGCCAGGATCAGGGCGGTGAGCAGGCCGAGCAGCGCGGCGGTCTTCAGACGGTTGTGGTGCACGATCACTCCTTCGGTGCACGGATCGCCGGGATCCGCTGACCGGTGCAACAACCCGGTACCCGCCAACCATCCGTCTCAACGCTGAGAGTTGGCTGAGATCCGCCCGGTCGAGCCGCCGGAGCGGGCCGGCGGGGGTCAGCGGCCGGCCAGGTCCAGCACCAGTTGCGGGGCGACACCGAGCACCACGGCGGCCACCGTGGCCACCGCCAGCACCACGCCCACCACCCCCACCAGGGGTACGGCCGCCGCGCCACCGGGCAGCGTCGGGGCCGGCGCCGGCGTCGGCGCCCACAGGGCCGCGGTCACGCGCAGGTAGTAGGCCAGCCCGATCACCGCGTTCACCGCCACCACCAGCGCCAACCAGGCGGCGTCGCCGTCCAGCAGCGCCCGGACCACGGTCACCTTCGCGAACAGCCCGGCCAGCCCGGGAGGCAGACCGGCCAGGCCGACCAGCGCGAGACCCAGCGCCGCCGCCCGCCACGGGTGCCGGCGGGCAGCGCCGCGCAGGTCGTCCAGCGTGCCGCCGTCCGCACCCGCCGGGCGCAACGCGGTCACCCCCGCGAACGCGGCCAGCTCCAGGACCACGAAGAACACGGTGTACGCCACGGCGGCGGCGTACGCGGCATCCCGGGCCTCGACGGTACGACCGGCGGCCAGCGCCAGCGCGCCCAGCGGGGCGAGGATGTAGCCGGCCTGCGCGACCGATGACCAGGCGAGCAGCCGGACGGTACGCCGCTGGCGCAGGGCGACCAGGTTGCCGACGGTCATGGTGAGCACCGCGAGCAGCGCGAGCACCGGACCGGTCTGGTCGGCCGGCAACGCGCGCTGCACCACGGCGAGCAGCGCCGCCACCCCGCCGAGCTTCGACGCCGTGGACAGGTACGCGGCCACCGGCAGCGGAGCGCCGTCGTAGGTGGCCGGCGCCCAGGCGTGGAACGGCACCGCCGCCACCTTGAAGGCCAGCCCGAGCAGCAGCAACGCCACCGCGGCGGTGGTCAGCGGCAGGTCCCGCAGCTCCGCCCGTTCGGCGAGCAGCGCGCCCAGCCGGTCCAGGTGCAGCCCGCCGGTCACCGCGTACAGCAGCGCGGCGCCGAGCAGGCTCAGCGTGGTGGCCACCACGCTGACCACGAAGAAGGTGACCGCCGCCTCGGCGCTGGCCAGGCTCCCCCGCCGCAGACCGACCAGCACGTACAGCGGCAGGGTCAGCGTCTCCAGGGCGACGATCAGGGTGATCAGGTCACCGGCCGCACCGAGCACCACGCCGCCGGTCATCGAGCAGGCGAGCAGGAAGCAGAACTCCCCCACCGGCGACCGGCCGGCCCGCAGCGCCGGCACGGACAACCCGAGCACGCCCAGGGTGAGCAGCGCCACCACCGCGCCGACCAGGGCGGCCCGGCCGCCGAAGATCCAGGAACAGTCGGCGCCGACGCAGAACGTCCGCCGCTCCCCACCCGCACCGACCAGGGCGGCACCGACGGCGGTGCCGAGCGCGCCGAGCGCGGCCACGACGACCGTGGCCCGCGGTCGGGCCAGCAGCAGGTCCGTGATGAGCACGAGCACGGCGGTGCCGGCCGCCAGATAGGCCGGCAGCAGCGCCACGCTGTCCACGCTCTGCACGACGTTCACGGGAGGATCACCCCCACCAGGGCGTTGACCGGGGCCTCGGCGACCCCGAGGACCAACGCCGGGGCCAGCCCGATGGCCAGCGCGAGCAGCACCAGCGGCGCCCACGCGGTCAGCTCCGCCCCCGCGAGGGCGGGACCGACCCGGCCGACGGCGGTGCTCGGCCGGCCATGGGTGACGCGGCGCAGCAGCCGCAGGAAGTACGCGGCGGTGAGCGCGCCACCGAACGCGGCCAGCACCCCGAGGGTGGTCCAGAGCGGGCCACCCACCTGGATCGCCGCGATCACCGCGAACGCCTCCCCCCAGAAGCCGGCCAACCCGGGCAGGCCGAGCGACGCGACAGCCGCGAACGCGAGCAGGCCGGCCAGCCGGGGCGCGGTCTCCCGCAGCCCGGACAGCTCGGCCAGGCTGCCCGTGCCGGTACGGTCCTTCACCGCGCCGGCCAGGAAGAACAGCAGGCCGGTGATCACGCCGTGCGCGACGTTGCCGATCAGCGCCGCCTGGATGCCGGTCGTGGTCAGCGTGGCCACGCCCAGCAGCACGAAGCCCATGTGACCGACACTGGAGTACGCGATCAGCCGCTTGATCTCGTCCTGCGCGAGGCAGACCAGCGAGCCGATCAGGATCGCGGCCACGGCCAGCACGCCGAGCACCGGCGCCGCCCAGCGGGCGCCCTCCGGCGCCACCCCCACCGCCACCCGGATCAGGCCGTACGTGCCCATCTTGAGCAGCACCCCGGCCAGCACGACACTGCCCACCGTGGGTGCCTGGGTGTGCGCGTCGGGCAGCCAGGAGTGCAACGGCCAGAGCGGGCTCTTCACCGCGAACGCGAGCGCGAGCAGGGTGAACGCGGCGATCTGGGTGCCTCGGGACAACCCGCCGCCACCGGTCAGCGCCACCACGTCGGCGGTGCCCGCGGCGGCGACCACGACGTACACGCCGACGAGCAGCAGCACCGAGCCGAGCAGGGTGTAGAGCGCGAACTTGCGGGCCGCCCGACGCCGGTCCGCGCCGCCCCAGCCGGCGATGATCGCGTACATCGGCAGCAGGACGACCTCGAAGAAGAGGAAGAACAGCACCAGGTCCAGGGCGAGGAAGGTGCCCAGGATGCCCACCTCGACCACCAGCAGCAGCGCCACCAGCGCCCGACCGCTGCCGCCGCCCGGCACCCGCCACAGCGTGTACGCGCAGCACAGCAGCGTGAGCAGCGCGGTCAGCACCACCAGCGGCCAGGAGATGCCGTCGACGCCGAGGTGAAAGCGCAGATCCAGGCCGGGCACCCACGGCAGGTCCAGTTCGTGCCAGGGCCGCACCGCCGGCGCCCCTGCCGACCAGGCGAACCAGCTCCGGCCCCCGAACACCAGCGGCACCGCGGCCAGCAGGGTCAGCGCCGCCGCGACCGTGCCGACCAGCCGGGCAGCCCGGTCCCGCGGTGTCGCCGCCACCGCGACCGCGCCGAGCGCCGGCAGCACCAGCACAGCGACCAGCAGCACCTGCCCGAAGCTCATCGGTTTCCTCCGATCAGGGCGGCTGCCAGCCCGATCAACAGCGCACCGGCCAGCACCCCGGCCGCGGCGCGCGGCAGTGCCGCCCGGTGCAGCGCGGCGAGCCCGGCGCCCAGGCCGGACGCGGCCCGACCGCTGCCCTCGACCGCGCCGTCCACGACCACCTCGTCGCCGGTGCGCGCGGCCCGGGCAAGTGCCCGGAACGGGCGTACCACCAGGGCGTGCTGGACGTCGTCGAGCCGGAACGCGCGGGCGAAGAGCGGCCGCAGCGGGCCCAGCGCGGCCGCCGGGTCGGCGGCGGTGTCCCGGCGCCAGCCCAGCAGCACCAGCCCCGCGCCGACCAGGAGCAGCACGAGCGGCAGCAGCAGCCCCGGCCCGAGGTGGACCAGGCCGTCCTCCGCGCCCGCCACCGGCACGGTGGCGAACCGCAGCCGGTCGGCGAACGCCCCGAGGAACCCGGCCAGGCCGAGCAGCGCGGCCGGCACGGCCAGGAGCAGCACCGGCCAGCGCAGCACCGCCGGCGGGTCGTGCGGCCGGACCAGCGGCAGCCGCGGCTCGCCGAAGAAGGCCCGCAGCAGCAGTCGGCCCGCGTACCAGGCGGTGATCGCCACACCGGTCAGCCCGGCCAGCCAGACCAGCCAGCCCACCCAGGACGGCGCCGGGCCGGTGCCCTCCCGCGCGGCCGCCTCGGCGACCGTCAGCACGCCGTCCTTGCTCCAGAAGCCGGCCAACGGCGGCACCCCGGCCAGCGCGCCCAGGCCCACCACCGTGCACCAGAAGGTCACCGGCATGCTGCGGCGCAGCCCGCCCATCTCCGACATCAGGGTGCTGCCCACCGCGTGGATCACCGCGCCCGCGGCGAGGAACAGCAGCGCCTTGAACGCGGCGTGGGTCAGCAGGTGGAACAGCGCCGCCGACGGCGAGCCGACCGCCAGCGCGCCGGTCATGTAGCCCAGTTGGGACACGGTCGACCAGGCCAGCACCCGCTTGATGTCGTCCTGCGCGGTGGCGGCGAGCGCGCCGAGCAGCAGGGTGATCGACCCGATCACCCCGAGCACGGTCAGCGTCACCGGCGCGGCCGTGAACAGCGGATAGAGGCGGGTCACCGCGTACACCCCGGCGGCGACCATCGTCGCGGCGTGGATGAGCGCGGAGATCGGCGTCGGGCCGGCCATCGCGTCCGGCAGCCAGGTGTGCAGCGGGAACTGCGCGCTCTTGCCGGCCACACCGGCCAGCAGCAGCAGGCCGGCGGCGGTCAGGGTCGCCGTGGAGTGGTCGTGGGCGAGCACGTCGGCGATCCGGAAGCTGCCCGCCGACACACCGAGCAGCGCGATGCCGAGCAGGAACCCGACGTCACCGACGCGGGTCACCAGGAACGCCTTCATCGCGGCGGCGGGCGCGCCGGGCAGCCGGCGGTCGTGGGCGATGAGCAGGTACGAGCAGAGGCCCATCACCTCCCAGCCGACAAGCAGCATGACCAGGTCGCCGGCGACCACCACCAGCAGCATCGCGGCGGTGAAGAGACTGATCTGCGCGGCGTACGGCGGGTAGCGGTGGTCCACGTCGACGTCGTCGTGCGGACCGCGCCGCAGGTAGCCGATCGAATAGACCTGCACGGCCAGGGCGACCGCGGTGACCGCCACCGCGACCAGCGCGGCGGCGCCGTCCAGCCGGACGCCCAGGGTCACCGTCAGCCCACCGAGGTCGACCCAGGTGGTCGACGTCTCCTCGGGTCGATCGACCGTCAGCAGGAGCGCGACGGCCAGCGCGAGCGCCCCCGCCGCGCCGGTCACCCCGAGGGCGACGGCCACCCGCCGGGCCCGGTCACCGCCTCCCGCACCGGTGGCGGGCTGGCGCGGAGCCGGCGGCAGCAGCAGGCCGACCAGCCCGGCGACCAGCGGTACGGCGGGCAGCAACGCGCCCAGCACCCCGCTCACCGGCCCACCTCCGTGTCACGGCCGGCGGCGCTGACGGCGGCCGGCTCCGGCGCGCCGCCGGTCCGCGGCGACTCGGCGGGCTCGGTCAGCGGTACCTCGTCCACGGCCACGCTGGCGCGCAGCCGGTAGAGCTGGAGAACGATCGCCAGCCCCACCCCGATCTCGGCGGCGGCGAGGACGATGACGAAGAGCGCGAAGACCTGACCGGAATGCGGCAGCACGGCGCGGACGGCGGTGTCCGCGGTGACCAGGATCAGGTTCACCGCGTTGAGCATCAGCTCCACCGCCATCAGCACCAGCACCGCGTTGCGCCGGCGCAGCACGCCGTAGACGCCGAGGCCGAACAGCAGCGCGGCGGTGACGTATGGGATGACCGGTCTCACCGGCGCCCCCCGGAATCCACGTCCTGGCTCGGCACGCCGTCCGGCGCCGGGCCGGGCCGGCCGATGTCCGGCCGGGACAGCACCACCGCGCCCACCAGCGCCGACAGCAGCAGCACGGAGAGCACCTCGAACGGCAGCACCCACGACCGGAAGATCTGCTCCCCCAGCCGCTCCGCGGTGCCGGCGCCAGCGCCGGTCAGCTCAACCGTGCTCCACCGGTACGCGTCGACCAGCAGGACGGTCAGCCCCAGCCCGGCGCCGCCACCGATCAGCGCGGCCGGCCAGCCCGGCCGGTCCAGGTCGTCGGAGGCGCCGATCGGCGCCCGGGTCAGCATCACCGCGAACAGCAGGAGCACCACCACCGCGCCCACGTAGATCAGCACCTGCACCCAGGCCACCAGCTCGGCGCCGAGCACGAGATAGTCCCCGGCCAGCGCGCCCAGACAGACCACCAGGTAGAGCCCGGCCCGGACCAGGTGTTTTGTGGTCACCACCAGCACACCGGCGCCGACCGCCACCGCGCCGAGGGCGAGCAGCAGCACATCAGCGCCGGTCACCGGGCCACCCTCCCGGTTCGCGTCGCCGCGCGCCGCGCCGTCACGACGCCGGACCCGGGTCGGCGCCGGGCTCCGGGCGTACCGCAGGCGGGACCGGACGTGCGGCGGCCGCCTTGCGCGCGGCGGCCGTCTCCTCCTTGGCCGGCTCGCCGTTCGGGTCGTGCGCGGGCGGCGGCGGGACGGTGGCCATCCACTGACCGAGGTGGTCCTTGTCGTGCAGCAGGTCCTTGATGTCGTACTCGGCGTACTCGAACTCGGGCGACCAGTAGAGCGCGTCGAACGGGCAGACCTCGATGCAGATGCCGCAGTACATGCAGAGCGAGAAGTCGATGTCGAACTTGTCGAGCACGTTGCGCTGACGGGGGCGGGCGGCGCCGGGCACCGCCACCTCCTCCTTGTGCGAGTCGATGTAGATGCACCAGTCCGGACACTCGCGGGCGCAGAGCATGCAGACCGTGCAGTTCTCCTCGGACAGCGCGATCACGCCGCGGGAGCGGGGCGGCAGCTCGGGGGCGACGTCCGGGTACTGCTGGGTGGTCGAGCGGCTGGTCATCGTCTTGAGGGTGACCGCCAGCCCCTTCACCAGACCCGCGCCGGGGAGGCCGCGCTCGGTGCCACCGGCCGCACCGCCGTGCTCGCTGGGGTCGTTCATGTCGACCATCCTGCCCTGTGGCCCCCGCGCGCGCGACCACCACCCGTGGGTCGACGGCGGTACCGTGGTCGCGGGGAGAACGACGCACCTGGAAGGACCCGCCATGACCGCCGCGCTGCAGAGCGACTACCCGCCCGAGGGCGGGTGGACGACAGACGATCTGGATGCGCTGCCCGAGGATGGCCGCCGCCGGGAACTGCTCGATGGAGTGCTGCTGATGTCCCTCTCCCCCACCCGCACGCACCAGACCATCGCTGGCCGCCTGATGGTCGCGCTCGAAGCAGACTGTCCCGACGGGTACGACGTCACCCAGGGCGTCGAGGTGCGGATCAACCGCACCCGCTCCTTCATCCCCGACGTGCTGGTCACCACGGCGGCCGCGGCGGCGCGTGAGCCGTCGCGGTACGAGCCGCACGAGGTGGTGCTCGCCGTCGAGATCGTCTCCCCGAGCACCCGCTCGATCGACCGGGTGCTGAAGCCGGCCCTCTACGCCCAGGCCGGGATCCCGTTCTACTGGCGGGTCGAGACGGAGGAAGGCGCGCTGGAGGTCATCACCTACCGGATCGACGCGGTGAACGAGGTCTACACCGAGACCGGGCGGTGGACGAAGTTCGTCGACACCGGCGAGCCCTTCCCGATCAACCTGCCGATCAGCCGGATCACGCCCCGGAGCCGGTGACGCCGCCGGTGGGCGGGAGCATCTCGACGCCGAGCTGCTGGAGTAGCTGGAACAGCTCGTTGCAGCTCCACACCTCGACGATCCGGCCCGCCGCGTCGAAGCGCAGGAACGTCGCCCCGGAGTAGCTGACCACCTGCCCGGTCGGCGGCACCGGCCCGAACTGCCCCGCCTGGGTGCCGGCCGCCCGCCAGTGCACGGCCACCCGCTCGCCGGCGGCCACCACGTCCACGATCTTGTAGCGCAGATCCGGGAAGGCCGCCCGCCGCTCCCGGTGCCAGGCCAGCGTCGCCTCCGGCCCGGTGCCGCCCAGCCCCGGGCATTCCTCGGCGATCAGCTCGTACGCGGACTCCTCCCGGCGGGCGTTCCACACGTCGGCGATGAAACGCCGGGCCGCCGCCTCCACATCCGTCATGCCGGCAGGTTAACCGGCGCCGTCGCACCGGGCCCGGTCCCGGCCGGGACGCGGGACCGCAGCCGGGGTCGGATCGGGACGTGGGACCGGCGGTCAGGTTGGGCAGCGGCGAGCCGGCGGGCCGGAGATCAGCGAGGATGGGAACCGAAGACGATTCCGGACCGGGAGGGCGACGTGGGCGAGGAAACAGGCGGAAAGTACGTCGAGCCGGGCGGTGAGTTCACCCGGGACCAGCGGTACATCGCCACCCGGATCACGGCGGACGGGCGGGACGGGTACCCGGTGGAGCCGGGCCGGTACCGGCTGGCGGTCAGCCGGGCCTGCCCGTGGGCCAACCGCCTGATCATCGTGCGGCGGCTGCTCGGTCTGGAGGACGCCATCTCGATGGCGGTGGCCGGCCCCACCCACGACGCCCGAAGCTGGACCTTCGACCTCGACCCGGACGGCCGGGACCCGGTGCTCGGCATCGAGCGCATCCAGGAGGCGTACTTCAAGCGCTTCCCCGGCTACGAGCGGGGCATCACCGTGCCGGCGATCGTCGACGTGCCGACCGGGCAGGTGGTGACCAACGACTACGCGCAGATGAGCCTCGACCTGTCCACGCAGTGGGGCCCGTACCACCGCGAGGGCGCGCCGCAGCTCTACCCCGACCACCTGCGGGCGCAGATCGACGAGGTCAACGACGTGGTGTTCCGGGACGTCAACAACGGCGTCTACCGGTGCGGCTTCGCCGGCAGCCAGGAGGCGTACGACAAGGCGTACCACCGGTTGTTCGACCGGCTGGACTGGTTGTCCGGGCGGCTGACCAACCAGCGCTACCTGGTCGGCGACACCATCACCGAGGCCGACGTGCGGCTCTTCACCACACTGGTCCGCTTCGACCCGGTCTACCACGGCCACTTCAAGTGCAACCGGCAGAAGTTGACCGAGATGCCGGTGCTCTGGGCGTACGCCCGGGACCTGTTCCAGACCCCGGGGTTCGGGGACACCATCGACTTCGACCACATCAAGCGGCACTACTACGAGGTGCACCGGGACATCAACCCGACCGGGATCGTCCCCCTCGGCCCCGACCTGTCCAACTGGCTCACCCCGCACGGCCGGGAATCGCTCGGCGGTCGCCCGTTCGGCGACGGGACGCCGCCACCGCCCCCGGCGGAGCCCGTCGATCCCGCGCACACCCCGCTGCGCTGAGCGGTCGGGTACGCCCTCGGGCGGCGGAGGTGGCCGGCGCCGGAGGTGGTCGTAAGACGCTTTCGAGCTGATCTACAGGGCGATGCGGACGGCGGCGGTGAGGACCAGCTGCGCGAGGGAGGCCGGCACCAGCACCAGCCAGCAGAGGCGTTGGAGCTGGTCCTCGCGCAGCCGCGGGTAGGACACCCGGAGCCAGATGATCACGAAGGCCACGGCGAAGACCTTGAGCAGCGTCCAGAGCCAGCCCAGCTGGTCGTCGGCGAACGGGCCCTGCCAGCCGCCGAGGAACAGCACCGTGGTCAGCGCCGCGATCACCACGATGCCGACGTACTCGGCGAGCAGGAAGAACGCGAAGCGCAGGCCCGTGTACTCGGTCATGTACCCGAAGACCAGCTCGGAGTCGGCCACCGGCATGTCGAACGGGGGCCGGCGGATCTCGGCCAGGCCGGCGACGAAGAAAATGATCATCGCGGGCGCCTGCCAGAGCAGCCACCACGGTTGCCACGCCGCGACGATGCCGGAGAGGCTGAGCGTGCCCGCCGCCATCGCCACCGACGCTGCGGCCAGCACCAGCGGCAGCTCGTAGCCGAGCAGCTGGGCCGCCCCGCGCAGCCCGCCGAGCAGGCTGTACTTGTTGGCCGACGCCCAGGCCGACATGAGCACCGCCACCACGCCGACGCCGACCACGGCCAGCACGAAGAACAGGCCGATGTCCAGCGGCTGCCCGACCAGGTCGTTCGGGCCGAGCGGGATGACCAGCAGCACCAGCAGGTAGGGCACCAGGGCCACCGCCGGCGCCAGCCGGAACACGGCCCGGTCCGCCTCACGCGGGGTGATGTCCTCCTTCTGCACGAACTTGACCCCGTCGGCCACGAGCTGCGCCCAGCCGTGGAAGCCGCCCGCGTACATCGGCCCGAGCCGGCCCTGCATGTGCGCCATCACCTTGTGCTCGGCCTGTCCCACCAGCAACGGCAGGGTGAGGAACGCGACCAGCACGCCGCCCACCCGCAGCACCAGCTCCACCCAGAGCGGCATCAGGCCGTACCCCCGTCGTCGTCGGTCCGGTCGCCGCGCGCCGGCGGGTCCGCGACCGGGTCGCCCGGGTTCGCGCCGGGCGCCGGTTGGTCGGACGCTGCCGGGTCGTCGGCGACGCCGGCAGACCGGGGAGTACGCGCCGGACGGGCCCCCGGAGCGGGCCGCGCCGGCCGCTCACCGGCCGGTCTGGCCGGGGTGCCGCCGCGCGGGCC
>NZ_RCVJ01000163.1 GCF_003667505.1 Micromonospora sp. BL4
GGTCTCGACGGGCGCGGGGACCACGTCGTCCAGGTGGCGGGCCGGGGCGGTCGGCGCGGCGACGGCCGGGGCGCCGGGCAGGACGATCGGCAGTCCGAGGGCGGCTATGACCAGCAGCCGCGTCATGGTGTGTCGGCGACGCACGGGTACCTCCAGGCCTTCGTTACGATCGGTGGTCATCGATCAGACCCGCACGCTACCCGCGCCGCCCCTGGACTGTAAACCTTCCTTATCGTCCAGGCCGGTCGCGCCGTATCCGGCGCGGCCCTGTCGCTGTCCTCACCCGGCAGGTCGGCGGGGAATGCCGGGATGGCCCGGAGGGTTCACCGATGGGAAGATCAGGTTCACTCGATCGGATGGAAGTGCCATGCACGTGCGCTCAGACGCGGTAGTGCTGTTCGGCGTCACGGGAGACCTCGTCTCGAAGAAGCTCTTCCCGGCGCTGTACGAGCTGACCCGGCGCGACCGCCTCGACGTCCCGGTGATCGGCGTGGCCCGATCCCCCTGGGATGACCAGCAACTCGTCACCACCGCCCGCAAGTCGGTCGCCGAGGCGAACGACCAGATCGACGACGAGATTTTCGACGCGCTGGCGCGCAACCTCTCGATGATCTCCGGCGACTACGCGGACCCCGTGACGTACCAGCGGCTGGCGGAGCGCCTGCGGGGCACCGAGCGACCGATCTTCTACCTGGCGATCCCCCCGGCGGTGTTCGGCTCCGTGGTCGAGGGCCTGGCGGCGGCCGGTCTGGCCGAGCGGGGCCGGGTGATCGTGGAGAAGCCGTTCGGGCGTGACGTGGAGTCCTCCCACGAGTTGGACCGCACGCTGCGCGCGGCGTTCGACCCGGAGCGCGTGTTCCGCATCGACCACTACCTCGGCAAGGAGGCCGTCGAGGGCCTCTACGCCTTCCGGTTCGCCAACCGGCTGTTCGAGCCGCTGTGGAACAGCGAGCACATCGACAACATCCAGGTGACGCTCGCCGAGGGCTTCGGCACCCAGGGCCGCGCCGGCTTCTATGACACCGTGGGCGCGACCCGCGACGTGCTCCAGAACCACATCCTTCAGGTCGTCGCGCTGATCGGCATGGAGCCGCCGGCCGCCGACACCACCGACGCGTTCCGCGCGGCGGAGGTCGCCGTGCTGCGGCAGATCGAGCCGCTGTCGCCGGAATCCACCGTGCGGGGGCAGTACGTCGGCTACCGCGACGAGCCGGGCGTGCGGCCGGACTCGAACACGGAGACGTTCGTGGCGACCCGGTTGACAATCAACTCCCCCCGCTGGGCAGGTGTGCCCTTTTACCTGCGGACCGGCAAGTCCCTGCCGGGGACGGCGACTGAGGTCGTGGTCGAGTTCAAGCAGCCGCAGCGCTCCCTCGTACGGGCCGAGGGCGGGGCCGCCGTCACCGCGAACCTGTTGCGGTTCCGGCTCGGTCGCGGCGACGGCATCACGATGTCGATCCAGGCGAAGAGCCCCGGCGCCGAGGTGGCGAGCCGTCCGGTGGACCTGTCCGTCGACTTCGGCGCGGCCCTCGGTCACCGTCAGGAGGCGTACGAGCGTCTGCTCGACGACGCGATGGACGGGCAGCACCTGCGGTTCGCCCGCGAGGAGACGATCGAGCAGGAGTGGCGCATCGTCGAACCGATCCTGGACCTGGCGGCGCCGGTGCGGCCGTACGACAAGGGCACCTGGGGTCCGGCGGACGCCGACGCCCTCGCCGGCGGCTGGCACACCCCGCACCTGCGCTAGCGGGCGCGGCCGGCTCGCCGGTCCGACGCGGACCAGGATCGTCGTCGCGGCGCACGCGGGCCCCCGGTCACCATCGGGAGGGCCCGCGTGGCCGCTACCTCTGCCGCTTGTTCACGCCCGACGCAGTGCCGCCCGGCCGGCGAAGCGCGCCGAGTCGCCCAGCTCCTCCTCGATCCGGATCAGCTGGTTGTACTTCGCCGTGCGGTCGGAGCGGGACAGCGAGCCGGTCTTGATCTGACCGCAGCCGGTCGCCACCGCCAGATCCGCGATGGTGGTGTCCTCCGTCTCGCCCGATCGGTGCGACATGACCGCCGTCCAGCCCGCCTGGTGGGCCGTGGCCACCGCGGACAGCGCCTCGGTCAGGGTCCCGATCTGATTGACCTTGACCAGGACCGAGTTGCCGACACCGGTGCGGATGCCCTCGCGCAGCAGCGTCTCGTTGGTGCAGAACACGTCGTCGCCGGTGAGCTGACAGCGGTCCCCGACGCGGGCGGTCAGCTCGCGCCAGCCGTCCAGGTCGTTCTCCGCCATCGGGTCCTCGATGGAGACGACCGGGTAGGCGTCGATGAGCTTGGCGAGGTAGTCGGCCTGTTCCAAGGGGGTGCGGCGGACCCCTCGCCCGCGTAGTCGTACACGCCGTCGCGGAAGAACTCCGACGACGCCGGGTCCATGACCAGGGCGATGTCCGTGCCGGGGCGGTAGCCGGTGCGCTCGACGGCGGCCAGCACGAAGTCCAGCGCCTCCTCGGCGGTCCGCAGCGCCGGCGCGAAGCCACCCTCGTCGCCGACGCCCGTGGAGTGCCCGGCGGCCAGCAGGTCGCGGCGCAGGGTGTGGAAGACCTCGCTGCCCATGCGGACGGCTTCGGCGAAGGTGTCCGCGCCCACGGGCGCGATCATGAACTCCTGGAAGTCCAGCGGATTGTCGGCGTGGGCGCCGCCGTTGACGATGTTCATCATCGGCAGCGGCAGGAGGTGGGCGTCGGCGCCGCCGAGGTAGCGGTAGAGGGGCTGACGGTGGGCCGCCGCGGCGGCCTTCGCGGCGGCGAGGGAGACGCCGAGGATCGCGTTGGCGCCGAGCCGGGACTTCGTGGCGGTGCCGTCGAGGGCGACCAGCGCGGCGTCGAGACCGGCCTGGTCCGCCGCGTCCCGGCCGCGTACGCACGCCGCGATCTCCCCGTTGACGTTGGCTACCGCGCGGTCGACGCCCTTGCCGTGCCAGCGCGCGGCGTCTCCGTCGCGCAGTTCCACGGCCTCGCGGGCACCGGTGGAGGCGCCGGAGGGGACAGCCGCGCGACCCAGGGACCCGTCGGCCAGGACGACGTCGACCTCGACCGTGGGGTTGCCCCGGCTGTCGATGATCCGGCGGGCGGTGACGGTCTCGATGGCGGCGGTGACGGTTCCACCGTGCTGTGCGGACATGGGAGTTCCTCCCCGTTGTCGTGTGCCGGGCCCGGCTGCGACAACGCTGGCGCTGAGCCCGACACCGAAAACCTACAGCAATGCTGTTCAGTGTTGCTGTACAGGCCAGGTGTACAGCTCTGCTGACCATCGGGTACGGTGTCCCATGCCCACCTCGGAAGCCGCCGCCATCGCCGCTGAACTGCGCACCGCGATGGGCAAACTCACCCGACGCGTCAGACACGAGGACCGCATCCCGCTGGGCCAGGTCGCCGTGCTCGGCGCACTCGACCGCGACGGCGCCATGACCACCAGCGACCTCGCCGCCGACCAGCGCGTACGCCCCCAGTCGATGGCCCGGGCGGTGGGGCTGCTCATCGAACAGGACCTGGTCACGCGCCGGGCGCACCCCACCGACCGCCGCAAGTCACTGGTCGAGCTGTCGGACGCGGGCCGGGCCGCGCTCGACGCCGAGCGTGGCCGCCGGGCCGGTTGGCTCGCGCAGGCCATCGAGGCCGAGCTCACCGATGAGGAGCGGGCGTTGCTGGCACGCAGCGCCGCCCTGCTGGAGCGGCTCGCCACCCGCTAGGGCGACGCTCGCCCGTCGGGAGCACGCCCCCCGGCGGCGCTCCATCCGGACGTCCACGGTGCTGACTGACCGCTCAGCTCACCGGAGCGACCGTCCGGCGACGGTGAGGTTTGCTCCAGCCCTGCGGTGTGGGGAAGTGATGGGCAGGTTTCTCGTCCGCTTCGGAGAGGAAGCAGCTCATGCTTTCCGCGCTCGATCGTCGGCACACCGTCGCGCCACCCGGGTACAGCCGCTGGCTCATACCCCCCGCGGCGCTGGCCATCCACCTCTGCATCGGCCAGGTCTACGCGACCAGCGTGTACAAGAACTCGCTGATCGCCCACTTCGACACCAGCCAGACCGCCATCGGGGTGATCTTCAGCATCGCGATCGTGATGCTGGGTCTGTCCGCCGCGGTCGCCGGGACCTGGGTGGAGGCGAACGGGCCGCGTAAGGCGATGTTCGTCTCGGCCTGTTTCTGGGCGGCGGGATTCCTGGTGGGTTCACTGGGCATCGCCACCAAGCAGCTGTGGCTGCTCTACCTGGGGTACGGGTTGCTCGGCGGCATCGGTCTGGGGATCGGGTACATCTCCCCGGTCTCCACGTTGATCAAATGGTTCCCGGACCGCCCCGGCCTGGCCACCGGCCTGGCGATCATGGGGTTCGGTGGTGGGGCGATGGTGGCCTCTCCCCTGTCGCGGCAGTTGCTGTCGTTCTACGACCCGGGCTACGACCCGGCCAACGCCGGATCGACGGCGTCGGGCAACGCGCTGGTCTGGCTGTTCGTGACGCTCGGCCTGGGCTACTTCGTGATCATGATGTTCGGGGTCGCGAACGTGCGGGTGCCGGCGGCGGACTGGCGCCCGGCCGGCTTCGACCCGGCGACGGTGGCCGCCAAGCCGCTGGTCACCACGGAGAACGTGTCGGCGGCCAACGCGGTCAAGACCCGGTCGTTCTGGCTGCTGTGGGTGGCGCTGTTCTGCAACGTGACGGCCGGCATCGGGATCCTGGAACAGGCCAGCCCGATGATCCAGGACTTCTTCCGGGACAACGGCACGTCGGCGGTGTCGGTGGCGGCAGCCGGCGGGTTCGTGGGCCTGCTGTCACTGTTCAACATGGCCGGCCGGTTCGCCTGGTCGTCCACCTCGGACGTGATCGGCCGCAAGCCGATCTACATGGTCTACCTGGGCGTCGGAATGGTGCTGTACGCGCTGCTGGCCCTGATCGGGCAGACGGCCACGGGGCTGTTCGTGCTGCTGGCCTGCGTGATCCTGTCGTTCTACGGCGGCGGGTTCGCCACGGTGCCGGCGTACCTGCGGGACCTGTTCGGCACGTTCCAGGTGGGCGCGATCCACGGTCGGCTGCTGACCGCCTGGTCGGCGGCGGGGATCGCGGGCCCGTTGATCGTCAACGGGTTCCTCGACGCGCAGGGCGAACCGGGCACGCTGACCGCGGCGGCGTACCGGCCGGCGCTGTTCACGATGGTGGGCGTGCTGGCGGTGGGCTTCGTGGCGAATCTGCTGATCCGGCCGGTGCCGGCGCGGTTCCACGAGCCGCCGACCGCCGACGAGGACACGACGCCGGTGACGGCGGAGAGGAGTGGCACCCGATGAGCGAGAACGGACGGCAGGGGCAGCAGGCCCGGCTGTGGATCTCCTGGTTGGTGGTGGCGGCGCTGCTGGGCTACGGGGTGGCGCAGACGGCGATCACGGCGGCGAAGCTGTTCACCCACTGACATCCGGGGTGGGTGCCGCGCGCATCGCGGCACCCACCAGCCGGGTCGGTCACAGGCCACCGGAAACGCGCAGCACCGTGCCGGTGGTGTACGAGGCGTCCGGGCCGAGCAGCCAGGCGATGGCCGCCGCGATCTCGTCGGGTTCGCCGGCACGACCCAGCGGGATGCGGCCGACGGCGGTGTCGGGGCGGTCCGGCACACCGGAGTCGGCGTGGATGTCGGTGCGCACGATGCCGGGAGCGACCGCGTTGACCCGGATGCCGCGCCCGGCGAGCTCCTTGGCCAGGCCGATGGTCAGGGTGTCGGTGGCGGCCTTGACGGCGGCGTAGTGCACGTACTCCCCCGGGCTGCCCAGGGTGGCGGCTGCGGACGACACGTTGACGATCGCGCCGCCGTCGGTCAACCGGCGGGCGGCCTGCTGGGCGCAGAGCACGTAGCCGACGAGGTTGACGTCGACGACCCGGCGCAGGTCGTCGACGCGCAGCTCGGTGAAGGGCCCGATGGGGCTGGTGACCCCGGCGTTGTTGACCAGGCCGGTGAGCGGGCCGAGCTGCGCGGCGGCGTCGAACAGGGCGTCGACCTGGTCCGGGTCGGTGGTGTCGGCGCGTACCGCGACGGCCCGCACACCGGTGGCCCGCAGATCCGCCAGGACCGCGTCGGCGGCGGCGTCGTCGCGGCGGTAGCACAGGGCGATGTGGTGACCGGCTGCGGCGAGCCGGCGGGCGGTGGCCGCGCCGATGCCACGGCCACCACCGGTGATGACGGTGACAGGTGTCATGGTGCCTCCCGCTGGGTTCCTGGGGCCGCGTACCGGTCGCGCCGACGCTACCGTGACCGGCGCGGGTCGGTCGTCGAGAGGAGAGTCACATGCAGGAGCGGGCGTTGGTGCTCGGCGGTGGCGGGGTCACGGGCGTGGCCTGGGAGCTGGGACTGCTGGCGGGGCTCGCCGAACGGGGTGTGCCGGTGGCCGACGCGGATCTGGTGGTGGGCACGTCGGCGGGCTCGGTCGTCGGGGCGCAGGTGTGTTCGGGTGTGCCGCTGGAGCAGCTGTACGAGGCGCAGCTGGCCCCGCCGTCGGGCGAGTTGGCCGCGCGGCTGGGCGTGGCGGTGCTGGCGCGGATGGTGTGGGCCGGCGCCCGGACCCGCGACCCGGTGCGGGCACGGGCGCGGATCGGCGCGATGGCGCTGGCGGCGCGTACCCCGTCGGAGGCGTCCCGACGCGCCGTCATCGAGGCCCGACTGCCGACGGCCCGGTGGCCGGAACGGCGGCTGCTGGTGACCGCGGTCGACGCGTCCTCGGGCGAGTTCGTGGTGTTCGACGGCGGCGACAGCGCGGTGTCCCTGGTGGACGCCGTGGGTGCCAGTTGCGCCGTGCCCGGGGTGTGGCCGCCGGTGACGATCGGCGCGCGCCGCTTCGTCGACGGCGGGATGCGCTCGGCGGTGAACGCCGACCTGGCCGCCGGCGCGCGACGGGTGCTGGTGATCGCGCCGACGTCGGGGGCGTTCGGGCCGATGCCACGGCTGGCGGCGCAGGTGGCCGGGTTGCGGGCGGCCGGGTCGCGGGTGGCGGTGGTGACGCCGGACGCGGCGGCGCGCAAGGCGATCGGCCGCAACGTGCTGGACCCGGCGCGCCGGGCGGGATCCGCGCGGGCCGGGCGGGCGCAGGCCGCGGTGGTGGCGGACGAGGTGGCGGCCCTCTGGGTGTGATCGCTTACGCTCACCGCCTGTCTGGTCCGACAACGGAGGTGCGCGGTGGCGGGTGTGGGTGTCGGCGACGTGGTGGAGGACTTCGAGCTGCCCGATGAGACGGGCACGCCACGGCGGCTGTCGGAGTTCCTGGCCTCGGGGCCGGTGGTGCTGTTCTTCTACCCGGCGGCGATGACCCGGGGCTGCACGGCGGAGAGCTGCCACTTTCGGGACCTGGCTGCGGAGTTCGCGGCGGTCGGCGCGTCGCGGGTGGGCATCAGCCGCGACAGCGTGGCCAGGCAGGCGGAGTTCGCCACGCTGCACGGCTTCGACTATCCCCTGCTGTCGGATGAGGACGGGACGGTGGCGCAGCGGTTCGGGGTGCGCCGGCGGCTGCCGTTGGGTCCGTTGAGCACCAGGCGGATGACGTTCGTGATCGGCGCGGACCGGCGGGTCATCGAGGTGATCCACAGCGAGGTCAGCATGAACGACCATGCCGACCGGGCGCTGCGGGCGTTGGGCGGCTGAGCGGCGTGAGCCCCCTGCGGCGGGTGTCGCAGCCGGCTGGTATCAAGACAGCAATCAAACAGGTGTACGGAAGAGGGTTGTGATGGATGCCGGCCAGGGTTTGTCCACTGACGAGGTGCAGAGCCTGCGGGATGCGTTGGCGGCGGGCCGCCGGCCCAGGGTGGTGTTCACCGCATCGGCGGGGCAGATCGCCGGTCAGGTCGGCCAGGTGGTCGAGCTGACCGATCCCGAGGTGTCCGACGAGTTCGTGGTGGTGCGCTTCGGTCGCGACGAGTTGCCGTTCTCTCCCGCTGATCTGGCGGTGGCGCCGAAGGGCGCCGGTCGTCGGGTCGCCGAGCCGAAGCCGGAGCCGCCGACGCAGGAGCAGCCGCCCGCGGTGGCGGAGCCGGAGTTCGTGTTGGACACGCCGCGGGTGCCGACGCCGCGGCGGGAGGAGCCGAAGGTGGAGCAGGTGGAGAAGGCGCCGGCACGGCGGGCGGCCAAGGCCGTGAAGCCGAAGGGGCCCGCGGGCCTGACGGTGACGCTGGCGTACGCCGAGGGTGAGTGGACGGTCGCCGCGCAGCAGGGCAGCAAGGCCCTGGCCAAGCCGTACGTGGTGAAGCCGGCCGAGGCGTTGAAGATGGTGGCGCTGGTCGACGTGCCGGGGGTGCAGGAGGCGGTGGAGCAGATCCTCGGCACCGAGCGGGCGGAGGCGGAGCAGCAGGCGGAGAAGCTGCGCGCGGAGCTGGCCGAGATCGAGGCGCGGCTGGCGGAGCTGCGCGAGGCCCGCTGACCGGTCGGGTCAGGTCCGGCTGTGGTGTTCCAGCAGCCGGGTCAGCAGCCGGGTGAGCTGGTCACGTTCGGCGGCGGTCAGCGGGGCGAGCAGGTCCTGCTGGACCCGCTCGACGGTTTCGGCCATCCGGCGTCCCTCGTCGGCGCCGGCCTCGGTGAGGCTGATGACGTTGCGGCGGCGATCGGCCCGGTCGGGGGCTCGCACGACGAGCCCTCGACCGGCCAGGTCGTTGATGGCCGCCACGACGTCGCTGCGATCGATGCCGCAGCGTCGGCCCAGGTCGGCCTGGCTGGCGGGGCCGCTCTCGGCGAGCGCGGCCAGCAGCCGGTAGTGGTAGCCGCGCAGCTCGTGGGCGGCGAAGCCCTCGCTGATCAGGCGGGCGGCGTGGCTGGCGGTCTGGTTGAGCAGCCAGCTCGGGGTGGTGCGCAGGCCGGCGGGTGACTGCGGGCCGGTGGACTCCATGGGCCGCAGCCTAGCAGTAATCGTTGGCCCGACCCACGATCCGTGTTACGTTGGCCTCACCAACGTTGGCAAGGCCAACGTTAAGAAGGAGGCGTCATGTCCACCGTTCCCACCCTCAACGGCCAGGTCATCGGCCAGGCCCACTACGCCACCCGGGCCCTGCTGGAGCGGGCCGTCACCCCGCTCGGGATCAGCTTCGGCCACGCGCTCACCCTCAACGCCCTCGCCGCCGGCACCATCGAACGGACCGGGCTCGTGCACCGGATCACCAGCACCCTCAAGATCGACGAGCCGGCGGCGCACACGCTGATCACCCAGCTCGTCGACGCCGGTCTCGCCCGGCCCGACGACCAGACCGACGCGCCGCGGGTGCGGCTCACCGACGCCGGCCACGCCGTGCAGGGCCGCGTCGCCGACGCCGTCGCGGGCCTCACCACCCGGCTGTACGGCGACCTGCCGGCCGACGAGACGAACGCCGCCGCCCGGGTCCTCACCCTGGTCACCCAGCGCGCGAACGCGGAGCTGGCGGCGATCCCCGCCGACGCGGCGGCCGGTCAGAAGTAGTCGAGCAGCTGCGCCGGGCCCCCGGCGCCCAGCAGGTCGAGGGCGCCCGGGTCCGCGCCGGCGGCGTGCAGCAGACCCGCCTCGGCGACCGACCGGGCGCGGGCGGCGCCGGCGTAGAGCAGCGCGAACCCGCGTACGTCCAGCCGCAGGTCGGCCTCGCCACCGGTCCGGGTCAGCTCCCCGGCGCCGTCGGCGACGCTCAACCGCCAGCAGCCGGTGTTCCAGTCCGCCAGCTCGTCGCTGAGAGTGAAGTCGACGCTGCCCCGGGCGTACGCGGGCCAGCCGCGCGTGGCGACGGCCCGCACGACGTCCACCGGCCGGTGCATCCACAGGTCCCGCTTGTGTTCGCGGGCCGCCTCCAGCGGCAGGTGGGTGCTGACGGCGTCGCCGTCGAGCGGGTACAGCCGCAGGGTCGGGGCGACGCTGGCCCAGCTGCCGAGCACGCCGACGAGTTCCCGGGCCGCGTCGGCGGTGGTCGCCAGGGCCTCGTCGACGGTCAGCACGGAGTCGGCGCCGTAGCCGCGGCCGCGTTCCCAGCTGGCGTAGCCCACCAGGTCGCCGCCGTCCTCGACGAGCGTCAGCGCGTCACCGGGCAGCGCACCGTCGGCGGCGAAGAAGTCGAACAGCTCACCCCGCCGGGTGAGCGGGCCGTTGCGGTGTCGGGTGACCCGCTCGTACAGGGCGGCGACGGCCGGCAGGTCGGCGGGCGTGCCGGCGCGGACGGTCAACCGGGGGTCCGGCCGGTGTCGGGGCAGGACGGCGGTGGTCAGGTCGACGGCGCGCAGCACGCCGGCCGCCTCCCAGCCGCAGGCACGGTAGGGCGCGGCGACGGTCGGGTACAGGGCGCTGACCGCCGCGCCGCGCTCGCGGGCGCCGCGCAGCAGGGCGGTGAGCATGCCGCGGGCCACGCCCCGGCCACGGGCCTCGGGGGCGACCGCCACCCCGGCGACGTCGGCCGCGGGCACCGCCCGGCCGGACCACCACTGGTCGTGGTGCAGGTCGACGGCCTTGCCGACGAGCCGGCCGGTGGCGTCGAACGCGCCGTAGCGGGTCAGGCCGGGCACCGCGGCGGTGGCCTGCGATGGGCGCTGCGGATCGGACCCGAAGGCGAATCGACCCAGCTCCCAGGCGTCGGCCAGGTCGTCGGCGGCGAGTTCGCGGACGTGCACGGTGGCGGGCATCGGCACACCCTAGCGGGACGGATCTTCAAGGGCCGCCGAATTACGGCCGGGTGCGGAGCCGACGTCGGCCCCGCACCCGGGCGGTCAGTGTTGCGGGATGTTGGCCACGCCGATCCGCTTGCGGAACACCCAGTAGGTCCAGCCCTGGTAGGCCAGTACGACCGGAGTGAAGATCACCGCCACCCAGGTCATGATCTTCAGGGTGTACGGGGTGGAGGCGGCGTTGGTGGCCGTCAACGTGCCGGCGGCGTCGAGGGTGGACGGCAGCACGTTCGGGAACAGCGCCGCGAACAGGGTCGCCACCGCCAGCCCGATCGCCACGGCGGTGCCGGTGAACGCCCAGCCCTCCCGGCGTACCCGGGCGGCGGCGAGGCCACCGAGCAGGGCGAGGGCCGCGCCGACGGCGAGCACGACGGCCGCCGCGCTGGAGCGGATGCTCAGCGTCCAGGTCAGGAACCCGACCGCGAGCACGGCGGCGCCGACGCCCAGGCGCACCGCGAGGGCGCCCGCCCGCTCACGGATGTCGCCGGTGGTCTTCAGGGCGATGAACACCGCGCCGTGGGTGACGAACAGCGCGAGGGTGGTCGCGCCACCGAGCAGGGCGTACGGGTGCAGCAGGTCGAACAGGCCACCGACGTACTCGTGCTCGGCGTCCAGCGGCACACCGCGCAGGATGTTGGCGAAGGCGACGCCCCACAGGAATGCCGGCAGCAGCGAACCGACCACGATCGCCGCGTCCCAGCGGCGCTTCCAGGACGCCTCGGGGCGCTTGTGCCGGTACTCGAAGGCCACCCCACGGCCGATCAGGGCCAGCAGGATCAGCAGCAGCGGCAGGTAGAAGCCGGAGAAGAGGGTGGCGTACCACTCGGGGAAGGCGGCGAACATGGCGCCGCCGGCGGTGATCAGCCACACCTCGTTGCCGTCCCAGACCGGGCCGATCGTGTTGATCAGGACCCGTCGTTCGCGGTCGTCGCGGCCGAGCACGGGCAGCAGCATGCCCACACCGAAGTCGAAGCCCTCCAGGATGAAGTACCCGGTGAAGAGCACGGCGATGAGGAGAAACCAGATGGTGGTGAGGTCCACGGCAGGCTCCGGTGATCAGTAGGCGAAGGCGAGCGGACGCTCGGCGTCGTCGGTGTCGTCGGACGGGGGCGTCTCGCTGACGTCGGGTACGCCGGCGCGGGCGTAGCGCAGCAGCAGCTTGACCTCGATCACCGCGAGGGTGGCGTAGATCAGCGTGAAGGCGGTGAACGAGGTGAGCACCTCGGCCAGCGAGACGCTGCGGGACACGCCGTTGCGGGTGAGCATCTCGCCGAAGACGATCCACGGCTGGCGACCCATCTCGGTGAAGATCCAGCCGAAGGAGTTGGCCAGCAGCGGCAGCACCGGCATGACCAGCCCCGCGCGCAGCAGCCATTTGCTGCTCGGCGTACGGCCCTTGCGCTGGCTCCAGAGCACCAGCAGGGCGATCGCCGCGGCGGCCATCCCGAACGCGATCATGAAGCGGAAGCTCCAGTAGGTGACCGGGATGATCGGGGTGTAGCTGCCAGCGCCGTACTGGGTGGCGTACTGGGCCTGGAGGTCGTTGATGCCGTGCACCGTGCCGTTGGGGTCGCCGGTGCCGAGGTACGACAGCAGGTACGGGATCTTGAGGGCGAACACCTCACGGCTGCCGTCGAGGCTGCCGACGGTGAGCACGGAGAACGAGGCGGGGCTCTCGGTGGTGTAGAGACCCTCGGCGGCGGCCATCTTCATCGGCTGCACCTCGGTCATGATCTTGCCCTGGATGTCGCCGGTGAACAGCACGGCGGCGGAGGCGACCAGGACCACCCAGGAGCCGAACTTCGCGGCGAAGCGGTAGGCGCCGGTGTCGGTGGAGTCGCGGTTACGGATCACGTGCCACAGGCCCACGGCGGCGACCAGCGACCCGGCGACCAGGAACGAGCCGGCCAGGGTGTGCGGGAAGGTGATCAGGGCGACCTTGTTGGTCAGCACCGCCGGAAAGTCGGTCAGTTCGGCGCGCCCGCTGTCCGGGTTGATCCGGTAGCCGACCGGGTTCTGCATGAACGAGTTGGCGGCGAGGATGAAGTACGCGCTGAGGTTCGTGCCGATCGCCGCGGCCCAGATGCTGGCCAGGTGCGCCCGCTTGGGCAGCCGGTCCCAGCCGAAGATCCACAGGCCGATGAAGGTGGATTCGAGGAAGAACGCGACCAGCGCCTCGATGGCCAGGGGCGCGCCGAAGATGTCGCCCACGAAGCGCGAGTAGTCGCTCCAGTTCATGCCGAACTGGAACTCCTGCACGATGCCGGTGACCACGCCCATCGCGAAGTTGATCAGGAACAGCTTGCCGTAGAACTTGGTGAGCTTGAGGTAGCGCTCGTTGCCGGTGCGGTGCCACATCGTCTGCAGGATGGCCACCAGCACGGACAGGCCGATGGTCAGCGGCACGAAGAGAAAGTGGTAGACGGTGGTGACACCGAACTGCCAGCGGGCGACGTCCAACGCGTCCACCTGGAACCCCCAGCCATTGCGTACTACGAGACGTAGTAAATACTACTGCTCGTCGTAGACGGATGGGCAGGGCCGAGCGGCCCGAACCGGCCCGGGACCAATGACCTTGATCACCCAGGCCGGTGGGTAACCCGTCGACCCGCCCTCGCGGCCCCGCCGCCCCGTGCGACGATGGCGCGCTGATGGACACCGCGCACTCCCCCTGGCAACCGCCGCTGATCTGGCGCGCCGCCCAACTGCTGGCCCGAGCCCTGGTCGGCCTGCTGGCCCGCCTCGAGGTCACCGGCGAGGTCCCCGCGCACCTGCGCCGCGGACCGCTGGTGCTGGCCGCCAACCACATCAGCCCGTTCGACCCCGTGGTGATGGCCGCCGCCTGCCAGGCCCGCGGCATCGCCCCCCGGATCATGGCGACGGCCGGGCTGTTCCGCGCCCCGGTACTCGGCTCCCTCATGCGCCACGCCGGGCACATCCGCGTCGACCGGGGCACCGACGCGGTGCACCGGGCTCTGGAGGCCGCCACCGCCGCCGTCGCGGGCGGATCGGTGATCCTCATCTACCCGGAGGGGCGCATCAGTCTGGACCCCGGTATATGGCCCGAACGTGGCAAGACCGGCGCCGCCCGGCTCGCCCTGGCCTGCGCCGCTCCGGTCATCCCGGTCGCCCAGTGGGGCGCCCACGAGGTGCTGCCCTACCGGGCGCCCCGGGGAATGCTGCGCGGCGTCGCCCGCGCGCTGTGGCGCCGTCCGGTGATTCGGGTGCACTTCGGCGCACCCATCGACCTGCGGGAGGCGGCCGCCAGCGGCCCCGGCGCCGCCCGCCGGGCCACCGACCAGATCATCGACGCCCTCACCGACAGCCTCGCCCCGCTGCGCCCCGACGAACCCGGCCGGCCCCGACACATCGACCCCAGCCGCCCCAGCGACCTCAGCAGGTCCCACCGCCGCCGGCTCGGATGACCTGACGGGTTAGACAACTTTCGGAAATCTGTCTAAGCTGTCTAACGTGAGCAGCATGGAGATGGAGCCCGAAGACCCGAAGCGCGCCGCCGTCCTCGCGGCGGCCGTCGGGGTGTTCGGGCGCTACGGGTTCCAGAAGACGTCGATGGAGGCGGTCGCCAAGGCGGCCGGCATCTCCCGGCCCGGCCTGTACCTGATGTTCCCCAACAAGGAGCAGCTGTACCGCGCCACGATGCAGGGCGTCATGGAACGCGCCCAGCAGGCCATGCAGGCGCGCTTCGGCGACCAGGCGCTGAGCTTCGACGAGCGGATCGTGGCGGGGCTGGATGCGCTGATGGGCCCGTACATCGACACCCAGGTGGCCCGCGACCTCAACGAGCTGCTCGAGAACAGCGGGCCCCAGTTGGGCTCGATGTTCCACGACTACCAGGAGCGGGCCCGGGCGGCACTGCGCGCCCACGTCGACGCTCTCGCCCCGCCGGGCCTGCTCGACGGTGACCGGACGGCGGACGACGTGATGGACCTTCTCTTCTCCGCCGCGTTGACCTGGAAATCGACCTCGGCCACCAGGGACGAGTTCCGCGACCGGATCCGCCGGGCCCTGCGGCTGATCTGCCGCGCCGCGGTCTGACCCCCACCGCCTACCCCACCGCAGCCGCACGCTGCATCTCTGCGTCCAAGGAGTTCCGAAATGTCACGAATCATCACCCCTTACTCCGCCCGGTCGACCGCCGCTGAAGTGATCTCCGGCGTCGACCTCAGCGGCCGGCGGGCCGTGGTCACCGGCGGCGCGTCCGGCATCGGCCTGGAGACCGTCCGGGCGCTGGCCACCGCCGGCGCCGAGGTGACGCTGGCCGTCCGCGACACCGCCGCCGGCGAGCGCGTCGCCGCCGACATCACGGCGGGCGGGGCGCGCGGCGCGGTCAGGGTCGCCCGGCTCGACCTGGCCGACCGCGCCTCCATCGACGCCTTCGTCAACACCTGGACGGGCCCCCTGCACATCCTGGTCAACAACGCCGGCGTCATGGCCCTGCCGGAGCTGACCAGGACCACCGAGGGCTGGGAGGCCCAGTTCGCCATCAACCACCTCGGTCACGCCGCGCTGACCCTGGGCCTGCACGACGCGCTCGCCGCCGCGCAGGGCGCCCGGATCGTCGTCGTCAGCTCCTCGGCCCACCAGCAGTCCCCGGTCGTGTTCGAGGACATCCACTTCACCGGCCGGCCCTACGAGGCCTGGTCGGCGTACGGCCAGTCGAAGACCGCGACCATCCTGTTCGCCGTCGCCCTGGCCAGGAAATGGGCCACCGACGGCATCACGGCCAACGCCCTGCACCCCGGCGGCATCATGACCAACCTGCAACGACACCTCGACGACGCGCAGCTGCGCTACGTCGGCGCGGTGGACGGGCAGGGCAACCGCCTGGAAGTGCCGCCGGGCTGGAAGACCCCGCAGCAGGGCGCGGCCACCTCGGTCCTGCTGGCCGCCTCCCCCGAGGTCGACGGCGTGACCGGCCGCTACTTCGAGGACGGCAACGAGGCCCTGGTCATCGCCGAGCCGGCCGACGGCATGAGCGGCGTGCTCCCGTACGCCCTCGACGACAAGAACGCCGAACTCCTCTGGGACGAGACGATCCGGCTCCTGCGGCGCTGACCGGGTCGGCGGTGCCGCCCGGGCACACAGACCCGTGCGGGCGACTGGCACAGTGATCACATGTCGCGTCGTCGTCTCGTCCTCGTGGCGTTGGTACTGCTCGTCGTCGGCGGGATCGGCTACGCCGGGCTACGGACCGCGTACCACCACGCCAGGGACCAGCGGGACCTCGCCGATCTGACCCGATCGTCGCCGTGGCCCCAGGAGCAGCTGCTGATCCCCGACGGCGTGCCCCGGGCCGGCACCGTCGGCTGGCTCGAACGCGGCGGCCTCGACATCGCCTATCCGCTGCGCACCGCCGACGGCCGGGCCGTGCCCGTGCTCTGGCGGCTTCGCGTGCCGCAACCGGCGACCGGGCTGCCCGACGGCGTCGACTGCGCTACGCCCCGGCTGCGCACCTGCACCGACCTCGGCGGCCGGGGCACGCTGGTCGTGACCCACCAGACCGACAACAGCGACCCGTCCACTGCCCTCTACCGCACCGACGGGGGAAGGGTACGGGCAATCGAGGTGCAGGGGCCGGACGCGGTCGAGGTCGACGAGCTGATCGCCGCGCTCACCCGCGTGCACCCGCCCAGCGACGCCGAACTGCTGGACCTGCTGCGCCACGACGGCTACCAGACCGACTGGAGCTGATCCGCCCCGCACGGGACGGCCACCGGGCCGAGCGCCGAGCTGAGCATCACCGGCGCGGTCGGCAGGAGGAGAGGTTGGGGGGCGTCCGCTGGTCGACGAATGTCGCCGGCAGGCCACCCACGCTCCACCGGCGGCAGGCATACTGCGTCGCGTGCTGACCCGATTCGGCTACCTGGACGCGCCCGGGCCGCTGGCGTTCGCCCACCGCGGCGGCGCCGCCGAGGGCGACGAGAACACCACCGAGGCGTTCGCCCGCGCCATCGGGCTGGGCTACCGGTACGTGGAGACCGACGTGCACGCCACCGCCGACGGGGTGGCGGTGATCTTCCACGACCCGACGCTGGCGCGGGTCACCGGCGAACCGGGGCGCATCGCCGACCTGCGCTGGGCCGACCTCGCCTCGGTACGCGTCGGCGGGGCCGCCGTCGTACCCCGGCTCGACGAGGTGCTGGGCGCGTGGCCGCAGGTGCGGTTCAACATCGACGTGAAGGCCGACGGCGGCGTCGAGCCGACGGTCGCCACCGTGGCCCGCGTCGGCGCCGCAGACCGGGTGCTGCTCGCCTCGTTCAGCGACGCCCGGCTGACCCGGCTGCGCGCGCTCACGGACGGGCGGGTCGCCACCAGCCTCGGCATGCGCGGGGTGGCCCGGCTGCGGCTGGCCTCGCTGCACGGCCGCCCGCTGCGGCTGCCCCCGTCGGTGGTCGCCGCGCAGGTGCCGCCGCGCTACGGGCGGGTGCCGGTGGTGGACCGCCGGTTCCTCGACTACTGCCACCGGCTCGGCCTGCAGGTGCACGTCTGGACGATCGACGAACCGGCCCAGATGCACGAGTTACTGGATCGTGGCGTGGATGGCATCATGACCGATCACGTCGGCGTGCTGCGCGACGTCTACCGCAGCCGCGGCCACTGGGCCGCCTGACCGGCGAAGGACCCCGATGGCCGAGACCGTGACCCCCACGGTGGATGACACCCCGCCCCCGGCGAGCACCCGCCGCGAGCGCAGCGGCTGGTACATCTACGACTGGGCCAACTCCGCCTTCCAGACCACCGTCATCACGGTGTTCCTGGGCCCGTTCCTCACCACCGTCGCCGAGCTGGCCGCCGGCTGCGAACTGGGCGCGGACAGCTGCGACGGCTACGTGCACCCGCTGGGCATCCGGGTCGCCGCCGGCTCGTACTACCCGTACCTGATCTCGCTGTCGGTGTTCCTCACCGTGTTCGTGCTGCCGGTCATCGGGGCGATCGCCGACCGGTCGGCGCACAAGAAGCGGCTGCTCGGCGGCGCGGCGTTCACCGGCGCGGGCGCGACCATGGCGATGGCCTTCGTCACCGGCGACCGTTACCTGCTCGGCGGAGCGCTGTTCCTGGTCGCCAACATCTCCTTCGGCGCGGCCATCGTCGTGTACAACTCGTTCCTGCCGCAGCTCGGCGGCCCGGACGAACGCGACGGCATCTCCAGCCGCGGCTGGGCGCTGGGCTACCTCGGCGGCGGCCTGCTGCTGGCGTTCAACCTGGTCGCGGTCACGCTGTTCAGTCAGGACGACAACCCGCAGCGCACCCTGGACCTGGCCCGCTGGTCGATCGTGTCCGCCGGGGTGTGGTGGGCGGCGTTCACCCTGGTGCCGCTGCGCTGGCTGCGCGAACGACCCACCGCGGCGGCGCTGGCCCGGGGCGGCAACGTGCTCACCGACGGGTTCCGGCAGCTCGGCCGCACCCTGCGTGAGGTCAAGGCGTACCCGCTGACGCTGTTCTTCCTGCTCGCGTTCCTGGTCTACAACGACGGCATCCAGACCGTCATCACCCTCGCCAGCCAGTACGGCACCGAGGAGCTGCGGCTGGAGCAGAGCACCCTGATCGTCACCATCCTGCTGGTGCAGTTCCTCGCCTTCGGTGGCGCGCTGAGCCTCGGCGCGCTGGCCCGGCGCATCGGCGCCTGGAAGACGGTGCTGCTCAGCCTGGTGCTCTGGACCGGTGTGATCATCGGCGCGTTCCGGCTGCCCGCCGAGGCGCCCGTGCCGTTCATGGTCCTCGGCGCGGCCATCGGCCTGGTCCTCGGCGGCAGCCAGGCGTTGAGCCGGTCGCTGTTCAGCCAGCTCATCCCGGCCGGCAAGGAGGGCGAGTACTACGGCTTCTACGAGATCAGCGACAAGGGCACCAGCTGGCTCGGCCCCCTCGCCTTCGGCCTGGTGTTCCAACTCACCGCCTCCTACCGGGTGGGCCTGGTCTCCCTGCTGATCTTCTTCGTGGTCGGGTTCCTGCTCCTTCTGGCCGTGCCGATCCGCCGGGCCATCGTCGCCGCCGGAAACACCCCGCCCCGGGTGCTCTGACCTCGACCGCGCCCGGCGGATCGGCCCTGGTCGATCAGATAGGCTGCCCGACCGTGACCGACGACGCCGCTGCCGCCCCGACCTGCCTGGCCCACCCGTTCCCCGGCCAGCCGCACGCTCCGGCCGGGTGCGCGGCGGCGCGCGGGCTCGACGGGCGTCCGGTGCACGCCGCGGCGTTGAAGTTCTTCTGGGGACCGATGGACTGCGGCAAGTCCACCATGGCCCTGCAGATGAACTACAACCACGCCCGCCAGGGCCGCCGGGGACTGGTCACCACCCGCATCGACCGGTCGTTGGGCCCACAGGTCACCACCCGCATCGGGCTGGCGCACGAGGCGATCGAGGTCACCGACGACCTGGACCTGCGGGCCCTGGTCCGGGGCCGGTGGGCCGAGGGGGAACGCGTCGACTACCTGATCTGCGACGAGGCGTGCTTCTACACCGTCGAGCACGTCGAGCAGATGGCCGAGCTGGTCGACAGCTACGACGTGGACGTGTTCGCCTTCGGCCTCGCCACCGACTTCCGGTCCTGCCTGTTCCCCGCCACCCAGCGGCTGTTCGAGCTGGCCGACGAGGTGGCCCGCATCCAGGTCGAGGTGCTCTGCTGGTGCGGCCGGGAAGGACTGCTCAACGCCCGGGTGGTCGACGGCCGGGTGGTCCGCGAGGGCGCGCAGGTCGTCATCGGCGACACCGTCGACACCGCCGAGGTGCGCTACCAGGTGCTGTGCCGGCGGCACTATCGCAGCGGCGACCTCGGCCCCCGCGACTGACCGGCGGCGGTCAGGCCGGGAGCGGCGCGGCGGCCGGGACCCGGAACTGGTCGGCCACGATGACCGCGACGGTCACCGCCGTTGCCAGCGCCGCGCACGCCACGACGGGCAGTGGCAGCAGGACACCGACCGGCACCAACGCCAGCAGCACCACGACCGCCGCGATCCGGCTGGTCGGCCAGACCCGCCACAGCACCGCCTTGTAGGCGCCGTGCCCGGCGAGGAACAGCGCCGGGCCGCCCAGGACGAACAGCGCGGTGACCGTGGTCGTGTCGGCGCCGGGCTCGCGCAGCAGCCGCTCGTCGCCCGCGGCGGTGACGATGATCCCGGCGACCATCACCGGGTGCAGGTAGTTGAACGCCAGCCGGCTCAACCCACCGGTGCGCGTACCGGCGCGAGCGATGACCTCCGTGGCGGCCGGCGCCGAGCGGGTGAAGTACACCCACCACAAGGCCACCGACCCGGCGAACGCCAGCACGAACGCCCCGGAGGTCACCATGCTCAGCTGCTGCGCCAGGGTGCTCCCGGTCACCAGGATCGACTCGCCCAGGGCGATCAGGATGAACGCCTGGCACCGTTCGGCCAGGTGCCCGCCCTCCACCGCCCACCGCTCGGGGCGCGTGCGCCCCAGACCGGGCACCGGATATCCGGTCGACAGGCCGACCACGTCGAGCACGATCGCCGTCGCCCACAGCGCCTCCCGGACACCCCCGCCGCCCAGTCCTCCGAGCACCAGGAGCGTTGACGTCCCGACGAACCACGGCAGCGTCTTCTGGAACCCGTCGACCAGCACCGGATGGCCCCGCACCGCCCACAGCGCGAACAGGCTGCGGCCCACCTGCACCGTCACGTAGACCAGGGCGAAGAGCAGGCCGGTACCGGCGAACGCGCCGGGGATCGCCGCCGACAGCAGCAGGCTGCCCAGCATCAGCCCGATCAGCAGCGCCCGCACCGGCGCCCGGTCCGGGTGCAGCCAGTTGGTCACCCAGGCGGTGTAGACCCACACGAACCAGACCAGCGCCAGCAGCAACGCGGTCCGTGCGGCGCCCCGCCAGTCCGCGTGTGCGATCAGGTATTCCGCCAGCTGGGTGATGGTGAAGATGAAGACCAGGTCGAAGAACAGTTCCGTCGAGGTGGTCGGCTCCACCCCCCGACGCTCGCGTAGCAGCCAGGGGCGCACCGGCCTCGCGACCGGCGGCTCAGAAGGGGTCACCGCAGACCCGCCAGTCGCCGCCCTCGCGGACCACCGGCAGGCGACGTTCCTCGCTGAGCCCGCCGTCGCGGGTCAACTTCACCGTCACCGTGCCGTGTGGCCGCCCACCGCGGGTCGCCACCGACACGTCGGTGATCTCGTAGTCGGTCACCATCGGGGGCGTACGCACCCAGCTGGTGAAGCCGATCGGGCTCCACCGGGTACGCGCGTCCGCACAGAGCCGCTCGTACGCCCCGTCGCTGTCGCCGAGGGTCACCTCGCTGAGGAAATCGTCGGCGGTCTCCCGGATCGGGCCGGCGGCCTGCCGTACGGTCTGCAGGTTCCAGGCGCCCAGCCCGGCCACCCCGACGCAGCACAGCGCCACGCCGATCCCGGCGAAGGCCAACCCGGTGCGCATCGGGCGGTGCCGCCGGGCCGGTCGGCTGTACGGCTGGCCGGCACCCACGACTACCGACCGTAGAGAACGCCGTCGCTGTGGGCCACGACAAGTCGGAAACTGGGTGCGACCGCTGGATGGTTGTGCCCTGTTCCGAGCGGCCACGGATCGTCTACCGTCGTCGCACACCCCTACCGCAGTGCCCGGGAGCCGATCGATGAGCCGCTTCGTACAGCCGGTACCACCACCCGCCGACCCGTACGCCGGTGACACCCTGCTGCGGTCCTGGCTGGAGCGTCACCTCGGCCCGGCCGGGCACGCCGCCGCGAAAGGGCGCCTCGCCGACCTGGCCGCCGACGTCACCGGGCCGCTGCGCGCGGCGCACGCCGACGCCGAGGCGCACCCGCCGACGCTGGTCCGCTACGACGCGTGGGGCGCCCGCGTCGACCGGATCGGCACCTCCGCCGGTTGGCAGGCGCAGCGCGCCGCCGCCGCGCGGCACGCCGTGGTCGCGCTGCCCTACCTGCCGGACGCCCGCGGCACCTGGGGCGCCGCCGCGCGGGTCGTGCAGCACGCCCTGCTGCACCTGTACGGTCCGGAGTCGGCGACGTTCTCCTGCCCGGTGGCGATGGCCGACGGGGCGGCGGCGCTGCTCAGCCTGCCCGATGTCGACGCCGGGGTCCGCGACGCGTGGCTGCCCCGACTGATCTCCACCGATCCGGGGACGGCGATCACCAGCGGGCAGTGGATGACCGAGTCGCAGGGCGGCTCGGACCTGGGGCGCTCCAGCACCGTGGGCCGGCCCGCCGCGGACGGTTCGTGGCGGTTGACCGGGGAGAAGTGGTTCTGTTCGGCGGCCGACGCGGCGATGGCGGTGGCGCTGGCCCGGCCGGAGGGCGCCGGCCGTGGCAGCCGTGTGCTCGCCCCGTTCCTGGTTCCCCGGTACGCGGCCGACTCGCCCCTGGCCGACGGCGCCGCGGCGGACGCGCCGGCGCCGGGCGTCACCGTGCACCGGCTCAAGGACAAGCTCGGCACCCGGGCGCTGCCCACCGCCGAGATCGGCCTGCACGACGCGTACGCCGTGCCGTTGGGCGACCCGACGGTGCCCGGCCTGGTCCGGGCGATGACCCTGGTGGTGGTGACCCGGGTGCACAACGCCGCCGCGGCGGCGGGCGGGATGCGGCGCGGGTTGGCGTACGCCCGGGCGTACGCCGACGCGCGGCACGTCGCCGGCGGCGCGTTGGCGTCCTCGCCGCTGCACCGGGCCACCCTGGGCACCCTCGCGGTCGACGCGGCGGGCGCGTTCGCCCTGGCCGGGCACGCGTTCGCGCTGCTTGGCCGGGTCGAGGTCGGCGGCGACCCGGAGGCTGCGGCGGAGCTGCGCATCGTGGCGCCGCTGGCGAAGCTGGCCACCGGCCGGCTCGCCGTCGGATCCGCCAGTGAGTACGTGGAGAGCTTCGGCGGGGCCGGCTACGTGGAGGACACCGGCGTGCCCCGGCTGCTGCGTGACGCGCAGGTCCTGCCGATCTGGGAGGGCACCACCAACGTGCTCGCCCTGGACGTGCTGCGCGCCTTGACCCGGGAGGACGCCGGTACGCCACTGCTCAGTCGCCTCGCCGTCGCGGTCGACCTGGCCCGGCCACTGTCGCCGGCGCTGGCGGACACCCTGGCCACGGCCGCCGCGCAGCTCCGCGACACCATCACCGCGGTGACCGCCGACCCGGGCGCCGAGGCGGTGCTCGCCGGTGCCCGCGGCCTGGCGCTGCGCCTGGCGTACGCGCTGACCACCGCGCTGCTCGTCGAGCACGCCGCGTGGGGCGACGAGCAGGCGGAGTTGGCGGCCCGGTTGTGGGCGCGGCGCTGGCTGCGACACGAGGAGATCGCCGAGGACGCCCACCACCACCTGGACCTGCTCTGCTGACCGGCCGGCGCGAGCGGGTGGGTGGGGACCGGTGCCGGCCCTGATCGAGCTGGACGACGCTCGGGGAGCGCCGCTGGACGACCGCGGACCGCCGGTGGCGCTGTCGCGGCGGTGGCGCTCGGTCCTGCTGGTGGTGGCGTGCGCGCTGCTCGGCGGGGCCGCGGCACCTGTACACCTGTCGGCTCGGGCGGGGCCGGTGCTGCCCGGCCGGGCGACCCTGCTCAGCGCGGGCCCCCTGATGCTGGTCGTCGACCCGGGTGGCGGCGCGCCGACGCTGAGCGCCTACGACGCCGCGACGCCGCACCGCCCGGCACGGTGGCGGGTCACCGTGCCGCCGGCCACCGGGTGGTCCGCCGAGGCCGCCGGTGACCTGCTGCTGGTCGTCGAACGCGACCAGCTTCGCCGGCCGACGGCCACCACCGCCCGGTCGGTGCGCACCGGCGAACCGCTGTGGCGGCGACCCGAGCGGGTGTACGCGGCCGGCGAAGCGACGGTGGCGGTGAGCGAGGTCCGTAGCGCCTCCGGACCGGGGCGGCGGGTCGAGGGCACGGTGCTCGGCATCGACCCGGCCACCGGCGTTTCCCGCTGGTCGGTGCCCGTGCCCTCCACCGCCGTGCTGGAGGTGCTGCCCGGCACGCCCGGGCGGGTGCTGCTGGTGCAGGACGACGGGCTGACCCGGCTGCTCGACGCCCGCGACGGCACGGTTCACGGGCAGGGGCGACTGCCGCCGGCCGACTACGGCCCCGACAACCCGCAGGTCATCGGCACGCACCTGGTGCTGCGCCACCCGACCGGCACCGGCGCGGCGCTGACCGGGTACGACCTGCCCGGGTTGGCGTGGCGTTGGCAGGTGCCGGTCCAGCCCGGCGAGGTGACCCTGCAGGCCTGCCAGGACCTGGTCTGCGGGCGGGACGGGCGTGGCCGGTGGGCGCGCGACGCCGCATCCGGTGCGGTCGGCTGGACGTGGCCGGACGGCAGGCGGTGGCGCACCGTCGCGGGCGCGCGGGCCGGCTCCGAGCCGCTGGTGCTGCTCGGTGTGGCGGCGGACGGCCGACGCGTCCTGGTCGCGACGGTGGGCCGGGACGGGCCTCGGGTGCGCGGAGTGCTCCCGGCCGGGGTGCGGGGCTGCCGGCGCGCCGGTGCCGGGCTGGTCTGCCGTGGCGATGCCGACCGGGTCACGGTCTGGGCGATCGACTCGCTCTGACCGGGCGGAAAACGCCGCCGTACCTGACAGCGGTTGGCAGGTACCCGGGGCAGACTGCCCGCATGACGACAACCGCCGACCTCGCCATGGTCAACCTGGACAGCTCCGACCCGGCCGGGCACGCCGCGTTCTACCACCGGGCCCTGGGCTGGGAGATCACCCACAGCCAAGCCGAGTACGCCATGATCAATGGCGGCGGCGTCTCGATCGGCTTCGGGCTGGTCGAGGGTTACCGGCCGCCGACCTGGCCCGACCCGGCCGGGGGCAAGCGCTACCACCTCGACCTCTACGTGGACGACCTGGCCGCGGCGGAGAAGGAGTTCGTCGAGGCTGGCGCGTCGAAGCCGAAGTTCCAGCCCGGCGGTGACCGGTGGGTGGTGCTCATCGATCCGATCGGGCAGCCCTTCTGCATCTGCCCCCGCCCGCAGGGCTGAGGCTCCACGGGCCGCGCGGCGGTCAGCGCAGCGGGCCACGGGCGACGGCGGCCCGCATCGTCGGCGGGTCGCCGACCGGCACGTACTCCAGCCACCAGGTGGCGCCGGCCTCGGCGAGCGCGCCCAGGTAGGCCCGCTCGGCGCGCTCGTCCGGTCGGCGCCGCCGGCCGCCGATCGCCACGTCGAACGGCTGGCCGTCGGCGCGGGTGGGTGGCAGGGCGCTCACCAGCTCGCGTACCTCCTCAGGGGTGAGGTCGGACCACCCGTCGGTGTCGGTGAGCTTGTAGGGCACGATGCCGTCGGCGCGGGCCGCCCGCCGCCGCACCGCCCCGGCCTGCATGCTGCCGCCGACCCAGACCGGCACCCGGGGCGACTGCACCGGCGGCGGTCGCAGCGCCACCCCGTCGGCGCGGTAGTGGGCGCCCCGGTGGCGGACCGGCTCGCCGGTGAGCAGCCCGGTCAGCAGGTCGAGACCCTCGTCGAGCATGCTGGCCCGGACGGCCACCTCGGTCGGCTCGCCGAACGCGGCCAGGCCCCGATCGCCCGGGTCGCCCACGCCGACCGCGACGGTGGCCCGCCCCGCGCTGAGGTGGTCGAGGGTGAGCACCTCACGGGCCAGCTTCGCCGGGCGGCGTCGGGGCAGCGCCGTGACCGTGGTGCCCAGCCGCACCCGACCGGTGCGGCCGGCGATCGCCGTGAGCACCAGCCACGGGTCGTAGGTGGACGGGTCGTTCCCGGAGTAGTGGATCAGATAATCCTCCAGGAACACCCCGTCCCACCCGGCGTGCTCGGCGAGCTCACCCAGCTCGACCAGCGTGGACACCGGGACGGACGCGCCG
This sequence comes from Micromonospora sp. BL4, assembly GCF_003667505.1. Taxonomy (GTDB): domain Bacteria; phylum Actinomycetota; class Actinomycetes; order Mycobacteriales; family Micromonosporaceae; genus Micromonospora. The sequence goes on from NZ_RCVJ01000163.1 coordinate 25,479, forward strand.
CCGCAGGGCAGCTCCAGACCGTGTCTCATCCACCGACCGTAGGGCGGAGGTACGACGCTCAGCCGCGGCGGCGGGACCGGGCCGCCCACACCACGTACGCCGGGTCGCGGTCGAGGTTGTGCCGGTCGCGGTCGTAGCGTCGGGTGGTACGCGGGTCGGCGTGCCCCATCGCGTCCTGCACGTCCTCCAGCGGGACGCCCTCCGAGCGGGCGGTGGTGGCGAAGGCGTGCCGCAGCGAGTGCGGCGAGAGCTTCGCCCAGGCCGGGATACCGGCGGCCCGGGCCAGCCGGCGGACCATCCGGAACACCGAGTGCCGGTCCAGTCGGGCGCCGCTGGCGGTGACCAGCAGCGGGCCGGTCAGCTGCGGCACCGGCACCCCGGTGGCGGCGGCCCGCTGGGCCAGGTAGGCGTCCACCGCGTACCCCGTGCCGGGGGTGAGGGCGCGGCGGCGTTGCTTGCCGCCCTTGCCGACGAACCGCACGCTGCGGTGCCCGCGTTCGCTGCCCAGGTCGGTGAGATCCAGTGAGATCAGCTCGCCGACGCGCAGGCCCAGGTCGGCCAGGAGCGCGATCGCGGCCCGGTTCCGGGCGGCCGTCGGGCCGCTGTCCGCGTCGGCGGCGCTGAGCAGCGCGTCCACCTCCTCCGGGGTGAGACCGACGGTGGCGGAGTGGTCCCGGTCGACGCGTGGCCGGTCGGCTCCGGCGACCGGGTTGGCCGGCACCGCGCCGAGTTTGACGAGGAAGTCGTACCAGCTGGACAGCGCGGAGAGCCGGCGCGCCACGGTCGCCGGGGTCAGCGGCCGGCCGCTGCGCGCGCCGAGGGTGGACTCCAGGGCGCGGGCGTACTCGTTGACGTGCAGGAAGTTGGCCCGCAGCGGGTCCAGGTCGCGGTCGGCGCACCAGGTGAGCCAGCCGGCGACGTCGCGCCGGTAGGCGTCGCGGGTGTGCTCGGACAACCGGCGGTTGCGCAGCCACGCCTCGGTGACGTCGACCGGCCCGCCGGGCAGGGCCGGTCGGGCCGTCGGGCGGGCGAGCACCGGAGCGTCGGAGGACACCATGTGAAAAACACTCTCAGCTCCGGGTGGGTTCGCCGCGCAGGCGCGCCGGGACCGCCGGACCCGGCCGGTGTCGGGCCACGGCGTGCCGGCTACCGTCGGGCGGTGCGTGCCAGTCGGCTGGTCTCCCTGCTGCTGCTCCTGCAGACGCGGGGGCGGATGACCGCCGTGGAGCTGTCCGAGGCCCTGGAGGTGTCGGTCCGGACGGTGTACCGGGACGTGGAGTCGTTGGGCGCCGCCGGGGTGCCGGTGTACGCCGAGCGCGGCCCGGCCGGCGGGTACCGGCTGCTCGACGGCTACCGCACACGGCTGACGGGGCTGACCGCCGGCGAGGCCGAGGCGCTGTTCCTGGCCGGTGTGCCGGGCCCGGCCGCCGAGCTGGGCCTGGGGTCGGTGCTGGCCACCGCGGAGCTGAAGTTGCGCGCCGCGCTGCCGGGCGACCTAGCCGACCGGGGCGGGCGGATCCGGCAGCGGTTCCACCTGGACGCGCCGAGCTGGTTCCGCGAGCCCGAGCCCACACCGCACCTGGCCGCCCTGGCCGGCGCGGTGTGGGAGGACCGCCGGATCCGGGTGCGCTACCGGCGGTGGCAGCAACCCCGGGACGTGACCCGCACCCTCGACCCGCTCGGCGTGGTGCTCAAGGCCGGCCGGTGGTACCTGGTCGCCGCGGCGGCCGGGCAGGTGCGCACCTACCGGGTGGGCGCCATTCTGGACCTGACCGTGCTGGACGAGCCCGCCGACCGACCGGCCGGGTTCGACCTGGCGGCCAGCTGGCAGGAGCACACCGAGCGCTACGAGAGTGGCGTCTACCGCGCGGAGGCGCGGGTGCGGATGACCGTGGCGGCGCTGGCGCGCACGGTGCACCTCTTTCCGCCGGCGATGAGTCGGGCGGCGCAAGACGCCGCTGGTGCGCCGGACGCGGACGGCTGGCTGGTCACCACCGTGCCGATCGAGTCGATCCGGCACGGTCACGTCGAGATGCTCAAGCTCGGCGCGCAGGTGGAGGTGCTCGCACCGGCCGAGTTGCGGGAGCTTCTCGCGGGCACCGCCCACGCGCTCGCCGCGCTCTACCCACCGGCCACCACCGGGGAAGACCCCGCGGTGGACGGGACGGCCGGTGATGCTCGGGGCGGGCCGGGTACGACGGTTGGCCCGCCCCCCGCATCGGTCAGGCGTTGATCTGCCGGCGTCCGTCGCCGTTGGCGCTGATGGTCACCCGGCGGGGCTTGGCGCGCTCGGCGACCGGGATGCGCAGCGTCAGCACCCCGTTGTCGTAGCCCGCCTCGAGCTTGTCGGTGTCCAGGGTGTCGCCCAGGAACAGCCGCCGGGTGAAGGTGCCCATGGGGCGTTCGGCGGCGACCAGTTCGACACCGTCGCCGGTCGGCCGGCGACGGTCGGCCCGCACGGTGAGCACGTTGCGCTCGACGGTGCAGTCGATGGAGTCCGGGTCGACGCCGGGCAGGTCGAACGCGGCGTAGAAGTGGTCCCCGTCGCGGTAGGCGTCCAGGTGCATCATCGCGGGACGGGCCGCCGTACCGAAGAACTGCTCGGCGAGCCGGTCGATCTCGCGGAACGGGTCGGTACGCATCAACATCGTCGTGCCTCCTCGGTTCTCCTGGCCGAAGGTGATGACTTGAGTCGGGGTGACTCAAGTTCCTCTTTGTATTTAGCGCACCTGACGGCGGCCGTCAAGTCCTCAGCACAGCCGGTTCTCGAACCAGTGTTCGGCGTACGGGCCCTGCGAATACGCGGGGATCTCGACGTAGCCGTGCCGGGCGTACAGGGCGCGGGCCTCGACCAGGTCGTTGCGGGTGTCCAGGCGGATCCGGTCCACTCCGGCCGCCCGTGCCCGCTGCTCCAGGGCGGCCAGCAGCGCCGCGCCCCCGCCGGCGCCGCGATGTGCGGGGCGGATGAACACCCGGGTCATCTCGGCCCAGTCCGGCCACCAGCGCAGCCCGGCGCAGCCGGCCAGGTCCGCGCCGTGGTGGGCGAGCAGCAGCACACCGGTCGGGTGCGCCAAGTCGTCGCTGGGCATCTCGGCCAGCGCCGCGTCGACCTCTCCCGGACGGGCCGGGCGGCGGTGGTAGCGGACCACCATCTCCGTCATGTACTCGCGCAGCAGCAGCGCCGCGTCGGGCTGGTCGGGATGGACGGCGGTGGTCACCCAGGTGGATCGGAGTGTGCTGGTCACCCGTTGATTGTCCGGAGCGCGGTCAACGGATTTTCCGCCGTCCGGGCCGCCGGCGGCCCGGGGACACGCCACCGGCGGCCCGGCAGCAGGGCGATCAGAGACGCTCGTAGATGCCGTGTTCGCGGGTGAGCAACTGCTCGTCGATCAGGTAGCGGCGCAACGTGACGTGGTCCGACCCGCCGGCGGCGCACCACGGTTTGAGCGCCTCGTCCACGGCCCGCTCGGGGTAGCGGATCCCCGGCTCGAACGACCGTTCCGCGATGTGCGCCAGCAGCACCCGTCGCCGACCGCGTTGCGCCGGCAGGCCGACCAGCACACCGGAGCGCAGGAATGTCCGTAGCACCGGGTCACCGGCCGGCTCGCCGTCGTCGGCCGGGCGGCGCTCGCGAGCGGCCGCCCGCAGCGACACCTCGTCGGCCACGAGCGTGCCGTCGGAACCGGTCACCAGGCCCGCGTCGATGAGCCGGCGGATGCCGGTGAGCACCGTCCGCGCCGGCAGGGCGGCCCGCTCGGCGATCTGGGCCGCGCTGGCCGCGCCCAGCACGATGGCCGCGAAGACCCGCCGGCGTCCGTCGTCGGCCAGGGCCCCGGCCAGAGCGTCCGCTGTCATGCCGGTCACCCTCCCATCGACGGTACGCCGACCGCCAGGTGATTTCCCGGTACGGCCCGCTCCCCGCCGCGCCGCGCGGGCTCAGTCGGCCGGCTGCTCGGCCACGAGCAGCACCCGGCGCAGCAGATCGGAGAGCAGCCGGCGCTCCGCCGGGGTGAGCGCGCCGAGCAGCCGGTGCTCCTCGGCGCCCCGGACGTCCATCGCCCCGTGCCATGCGGCACGGCCGGCATCGGTGAGCTCCACGTCGACCCGTCGCCGGTCCACGGTGGACGGAGTGCGGCGCACGAAGCCCCGCTCGACCAGACTGTCGACCCGCGCGGTGATCGACGCGGGCGCCATCGCCAGATCCGCGGCCAGTTCCGAGGGCGCGGCACGCCCCTGCCGGCCGGCGAGCGCGTGCAGCGTGTCGTACTCGTGTGCCGGCAGGTCGAAATCCACCAGCACCCGCTCCTTCACGGTGCGCAGGTGCCGGATGAGGACACCCATCCTGGTCACCGCCCCTTCGACGTCGACGTCGAGGTCGGGCAGGACGGGCAGCCAGCGCTCGACGTGCCGGTCGACCGAGTCGTGGGGGTTCATCGCCAGAGCTTATCGCCCCGAACTATTCGTTGACGAAATATTCGGCGTCGAAGTACCGTGTGCTGGTGACCACTCCTCTGCGCACCCGCTCCTTCCGGCTGTTGTTCCTGGGCCGGACCGTCTCCGGGGTCGGCGACGCCGTGGTCCCCGCCGCGCTGGCCCTGGCCGTCCTGCGGGCCACCGGTTCGACCGGCGCGCTCGCTGTCGTCCTCGCGGCGGCGATGGTTCCCCGGCTGCTCCTGCTGCCACTCGGCGGCGTGGTCGCCGACCGGTTCGACGCCCGCCGGGTCGCCCTGGCGGCCGACCTGGTCCGCTGCGCGACCCAGCTCGCGGTCGGCGTGGAGCTGCTCGGCGGCGAACCGTCGCTGGCCACCATCGTGGTGGCCTCGGCGCTCGGCGGCACCGCCTCGGCGTTCGCCATGCCGACCGCCTCCCCGCTGGTCGCCGGCACCGTCGCACCGGCCGACCGGCAGCGGGCCAACGCCCTGATGGGGATCACCGCCAACACCAGCCGGCTCGCCGGGCCGGCGCTGGCCGGGGCACTGATCTGGGCCGCCGGCCCGGGCTGGGCGTTCATCATCGACAGCGCGTCGTTCGCGCTCAGCGCCACGCTGCTCGCGCTCGTCCGGGTCCGGCACGTGCCGGTGCCCCGCCGCTCCGTCATGGCCGACCTGCGACACGGCTTCGGCGAGGTGCGCGCCCGCGACTGGTTCTGGACCAGCCTGATCGGGCACGGCGTCTGGAACGGCGCCGCCGCCGTGCTGATGACCCTCGGCCCGGCCATCGCCATCGACCGCCTCGGCGGTGAGGCCACCTGGGTCGTGCTGTTGCAGGCCGGCGCGATCGGCATGCTCACCGGCTCGTTGCTGGCCGGGCGGGTCCGGCTCCACCGGCCGGTCCTGCTGGCCAACCTCGGGCTGGCCAGCTACGCCGCACCACTGCTGCTGCTCGCCGTCGCCGCGCCCGCCCCGGCGGTGATCGTCGCCTACGGCGTCGCGCTGACCGCCCTCGGCTACCTCAACCCGGTCTGGGAGACCGTCGTGCAGCACCAGTTCCCGCCCGAGGTCCTGGCCCGGGTCACCTCGTACGACTGGCTGGTCTCGCTGGGCGCCGTGCCGCTGGGTTACGCCCTGGCGCCACTGGCCGCGGACGCCTTCGGGGCACCCGTACCGCTGGCCGTCGCCGGCCTGCTGGTCCTGGCCGCCTGCGCCGGCACCGCGCTGGTCCCCGGCGTACGCCGGCTCACCTGGCCGGCGACCACGCCACCGAGCCCGGTCGAACCCGCCACCGCCGACGCGCGGTGAGCGGGTCCGACCGGTCGCCTGGTCACTCCCCGGTCGGCCCGTCGGCGAGTTCGGTCACGATGTCGAGGTGGCCAAGGTGGCGGGCGTACTCCTGGAGCAGGTGGAACAGCACCCGCTCCAGCGAGGCGGGGTCGGCGCCGCTCCAGCGCGGGCCTGGCGCGCCGACCTCCGACAGGTCGTGCGCCGTCACCACCGCGCTGGTGTGCGCACCCTGCGCCCGCAGCGCCGCCACCAGATCCGAGCGGGTCTCCTCGGGCGCGACATACCAACGATCCCCGCGGCGGTCACCCCACGGCTCGGGAACATCCCGGCCCTGAAAACCCCACTCGATCCAGCGCAGCTCGACGTACCGCAGGTGTTCGAGCAGTTCCAGCGGCGTCCAGCCCGACGGCAGGCCGCTGCGCCGCAGCTCCGACTCGGGCAGCGCCGACACCTTGGTCGTCACCGACTCCCGGAAGTAGTCCAGGTAGCGCAGGAAGACCTCGGTGCGGCTGCCGGCGGGGCTCGTGGGCTCGGGGAAGGGCATGGTCATCCGCCCATTGTGCGGGGCCGGTCAGCCCGCGGGCAGGTCGCGGCCGCGCTGCTGCACACCGGCCTGGCCGTACGGGTAGTCACCCACCGGCGGGGCGCTCGCCTCGTCCAGCAGCCGGGTCTGCTCCGCGTCGAGGACCAGGTCGGCGGCGGTCAGGTTGTCGTCGAGCTGCGCCGTCGTCCGTGCCCCGAGGATCACCGAGGTGACCGCCGGGCGGGCCGCCAACCAGGCGAGGGCCACCGCCGACATGGACACGCCCTGCTCCCCGGCCACCTGGCTGACCGCGTCGATCACCCGCCACGTGCGCTCCTCGGCGTTGCGACCCGCGTACGCCTCGACGCCGCGCTGCGGGTTCTCGCCGAGCCGGGTGGCGCCGGTGGGCGTGCTGTCCCGCTGGTACTTGCCGGTCAGCCAGCCGCCGCCCAACGGTGACCACGGCAGGATGCCGATGCCCTCGTTCTCGCAGACCGGCACCAGCTCGAACTCGATCTCCCGGGCCAGCAGGTTGTACTGCGGCTGGAGGGTCACGATCGGGGTGAGGTTGAGGTGCTGGGTGAGCAGGGCGGCCTTCTGCAACTGCCAACCGGTGAAGTTGCTGACCCCCGCATAGCGGACCTTGCCTGCGCGGACCGCGTCGTCGAAGAACCGCAGCGTCTCCGGCAGCGGGGTCAGCGGGTCCCAGGCGTGCGCCTGGTAGAGGTCGACGGCCTCGACACCGAGGCGCCGGAGGCTGGCGTCCAGGGCGCGGGTCAGGTGCACCCGGGACAGGCCGGCGTCGTTCGCCCCCGGGCCCATCGGGAACCGCCCCTTGGTGGCGATGACCAGCCGGTCGCGCAGGCCGGGCCGCGCAGCCAGCCAGCGGCCGACGATCTCCTCGGAGACGCCGGCGGAGTAGACGTCGGCGGTGTCGATGAACGTCCCGCCGGCCTCCACGAACCGGTCCAGCTGGGCGAAGCTGCCCTCCTCGTCGGTCTCCGCGCCGAAGGTCATCGTGCCCAGACACAGGGTCGACACCACCGTGCCGGTGGCGCCCAGAGTGCGATAGCGCATGTCGTCCTTCCGGTAGAGGAACAAAGCTGATCTTCGCATCGGGTCCCGGGACGGGCGGCACGGGCACCCGGACGGCGGTGTCAGGGGTGATGATGTGCGGGTGAGCGAGTCCGCCATCGAGACCGGCCGACCCCACCGGCCGGATCAGTCGTCGCCGTCGAAGCGGCCACCGACACCGGGTCCGCGCGCGCTCGGCCCGTGGCTGGTGGCCGCGGCGGTCAGCGTGACGCTGCTGCTGCTCGCGGGCCGCTACGGCTATCACCGGGACGAGCTGTACTTCCTGCTCTGCGGCCGGCACCTCGACTGGGGCTACGTCGACCAGGGCCCGCTGGTCCCGGCGCTGGCCCGACTGCTCGACACGATCGCGCCGGGCAACCTGGTCGTGCTGCGCACCCCGTCGGCGCTGCTGGCCGGTGTCGCGGTCCTGCTGGTCGCGGCCATCGCCCGGGAGTTGGGCGCCGGCCGGGGCGGGCAGAGCTTCGCGGCGTTGCTCGCCGCGCTGTCCGGCATCGTGCTCGCCGGCGGGCACCTGCTCAGCACCACCACCGTCGACCTGCTGGTCTGGCTGGCCGCCGTGTGGTGCGCGGTGCGGCTGCTGCGCACCGGCGACAGCCGGTGGGCGGTCGGCATCGGGCTGGCGCTCGGCGTCGGCATGCTCAACAAGCTGCTGCCCGCGCTGCTGGCCGTGGGCCTGATCGCCGGGGTGGCCATCGCCGGGCCGCGCCGGCTGCTGCGCGACCGGTGGGTGCTCGCCGCCGTCGGGATCGCCGCGCTGCTGGCCGCGCCGACCCTGATCTGGCAGGCCACGCACGGCTTTCCGCAGCTGTCGGTGGCCGCCTCGATCTCCGGCGGTGACAGCTCCTACAGTGGCCGCCTCGACGCGCTCACCCTCCAGTTCGTCATCATCAGCCCGTACGCGGTGCCGATCTGGATCGCCGGGCTCGTCGCGTTGCTGCGCCGGCCGGCGTGGCTGGCGTACCGCCCTCTGGGCTGGGCCTGGCTGGTCGTCGTCGGCATCGTGCTGATCGCCGGCGGCAAGGGTTACTACGACGCGCCGCTGCTGCTGGTCCTGACCGCCGCCGGGGCGGCGGTCACCGCCGCCTGGGCGTCACGCGGTGCGGTCGGGCTGCGCCGGGCTCTGCTCACGGTGGCCGCGGTGCCGCTGTTGCTGCCCACCATCGTGCTGCTGCTGCCGGTGTTGCCGGCCGACCGGTTGCCCGGCTTCGTGGTGGACGTCAACTACGACGCCGGTGAGACCATCGGTTGGCCGGCGTTCGCCGACTCGGTCGCCACGGTCCACCGTGGCCTTCCGCCAGAGGAGCGCTCGCGGACGGTCATCCTGACCGGCAACTACGGCGAGGCGGGCGCGCTGGCCCGCTACGGCCCGACCCGTGATCTGCCCCGCGCGTACTCCGGGCACAACAGCATGGTCGACTTCGGCCGACCACCCGCCGACGCCGACGTGGCGATCGTCGTCGGCTGGGAACGCTCCGCCCCGCTGAACGCCTGGTTCACCGAGTGCGCACCCGCCGGACGGGTGGACCAGCGGGTCGACGTGGACAACGACGAGAACGGCGGCCCGATCTTCGTGTGCCGGGGGCTGCGGCGTCCGTGGGCGCAGATCTGGGACACCGAGGTACGCCACGCCGGCTGACCGCGACGTCAGTTGTCGTTGGCGCCGGTCAGCCAGGCGCGTACCGCGGGCAGTGCCTCGGGGCCCGAGTCGGTGCCGACGTCGCGGGCGAGATCGGCGATCGTGACCGCGGCGAGTGCCTGACGCCACGCCTCCTCGGCGGTCCACATGGCCCGGGCGACCGGGCACGCCCTGGTGCAGGCGTTGGCCGGGGTCGCCAGCGGGCCGCGTTGCCGGATCTCGGTGCAGACGAAGGCGGGCCCGGGACCGTCGACGGCCCGCACCACGTCGAGCAACGTGATGCTCTCCGGTGCGCGGGTCAGCGCGTAGCCACCGGCCTTGCCCTGCACGGAGTGGATGAGGCCGGCGCGGGCGAGCGACTGGAGCTGCTTGGCGAGGTAGCTGCCGGAGACGTCGTGCAGCTCCGCGAGCCGCGCCGCCGGGACGGGCCTGCTGCTGACCGTGAGGACGACGCAGCAGTGCAGCGCCCATTCGACCCCGCCGGACATTTTCATCGCATCACCCTAGCCACCCCGATACTCGGACCCCTCGTGTCCGAGTATAGTTCTCGGACATAAGAAGTCCGAGTATCGGCCGGGCTGCCAACGAGGGCCGGACAAACGGGCTGCAATCCCTCCAGGGAAGGTGGAACGAACATGAAGATCGCCGTGATGGGCGGGACCGGCCTCATCGGGTCCCAGGTCGTCGAGATCCTGCGGGCAGCCGGGCACGACGCGGTGCCGCACTCGCAGTCGACCGGGGTCGACCTCCTCACCGGGCAGGGTCTGCCCGAGGCGCTCAAGGGCGCCGAGGTCGTCGTCAACCTGACGAACTCGCCGACCTTCGACGAGGCCTCCCCCGCCTTCTTCCAGACGACCATGGACAACCTCCTGGCCGCCGCCGAGCAGGCCGGCGTCGGGCACGCGGTGGTGCTCTCGATCGTGGGCGTCGACCTGGTCCCCGACCTGGCCTACTACCGCGCCAAGGTCCTCCAGGAGGACATCCTCAAGGCCGGTCCCGTCCCCTACTCAATCGTCCGCGCCACTCAGTTCTTCGAGTTCATGGGGGCGGTGATGTCCTGGACCGCCGACGAGAACACCGTCCGCCTGCCCAGCAACCCGCTGCAGCCGATCGCGGCGGCCGACGTCGCCCAGGCCGTCGCCGACGTCAGCATGGGCGCTCCCCTGCGGGGCATCCGCAACATCGCCGGCCCCGACGTCTTCCCGCTCGACGAGCTGGGCCGGATCACCCTCGCCGCCCAGGGCGACAAGCGCACCGTCACCACCGACGACAGCGCCGGCATGTTCGCGGCAGCGCCCGCCGACGCGCTGGTCGCCCCGGACGACGCCGTGCTCGCGCCCACCTCGTACCGGGACTGGCTCGCCCGCTGACCCTGGCGACCAGGGCGGTCCGGCGTCGCGGCGATCGATCGTCCCGACGCCGGACACCGCGCACGGGCCACGGCTGGTACCCACGCGGTTCTTCGGACGGACCGCGCCGTCAGCGGGGCCCTGCCGCGATGGGTCGGCCTACACTCGGCCCATGGCCACGGCGGGACTGCTCCTCGCGGCCGGTGCCGGCCGCCGGATCGGCATGCCGAAGGCCCTCCTGTCGTACCGGGATCGGCCCCTGGTGGAGCACGCCGCGGCGATCCTCGCGGCGGCCGGCTGCCGGCCGGTCGTGGTGGTGCTCGGCGCGCAGGCCGACCGGGTCCGCGCCCTGGCTCGGCTGCCCGCCGCGGTGCTCAACGACGACTGGGCGACCGGCATGGGCTCGTCTCTGCGGGCCGGACTGTCCGCCCTGACGTCCGGCACCGCCGTGGCGGCCGTGGTCACGCTGGTCGACATGCCCGGCCTGACCCCTCAGGCGGTCCGCCGGGTGGCCCGGAACGCCACCGCCGACTCCCTCGCGGTGGCCACCTATCAGGACGGACGTCCCGGACATCCGGTGCTGCTCGGCCGGCACCACTGGGCCGGCGCCGCCGCGGCGGCGATCGGGGACCGGGGCGCGCGCGACTACCTGCGCGCGCAGGGCGCGGCCGTGCGGTTGGTGCCCTGCGCCGACGTCGCCGACGACACCGACGTGGACCTGCCCGAACAGGCCGTCGGCTACGGGCTGACCGGGGGTACGGCGGACGCCTGGCGCGCGAGCCCTCGGCTAGAGTGACGGCGTGCTCAGCAGGGTCAGCGGTCTGTCTCGGCATTTCACCGAGGACAGTCTCCGCCGATATCTCCTGGAGCGTGCGGTCCGAGAGGCCGGCGGCTGCCTGATCATCCGTGGCTACGGCACGCGGCGCGGTGTCTACCAGAAGGTCGCGGGCCGGGCCTGGGCACACATCGCCGCTTATGCGGCCTTCGTCGGCGGCTACGACCCCGACCTGGACGTCGACCACATCTGCGACGTCCGGGACTGCGTGGAGCCCACCCATCTGCGGCAGGTCAGTCGCGCGGAGAGCTGCCGGACACGGGCGCAGCGGTCGACCTGTCGCAACGGGCACGACCGCGAGGTCGACGAATCGACGGGGCGATACCGGCGGACGTGTCGCGCCTGCAACCGGGACAGTCAGCGCCGGTGGCGCGAGCGCCAGGCCGCCGAGGTGGCAATGGCCCGCGCGGCGTACGTCCCGAGCCAGGAGCGGGCGGCGGCGTCGCCCGTGTCGGACGGGGCCTGAAGAACGGACCCGTTCAGCGGCTGCGCCCACCCTGGTCTTGAAAACTCGCGAAAAATATCGCGGTGGGATGTCGAGAACCGCAGAGCGGCTCCGTCCCCGGAGCGAACACGGCCAGAATGGCCGTACCTGATCAAGGAGACATGATGGCCAAGTACCTGCTGCTCAAGCACTACCGCGGCGCCCCGGCTGCCGTCAACGACGTGCCGATGGACCAGTGGAGCCAGGAGGAGATCTCGGCCCACATGCAGTACATGAACGACTTCGCCGCTCGGCTCGAGGGCACCGGCGAGTTCGTCGACGGTCAGGCGCTCTCCCCGGAGGGGACGTTCGTTCGCTACGACGGCGAGGGGCGGCCGCCGGTCACCGATGGTCCGTTCGCGGAGACCAAGGACCTGATCGCCGGCTGGATGGTGATCGACGTGGAGACCTACGACCGCGCGATCGAGCTGGCCGGTGAGCTGTCCGCCGCTCCGGGCGCGGGTGGTAAGCCGATCCACGAGTGGCTCGAGGTGCGCCCGTTCTACGGCGTGCAGCCGACGGCCACCGAGTGAACGAGTCGCTGCTGCGGGAGCTGGTGCCCGCGGTCATCGGCGTCCTCGTCCGCCGCGGAGCCGACTTCGCGGCGGCCGAGGACGCCGTGCAGGACGCCCTGGTCGAGGCCGTACGCGGGTGGCCGGACGACTCGCCGCGGGACCCCAAGGGCTGGTTGGTCACGGTGGCGTGGCGCAAGTTCCTCGACGCCGTGCGCGCCGACGCCTCCCGGCGGCGGCGAGAGGAACTGGTCGAGGCCGAGCCCACGCCCGACCTGGGTACGGCGGTGGACGACACCCTTCAGCTGTACTTTCTGTGCGCGCACCCGTCCCTGACACCGGCCTCGGCCGTCGCGCTCACGTTGCGTGCGGTCGGCGGTCTGACCACACGGCAGATCGCACGGGCCTACCTCGTGCCCGAGGCGACCATGGCCCAACGCATCAGCAGGGCCAAGCGGACCGTCTCCACCGTCCGATTCGACCAGCCCGGTGACGTCACCACCGTGCTGCGCGTGCTCTACCTGGTCTTCAACGAGGGCTACTCCGGCGACGTCGACCTCGCCGCCGAGGCGATCCGGCTCACTCGCCAGCTGGCGGCCAGGACCAACCAGGAGGAGGTCGCGGGCCTGCTGGCGCTCATGCTGCTCCACCACGCACGACGACCGGCACGGATCGGCGCCGACGGCAGGCTTGTGCCGCTCGCCGAGCAGGACCGCGGCCTGTGGAACACCCGACTGATCAGCGAGGGCGTCGACGTGCTCCAGGCCGCCCTCGCCCGCGACCGCCTGGGCGAGTTCCAGGCCCAGGCGGCCATCGTCGCGCTCCACGCCGACGCCCAGACGGTCGAGGAGACCGACTGGGTGCAGATCGTCGAGTGGTACGACGAACTGGTGCGGCTCACCGACAGCCCGGTGGCCCGCCTCAACCGGGCCGTCGCGGTCGGCGAGGCCGACGGCCCACGGGCCGGCCTGGCCGCCCTGGCGGGGCTCGACCCCTCGCTGCCGCGGCACGGCGCCGTCGTCGCATACCTGCACGAGCGCGATGGTGATGTAGTCACCGCGGCGCGGCTCTACGCCCAGGCCGCCCGATCGGCGCCCAACATCCCCGAACGTGACCACCTCATGCGACAGGCCGCCCGGCTCAACGCGCAGCTGCGCGGGTGAGCGACGAACCCGGACCCACGGCGGGTGCTCGGGTCATGGGTCTGGCGCGGCGTTGGTGACCGTGTCCGGCAGCGTCCCAGGGCGTCGAGGATGCCGCAGCACACCATTCTGACGCGTTACGCACAAGAACTGTCATTATGATGCATGCACGCTATGCCCCTTATGTGGCGATGCATTATCGGATTATCGTTAATGGTAAACCGGTAATCGAGCTTCAGCCTCGAACAGCTGCGGCACGGACTGTCGGTTCGCGGCCGAGTCGGCCAGTCGGCTCCGGCGTGGTCGGCGGAAGGTCGGCGGTTTCCCAGAACGACATGACGAGCCGGGCCGAGCATCGTCGGGCGGGCGCGTGTCTCGGCATGAGATCCGCCTGGGTCTTGACGTCAGCTCAGATCAGCAACAACCGGTTGGAGGCAACGACGTCTGGTCCACGCGCCCCGGTCAGGGCAGGAGCCAGCGATCAAACCAGGCGCGGGTCCGGCGCAGGACGTCGAGTTGGTGGTTGCGTTCCCGGATCGAGTGGCCCTCTCGCGGGTAGATCACGAACTCGTGCTCGACGTCGAAGTGGCGCAGCGCCCGGTGGAGGTACACGGCCTGTCCGAGGGGAACGTTCGTGTCCTCGGCGCCGTGCATGATGAGCACCGGAGTGCGGATGTGGCTGGCGAAGGAGATCGGGCTGACCGCGTCATGCGGGTGTGGGCCGACGCCGGACCAGCCGGTGCTGCCACCCAGCGCGGCTTCGAACTGGCCGTTCTCCCCGGTCGCGGCGAGCATGCCCCAGTCGACGATGCCGGCGCCGACCAGCGCGGCGCGGAAACGGTCGGTCTGGCCGACGGCCCAGGCGGACATGAAGCCACCGTGGCTCCAGCCGGCGATGCCCAGCCGGTCGGGATCGGCGACGCCCTCGGCGATGAGCAGGTCGATGCCGGTCAGGATGTCGGTCCACTCCTGCTGCCCGACCCGGCCGGCGACGCTGGCGGCGAACCGGTGGCCATGGCCCTGGCCGCCGCGCGGGTTCGGTAGCAGGACCGCGTAGCCGGCGGCGGCCAGCCACTGCGCGCTGGGAAACCAGAACAACTGGCAACGATCGGCGTAGCGATCGTACGGGCCTCCGTGCACGATCGTGACCAGCGGGAACGGGCCATCCGACGCGGTTTTTCCCACCGGCAGTACGAGCAGGCCGTCCAGGTCGAGGCCGTCGGCGGCGCGGTAGGCCAGCGGTTGTTGCGTGCCGAGTGCGATGCCGTCCAGTTCCGGGCGGGTGTTGGTGATTCTTCGCAGCGGGCCGGTGGGCGGTCCGATGTGAACGTTCGGGCGCTGATAGCGGGTACCGGTAAGCACCGCGATCTCGTCGCCGGCAGGGGTGGTGGCGAGGTTGTCGAGGCGTCCGGGGTGATGCGACAGGGTCGTGAGGTCTTTGGCGTCGAGCCGGGCCAGGGTGGTGTTCAGGCCGTCGGCGAACACCACCAGCGGGGCGGCATCGGTCTGGCAGAGGGTGGTGGGGCACATCGAGAGACCAGCGGTGCGGTTGCGGAGGACGCGGCTGTTCACGGCCAGGTCGAACACGGCGGTGCCGGCGTGCAGAACCGGTGGGGTGAGCGCGAGGTAACCGACGTGCCAACCGTCCTCGCCCGGCCACCAGGCAAGAGATCGTGCGTCCACCCCGACCGGTCCGAGGTTCTCCGCGGTCCCGGTCGTGGGGTCGAACAGGTGCAGTTGGCCGGTGCGCGGGCCGTAGTCGTTGTCGGCGCTGCCCCCGGTCAGCACGGCAAGTGGACCGCCGTCGGGACGTTGCCGCACCTCCACGACGTGCCGGTCACCGAACACATCCGGGGTGGTGACCCGCCCGGTGCGCAGGTCGAGCAGGCGCAACCGGGCACGCGGTTCGCGCTCACCGACGACAATGGCGTCGTCGCGGTCCCGGGCGCGGCGCGCGTCCTGCTCGGTGGGTTCGTCCTCGGCGAGCAGAGCGACCAGGTCGGGGTCGGCGAGCGGCAGGTGGTCGATGACGCCGGCGCGCCAACTGGTCAGCGTGGTCGTCGTGCCGGCGGCGAGGGTGAGCCCGTGCAGTTGCGAGGTACCGCGGTCGGCGCGGTCGGACAGGAAGAACAGCGTCTCCGAGTCGGCCGACCAGCGTGGCCGGGACTCGGTCGCGGTGTCGGCGGTCGCCCGACGCGACGCGGCCGCGCCATCGGTGTCGACGAGCCAGAGTTCGGTGTCGAGGTGGTCACCGGTCCGGCTGACGGGAGCGAGGACGTAGCAGAGCAGGCGCCCGTTCGGGGCGAGCGCCGGGGTCTGTGGGTCACGACCATCGACCACGAGTTCGGCGGTCAGACCTGTCATGCGATCAGTCTGTCAGCACACGTTGACCCTCGACGAGGTTGAGCCTCGACCATCTGCGGCATGGACGACCACGACGACCAGCCCGCGCCCGACCCGACCATGACCCGCATCGTCGACGCCGTACAGCTCGGTCGATCAGGACAGCAGACACTGGCCCGCGACACCCTCACCGCGCTCTGGGACGAGATCGGCGGCGACGGCGACGCCTTCCACCGCTGCACTCTCGCGCACTATCTGGCCGACCTTCAGGAGAGCACCGAAGCTGAACTCAGCTGGGACGAGCGAGCACTGGCCGCCGTCGCCGACCTCACCGACGAACGCGCCCAGCAGTACCACCCCTCGATGCAGGTCCAGGGATTCCTGCCGTCGCTGCACCTCAACCTCGCCGACGACCACCGGCGCCTGGGCCACACCGCCCTGGCCCGGGAACACCTGGCACTGGCCGAGCGCTTCGTCGGGCGGTTGCCGGACGACCCGTACGGCGAGATGATCCGCGCCGGCATCCGCGGGGTCACCGAAGCCCTGGAGCAGGACTAGGTCGTGGTGCGCAGCGTGCAGGCGCCCGTGGCGTACCTGCACGCTGCGCACCGAACCGCTGGACGAGGTGTTCGACCGGCTCGATCGGCAACGCACCGCGCGGAGAACTTCTCAGCTCGGGTGGAAACGTTGTCGGTCAGAGCTACCGGAAGCGATGCCGCCCGTGCGCAAGCGGCAGGGGTCGCGCCCGTGAATGTGCGGTCCCAGCCGCGGCTGGGATCAACGCTCCAACAGGCGCATGGCGGCTTCGTCGTGGGTCTCGCCGACAGCAGGAGGAAGGTTGTTGAGCTTCTCGATCTGCTCGGCGGTCAGTTCGACGGCGTCGGCGGCAGTGTTCTCCTCGACGCGTGCCACGCGCTTGGTGCCGGGGATAGGGGCGATGTCGTCGCCCCGGGTCAACAGCCAGGCCAGGGCGATCTGCGCCGGGGTGGTACCCGCTTCGGCGGCGATGGCTTGGACCTCGTCTGCGAGACGCAGGTTGTGCTGGAGGTTCTCGCCGGTGAAGCGCGGGTTGTTCTTTCGCAGGTCGGTCTCGTCGAAGCCGCTGGTCGAGCGGATCTGCCCGGTGAGGAAGCCGCGTCCCAGAGGCGAGTAGGGCACGAAGCCGATGTTCAGCTCGCGCAGCAGAGGCAGCACCTGCGCCTCCGGAACCCGGGTCCACAGGGAGTACTCCGACTGGACGGCAGCGATGGGATGCACGGCGTGGGCACGGCGGATCGTCTCCGGCCCGGCCTCGGACAGGCCGATGTGGCGGACCTTGCCCTCGGTGATCAGTTCGGCCAGCGCCCCGATGGTGTCCTCAATCGGTGTGTTCGGGTCGACTCGATGCTGGTAGTACAGGTCGATGTAGTCGGTGCCCAGCCGCTTGAGTGAGCCTTCGACGGCCGTGCGGATGTTGGCCGGGCTGCTGTCGAGTTGCCCTGCCCCGCCGTGCGCATGCGAGATCATGCCGAACTTCGTCGCCACCACGGCCTGGTCCCGGCGGCCCTTGAGCGCTTTGCCGAGGAGTTCCTCGTTGATGTACGGGCCGTACACCTCGGCGGTGTCCAGGAACGTGACGCCCAGCTCCAGGGCCCGGTGAATGGTGCGGATCGACTCGGCGTCGTCCGTGCCGGCTCCCGTGTAGGCGTAGGACATCGACACCAGGCCGAGACCGATACGGGAGACGTCCAGGTCCCCCAGCTTGATGTGCTTCATTGCAGTTCTCCTTATCTCTGGCAGATTGGTACGACAGGGGCCGTACCACCGGGTGGAACGGTCAGGCGACGGGGATCCAGGTGAACCGGCCGTCGTTGCGGCGCTCGGCGCGTCCGAAGACCACGTCGGCGAAGTGGTTGCCGAAGCCGATGGTGTCGGGGCGGCTCAGCTCTTCGACCAGGCGGCGGCGGTACTCGGCGGCGTCGGCGGGGTCGTGGTCGATCCCGCAGCCCCATTCGGGGTGGGTGACCTGGATCGGCGCGTGCATCGCGTCGCCGAACGCGATCAGCCGCCGGTCACCGCCGGTGATGGTGTACGTGGCGTGGCCGACGGTGTGTCCGAGCGAGAACGAGACCCGTACGCCGGGGAAGATCTCCTCGCCGTCCTCGACCGTGCGAACGCGTGGTGCGAAGGCGGCCAGACGTTCCTCGGTCGCCCCGCCCGCGGCGGCCAGGTCGCGCCGCTCCCACTCGGGCGCCGCGATGAAGTGGGTGGCGTGCGCGAATGGCGGCGTGTCGGTGCCGGGCTCGTTGCTCCAGGCCCAGCCCAGGTGATCGAGGTGCAGGTGGGTGATGGCGACGGCCTCGATCTGGCTCGGCTCGCGGCCCAGCCGCCGCAGGCCGTCCAGCAGCTCGCCGCCGTAGATGCTTCCCAGCATCGGGTTGGCCGGGTCGTCGGGGTGGGACTCGGGTCCGAACCCGGTGTCGATGAGCAACGCCCGGTCACCCCGCTCGACCAGCAGCCCGCCGACGGCTGCGGGCAGGAAGCCCCCGTCGTCGAGATGATCGTGATTGGCCGACCAGTCCGCGTCGGTGGCGGCGGGCAGCCAGCCGCGTGGCTTGCACAGGGCCAGCCCGTCCGGGACGTAGGTGATCTTCAGTTCACCCAGGCGGAGCGAACGGACGCGCGGTGCGCTCGTCAGCCGTACGCGGTCGAAATCGGTCGTTGTGGCCATATTGCCCTACCTCGCGCTCGAAGAGGTGCCGCCAGGCGACGGCACCGAGCGAAAGTTACAGCTAGAACAGTTTCAGCTGCAACTATTCGAGCTGCAGTAGACTCATGCCGTGACCACCGAGCGCGAAACCCAACCCCAAGCCGACCGCCGGCTGTGCGGGCTGGTCAAAGAACTGGCCAGTCAGATCGAAGCCCACCTTCGAGCCCGCACGGCCACCCTCGGTCTCACACCCTCACAGGGCACCGCGCTACGCGAGCTGACCCACCCCATGACGCTGCGCGAACTCGCCGAACGGATGGGCTGTGAGGCCTCCAACATCACCTTCGTCGCCGATCGCCTCGAAGGGCAGGGCTACCTCGAACGCCATCCACACCCCGACGACCGCCGCGCCAAGCAGCTCATCCTGACCTCCAAGGGCACCGAGCTCCGCGACCGCCTCCTCGAGCTGCTCTCCAAAGACTCCCCACTGGCCCCACTGGCCCCCGAAGAGCAGGACGTCCTGCAGCACCTCCTCAGCCGCGCCCTCATCCGCTGACCGCTCTGACGGGCCTGCACGGAGGCGTCCACAGCGGGTGAGTCAGGTCAGCGCCCGGATCGGGCTGCCGTCGAGGAAGGCGCCGATGTCGTCCACGGCGTCACGGAAGAACGTCGCGTAGTTCAGCTCGCTGACATAGCCGAGGTGCGGCGTGGCCAGCACGTTCGGCAGCGTACGGAACTCGTGGCCGGCGGGCAGCGGCTCCTCGTCGAACACGTCCAGCCCGGCCCCCGCGATCCGCCCCTCGCGCAGCGCGCTCGCCAGGGCGGACTGGTCGACGATCGCCGCCCGCGAGGTGTTGACCAGGTAGGCGGTGGGCTTCATCAGCGCGAGTTCCCGCCCGCCGACGAGCCCGCGCGTCCGGTCGCCGAGCACGAGGTGGACGGAGACGATGTCGGAGCCGACGAGCAGGGCGTCCAGGTCGGGGGCCAGCCGCGCGCCGCACTCCTCGGCCCGCTCGCGCGTCAGGTTGTGGCTCCAGGCCAGCACGTCCATGCCGAACGCCCGGCCGACCGCCGCCACCTGCGACCCGATCCTGCCCAGGCCGAGCAGCCCGAGGGTGCGTCCGTGCAGGTCGACGCCCAGGGTGTGCTGCCATGGACCGCTGGTGCGCAGCGCGGTCGCCTCAGGCACCAGGTGGCGGGCCAGGCCAAGGATCAGCGCCCACGTCAGCTCGACCGTCGAGGTCCAGCCGCCGCCCGTGCCGCACACCGTGACGCCGTGCGCCCGCGCCGCCTCCAGGTCGATGGCGGCGTTGCTCATGCCGGTGGTGACGAGCAGCCGCAGGTGGGGCAGCTGGTCGAACACCTCGGCGGAAAACGGCGTGCGCTCCCTCATGGCGACCACGATCTCGCAGTCTCGGATGGCCGCTACGAGCTCCTCAGTGCTCGTGAAGTGCTCGCGAAAGCTGGTGGCACGGACCTTGGACCAGTCCGCCAGCCCGAGTGCCACCCCCTGGTAGTCGTCCAGCAGGGCGCAGCGGAAATCAGTTGACATGCCGAACGACCGTACGCCTCCCGCTCCGGCTCATCGCTACTTCGGCGCTGGGTTCACGCTTGGGAGCAGGACGCCACATCCCCTGCACCGCGGGCCTCAACGTCGTCGAGTCGTGGAACCGGGCCAACAGCGTGCAACCGGCCCGATCTGGCCGATCTGCGCTCTCGTTGACGGCATGCCATTGGGGGAAGCGCGGATCTGCCGACGCGCCGGCGAGCTACTCGGCTCGCCAGCGCGTCGTGCGGGCTGACGCCCGCCGGCATGGTGCCGACAGGTGTTACTTCTTGTCCGTGTCGGTGTTCGTGCGGATGGACTCCTGATAGACGTCCGCGTAGGTGCGCGAGTCCTTGATGAGGTCGTCGCAGAAGGTGGCGACGTCGGTGCCGGTGACTTCCAGAACCCTCTTGCCAGCCGCGGCGCCCTCCTCGAAGAAGTCGACGATCCCGGAGAGCAGGCGCCCGTCGGCCAGGTCGACCGGTCCGACCTTGAACAGGTACTTCTGCATCTCCTTGTAGACGATCTGGTAATCCGGCGGGAGGGTCTTGACCCGAGCCACGTGCGCCCGCCACTGCTTCTTGCCCTCGATGATGTCCTGGACTCCCACGTCAGCCTCCCAGCCGGGCCAGTTTTCGTGCAACGGTCCTGTTCAACTGCTCGCGCCACCGGTCGCGATAGGTCCGGGCTCCCTCTCCGCCGGCCAACGCCGCGCAGAAGCCGTGGATGTCGTCGCCGAGCACCTCGTGGACGCTCTGCCCGTCCGCCGATGCTTCTTCGAGCAGCCCCAGGGCGGCGTCGAGGATCGGCATCAGGTTGCGACCGGTGAAGTCCCCGTACGGGAATAGATGGCCCTTGATCTGTTGCCACGCCGCCTGGTAGTCGGCCGGCAATGCCTCCGCCCGGGCTTCGAACACCTTCCATTCCCTGGTGAGATCGCTGCCCGTGATGGTCTCCCAGAAGCTCATCTCGCCCCCTCCCTGAGCTTGTCGATGCGTGCTGAGACGTACTGCCATTTCGCCCAGAACCGTGCGAGTTCCTCGCGCCCGGCGTCGTTGAGCGAGTAGAACTTGCGCGGGGGTCCCACCTCGGATGGTCGTTTCGTCACCTGGACGAGTCCGTTGCGCTCCAGTCGCAGCAGGATGGTGTACACCGTCCCCTCGATGACGTCGACGAAGCCGAGCTCGTTCAACCGACGCGTGACGGCGTACCCGTAGGTCTCCTCGCCGCCGATGATTTCGAGCACGCAGCCCTCCAGCGTGCCCTTCAACATCTCCGTCAGATCCTCCATGGCGACTCCTCTTCGGTCCCCCTGGTACCTCGTAGCACTGGGTACCGCTACAACGTATCACCGACTACCGGTATCCGGTAGTACCAAGTAGCGCCTCGAATCTCAGGACGTCACCGGAAACCACTGTTTGTAGGTAACCTTCTTGACTGACGGTCGTGGCGTAGCTAAGTTTCAGTCACCCGGACTGAGAGGCGTCTATGCAGACCCGACTCGTTACCGCGACCGCCTGGGTGGCAACCCTGGCCGTCACCCTCGCCCCGCTCCCCGCCCAGGCCTCCCCCGCACCGGCACACTCCCCGTCGGCCGAGCACGGCTGGGTCACCTCGACGCTGCGGCACATGAGCCTGGAGCAGAAGGTCGGCCAGCTCTTCTCCACCTACGTCTACGGCGGTGACGCCACCGAGCCCACGGCCGCCGACCGGGCCGCGAACCTCGCCGCGTTCGGTGTGGAGACACCGGCCGAGGTGATCCAGCGGTACCACCTCGGCGGCGTCTGCTACTTCTCCTGGTCGCACAACCTGGACAGTCCCCGCCAGATCGCCACCCTCTCCAACGGACTCCAGCGCGCCGCCCTCGGCGACCGCGCGAAGGGCCGGGTGCCGCTGCTCATCTCCACCGACCAGGAGCAGGGCACCGTGCTGCGGATGCCCTCCCCCGCCGCCCAGTTCCCCGGGGCGATGGCGCTGGGGGCGGCACGCTCACCCGGTCTCGCCCGGACGGCGGCGGACGTCACCGGGCGCGAACTGCGGGCCGTCGGCATCCGCCAGCCGTACGCGCCGATCGCCGACGTCAACGTCAACGCGGGCAACCCGGTGATCGGCGTCCGGTCCTTCGGCGCCGACCCCCGTCTGGTGGCCGACCTCACCGCCGCCCAGGTCAGCGGCTTCCAGGACGACGCCCGGGTGACCGCCGTGGCGAAGCACTTCCCCGGGCACGGCGACACGGCCACCGACAGCCACACCGGCCTCCCGGTGATCAACCACAGCCGCGCCGAGTGGGACCGGATCGACGCGCCGCCGTTCCGGCGGGCGATCAGGGCCGGCGTCGACTCGATCATGACCGCGCACATCGTGATCCCCGCGCTCGACCCGTCCGGCGACCCGGCGACGCTGTCGCCCAGGATCCTCACCGGTGTGCTGCGCGGTGAACTCGGCTTCCGGGGCGTCATCGTCACCGACGCGTTGAACATGGCGGGCGTACGCGCGAAGTACGGCGACGAGCGGGTGCCCGTCCTGGCGCTCAAGGCCGGCGCCGACCAGCTCCTGATGCCGCCGGACCTCGCGCTGGCCCGGAACGCGGTGCTGCGGGCCGTCGCCACCGGCGAGCTCACCGAGCGCCGGATCGACGAGTCGGTCCGGCGCATCCTCGGCATGAAGTACCGCCAGGGACTGGCCCACTCACCGCTGGTCGACGTCGAACGTGCGGTCCGGACGGTCGGCGCGCCGGAGCATCTCGCCGCCGTCGCCCGGGTCACCGACCCGACGCTCACCGCCGTCCGCAACGACGCCGGCGTGCTACCTCTGCCCCGCGCCGACCGGTCGGTGCTGGTCACCGGCTGGGACAGCGCCGCCTTCGCTCCGGTCGCCACGGTCGCCGCCGGGTTCACGGCCCGTGGCGCCCGAGCCACCGCCCGACCGGCGACGCTGCCGTCGGACGCGGTGATCGCCGCGACGGCCGCCCAGGCCGCCGGGCACGACCTCACCGTCGTGCTGGTGAACAAGGCGTGGGACACGACCGTCTCCGATCCGCGCGCCACCCAGCAGCGCCTCGTCGCGGCGCTGGTCGGCACCGGCAAGCCGGTGGTCGTCGTCGCGGTCCGCGACCCGTACGACATCGCGTACCTGCCGGGCGTGACCACCTACCTGGCGACCTACTCGTACACCCGGGCGGCGATGGACACGCTCGTCCGCGCGCTGCACGGCGAGCTGTCCCCGAGCGGGCGGCTGCCCGTCACGATCCCCACGGCCGAGGGCGGGGGCTCCGTGCTCTATCCCTACGGCCACGGCCTGAGCTGGTAGGAGGCAACCAATGCAGCGGAGGAATTTCCTGGTCGGCACGGGCGCACTGGGCGTGGGAGCGCTCGGGGTCGGCGCGGCCGTGACGCCCGCAGTCGCCAGCCCCCGTGGCCGTACGGTCCGCACCGGCCTCGACGAGTTGGTGTCCTCCGGGTTCGCCGAGCTCACCGGCCAGCGGGTCGGTGTTGTCTCCAACCCGACCGGTGTCGACTCGACCTACCGGCATCTCGTCGACCTGATGCACGGCTCCGGCCGGGTCCAACTGGTCGCGGCGTTCGGCCCCGAGCACGGTTTCCGCGGCTCCGCGCAGGCCGGCGGCAGCGAGGGCACCGGCGTCGACGCCCGCACCGGCATCACGGTGTACGACGCGTACGGCGCCTCGCAGGCCCGGTGGGAAGCCATGTTCACCGAGGCCGGGGTGGACACGGTGGTCTTCGACATCCAGGACGTCGGGGTCCGCTTCTACACCTACATCTGGACGATGTACACCTCGATGGTCGCGGCGGCCCGGGTCGGCAAACGCTACGTCGTGCTGGACCGGCCCAACCCGATCGGCGGGCGGGCCTACGGGCCGATGATGACCACCCCGTACACCTCGGGGGTGGGTCTGAAGGAGATCATCCAGCAGCACGGGATGACCGTCGGGGAGCTGGCCCGGTTCTTCAACGCCACCTTCCTGCCCACCGAGGCGGGGCGACCGGTCGACCTGGACGTGGTGCGGTGCAGGCACTGGAAGCGCGACGACCTCGCCGCCGACACCGGCGTGCCCTGGGTGATGCCCAGTCCGAACATGCCCACCCCGGACACCGCGCTGGTCTACCCGGGAACCGGCCTGTTCGAGGGCGTCGCGTCAATCACCGAAGGGCGTGGCACGTGCCGCCCGTTCGAGCTGATCGGCGGGTTGGCGACCGACTACGACTACCACTGGGGTGACCGGCTCAACGCCCGGAACCTGCCCGGGGTCGAGTTCCGCGAGGCGTACTTCTCGCCCACCTCGGCCGGGCAGAAGCCGGACCTGCTCAACAAGCCCTGCGCCGGCGTGGAGGTCAAGGTCGTCGACCCGGCCGTGTACGACCCGATCCGCACCGGCGTGGCCATGCTGGTGGAGGCGCACAAGTATCCGGCGTTCGCCTGGCGACGCGACTCCTGGGACACCGTTCGCCCGTACTGGATCGACAAGCTCACCGGCTCGCCGCGACTGCGTACCCAGATCGACGCCGGAGCCGACGTCGACGACGTCGTCGGCGCGTGGGCCGACGAGCTGGCCACCTTCAACCGGCGCCGCCGGCCCTACCTGCTCTACTAAGGAGTGCGGTCATGACCAGGTCGGTCCGACGTTCGTTCCACTCACTCGCGCTCGGCCTGGCCCTGGTGGTCGCGGGCACGACGCTACCCGCCACCGGCGTGGCAGCGTCGCCCGCGTCCGGCCCGCCGACCGTCTCCCCCGCCGACATCCAGTTCCGGCACGACACACTGCGCCGCGGCGGCGCCCGCCAGGTCGGGCTGCTCCCCGAGCAGGTGGACCGCCTTCCCGCCGACCTGGCGGCGTATCTCCAGCCGACGCCGGACCACCCCGGATACCCGGCGTACGCGGGCGCGGTGGTCCTGGCCGCCAAGGACGGCGTGATCGTTCAGCACGCCGCCGTGGGCAGCGCGGTGAAGTACGCGTCCGTCGGGCCACCGCCCGCTCTTCTCGGCGTGGAACTACCAGCCGACCAGCAGATCGCGACCCGACCCGACACCATCTTCGACCTGGCGTCGGTGTCGAAGCTGTTCACCACGGTCGTCACCATGCAGCAGGTGGAGCGGGGGCGGGTGGAGCTGGACGCGCCGGTCGCCCGGTACGTCCCGGAGTTCGCCGCCGGCGGCAAGGCGACGGTCACCGTCCGGATGCTGCTCACCCACACGTCGGGGCTGCCCGCGTTCGTGCCACTGTGGAGCAGGTACCCGACGCCGGCCGAGCGGTTCACGGCCGCGCTCGCCACGCCGCTCGCGACCGGGGCGACACCCGGTGGCCAGTACGTCTACTCCGACCTCGGCCTGATCGCGCTGGGTGTGCTGGTGGAGCGGGTAACCGGTCGACCGCTGGCCGACCTGGTCCGTGACGGCGTGACCCGGCCGCTGGGCATGACCGACACCGGCTACAACCCGGGCCCGGAGCGGCGGTCGCGGATCGCCGCGACCGAGTACCAGCCGTACGCCGGGCGCGGCATGGTCTGGGGTGAGGTGCACGACGAGAACGCGTGGTCGCTCGGCGGGGTGGCCGGGCACGCCGGGGTGTTCTCCACGGCGGCGGACCTGGCCGTGCTCTGCCAGTCGCTGCTCAACGGCGGCGAGTACCGCGGGCGGCGGATCCTACGGTCGGACACGGTGCGCTCGATGCTGGTCAACTACAACGCGCCGTTGGAGTCGGCCTACCCGGAGAGCGACCGCGGCCTCGGCTTCGAGCTGAACAAGCACTGGTACATGATGGGGCTCTCCTCGCCGGTGGCCTTCGGGCACACGGGCTTCACCGGGACGTCGATCGTCATCGACCCGCTGTCGCACTCGTTCGTCGTCATGCTCAGCAACCGGGTGCACCCCGACCGTGGCTGGGGCAGCAACAACGTGGCCCGCCGTGCCGTCGCCCGCGACCTGGCAGAGGCGATGCCGGTGCGGCCGCGTTCGGCCAGCGCCTGGCGGGCCGATCCCCGCGACTCCGCGACGAGCACGCTCACGGCGCCGCTGCGCCGGCCCGCGCGGGGCGCCACGGCGAGCTTCCTGCTCTGGTACGACACCGAACCCCGCTACGACAGCGCACGATTCGAGGTCTCCACCGACGGCGGGCAGACCTGGACGTCGGCCACCATGCGGCTCCGCGACGCCGGCCGACGGTGGAGCGCCGACGGCACGGTCACCGGCTACGGCGGCCGGGTGTGGTGGCAGGTCTCGGTGGCGTTGCCCGAGCAGGCCACCCACCTGCGGTGGAGCAGCAGCACCGACGGCTCCGGGCAGGGGCGCGGCGTCTACGTCGACCGGATCCTGGCGGCGGACCGGTACGGCCCGCTGTTCTCCGGCGAGGGCGCCGACGCCTCCCGACTCGTCGCCGACGGGTGGTCACCCGCACGCACTTGAGCTGTCCGCCCGGGGCCGGTGGCGGTGGCCGGCCCTCGGGCGAACGGGCGGCCCACGGCGCGCGTCGCGTCGAATCGCGTTGCGGCGGCCGGCGGGCGCTGCGAGGGTCGACGGATGCCAGCGATGAACGGCGCCGACGTACGCGACGCGGCGGATGAGATGGCCCGGGTCCTGGACCCGCACCGGGACGGCGACTGGTCGGTGCCCGCCGGCACGCTGCGCTGGAGCTGCTGGACCACCGCCGCGCACGTGGCGCACGACCTGCTCGGGTACGCCGGCCAGGTCACCGGCCGACCGGACGACGCCTACCTGCCGTACGACCTGCGGGTCTCCCCCACCGCGACGCCGGCGCAGGTCCTGACGGTGGTCCGGGCCTGCGCAGGGCTGCTCACCGCCGCGGTCGACACGGCGCCGCCGGAGACCCGGGCCTGGCACTTCGGCCCGTGCGACCCGGCCGGCTTCGCCGCGATGGGGGTGGCGGAGACCCTGCTGCACACCCACGACATCACCCTCGGCCTCGGCGTGCCGTGGCAGCCGCCGCACCGGCTCAGCGCACTGGTGCTGCGGCGGCTGTTCCCGGACGCCCCGCCCGGCGCGGCGCCCGAGGTGCTGCTGTGGATGACCGGGCGCGGGGAACTGCCCGGCCGGGCGCGGCGCACCTCGTGGACCTGGCGCGCCGCACTGGACTGACCGGCCCTCAGCCGACCGAGGGGGCGGTGAGCGCGTGCCGGTGGCCGTCGCGCGGGAACGGCGGGTACGCGGGCAGCACCTCCTGGAAGACGTAGCCGCTCTTCTCCGCCACCCGACAGGAAGCCGGGTTGTCCACCTGGTGCAGCAGGTCGAGGCGCTCCAGTGCGGGGAACTGCGCGAACGCCCAGCGGCTGAGCGCGGTGACCGCGCGCGGGGCGACACCCCGACCGCGCGCCCACGCCGCCGTCCAGTAGCCGACCTCGGCCGCCGGCCGCCCGGGCGCGATCCGCTTGAGCACCACGCACGCCACCAGCAGCGGACCGTCCGCGGCGTCCTCCAGCACCGCGAAGGCGAACCGCCGGCCGTCGTCCCAGTCCTGCCGGACCTTCTCCAGCCACTGCCGTCCCTCGTCGACGGTGGTCAACGGGTGCCGCGTCCACCGATGCAGCACCGGATCCCGGTACGCCGCGAGCAGCGCGTCCAGGTCGTCGTCACGCCAGGGCCGCAGGACCAGGCCCGGCGCCGAAGGGGTGGCCAACGCTCGCAGCTCGATCGACATGGCCACATTCTGCCCGCACGCCGATGTCCCGCCGGGGTCGGTCAGCTCACCGCCGCCGGGCGGATCAGGTCGCCTGGCGGCGGCGCCACGGCAGCCACGCCCACCAGGACCGGCGTACCGGTGCGCCGGTGGGCGCCGGCCCGCCGGTGGGCGCCAGCGAGTCGGTGGACGTCCGGGATCCGGCGGAGGCGCGCTCCGCGCGCCAGCGGCGGACCACCTCGTCGGCGTTCACCGGCCGTACCGCCACCCGGGGGCCCTCGGGGTTACGCAGCCAGGCCACGATCTGGGCGTTCAGCTGACCCACGAAGTCCCGGACGGACTGTTCGGTGGGCAGGTCGCGGACCTCGGCGGGGACCTGCTCGATGCGCCGGCGCAGTTGCAGCGGAGTGGGCAGCAGCAGGTCGCTGGGGAGCGCCTCGCGCTCCAGGAAGCTCTTGATCCACCACGACTCGTCGTAGGGCGCGCCGCGGCCGGGGATGGGCTTGCCCATGCCGGGCAGGTTGTCGAACTCGCCGCGTTGCACGGCGCTCCGGATCTGCGACTCCACGGCCGCTTCCCACGCTTCGGTCACCCTGCGGCACCTCCCTGGCCACCGTAACGCGCCGCCTCCGGTCGGCGGTGCGCACCGCAACGGGTCAGCGCGCCCGGGCCGGCTGCCATTCCCGCCGCCGCCCGGCGGGGGTGGTTGCCGCCGGGATGTCCGGTTCCGCAGCAGCAGGCCACGGCCTGGCAGGTGGCTCTGGGCCGGTATGGCCGCCCGACCTACGGTCGGTGCGGGTGTCGGAGTCAACGGGGGGTTCGTCATGGTGGGTGCGGGTGCGCTGCTGGGTATCGCGCTGGTGGCGTTGGGGCTGGTGCTCACGCCCGGCCCGAACATGGTCTACCTGGTCTCACGCTCGGTGGCGCAGGGCCGCCGCGCCGGGATGGTCTCGCTGCTCGGGGTGGCCGCCGGGTTCGGCGTCTACCTGGCCGCGGCGGTCGCGGGGCTGGCCGCCGTCTTCGTCCTGGTGCCGGCGCTGTACGCGGTGGTGAAGCTGGCCGGGGCCGGCTACCTGCTCTGGCTGGCCTGGCGGACGTTGCGCCCGGGTGGGCACTCCCCGTTCACGCCCGCGCCGCTGCCGCCGGACCGGGCGCGCCGGCTGTTCACCATGGGGCTGGTCACCAACCTGCTCAACCCGAAGATCGCCATCCTCTACGTCTCGCTGCTGCCGCAGTTCGTCGATCCGGGGCGTGGGCATGTGGCGGCCCAGAGCCTGCTGCTCGGTCTGACCCAGATCGCCGTCGCGTTGAGCGTGAACGCGTTGATCGTGCTCAGCGCCGGCGCGCTGGCCGGGTTCTTCGCCCGCCGGCCGGTGTGGCTGCGGGTGCAGCAGTGGGTGACCGGCACGGCGCTGGCCGCGCTGGCCGTCCGGATCGCCACCGACCGCTCCCGCGCGGCGATCGCCACACCCTGATCCGACGGTCAGTGTCCCCGGTGCCGGCGGACCATCCCGGCGGCCAGCGGCGCGGCGTCCAGGTCGCCGGCGGTGAGCCGGGCGGTGAGGGTACGACGTACCAGCCGGTCGGCCAGCGCGGGCGCGTGCCGGCCGACGGCCATCTCCAGGCGTCCGCGCGTGGTGGTGGCCACGTCCCGGGGTGCCCGTCGGGCGGTGGCGGCGCGCAGGATCGCCGCGACGACCCCCTCGACGGGCTCCGGACGGGACACTCCCCGCAGGGACAGGCCGGCCTCGGCGGTGCTGTCGTGGATCGGTGAGGCCACCATGCTCGGGTAGACGACGCTCACCCCGACGTGGGTGCCCACCTCGTGGCGCAGCGCGTCGGCGTAGGCGACCAGGGCCCGTTTGCTCACCCCGTACGCGGCGGCGAGCGGCAGCGGCAGCACTGCCATCCGGCTGGCCACGAAGATCACCCGTCCCCGAGTGGCGAGCAGTGCGGGCAGCGCCGCGGCGGTGGTCCGCCACGCCGCCAGCAGGTTCACCTCGAGCTGCCGGCGGACCACCTCGTCGGGCGGCAGCTCGGCCGGGGCGGGGCCACCGACTCCGGCGTTGTTTATCAGCAGGTCCAGGCCGCCGAGCCGGTCGACGGCGGCCCGCACCGCCGGTGGCACGGCGGCCGGGTCGGTCAGATCGCAGCCGAGCACGGGCAGGTCGTCGTCGGGCCGCGGGTGCAGGTCGAGCCCCACCACCCGGGCGCCGGCGGCGGTCAGGCCGGCGCCGAGGTGACGGCCGAAGGTGCCGCTCGCCCCTGTCACCAGCACCCGGCGGCCGGTGAATCCGCTCACCGCCCGGCCCCTCACCGTCCCGCTCCGACGGGCGTGGTGGCGCGGGCGCGGCGGGCGCCGGCGGTCAGCTCCCGGGTCAGCTCGGCCAGGTAGGCGTCGAAGTCCACCCGCATCGCCGGGCGGCGCTGGCCCCAGCGGGCGGTCGCGGCCCGCAGCTCGGCCCGGCAGGCGGCCCGCTGCCGGTCCGGGTCGGGTAGCGCGTACCGGCCGGCGAGCTGCGCGGCGATCAGCCTGGCCTGCGCCTCCACCAGCGGGAACGCCGAGCCGGTGGACTGCATCAGCCCGACGAAGGTCAGGCCGGGCGCGTCGGGGTGGAACACGTGCCGGTACAGCGCGAGAGAGTCGGCCCCCCCGTTGAGCAGCGCCGGGTCGAGGAAAGGGATCTCCACCCGGTAACCGGTGCACCAGATGATCAGATCGACGCTGTCGCTGCGACCGTCGGTGAACTCGACCCGGTCGCCGGCGAGGGAGGCGACGCCGGGTCGGGCCTCGATGTCGCCGTGGGTCAGCCGGGACAGCAACCCGTCGGAGAGCGTCGGGTGGTCCTGCAGGAAGCCGTGCGTCGGCGCGGGCAGCCCGTAGCGGGCGGGACTGCCGACGGTGGTGCTGAGCATGGCCTGGCTGATGCGCTGGCGCAGCCGCCACGGGAGCCGGCGGGCCAGCGCCCCGTTGAGGGTGTCCGAGGGGCGGCCCAGCAGGTACTTCGGCACCACCCAGACGCCTCGCCGCAGCGACAGCAGGGTGCGGGTGGCCGCGTACGAGGAGTCCACCGCGATGTCCATCGCGGAGTTGCCGCCGCCGACGACCAGGACCCGTCTGCCGGCCAACTGCTCCGGGCCCCGGTAGTCGTGGCTGTGCAGCTGCTCGGCGGTGCAGGTGCCGGGGTACGGCGGGGCGGGCAGCCGGGGCGCCCGGTTGTGCCCGTTGGCGACGACCACGGCCTCGACGGTGACCTCGACCGGCCCGTCCGGTCCGCTCGCCCGCACCGTCCAGGTGCCGGCGGGATCCCGGGTGACCTGCTCGACGGTGTGCCGCAGGCGGATGACCTCCCGCAGGCCGAAGCGGTCGGCGTAACCACCGAGGTAGCCGGCGATCCGTCGGTGATCGGGGTAGTCGGGCCAGTCGGCGGGCATGGGGTGGTCGGCGAACTGGGTGCGGCCGCGGCTGGTGTTCAGGTGCAGCGTGCGGTACGCGGGCGAGTCGGGCGCCCCGTACACCCAGAGGCCGCCGACCTGGTCGGTGGACTCGAAACAGACCGTCGGCACGCCGGCGTCGAGCAGTGCCTTGACCGCGGCGAGCCCGGCCGCGCCGGCGCCGATCACCGCCGCCCCGGGTGGTACGACCATCGCTGCCCCCACTTAATCCAACGTCTGATGGATAATCGTCGTGAGCAGGCGGGCCGTCAAGGGGCCGGCGGTCCGTACAGGCCGTCCAGGAAGCGGTGCACGAACACCCGGAACTCGCGCCGCTCCCGGGCGCCCGGCGCGCCCGCGGCCAGCGCCACCACGTGCCCGTGCGCGGCCCAGACCAGGCTCCGCACGGTGATGTGCGGGGTCGGTTCGACCAGCGCGCCGGCCGCCGCCGCGGCCGTGAGCAGCTCGGTCACCAGGCGGTACAGCGGCTCGGCGTAGCGCTGGTCGAGCTCGGCGTGCCGCTGCGGCTCCAGCCAGCGCCGCAGCCACAGCGCGGTGGTCTCCGGACGGTCCTCCAAAAAGTCGACGAACACGTCGACCAGGTCGTGCAGGGCCCGCCGCGCCGCGTCCGGCCCCGCGTCGAGAGCCGAGCGGGCCTGCGCGGCGGCCTCGGTCAGGACCTCCCGCTCGGCGGCGAACACCCGGGCGAAGCAGGCGTCGTAGAGCGCCGCCTTCGTACCCGTGTGGTGGGCGACCGTGGCCACGTCGACGCCGGCGGCGGCGGCGACCTCCCGCAGCCCGACGGCGTCGAAGCCGCGTTCGGCGAAGAGCGCGGTGGCCGCGGTGAGCACCACCTCGCGGGTCGGCCGGCTCTCGTCGCGGCGGGGCCGACCCGGACGGCGTCGGGGCATGGTCATGGCCGCCATTCTGCCCCTAGAATCCAGCAACCGTTGGATTGCGGAGAGGATGCGGCGATGACCGGGCTCGACCGGCGGCCCGCTGCCGCCACCGGAACGACACTGCCCCGCAGGCCTCTGGCCGGCTTCGCCGCCGGCTCGCTCGGCATGGGTGTCTGGGTGACCGTGCCCGGCCTGCTGCTGCTCTACTTCCTCACCGACGTGCTGGCCGTCGGACCGTGGCTCGCCGGCCTCGCGCTGCTGCTGCCGAAGATCGCCGACGTGCTGCTGCACCCGTGGGTCGGGCACCGCGCCGACGTCGAGCAGTCCCGCCGGGGCGACCGGCGGCGACTGCTGCTGCTCGGCTGCGCCCTGCCGGTCGCCTTCGCCGCGCTCTTCGCGGTCCCCGGCGGACTGACCGGTGCACCCGCCGCGGCGTGGGTGGCGGTCTTCTTCGTCGCCGGCAACCTGCTCTTCGCCACCTACCAGGTCCCCTACCTGGCCACCCCGGCCGACCTGCGGATCGGCTACCACGAACGCACCCGGCTGATGGCGTTCCGGATGGTCGTGCTGACCCTGGGCATCCTCGTGTCCGGGCTGCTGGCCCCGCTGCTCACCGGCGGCGACGCCGCGACCCGCGCCGGCTACCAGCGGATGGGCGTCGTCCTCGCGGTGGGGATGCTGGCCGCCATGCTGGTCGGCGTCGTCGGCATCGCCCGGTTGCGCGGCTCCGCGGCGGCGACCGGACCCGCGGCGCACGGCGGCTGGCGGGCGTTGCGCACCGCGCTGCGCGATGCCCAGTTCCGCTGGCTGGTCGCCGCCTACCTGGCCATGTCCACCACCACCCACCTGGTGCTCGCCGGGGTGCCCTACTACGCCGAGTACGAGCTGCGCGCACCCGGCCTGACCACGGTGCTGGTGGCCGCGTTCGTCGCGCCGGCGCTGCTGGTCACCCCGCTGTGGCTGGTGCTGGCCCGTCACGTCGGCAAGCAACAGGCGCTGCTCGGCGCGCAGGGCGCGTTCGCGGCCGGCTCGCTGGTGCTGGCGGTCGGCCGACCGGCCGGCCTGCCGGTGCTGATCGGCGCGGTGGCGGTGCTCGGGGTGGCGTTCGCCGGCATGCAGCTGCTGCCGTTCTCGATGCTGCCCGACGTGATCGGTGCGGCCGGCGCGGCCGGCGCCGGCACCTACACCGGGGTGTGGACGGCCACCGAGGCCACCGGCGCGGCCCTGGGCCCGTACGCGTACGCCCTGTGCCTGACCGTCGGCGGGTTCGTGGCCTCCACGGCCGGTCAGACGCCGGTCCAACCGGACGCGGCGCTCGCCGCGGTCCGGTACGGGTTCGGGCTGCTGCCCGCCGTGGCGATGCTCGCCGCGCTGCTGCTGCAACGCCGCTACACCCTGGACGCGAGCGCCCGGGCGGCCAGCTGACGGCGCGCCGGCCGCCCGGCACTAGACTTCGCCCTCGATGGACGCCCAGCCCACCCCCGCCGAAAC
>NZ_RCVJ01000119.1 GCF_003667505.1 Micromonospora sp. BL4
CCCCCGCCCACCCGCCGAGCAGCAGGCCGGCGAGCGGCAGCACCGCGTTGAGCACGAGCCCCGCGGTCAGCAGGGCGTCGGTGGTCGCGCCGAACGCCCGCGCCGCGTCGTGCGTCGGCGTGTACGGCGTGGACGTCCGCCGGATCAGGCCCACCAGGAGCAGGAACGGCACCCCGTAGAGCCAGGTGAAGAAGAGGCCGCCCAGGCCGAGCCGCTTCACGAGCGACCCAGGTAGACAGCGGCCATGACGGCGCAGACCGGCGCGGTGACCGCTACGGAGACGGTGCCGGCGAGCACCGCCGAGGAGACGTGGCGGACGACCAGCGCGTTGACCACCGCCGTGACGAGCAGCAGCCCGATGAGCACCGGCCCGCCCCACACCAGCCCGGCCAGCGCCAGCGACTCCATCGGGGAGAGACAGCTGAACATCGCCGAACAGTCCTGCCGCGGCGCGCTCGGCACGCTGGTCGTGCCGACCACCACCGCCGCGATCGCGGTGGCGTACCAACCGACCGCGACCGCCATGCTCGGGCCGTACCGCTTCCGTTCCCCCGTGTCAGCCATGCGGCCGATCCTGCCGCGGAGCGCCCGCGCGGACATCCGTACCGGTACTCAGGCGCTGGCGCCGGCGGTCCTACCAGCCGTCGGGCCGACCCGCAGCACTTGCTGAACTTCTGGCATCTTCTGTGAATCGGACCACGCGACCGAGGCGGAAATGCCTGCGCGATCGGTACGGCGTAGCCTGGGAGCCGTCCTGTCCGTGCTCCGAACCGGGCGCGACGGACACCGCGTGACACACAAACCCGCGTGAAAGAGGCGATTACCGGCCGTGTCGACCCAGCAGACTTCGCAGGATAACCCACTGGCGGGTTTCGGCCCGAACGAGTGGATCGTCGAGGACATGTACCAGCGCTACCTCGCCGACCCATCGAGCGTCGATTCGGCCTGGCACGACTTCTTCGCCGACTACCGACCGGCGCCGGGCGCCGCCACCCCGCGGGGCGGTGAGTCGGCGGGCACGCCGGCCGCGGCGCCGGAGCCGGACGGCCAGCCCGAGGCGGCCGCCTCGGTCAGCCATCCCAGCGCCGAGGCGACGCCGGCGGCCGGCAAGCCCGCCGCCGCGCAGCCCGCACCGGCCAAGGCCGCCGCCGCAGCCCCCGCCCCCGCGAAGGCCGCCCCGGCGAAGGCCGCCCCGGCCAAGCCGGCCGCGAAGGCCGCCGCGCCGAGCGCCGAGGGCCCCCAGACCACGCCGCTGCGCGGGGTCGCCGCGAAGATCGTCCAGAACATGGACGCCTCGCTGAGCGTGCCCACGGCGACCAGCGTGCGCGCGGTCCCGGCCAAGCTGCTGGTGGACAACCGCATCGTGATCAACAACCACCTCGCCCGCGGGCGGGGTGGCAAGGTCAGCTTCACCCACCTGGTCGGCTACGCGATGGTCCGGGCGCTGGTCCAGCACCCGGAGATGAACAACTCCTTCGCCGAGGCCAACGGCAAGCCCGCCGTGGTCCGCCCGGCGCACGTCAACCTCGGCATCGCGATCGACCTGGCCAAGCCGGACGGCACCCGCAACCTGGTGGTCCCCTCCATCAAGGGCTGCGAGCAGATGGACTTCCGTCAGTTCTGGCAGGCGTACGAGGACGTGGTCCGGCGGGCGCGGCGCAACGAGCTGACCATGGAGGACTACTCCGGCACCACGATCTCGCTGACCAACCCGGGCGGCATCGGCACCGTGCACTCGATGCCACGGCTGATGCAGGGGCAGAGCGCGATCATCGGCGTCGGCGCGATGGAGTACCCGGCCCCCTACCAGGGCATGTCCGAGGCCACCCTGGCCGAGCTGGCGGTCAGCAAGATCATCACGCTGACCAGCACGTACGACCACCGGATCATCCAGGGCGCGCAGTCCGGCGAGTTCCTCAAGGTGATGCACGAGCTGATCCTGGGCGAGCACGGCTTCTACGACCAGATCTTCACCTCGCTGCGGATCCCGTACGAGCCGGTCCGCTGGGTACGCGACGTCGCGGTCAACTCCGAGGGCCAGATCAACAAGACCGCCCGGGTGCACGAGCTGATCCACGCCTACCGGGTGCGCGGGCACCTGATGGCCGACACCGACCCGCTCGAGTTCAAGATCCGCAAGCACCCCGACCTCGACGTGCTCCAGCACGGGCTGACCCTGTGGGACCTGGACCGCGAGTTCCCGGTGAACGGCTTCGCCGGCCGGCAGCGGATGAAGCTGCGCGAGATCCTCGGCGTGCTGCGCGACTCGTACTGCCGCCGCGTCGGCATCGAGTACATGCACATCCAGGACCCGGAGGAGCGGCGCTGGATCCAGGAGCGGATCGAGCGCAAGTACGAGAAGCCCTCCCCGGACGAGCAGAAGCACGTGCTCAACCGGCTCAACGCCGCCGAGGCGTTCGAGACCTTCCTGCAGACCAAGTACGTCGGCCAGAAGCGCTTCTCGCTGGAGGGTGGCGAGTCGCTGATCCCGCTGCTCGGCGAGGTGCTGGAGTCGTCGGCCGAGAACGGGCTGGACGAGGTCGTCATCGGCATGGCGCACCGGGGCCGGCTCAACGTGCTGGCCAACATCGTCGGCAAGCCGTACGAGAAGATCTTCTCCGAGTTCGAGGGGCACCTGGACCCGCGCTCGACGCAGGGCTCGGGCGACGTGAAGTACCACCTGGGCCAGAACGGCAAGTTCACCACCCCCGACGGCGAGCACGCGGTCAAGGTGTCGGTGGTGGCCAACCCGTCGCACCTGGAGGCCGTCGACCCGGTGCTGGAGGGCATCGTCCGGGCCAAGCAGGACCGGATAGACCTCAAGCTGGAGGGCTACACCGTGCTGCCGCTGGCGGTGCACGGTGACGCCGCGTTCGCCGGGCAGGGCGTGGTCGCCGAGACGCTCAACCTGTCGCAGCTACGGGGCTACCGCACCGGTGGCACCGTGCACGTGGTGGTCAACAACCAGGTCGGCTTCACCACCGCCCCGGAGTACAGCCGGTCCAGCCTCTACAGCACCGACGTGGCCCGGATGATCCAGGCGCCGATCTTCCACGTCAACGGCGACGACCCGGAGGCCGTGGTCCGGGTGGCCCGGCTGGCCTTCGAGTACCGGCAGGCGTTCAACAAGGACGTCGTGATCGACATGGTCTGCTACCGCCGGCGCGGGCACAACGAGGGCGACGACCCGTCGATGTCCAACCCCCAGATGTACAAGATCATTGATTCGAAGCGCTCGGTCCGCAAGCTCTACACCGAGGAGCTGATCGGTCGCGGCGACATCACCGTGGAGGACGCGGAGGAGCTGCTGCGCGACTACCAGTCGCAGCTGGAGCGGGTCTTCAAGGCCACCCGGGACGCCGCCTCGGCGCCGCGCCAGCTCAACCGGCCGCGCCGCGAGGAGGAGCCGGAGCCGCAGGTCGACACCGCCACCGACGCCGCCGTGGTGAAGGCGATCGGCGAGGCGCACATCAACCTGCCGGAGGGCTTCACCCCGCACAAGCGGATCCAGCAGCTGCTCGACCGGCGGGCGAAGATGTCCGTCGAGGGCAACATCGACTGGGGCTTCGGCGAGATCATCGCGCTCGGGGCGCTGCTGCACGACGGGATCACCGTCCGGCTCGCCGGTCAGGACTCCCGCCGCGGCACGTTCGTCCAGCGGCACGCCTCCGTGGTGGACGCCCGCACCGGCGACGACTACCTGCCGCTGAAGTCGCTCACCGGCGACGGCGAGCGCTCCCGGTTCTTCGTGCACGACTCGCTGCTCAGCGAGTACGCCGCGATGGGCTTCGAGTACGGCTACTCGGTGGAGAACATCAACGCGCTGGTCGCCTGGGAGGCCCAGTTCGGCGACTTCGTCAACGGCGCACAGTCGGTGATCGACGAGTTCATCTCCTCCGGTGAGGTGAAGTGGGGTCAGCGCTCGGCGGTCACCCTGCTGCTGCCGCACGGCCACGAGGGCCAGGGCCCGGACCACACCTCCGGCCGCCCCGAGCGGTTCCTGCAGATGTGCGCCGAGGACAACATGCGGGTCTCCATCCCGACCACCCCGGCGAACTACTTCCACCTGCTGCGCCGCCAGGCACTGTCGCCGAAGCGCAAGCCGCTGGTGGTCTTCACGCCGAAGTCGCTGCTGCGGCACAAGCTCTGCGTCTCGTCGGTGGAGGACTTCACCACCGGCACCTTCCAGCCGGTGCTGCGCGACACGGCCGCGCCGGCGCCGGAGGCGGTGAAGCGGGTGCTGCTCTGCTCCGGCAAGATCTACTACGACCTGTTCCAGGCCCGGCAGGACCGCGCCGTCACCGACACCGCGATCCTCCGCATCGAGCAGCTGTACCCGCTGCCGGTGGAGGAGATCCGGGCCGCCCTGGCGCAGTTCCCCAACGCGGAGGACTTCGCCTGGGTGCAGGAGGAGCCGGCCAACCAGGGCGCCTGGTCGTTCGTCGCGCTCAACCTGCTGGAGCACCTCACGGACGTCCGGCTGCGGCGGATCTCCCGCCCGGCCGCGGCCGCCCCGGCGGTCGGCTCGGCCAAGACGCACGAGGTCGAGCAGACCGCGTTGATCGAGGCGGCCCTCCCCCGCCCGTGACCTGACGCACCGCGAGAGCCGGGGCAGGACCGTTCACAACGGCCCTGTCCCGGCTCCGTCGGTCCACCCGCCCGGCCCGCGCCGGGCCGAGCACGAGGACGTACCGATGTACTTCACCGACCGTGGCATCGAGGAACTGGTCGAACGCCGGGGCGACGAGCAGGTGACCCTGGAGTGGCTCGGCGAACGCCTGCGCGACTTCGTCGACCTCAACCCCGAATTCGAGACCCCCATCGAACGCCTGGCCACCTACCTGGCCCGCCTGGATGACCCCGACGACGACGACGCCTAGACCCCGGTGCTGCCGGTGATCAAGAAGTTTCGGTCACGACCGGGGCCGGAAGTGACGCAAAGCTCTTGATCACCGGAGCTTGGAGGGGTCCGAGGACCCGGGCGGGGGGTCTTGCGATCTTCTAGGGTTGGGGCGTGGCCCGGAGTGTGTATCTGACGAGTGTGGGATCGGGCGGGGGCAAGTCGACCATCGCCCTCGGGCTGGCCGAGTTGCTGTCCCGTCAGGTCGGACGGATCGGCGTGTTCCGGCCGCTGGTCGCCGACGCCGTCCCGGACCCGATCCTCGCCCTGCTCAGCGAGCGTTACCGGATCGAGCAGCCGCTGGCCGAGCTGGCCGGGATGAGCTACGCCCAGGCCACCGCACTGGTCGCCGACGGCCGGCGGGAGGAGCTGATCTCCGCCGTCGTCGAGCGCTACCGGGCGGTGGAACGGCAGTGCCCGGCAGTGGTCGTGGTGGGCAGCGACTTCGACGACCCGGGCGACCCGGCCCGTCCCCGGGAGCTGGCCTTCAACGCCCGCCTGGCCACCGAGTTCGGCAGCGTGGTGGTGCCCGTCGTGGACGGCTTCGAGCAGGAGCCGGCGGCCGTCGCGGCCGCCGTGCGCGGGGCGTACCACGATCTGGCCGACCTGGGCGCGACCGTCCTCGCGGTGATCGCCAACCGGGTGCCAGGGCCGATGACCCTGCCCGAGCTGCCGGTGCCGGCGTACGCCATCCCGGAGGTGCCGATCGTGTCGGCGCCGACGGTGGCCGAGGTGGCGGCGGCGCTCGGCGCCACCCTGCTCGCCGGGGACGACGCGGCGCTCGGGCGGGACGTGCTGGACTTCGTCGTCGGCGCCGCACACGTGCCCACGCTGCTGGACCATCTCACCGACGGCGCCCTGGTGATCACCCCCGGGGACCGTGCCGACCTGCTGGTCGCCGCCAGCGCCGCCCACGTGGCCGGGCAGGTGTCGGTGGCCGGGCTGGTGCTGACCCTCGGCGAGCAGCCCGACCCCCGGGCGATGCGACTGGTCGAGGGGCTGAACACCGGCTTGGCGGTGCTCTCCGTGCGCAGTGACAGCTACGACACGGTGGCCGCGTCCAGCCGGATCGAGGGCCGACCCAGCGCGGCCAACCCGCGCAAGGTGGAGGCCGCGCTCGGCGCGTTCGAGCGTTCCGTGGACACCGACGACCTGGCCCGCCGGCTGCGCGTCAGCCGGTCGGCCCGGGTCACCCCCCTGATGTTCGAGAACGAGCTGATCGACCGGGCCCGGACACAGCGCCGGCACCTGGTGCTGCCGGAGGCCGCCGACGAGCGGATCCTGCGCGCGGCGGAGATCCTGCTCCGCCGGGGGGTGGTCGAGCTGACCCTGCTCGGCCGGCCGGACGACGTCGCCCGGCGTACCCGGGAGCTGGGCATCGACCTCGGCGACGCGCACGTGGTCGACCCCGTCACCAGCGAGTGGCGGGACGACTTCGCGGCCGAGTACGCCCAGCTGCGTGCCCACCGGGGCATCACCGCCGAGGTGGCGCACGACATCGTCGCCCAACCCAACTACTTCGGCACCCTGATGGTGGCCACCGGGCGGGCCGACGGCATGGTCTCCGGCGCGACGCACACCACCGCCGCCACCATCCGACCGGCGTTCGAGATCATCCGAACCGTGCCGGACGTCTCGGTGGCCTCCAGCGTCTTCTTCATGCTGCTCGCCGACCGGGTGCTGGTCTACGGCGACTGCGCGGTCAACCGCGACCCGGATGCCGCCCAGCTCGCCGACATCGCGATCTCGTCCGCCGACACCGCCGCCCGGTTCGGCATCGAGCCCCGGGTGGCGATGTTGTCGTACTCCACCGGCAGCTCCGGGGCCGGCGCGGACGTGGAGAAGGTCGCCGCGGCCACCGCGCTGGTCCGGAAGCGCCGGCCCGACCTGTTGGTCGAAGGGCCGATCCAGTACGACGCGGCGATCGACCCGGCGGTGGCGGCGACCAAGCTGCCGGGCAGCCCGGTCGCCGGCCGGGCCACGGTCTTCATCTTCCCGGACCTCAACACGGGCAACAACACGTACAAGGCGGTGCAGCGCTCCGCCGGGGCGGTCGCTGTCGGCCCGGTGATGCAGGGCCTGCGCCGGCCGGTGAACGACCTGTCCCGGGGCGCGACCGTGCCGGACATCGTCAACACGGTGGCGATCACCGCCATCCAGGCGGCCACCGAGGAGGCCTCGTGAGTCGGGTGCTGGTGCTCAACTGCGGGTCGTCATCCGTCAAGTGGCGCCACTACGACGGTGACCGGGTGCTCGACCAGGGCACCGTCGAGCGCATCGGTGAACCGGGGGGCGGCCCGGCGGACCACACCACCGCCGTCCGGCGGATCCTGGCCGGGCTGGACCTGAGCGAGCTGGCGGCGGTCGGGCACCGGGTGGTGCACGGCGGCCGGACGTTCACCGCACCGGTCCTGGTCGACGACGCGGTGCTGGCCGCGATCCGGGACCTGGTCCCGCTCGCCCCGCTGCACAATCCGGCCAACCTGGCCGGCATCGAGGTGGCCCGCGAAGCGCTGCCGGGCGTTCCGCAGGTCGCCGTCTTCGACACCGCGTTCCACCACACCCTGCCGGAGGCCGCCGCGACCTACGCGATCGACCGGGACACCGCCGAGCGGTACGCCATCCGCCGGTACGGCTTCCACGGCACCTCACACGCGTACGTCTCGCGGCGCACGGCCGAACTGCTGGACCGCCCGTACGAGCAGCTCAACACGATCACCCTGCACCTCGGCAACGGGGCCAGCGCCTGCGCGGTGCAGGCCGGCCACAGCGTGGCCACCTCGATGGGCATGACCCCGTTGGAGGGGCTGGTGATGGGGACCCGCAGCGGCGACCTGGACCCGGCCGTGATCTTCCACCTGCGCCGGGAGGGCGGGC
Source organism: Micromonospora sp. BL4 (assembly GCF_003667505.1). Classification (GTDB taxonomy): domain Bacteria; phylum Actinomycetota; class Actinomycetes; order Mycobacteriales; family Micromonosporaceae; genus Micromonospora. Next base: position 7,778 of record NZ_RCVJ01000119.1, read on the forward strand.
TGTCGGTCGACGAGATCGACGACCTGCTCAACCACCGCAGCGGTCTGCTCGGGCTGACCGGCGCCAACGACATGCGCGAGGTGCTCCAGCGCCGGGCCGCCGGGGACCCGGCCGCCGAGCTGGCCTTCGACGTGTACTGCCGGCGGATCACCGGCTATGTGGGCGCGTACTACGCGCTGCTCGGCCGGGTCGACGCGATCACCTTCACCGCCGGGGTGGGTGAACACGCGGCACCGGTGCGGACCGCCGCGCTGGCCGGGCTGGACCGGCTCGGCATCGCCGTGGACCCGGCCCGCAACGCCGGGGACGGTGACCGGGTGATCTCGCCCGAGGGCGCCGAGGTGACCGTCTGCGTCATTCGCACCGACGAGGAGCGGGAGATCGCCCGACAGACCCGTGCCGTGGCCGAGACCGGCTGACGCCACTCCGGCGGCCCACCATCCGGGCGCCTCGGCCCGGGTCGCGCCGGCCGGTCCGCAGCCTCAGCCCTACGCCAGCCAGGCGACGAGAGCAACCAGCAGCACGACGACCACCACCGCACCGATGATCAGCGGCAGGCGGGACGGGGACTCCGCCGGCGCGGTGGCCTCCGGCGTCTGGGTGAACGCGCGGAACGCCTCGGTGTTGCCGCTGGGGTCGCTGTAGTTCTCAGGCATGCGGGTGACCCTAGCGAAGCCGGTCGCGACGCACCGCCCCCGCCCACGCCGCCGGGCGGGGTCGACCCGGCCGGCGGAGCCGACCCGACCCGGCCGGCGGGTGCAGCCGGGCCGGACGGCGGGGTCGCTGCCCACACCCAGGCACCTACCGTGGAACGATGGGGGCGGGGCGGCTGATCGCCGTACTGGTGACAGCGCTGCTGGCCGGTTGCGCGCCGGCCACCGCCGTGGCGGACGGGCCCACCGCCGCCCCGGGCGGGCCGCCGTCGGCGCGCCGAGCGCCCGAGGGGTCGTACGTCGTCGGCGTGCGTACGCTCACCCTCGATCCCCGCTCGGCGCGCCCCCTGCCGGTGACCGTCTGGTATCCGGCAGTCCCCGACGGGGTGGCCGCCGGGCGGTTCCCCGTGATCGTCTACAGCCACGGCCTGGACAGCCGGCCCGAGCTGCACGCCGAACTCACCACACGCTGGGCGGCGGCCGGCTTCGTGGTGGCCGCTCCCGCGTTCCCGCACACCCGGCGCGGCGCCCCGCGCTTCACCCGGGCCGACGTCCGCAACCAGCCGGCCGACTGCTGGCGACTCATCCGGCAGCTGAGCCGCCTCGACGCCGACCCCGCTGATCCGCTCGCCGGCCACCTGGACCTGGCATCGATCGCCGCCGCCGGCCACTCGGCCGGAGGTTTCACCACGGCCGGCATGTTCACCGAGGGCCACCCCGCCCGGCTGCGCGCCGGGATCATCATCGCCGGGGGCGGACTGCCCGGCAGCTTCGCCGGACCGGTCGCGCCTCTGCTCTTCGTGCACGGCACGGCCGACCAGGTGGTGCCGGTGACGGTCGGTCGGGCCGCGTACGGGCGTACCCCCGGACCGGCCGCCTTTCTCAGCCTGCTCGACCAGGACCACGGCGCGTACCTCACACCGGGGCACCCGGGGTTCGCGCCGGTCCTCGCCACGACCATCGACTTCCTCCGCTGGACCCTCTACGGCGACAGCGCGGCCGGCGCCCGCCTCCCCGCCGACGCCCGCACCCCCGCCCTGACCCACTACGAGTCCCGACCGGCCCGCTGACGACCCCGAGGCCGCCCCGCGGACACCTGAGCGCCGGGTGACCGCGCTGCCACGCCGCGCCGAACCCCGCCGGGCGGGCCGGCGCGGCAGGGCACAATTGGATTCATGTCCCGTCGCGTCACCCCCGCGCTGCTGGCCAGCGCCCTGCTCACGGCCGGCCTGGTCGGCTGCTCCACGGACACCCCCGAGGCCGGGAGCGCGCCGGCGCCGGTCGAGCCCTCCTCCGCCGCCTCGGCGACGCCGCGGGTACCCGCCGGGACCGCACCACAGCGAGCCTTCGCCGTCGGCGTACGCCAACTCAAGCTGAACCGGGACGGCCGGGCGCTGCCGGTGACGCTGTGGTACCCGGCGACCGGGGAGTCCGGCGGCGCGGCCAAGCGGTCGGCGACGGCCGCGGAGGGCCGGTTTCCGGTGGTGATGTTCAGCCACGGCCTGGGCGGACGGCCGGACGACTACGCCACGCTGCTGACCCGCTGGGCGGCGGCCGGTTTCGTGGTGGCCGCGCCGACGTTCCCGCACACGTCCCGGGGCGGCGACAACAACGTCCTCGACGTGCTCAACCAGCCGGCCGACGTGTCGTACGCGCTGACCCAGGTGCTGGCGCTGAACGACCGCGCCGGCGACGCGCTGCGCGGCCGGCTCGACGCCGACCGGGTGGCCGCGGCCGGGCACTCGGCGGGCGGAGTGACCACCATCGGTCTCTTCACCGCCGGCCGGGACGAACGGCTGGACGCGGGGGTCGTGTTCGCCGGTACGGCGCTCGGCGTGGGCACGGCGTTCGCCGGCGCCGCCGCCCCGCAGCTGTTCGTGCACGGTGAGCTGGACGAGGTGGTCGACTACGCGGCGGGCAGAGCCGCGTACGACAAGGTGCCCTGGCCCAAGGCCATGCTGAGCCTGACGAAGGGCGACCACGGACGGGCGCTGCTCAGCGACGGCGCGGCGCTGCGGGTGGTCTCGGACACCTCCGTCGAGTTCCTCCGCTGGACCCTCTACGGCGATCCGGCGGCCAGGAAGCGCATGCCCACCGACGCGAAGCGTGGCGACATCGCCACCTTCGACGACCACCTCTGACCGACACGCGCCGCCCCGCGTGCCCCGCACGCTCGGCGCGCGACCGGGCCCGGCGCGGTGGGACGGTCAGGCGGTGTGGTCGATGACGACCTTGCCGAAGGTGTCACCCGAGTGCAGGCGGGCGAAGGCGTCCTCGACCCGGCTGAACGGGACCACGCTGTCCACCACCGGCCGCACGTCGCTGTCCGCGCAGAACGCCAGCAGCTCGTACAGCTCGCCGGGCGTGCCCATCGAGGTGCCCAGGATCTCCAGCTGCATGGCGAACACCCGGCGGAGGTTGATCGACGGCTCGTGACCGGCGGTGGCGCCGGAGACCACGATCCGGGCCATCGGCGCGGCCGACTTCATCGAGTGGTCGAAGGTGGCCGCACCGACCGTCTCGATCACCACGTCGACCCGTTCCGGCAGCCGGGCACCGGGTTCCACGGCGGTGGCGCCGAGCGCGGTGATCCGGTCCCGCTTGCTGGCGTCGCGGCTGGTCGCGTACACCCGCTTGCCCATCGCGACGGCGAGCGCGACGGCCGCGGTGGCCACGCCGCCGCCCGCGCCCTGCACCAGCACGCTGTCGGCGTCCTCGACGCGGCCCTTGGTGGTCAGCATCCGCCACGCGGTCAGCCAGGCCGTGGGCAGGCAGGCCGCGTCGGTCGCCGCCATGCCGTCGGGCAGCGGGACCAGGTTCGACCGGGGTACGGCGACCCGCTCGGCGAGGGTGCCGGGGAAGTGCTCGGAGAGGATGGAGACCCCGCGCGGGTCACCCTGGGTGACCACCACCGGGTAGACGACCACCTCGTTGCCCTCCGGGTCGAGGCCGACCGCGTCGCAGCCGAGGATCATCGGCAGCTGCGCCTCGGTGAGCCCCACACCGCGCAGTGACCACAGGTCGTGGTGGTTGAGCGAGGTGGCCCGCAGCTGCACGGTCACCCAGTCGTCGGCCGGGTGGGTGGGCTCGGGCCGCTCACCGACGGTGAGCGCGGCGAGCGGATCGGCGTCGTCGAAGCGGGAGACGAAGGCAGCACGCATGATCGGCACGGTAACAAGCTGAGCGCCGGTTAAGAAGGGGCCCTCCACACACCCAGCGTCAGGGAAGGTCCTTGCACCGGGCGTCAGGAGGGTGCCCTAGCTCACCGGCGGGCGACGCCGTCGCGGCGGGCGGCTTCGGCGACCGCCTCGGCGACGGCCGGCGCGACGCGCGGGTCCAGCGGAGACGGAACGATCGCGTCGGCGGTCAGCGACTCGGCCACCACTCCGGCGATGGCGTCCGCGGCGGCGACCTTCATTCCCTCGGTGATCCGGGTGGCCCCGGCGTCCAGCGCACCCCGGAACACCCCGGGGAAGGCCAGCACGTTGTTGATCTGGTTGGGGTAGTCGCTGCGGCCGGTGGCGACCACCGCGACGTGCCGGGCGGCCACCTCCGGGTGCACCTCGGGGGTGGGGTTCGCCAGCGCGAACACGATCCCGCCGGGCGCCATGCCGGCGACCGCGGCCTCCGGGATCTGACCGCCGGAGACGCCGATCAGCACGTCCGCGCCGCGCAGCGCCTCGGTGATGTCGCCGTGGCGGCCGTCGGCGTTGGTGCTCGCGGCCAGTTCGGCCTTGGTGCCGGTCAGCTCGGTGCGGTGCCGGCCGATGATCCCCTTGGAGTCGCAGACCACCACCTGGTCGGGGTTGATGCCCCCGGCGACCAGCATCTTCGTCACGGCCACGCCGGCCGCACCGGCGCCGCTCACCGCGACCCGCAGGTCGCCGAGCTTCCGGTTGAGCAGGGTGGCCGCGTTGCGCAGCGCGGCGAGCACCACGATCGCGGTGCCGTGCTGGTCGTCGTGGAAGACCGGGATGTCCAGCGCCTCGTCGAGCCGGCGCTCCACCTCGAAGCAGCGCGGCGCGCTGATGTCCTCCAGGTTGATCCCGCCGAACGAGGGGGCCAACGCCCGCACCACGGCGACGATCTCGTCCACGTCCTGCGTGTCCAGACAGACCGGCACCGCGTCAACCCCGGCGAACTGCTTGAACAGCACCGCCTTGCCCTCCATCACCGGCATCGCGGCACGCGGGCCGATGTTGCCCAGACCCAGCACCGCCGAGCCGTCGGTGACCACCGCGACGGTGTGCGACACCCAGGTGTAGTCGTCGACCAGGTCGGGGTCGGCGGCGATCGCCTCGCACACCCGGGCCACCCCCGGGGTGTACGCGAGGGAAAGGTCTTCCCGGCTGGTGAGCGGCACCGTCGAGGTGACGGCCATCTTGCCGCCCCGGTGCAGCTGGAAGACCGGATCAGCGGGGTCCACGGTGGACGAAGGCATTGTGGTGACTCCAGGATCTGTCGAGCAGACGGGGCGGCCGGCCCGGCCGCGAGGTGGGCGGCGAGCGGTGGCACGCGGTGCGGGGGGTCACCCGGGCACTTTCCGAGCATAGTGTCGACACTGCCGCTGTGATGTGAGCAGGGTCATAACTGTCGACGCGGGACGCGCCCCGGGCGCGGCCAGTAGCGGGCCACCACCCGTCCCCGCACGTCGGCCACCCCGTACGCGCGGGAGTCGTCGGTGACCAGGTCGTTGTCCCCGCGTAGCCACCAGCCGCCGTCCTGCGGCCGGACCGCCCGCTTCACCACCAGCAGCTCGGGACGGGTCCGGAAGACCGCGACCACCACGTCACCGGGGCGGATAGGGCGACCGTGCGGGCGGACCAGCACGGCGTCGCCGTGCCGCAGCGTCGGCGCCATGGACGGGCCGGTCACCAGGACAGCGGTCAGCGGCCCCCGCAACCGGGGCGCCTCCGCCGGGTGATCGGCCCGCACTGGTTTCACCTCCACCCGCTCCGGGGAGCATCCCAGGAGTAATGTCGCCTTTGATCATCGCAAACTTCCCATGGAGGATCCCGATGCGACTTCCACGCATCCTTGCGCCCCGCGTCACCGCGAGCGCTCACTGCGACCTGCCGTGCGGCGTCTACGACCCGGCCCAGGCCCGGATCGAGGCCGAGTCGGTCAAAATGATCTGCGAGAAGTACCAGGCGAACACCGACCCGGAGTTCCGCACCCGGGCGATCATCATCAAGGAGCAGCGCGCCGAGCTGGTCAAGCACCACCTGTGGGTGCTCTGGACCGACTACTTCAAGGCCACGCACTTCGAGAAGTACCCGCAGCTGCACCAGCTGTTCAACGAGGCCACGAAGCTCGCCGGCGCCGGTGGCGTCAAGGGCAGCCTCGACCCGGCCACCGCCGACAAGCTGCTCGCGAAGATCGACGACATCTCGAAGATCTTCTGGGAGACCAAGAAGGCGTGACCTCTCCCGTCACCCCGACGATCCGGCCGGCACGTCCCGAGGATGTGCCGGCCGTCGTCGCCATGGTCCACGAGCTGGCGGAGTACGAACGCGCTCCCGACCAGTGCCACCTCACCACCGAGCAGTTGGCCTCGGCCCTGTTCGCGACTGCTCCAGGTCGCGGCGTGGCGTCAGACACGCCGAACTGGAGCAGTCGTAGTTCCGCGCCGGCGCTCTTCGGCCACGTCGCGGTCGACGAGCACGACCAGCCGATCGGCTTCGCGCTGTGGTTCCTCAACTTCTCCACGTGGGCGGGAGTGCACGGCATCTACCTGGAGGACCTCTACGTCCGACCGGCCGCCCGGGGCACCGGCGCGGGCCGGCTGCTGCTCGCCACCCTGGCTGACATCTGCGTACGACGCGGCTACCGGCGGCTGGAGTGGTGGATGATCGACTGGAACCCGGCCGCCGGCTTCTACGCCTCGATCGGCGCCGAGCAGATGAGCGAGTGGGTTCCCTACCGGCTCAGCGGCGACGCGCTGCGCGACCTCGCCAGCCAGGCCACCGCCGCCGGCACGCGTCCGGGCGACTGACCGGGTAGAGTCCCCGACCGGGGGGATGAGGCGTGACTCAACTGACCGGCCAGCCAGCGACCGACGACGACGTGGTGCACCTCACGGTGCCCGCCGACGGCGGTTACCTCGGCGTGCTCCGCACCGCCACCGCCGGTCTCGCGGCCCGGTTGCAGTTCGCGCTCGACGAGATCGAGGATCTGCGGATCGCGGTCGACGAGGCGTGCGCCATGCTGCTCGCCATCGCCACCCGCGACGCCGAACTGGAGTGCCGGTTCTCGGTCACGGAGGACGCGCTGACCGTCGAGGTGACCGTGCCGACCGTGCGTGGCGCCACGCTGCCCGCCGAGTCGTCCTTCGCCTGGAAGGTGCTCACCGCGTTGACCACGTCCGCGTCCGCCACGGCCGCCAACGGTCGGGCGACGATCTCGCTGCTCACCCGCCGCTCCAGCGGCTACTGAGCGGCCCGTCGTCCCGTCACGCGCCGAGCGCGGTCACTCGAAGCCGAGTGCCCGGGTCGTCGGGGGGCTGACCAGCAGCCAGCTGACGCCCAGGCCCAGTGCCATCACCGGCACGCCGAGCCAGCCCAGCCCGGCCTGGATCATGAACCACCCGATCGGCAGCAGCATCAGCTGAAGCACGATCGCGGGGGCACGCGCACCGGCCTGACGACGCAGCAGCGCGCGGCCCAGCGCCCAGAGCGCGGCCGCCGCCCCGACGGCGAACGCGGTCACCAGCAGCGCCGACAGCAGGTCGCTGGTGCTGGCGGTGAGGTCGGCCCAGACCAGCCAGGCGGCGATCAGCCCTACGGCGACCGCCTCCGCCCACAGCAGCCGGACCGCCCAGCGGAGCGTGACGGGAATCGGGGCCGAGTCGATGGTCACGCGCGCCACGATACCCGGGCTACCGGGAGGTACAGTGCCGCCCATGCGGGCCGTCCTGGTGGTCAATCCGAAGGCCACCACCACCAGCGAACGCAGCCGGGACGTGCTTGTCCGGGCGCTGCGCAGCGAAGTCGACCTCAGCGTGCGGTACACCCGCCGGCGCGGGCACGCCATGGCGCTGGCCCGGGAGGCCGCTGCGGAGGGGGTCGACCTGGTCGTCACCCTGGGTGGCGACGGCACCGTCAACGAGGTGGTGAACGGCCTGATGACGGCCGAGCCACCCGCCGGCGCCGACGGCGCCACCTTCGCGGAGCGGCTGCCCGCGCTCGCGACCGTTCCGGGTGGCTCGACCAACGTGTTCGCCCGAGCGCTGGGCCTGCCCCGGGAGTGGCCGGAGGGGACCAGCATGATCCTCGAAGGGCTGCGGCTGGGTCGGCACCGGACGATCGGGCTGGGTCGCGCGGACGACCGCTACTTCACCTTCTGCGCCGGGTTCGGCCTGGATGCCGCCGTGATCCACCGGGTGGAGCAGGCCCGCCGTCGGGGGCGCGTCTCCACCCCGAGCCTCTATTTCCGCGCGATCATGAACCAGTACTTCCTCGCCTCGGACCGACGGCACCCGGCGATCAGACTGGAGCGTCCCGGTGAACCGGCGGAGGACGAGCTGGCCACCATCATCATCCAGAACACCGCGCCGTGGACGTACCTGGGCGATCGGGAGATCAACCCGAACCCGGAGGCGTCGTTCGATCTCGGGCTGGACGTGCTGGCGTTGCGTCAGCTGCGGGTGGCCAGTACGACACGGACAGTGACGCAATTCCTGTCCCGGCGGCCGGATCCACGCGGCCGGCAGGTGTTACGACTTCATGACACGGCGGAGTTCACCCTGGTCTCCAGCCGCCCGCAGGCGTTCCAGCTCGACGGCGACTACCTTGGCGAGCGGGAGAAAGTCAGATTCACATCCGTTCCCGCCGCACTGAGAGTAATCTGCTAGGTCTCGGGTACTGCCCTAGGTCGACGCGGCCGCCACAACTGCATCGACACGGTCGCCGCCACACCGAGGGGCAGGTGCCGGAAATGTCAGCAATGTCACGCGGACTGTACTATATTGATCCTCGGCTGTGGCACGGCGGGTAACCAGGAAGGCACTGGAACCCGGACAAATGGGTTGTGGGCTTGCTCACCGCCCGGAGTTTTTCCGAGCGTCACCCTTGACATCGCGAGCATTCGTGAAAGTATTCACAAGCGAACTTGAGTTACCGGGACATTGCCTGGATATGCTCGTCAGGTTGAGCTGTTCCAGCAGGTCCCCGGGGCTAACCGCCTGCTCACGCACTGCCGAATGGACCGACGCTAACTGTCACCATCGGCACTGCGGATGCATATAGGAAAAGCACTACAAGCAATAATTGCCACCCCATCCAGAATGAGGAGTGTTGCCGCCATGGACTGGCGTCACCATGCTGTCTGCCGCGACGAGGACCCGGAGCTGTTCTTCCCTATCGGGACGTCCGGACCGGCTCTCCTGCAGGTCGAGCAGGCCAAGGCCGTCTGCAGGCGCTGCTCCGTGACCGACCAGTGCCTCCAGTGGGCGCTCGAGTCGGGTCAGGACGCCGGCGTCTGGGGCGGAATGAGCGAGGAGGAGCGGCGCGCTGTCAAGCGTCGCGGCGGCCTCCGGGTGCTGCGCGCTCACTCCGCCTGAACCCACGACACAGCTGTACGCCCCGGCGGGTCCGCCCGCCGGGGCGTTCTGCTTGTCCGGCCCCCGCCCTGCTGACATCACTCCCGGCCGGCGACCTCGCTCACACCGCCGGCGCCAGGACGCGCCGGCCGGACCACTCGTCGACCCGGCGCAACACCAGCTCGACCAGCTCGGGGGCGTCGGTCAGCGGGTCCGCCACCGCCACCGCGCCGGCCGCCCGGGCCGCCTCGGCCACCGCGTCGTGAAAGAGGCCCGGCGCCAGGAAGTACCCGGCGACCGCCACCCGACGAGCGCCGGCCGCCCGTAGCCGGGCCACCGCGACACCGGTGGCCGGCGGAGCCGCCGAGGCGTACGACACCCGGCAGGGCACCCCGAACTCCGCGCCGAGCGCTTCCGCCACCAGGCCCATCGAGCCACGCGCCCGCGCGTCCCGGGTGCCGGCCGCGGCCAGCACCAGCGCGTCGAAGGGACCCGCACACGACTCGCCGAGCCGGCGTCGCAGCCCGGCCAGCAGAGCCGGGTCCACCGCCCCGTCCGCCGGGCCGAGCACGTCGGTCACCCGTACCGCCAGCGCGGGCCCGGCCTGCGCCGCGGCGGCGACGGCCGCCGGGATGTCGACCCGATGGTGGTACGCGGCGGTCAGCAGCAGCGGCACCAGCACCGCGCGCCGGTGGCCGGCCGCCGCCAACCCGCGCAGCACCTCGGTCGGCCCCGGCTCGGTGTGGTCCAGCCAGCTCGTCCACACCGGGGTTCCCGGGCGGGCGGCCGACACCGCCCGGCCCAGTGCCCGGGTGGCCTCGGCCGCTCGGGGATCACGGCTGCCGTGCGCGACCAGCACCACCGGATCCGCCCCGCCGGCCGCACGGAGGCCGGTCGGGGTCGTCGACGGGGAGGTCAGACGTGCAGTCCGCACTCGGTCTTCTCGAACATGGCCCACCGACCGGCCCGCGCGTCCTCGCCGGCCTTGGTCCGACGGGTGCACGGCCAGCAGCCGATCGAGCCGTAGCCCTGCTTGAACAGCTCGTTGACCGGCACGTTCCAGCGGGCGATGTAGGCGTCCACGTCCCCCTGCGACCAGGCCGCGATCGGATTGACCTTGACCTTGCCCCGCCGCGGGTCGAAGGTCACCACCGGGGTGTTGGCCCTGGTCGGCGACTCGTCCCGGCGCAGGCCCGCGGCCCAGGCGTCGTACCCGGTCAGCGCCCGCTCCAGCGGCTCCACCTTGCGCAGCTGGCAGCAGTCGTCGGGCGACTTGTTGAACAGCCGGGGACCGTACTGGCCGTCCTGCTGACCGACGGTGAGCCGGGGCCGGATCGACCGGACGTTCACCGGGAGCGTCCGCGCCACCTCGTCCCGCACCCGGAGGGTCTCCGGGAAGTGCAGGCCGGTGTCGAGGAAGACCACGTCCACTCCCGGGGCGACCCGGGACACCAGGTGGGCCAGCACGGCGTCGGCCATCGAGCTGGTGACGCAGAACCGGTCGCCGAAGGTCTGCGCCGCCCAGCGGGCGATCTCCAGCGCCGGGGCGCCCTCCAGCTCCCTACCCGCCTGCTCGGCCAGCGCCCGAAGCTCGTCGGGGCCGCGTCGGGCCGGATCGGTCGGCGTCGGACCGCCCGGACCGACCAGGCCCAGGCCGGCGGCGGAGACGAGGCTCATCGGGTCACCGCCCGCGGGAGCAGCCCGGTGAACTTCACCGAGAAGACCCGGGCGCAGGCGTGGCACTCCCATGCGCCGTGCCCCGCCTCGTGCGGCCGCAGGTCCTCCTCGCCGCAGTACGGGCAGTACAGAGGTGCCGCTCGGTTCTCGCTGCTCATCGCAGTTCCTCCTCGTCGACTCTGATCACCCAGTTGGCGAACGTCTCGCCTTCGCTCCGACCGGCCAGGTAGCGCAGGGCCAGTCGTTCCACGTACTCCGGAAGCTCCTCGGCGGTGGTCTTCAGGCCACGGAGCTTGCGCCCGAACCCGGCGGTCTGCCCCTGCGCCATGCCCAGGCCGCCGCCCAGGTGCACCTGGAAGCCCTCGACCTGCCGACCGTCCGGGCCGACCACCAGCTGGCCCTTCAGCCCGATGTCGGCCACCTGGGTGCGCGCGCAGGCGTTCGGGCAGCCGTTGATGTGGATCGAGATGTCGGCGTCGAAGTCGCGCAGCCGCTGCTCCAGCCGGGCCACCAGCTCCTCGCCGCGGGCCTTCGTCTCGACGATGGCGAGCTTGCAGTACTCGATGCCGGTGCACGCCATGGTGCCGCGCCGCCAGGCCGACGGACGGGCCTCCAGCCCGATCCCCCGCAGCGCGTCCACCAGCGACTCGGTCCGCTCCGACGGCACGTCGAGCACCAGCAGCTTCTGGTACGGGGTGAGCCGTACCCGGTCGCTGCCGTGCGCCTCGACCACGTCGGCCAGCTGGGCGAGCTGCCCGCCGGAGACCCGCCCGACCACCGGGGCGGCGCCCACGTAGTGCCGCCCGTCGGCCTGCTCGTGCACGCCCACGTGGTCGATCGGCTTCGCCGGCAGCTCGGGAGCCGGGCCGTCGAGCAACGTCCGGCCCAGGTACTCCTTCTCCAGGACCTCGCGGAAGCGCTCGATGCCCCAGTCGGCCACCAGGAACTTCAGCCGGGCCCGGTTGCGCAGGCGCCGGTAGCCGTAGTCACGGAAGATCCCGACCACACCGGCCCACACGTCGGGCACCTCCGCCAGCGGCACCCAGGCGCCGAGGCGCTGGGCCAGCATCGGGTTGGTGGAGAGGCCACCACCGACCCAGACGTCGAAGCCGGGGCCGTGCTCGGGGTGGTCGACGCCGAGCAGGGCGATGTCGTTCGACTCGTACGGGGTGTCGACCAGCCAGGAGATCGACGTCTTGAACTTGCGGGGCAGGTTGGAGAACTGCTTGTCACCGACGTACCGGGCGACGATCTCGTCGATCGCCGGCGTCGGGTCGAGCAGCTCGTCGCGGGCCACCCCGGCGACCGGACTGCCCAGCACGATCCGGGGGCAGTCGCCGCACGCCTCGGTGGTCTGCAGACCGACCGACTCCAGCCGGCGCCAGATCTCCGGCATGTCCTCGACCCGGATCCAGTGGTACTGGATGTTCTGCCGGTCGGTGATGTCGGCGGTGTCCCGGGCGAACTCCCGGGAGATGTCCGCGATGACCCGCAGCTGGGCCAGGCTGAGCTGGCCGCCGTCGATGCGGACGCGGAGCATGAAGAACTCGTCCTCCAGCTCGTGCGGCTCCAGCACGGCGGTGCGCCCACCGTCGATGCCGGCCTTGCGCTGGGTGTAGAGGCCCCACCAGCGGAACCGGCCGCGCAGGTCCTGCGGATCGATGGAGGCGAAGCCGCGGTGCGCGTAGATGTTCTCGATCCGGGCCCGGACGTTGAGCGGGTCGTCGTCCTTCTTGATCCGCTCGTTCGGGTTGAGCGGCTCGCGGTGGCCGAGCGCCCACTGACCCTCACCCCGTGGCCGGCGCGTCGCCGTCCGGGCAGGACGGGCCGTCGGGTCCTCGGAACGGGCCGGGATGCTGCTGACCGCCATCGGGGCGTCCTCCGTTGTCTGCGGTGCCTCGGGGCGGGCGCGGGGCGCGGCGGCCGGCCCGTCGAGAGCGGGCGGGACAACGGTGTCTGAAGACAGCCGGCGCGGAGCGCGCCCGAGACAGATGGGTCGGGCGTCGTCAGTCGGCCGGACAGATCGCGCTGCGCACGCGGCCGTAATCGACGTGGCGACGAGCCACGAAGCGGCGGACGACAGCGGCGGTCATGGGCTCATGCTGCCACACCGCATGGGGCTCGGCCAATGCGCGCGTGCCGGATCCCACATCACGGGCCGGGCCGGCCGTGACAGGCTCGGGCCGTGGGCATATTGTCCGAAAGGTCGATTACGGCAGGGCGGGAGCCGCTGCGCCGCGTTCCGGTCTGGGTTCCCCCGGCGGTGCTGACCCTGGTGGTCACCTGCACCGGGCTGGGCTCTGCTCAGCTCTGGCGCGACGAGCTGGCCACCTGGAGCGCCGCCACCCGGTCCCCCGGCGACCTGGCCCGGTTGGCCGGCACCATCGACGCCGCCACCGGCCCGTACTACCTGCTGATGCACGGCTGGCTCACGCTCGTCGGCGACTCCACGGTGGCCCTGCGCGTGCCGGCGGCGCTGGCGATGACCGTCGCGGCCGGGCTGCTCGGCGTGCTCGGCGCACAGCTTGTCGACCGGCGCACCGGCCTGTTCGCCGGGCTGCTCTTCGCCCTGCTCCCCGGCACCTCCCGGTACGGGCAGGAGGCCCGTCCGTACGCCCTGGCCACCGCGCTCGCGGTCCTCGCCACCCTGCTGCTGGTGACCGCGCTGCGCCGGCCCGGCTGGGCCCGCTGGGCCGGGTACGCCGCCGCCGTGGCCGCGCTCGGGCTCACCCACCTGATCGCGCTCACGCTGCTCGCCGCACACGCGCTGGTCGTGCTGGTTACCTGGTGGCGGGGTTCCGTCGCGGCCGGGGTTGCCGGGTCGGACGGGGCCGGCGGGCCGGATCGGCGAGCAGGGCGGTGGGCGGTCGCGCTGCTGCCGACCGCGCTGCTGGTCGGCCCGCTGCTGTTGAAGGCCGGCATGCAGCGTTCCCGGCAGTTGGACTGGGTCGATCCCGCCCGGCTGGACGACCTGGCCGCGCTGCCCGGCGGGGTGGCCCAGAGCAGCGTGGTGGGCGGCCTGCTGGTCGGCCTCGCCGCCCTCGGCGCGGCCCACCTCGGCCGACGCGCCCTGCTGCCGGCGAGCACGGTGCTGCTGCCCGTACTGCTGCTCTTCGCCGCCGGCACGGTCGTGCCGCTGTGGGTACCCCGGTATCTGGTCTTCGTGGTGCCCTTCGCATGCCTGCTGGCCGGCGCGGCGCTGGCCGGCGTGTCCGCCCCGGCCGCGCTGGCCGTGGTGGTCCTCGCCGGGCTCGTCGGCCTGCCCGACCAGGCGGCGCTGCGGCGGACTCACGAGTGGCCGCGCAGCGCCCCGGTGGACTACGCGGGTGCCGCCCGGGTGATCGCCGACGGGCAGCGGCCCCGGGACGCGGTGGTCTACTCACCCCGGGAAAGCTGGCTGTTCCTCGATCTGGGCGTCGAGTACCACCTGGCGGAGCCGCCCCGGGACGTGCTGGTCACCGAGGACGAGGTCCGCCGGGGCGACCTGTGGGCCGCCGAGTGCCCGCAACCGGCGCGGTGCCTGGCCGACGCGCCACGAGTGTGGCTGGTCGTCGCCGGGTGGCACGCCGAGCCGCTGGCCACCGTGCCGGGCGCCAAGGGCGACGCGCTGCGCGCGGACTTCACCGTCACGCAGGCGTGGCAGCGCCCCGGCCTGACCGTCGCCCTGCTGACCCGCCCCGGGCGCTGACCTGGCCTGGCTTTCCTGGCCGGACTTGGCCGGGCCTGGCCGGGCCTGGCCGGACCTGGCCGGACCTGGCCGGACCCTGAACCGCCCGACGGCGCGCGGTCAGGCCGGGCGTAGGACCTTCGGGCCCGGCCCACCTTGGTGAGCGCTATACCTCAGAGGCATAAATATGACTCACAGGTATAGCGCTCATCCGCCCACCCGCGCCCGGAGCCGACCCGCGCCCGGAGCCCACCCACCCGGGCGCGCGACACCCAAGGTCGGTCAGGGTTGCGACCGGCCGTCGGGCGCGCTGCGGGCCAGCGGCACGACCAGCACCGCCTCGGTGCCGCCGTTGGCGCCGGCCCGCAACTCGATGGTGCCGCGCAACTCCCCGGTGACCAGCGCCCGGACGATCTGGAGGCCGAGCCGGCTGCCGCTCTCGGCGTCGAAATCCGGCGGGAGCCCGCGCCCGTTGTCCGCCACCGATACGTGCAGCATCTTGCGGAACCGGTGCGCCGAGACCACCACCTCCGGCCGGGTCGACGGGTCGGTCGCGGGGACGACGACGACGGGCGCCGCGTCGGGGATGTCCGCCTCGTCGGCCGGTGGGAAACCGTGCTCGACGGCGTTGAGCAGCAACTCGTTGAGGACCATCACCAGGGAGGTGGCGATCTCCGCCGGCAGCACGCCGAAGCTGCCCCGCCGCCGCATGCCGACGCTCACCTCGGTCGCCGCGACCTCGGTCGCCGCGCTCGCCACGCGGTCGACGATGCCGTCGAACTCGACCGCCTCGTCGCTGGACATGGAGAGCGTCTCGTGGACCAGGGCGATCGAGGCGACCCGACGGACCGACTCCTCCAGCGCGACCCGGGCCTCCGGCATGGAAACGCGACGGGCCTGCAACCGCAGCAGAGCGGCCACCGTCTGGAGGTTGTTCTTCACCCGGTGGTGGATCTCCCGGATGGTGGCGTCCTTGGTGATCAGCGCCCGGTCCCGGCGACGGACCTCGGTGATGTCCCGGACCAGCACCAGCGCGCCGATCGGCACCCCGGCGGGCATCAGCGGCAGCGCCCGGGTGAGCATCGTGGCGCCACGCGCGTCGATCTCCCGCCGGGGCGGCGCCTCGCCACGCAGCGCGGCCAGGATGCCGTTCGCCGCCTCGGTGCCGTCCAGCGGGTCACCGGCCAGCCGGCGGTGCAGCGCGGCCAGATCCTCCCCCACCAGGTGGGAGGCGTAGCCCAACCGGCGGTACGCGGACTGCGCGTTCGGGCTCGCGTAGGTGACCTTGCCGCCGGCGTCGAGCCGGACCAGGCCGTCGCCGACCCGGGGCGCGGAGGTGGTCTCGCCCGGATGCCGGGGCGGCGGGAAGGTGCCGTCCGCGATCATCTGCGCCAGGTCGTCGGCCGTGGTCAGGTAGTTCAGCTCCAGCTGGCTGGGGGTACGCGCGGTGGACAGGTTGGTGTCCCGTCCCACCACGGCGATCACCTCGCCGGCCTCCCCCTCGGCGGTACGCAGCCGGACCGGGATCGCCTCATGCCGGGCCGGGACGTCGCCGTACCAGACCGGGTCGCCCTCCCGCCAGATCCGGCCCTGGGAGTAGGCCACTTCGAGGTGGGCCACCTCCGGCCCGCCGACGATCCGCCCCACCTGGTCGTCCTGGTATGCCGTCGGGGCGGTCGTCGGGCGGACCTGGGCGACGCAGAGGAACGTGCCGTCCGCGTCGACCGGCACCCAGAGCAGCAGATCGGCGAAGGACAGGTCGGAGAGCAACTGCCAGTCGCCGGCGATCCGGTGCAGGTGGTCGATGTCGGCCGGACGGAGACGGGTGTGCTCCTCGGCGAGGTCGCGCAGCGTGGACACGATGACCAGCGTGCCACGCCGCGTCTCACATCGTCGCGGTGACCTTCTTCAGCCCGCGCGGCGCATCCGGATCTTCGCCCCGGGTCAGCGCCAACGCCAACGCCAGCCGCTGCAACGGCAGGATGTCCAGCAGCGGGGCGTACCGCTCGTCGACCTCGGGAACGGCGAGCCGGGTCGCGCCCGGCACGTCGGCGGAGCCGACCACCACCACGTCGGCGCGGCGTTCACCGAGGCGGGGCAGCACCTCGCCCATCGACCGGCCACCCGGGCCCGAGCCGACCACGGCGAGCACCGGGACCTCCGGGTCGGTCATCGCGAGTGGACCGTGCAGCAGGTCGGCGCCGGAGAAGGCGAGAGCCGGCAGGTACGAGGTCTCCATCAGCTTCAGGGCGGCCTCCCGCGCGGTCGGGTAGGCGTACCCGCGCCCGGTGGTGACCAGCTGACGGGCGAAGCGGTAGCGCGGAGCGAGCTGCGCCGGGGTGTCGTCGGCCAGGGTGCGGGCGGCCAGTTCGGGCAGCGCGGCGAGCGCCTCCCGCTCCGCGGCCGGGAGCACGCCGTCGCCGGCCCGGATCCCCTCGACGAGCATCAGCAGGGCGAGCAGCTCGGCGGTGTACGTCTTGGTGGCGGCCACCGCCCGCTCGTGCCCGGCGGCGATGTCGATGCTCAGCTCGGCCACCTCGACCAGCGGGGACTCCGGGGCGTTGGTCACCGCGAGGGTCAGCGCACCGGAGGCACGCGCGGCGCGCAGCACCTCGGCCAGGTCGGGCGAGCCCCCGCTCTGGCTGACCCCGATGACCAGCGCGTCGGACAGGTCGGGGCGGGCGCCGAACAGGGTGACCGCGCTGGGCGAGGCGAGCCCTGCGGGGAGCCCGAGCCGGATCTCGGCCAGGTACGCCCCGTAGAGGGCCGCGTGGTCGGAGGTGCCCCGGGCGGTGAAGACCACGTGCCGCGGCCGCCGCTCAGCGACGGCGGCCGCAACCCGGGCGACCTCCCCGGCGTTGGCGGTGGAGAGCAGGCGCGCGTAGCCGGCTGGCTGCTCCTCGATGTCGGCGGCCATCCCGGCCCCTGCACGCGTCACGGACACTCCCCCCTTGCGCGGTTTCCGCGCGTTTCCTGCTCAGTCTTGCACCTTTGAAAGTATCTGAGCAATCGAACGAGCAGTAGTGCGCAGTTGATCACCGAATGATCTCAATATCAACTAGGCTTGCCCCCGCTCCACCCGATGTCGCTGCGACGAGAGGACGACGTGCCCGAGGGAAGGGACGACCCCGCGCTCTCCGCGACGGAGGAGCTGGCCCTGGCCCGGCTGGCACTGGACGAGGGCGACCTGCACCACGCCGCCGGCCACCTCGCCGGCGCGCTGGCCCGGGCGCCCACCCTGCCGGAGGTGCACGAGACGTTGGCCCGGCTGGCCGCGGTCGGCAAGGGCGGGCTGGACCTCTTCCCGATCAACCACCACACCTTCGTCGGCGCGGTCGTCGCCCGCGCCCACCTGCTGGCCGCCGCCGGCCGTCCGGCCGAGGGGCTGGAACTGCTGGCCGCGGCCACCGGGTACGCGCCCGGCACGGAGTGGGCCGGCGTTCCGTGGGTGATCGCACCCGAGCTCGCCGAGAGACTGGACCCGGAGCACGTCGCCCGGGTCCTCATGCAGGTCTGCGCCGCGTTGCCCGACCCGGTGCCACGCGTCGGACGGGCCGCGCTGACGCCGTACCTCACGCTGGCCCGCAACGCGGTCACCGTCCGCCCCGAGCACGGTCTGCTGCTGGGCGCGGCGTCCGCGCTGGCCAGGCGGCTCGGCGAGGTCACGCTGGCGATCCGCTGGGCCAGCCGGGGGGTACGGTCCCAGCCGTCGAAGATGGGCGAGGTCTGGCTCGGGTACGCGTACCGCAGCGCCGGCCGCACCCGCGACGCCCTCGCGGCGCTCGGCCGGGCCGTCGCGTTGGACCCCGACGACCTGGCCATCTACGCGGACATCGCGGGCACCCTGGCCGAGACCGGCCGGCTGGACGAGGCGCTGGAGTGGACCGAGCGGGCGCTCGCCCGGGACCCGTCGTTCGACTGCGCGGTGCACACCGCCCACCGCCTGCGGCATCTGCGCGACGGCGACCTCGCCCACCTGGTGGCGCTCGCCGACTTCGTCCGCGACCATCCGGACGACAGCCACGAGCACGGCGACCTGGCCCAGTGCTGTCGCGGTCGGCCGTGGCTCGGCCAGCTGACGCCGGCCGGGGGCCCGCTGGTCGATGCTCTGCGCCAGGCGGTTGCCGACGACGACAACGGTGTCGGCAGTGCCGTACGCCTTCTGGCGGCAGCCCCGCCGAGCGCCGTGCGGACGGCCACGTCGGCCGCGCCCGGGCTGCGGATCGAGGTCACCGGCACGCCGCAGCCGGACCCGCGGGAACCGCGGCGGGCGTCCACCCGGCGGCTGTGGCACTACGCGGACAGCGTTCCGACGCCCGCGCTGCCGGCGCCCTCGGCGGCGGCGGTCGAGCGGATCGGGCAGGTCGCCCACCCGGCGTGGCCGCACCCGCCGGCGGCCTACGACGCGGCGGTCGGTCTGGCCGGCCTGGACGTGGCCGACCTGCTCGGGCTGCTCGTGCACCCACCGACGGCGCCGGCCAACGCGGTGGGCCGGCTCCTGGCCGCCCACGACCCGTCGGTCTGGGTACGCGGCGTGCAGGTGTGGGCCTGCCTGGGGCTGCTGCACCACCGCACCGACGAGCCGTGGGAGGACTCGACCCGGCGCCGGGTGCTGCTGGACCTGGTCTGGGGCGTGGAGGACTGGGTCACCGAGGCGGCGTTGTTCGCCCTGGTCACCGCCGCCTGGGTGGACCCGGCGGTGCGATCGGACGTGGCCCGGGTGGTGGCCGAGCGGCTGGCCGACGCGGCTGCGGTGGCCCGGGCCCGCCCGGTTCCGATCGCCGTCTCCCTGGCCCACCTGGCGTTGGCCGCCCCGGCACTGGACCCGGCCACCGCCGCGCTCGCCACCGAACTGCTCGGCGACCAGCCACCCGGGCTCCCGCGCCCCCGCAACCCGCTCCGCCGCCTCTGGCGACGCCTCACCGCCGCACGCCACCGCCCCTGATTCCGTAGAAAAGACGCGCCGCGCCGCCCCGGAGGGACAGCGCGGCGCGGCGGTGTGTCGGCGTCAGGCGACCGGAGCCTTGCCGAGAGCGATCTCGGCCTCCTCCTCCGGGGTGGCCTGCGTCGGCGCCTCGTTCGCGGTGCGCAGCGGGATCTCCTTGATGAACCAGGCGAGCACCGGGATCGCGATGGTGAACAGCACCGCCCAGAGGAAGACGTGCGAGATCGCGTCGGCGAGGCCGCCGAGCACCAGTTCGCGCGCCTGCGCGGGCAGCGCCTTGAGCTTCGCCAGGTCCATTCCGCCACCCTCGCCACCGAAGGCCCCACCGGCGGCGGAGTCGGCCAACCGGCTGGCGAAGATCGCGCCGAACAGCGAGATGCCGAACGAACCGCCGATCGACCGGAAGAAGGTGGCCGCGCCACTGGCCGCGCCGAGGTCCTTCTGCTCCACGCTGTTCTGCGCGATCAGCATGGAGGTCTGCATGAGGAAGCCCATGCCGGCGCCCAGCACGATCATGTACAGCGAGGACTGGAGCTTGCTGGTGTCGGTGTCGAGCAGGGTCAGCAGCCCCATGCCCGTGGCCATCACCACGCCGCCGATGATCGGGTACGCCCGGTACCGGCCGGTCTTCGTGATCGCCCGGCCGATGACCAGCGAGACGACCAGCATGCCGAACATCAGCGGCAGCAGCAGCAGGCCACTGTTGGTCGCGGAAGCCCCCTGCACGGTCTGCTGGTAGAGCGGCAGGAAGTTCATCGCGCCGAACATCGCGAACCCGAGCAGGAAGCCGATCAGCGAGATCAGCGCGAAGTTGCGGTTGGCGAAGAGTCCCAGCGGGAGGATCGGCTCCGGAACCCGGCGTTCCACCAGGCCGAACGCCACCAGCGCGAGCACGGACAGCACGGCCAGGCCGAGGATCTGCGGGGACGTCCAGTCGTACTCGTTGCCGCCCCAGGTGGTGATCAGCACGATCGCGGTGATGCCGACCGAGAGGAGCCCGGCGCCGAGCCAGTCGATCCGGTGCTCGGTGCGGTACTTCGGCAGGTGCATGGTGGTGATCAGCACCAGCAGCGCGACGCCGCCCAGCGGCAGGTTGACGTAGAACGCCCAGCGCCAGGAGAGGTGGTCGGTGATGAAGCCGCCGACCAGCGGACCGGCCACCATGGCGATGGCCATGATCCCGGCGATCATGCCCTGGTAGCGCCCACGCTCGCGGGGCGGCACCAGGTCGCCGATGATCGCCATCACGCCGACCATGAGGCCACCGGCGCCGAGACCCTGCACGGCCCGGAAGGCGATGAGCTGCACCATGCCGTCCTGGGGGCCGCCCAACATGCCCGAGCCCGCCATGCCGCAGAGCGCGGAGCCGAGCAGGAAGATGCCGACCGAGGTCAGGAAGACCGACTTGCGCCCGTAGAGGTCACCGAGCTTGCCCCAGATCGGGGTGGAGACGGTGGTGCCGAGGACGTACGCGGTGACCACCCAGGTGAAGTGGTCGAGGCCGCCGAACTCGCCCACGATCCGCGGCAGCGCGGTGCTGACGATCATATTGTCGAGCATCGCGAGCATCATCGCGATCATGAGGCCGAACAGCACGACCCGTACGTTGGGTCGCGCGCCGGCCTGGGTTGCCTGAGTCATGGGTAAGCTCCCCCCGAGGATTGCCACACTTACTTGCCGCCCGGCTAGTCACCTTACTAGCCGCACGGTAAGTTGGGCACCAAGTGACGGTCAAGCCAATTGGAGGGCGTGGGTGAGGGAGAGCACAGGCGGCACCCGTGAGCGGATCAAGGCCGTCGCGCTGGAGCTCTTCACCGAGCAGGGGTACGAGAAGACCTCGCTGCGCGAGATCGCCGAGCGGCTCAACGTCACCAAGGCCGCGCTCTACTACCACTTCAAGAGCAAGGACGACATCGTCGCCAGTTTCGTCGAGGACCGGCTGGAGCGGATGGACGCGCTGACCACCTGGGCCGAGTCGCAGCCGGCGACCCTGGCCACCCGGCGCGCGCTGATCTCCCGGTACGCCGACACGATGTTCGCCGGCGACCAGCCGTCGGTGATGCGCTTCTTCGAGCAGAACCAGACCGTGCTCAAGAGCCTCGCCTCCGGCCAGCAGATGCGCGGCCGGATGATGCAGCTGGCCAGCGCGCTCTGCCGGGGCGACGACTCGCCCACCGCCCAGCTGCGCGCCGTGCTGTCGCTGTTCGCCGTGCACAGCAGCTGGTTCGCCGTCCGGGCGCCGAACATCACCGACGACGAGCGCCGCCGGATCGCGCTGGAGGTGGCCGACGAGCTGCTGGCCGCGATCGGCGCGGAGCCCGACGAGAGTCCCGACGAGAGTGACGCGGGGGTCGCCTCGGCAAGCCCGCAGGGCTGACCGACCGGCGGATCAGCCGAGCCCGCAGGGCTGACCGACAAGCGGATCAGCCGCGGGGCAGCTCCAGCCGCAGGCCGAGCAGGTCCACGCCCGCCACCGGCGACCAGTCCTTCTCCGGGCACCGCACGAAGCCGAGCCGCTCGTACAGCCGGTGCGCCGAGACGGCCATCCCCGCACGGACGCAGATCACCACGGCCGCGCAGCCCAGCTCGGCCGCGCGGTCGACGCACGCCCGGGCCAGCGCCGCGCCCACGCCCCGGCCCTGCGCGGCCGGGTCGACCGCGAGCATCCGGAACTCCGCCTCGCCCGGCCCGGACAGCTCGGCGAACGGGGTGCCCGGCAGCACGAAGGTCACCGAGCCGAGCACCGCGCCGGTCGCCTCGTCCACCGCGACCAGCACCTCACCGCTGGTGGCCCGGGTCGACACGTCGGCCAGCACCGCGCCGTACCCGTGCTCGCCCTTGAGCTGGCCGTCCGCCTCGTACGCGGCCACGGTCAGCCGGGCCACCGCCGGGAAGTCGGCCGGGTCGGCGAGCCGGACCAGCAGCCCGCTCAATCGATCACCGCGATGAGGTCGCCGTCCTGCACGACGTCACCCTCGTTGACGGCGAGTTGCTTGAGCACACCGTCGGACTCGGCGACGACCGGGATCTCCATCTTCATCGACTCGAGGATCACCAGGGTGTCGCCCTCGGACACGGTGTCGCCGGCCGAAGCGACGACCTTCCAGACGTTCGCCACCATCTCGGCGCGGATCTCCTCGGCCATGTCCAGGCCCTCCCTTTTCCCGATGTGCCTGTCGACGTATCCAATCATGCGGCGGTCCGCGGCGGGCGCGGAGCGGTGCGGCCCGGGCGCCGGGACCGCCCCGCCGGAAGGCGTCGGGTGCCGGCCGCACTACCATCAGCGGGTCGGACCCGACGCCGGGCAGCCGGTGGGTACACCGGCGCCGAGGCCGCGCGCAGGGCGGATCCGACCCATCACGAGGAGGTCAGCATGGCGAAGAAGTCCCGGAAGAAGAAGGCCCGTAAGAAGAACGCCGCGAACCACGGCAAGCGTCCCAACTCCTGAACGGGCCGACGGGCCGACGGCCCGTCACCGGTCAGACCCACCCGGCGGACGCCGGGAACGCCGGTGGCCCGGGTCGAGATCGACCCGGGCCACCGGTTTGTCCGTTACGCCGACGCTCAGTCGGCCAGTTCGCGGGAATCGCTGGTCTCGAAGACCACCAGCTCGGTCAGCTTGACGCGTAGCCTCTCGCGCAGCTCGTTCGGCGCGGTCTCGTTGCCGCAGCAACGCGCCACCAGCGCCCGCACCTCCTGCTCCAGCCCGTACTCGCGCAGGCACGGCCCGCACTCGTCGAGGTGGTGCCGGATCAGCGTGCGCCGCTCGTCGGCGCACTCCAGATCCAGGTAGAGGTAGACCTCCGCGAGCACCTCACGGCAGTCCGTCTCGTGCGGCTCCCCACAGCTCACGTCACACCTCCCGGCCGGCAGCGGCAGCGGTCGAACCCTTCGAGGAGCGGGCCGCACTGAAGCCCCGTTCCGCGGCGTACTGCTCGAGCAGCTTGCGCAGATTACGACGGCCCCGGTGCAGACGCGACATCACGGTGCCGATCGGCGTGCCCATGATGTCGGCGACCTCCTTGTAGGAGAAGCCCTCGACGTCGGTGAGGTAGACGGCGAGCCGGAACTCCTCCGGCAACTGCTGGAGGGCCTCCTTGACGTCGCTGTCCGGCAGCCGGTCCAGAGCCTCGGTCTCCGCCGAGCGCAACCCGCTGGAGGTGTGCGACTCGGCCTCGGCGAGCTGCCAGTCGGTGATCTCCTCGGTCGGCGCCTGGATCGGCTGGCGCTGCCGCTTGCGGTAGGAGTTGATGTAGGTGTTGGTCAGGATCCGGTAGAGCCAGGCCTTCAGGTTTGTGCCCTGCTCGAACTGGTGGAAGGCGGCGTACGCCTTCAGGTATGTCTCCTGGACCAGATCCTCGGCATCCGCCGGGTTGCGCGTCATGCGCAGCCCAGCAGCGTAGAGCTGATCGACGAATGGCATCGCGTCCCGCTCGAAGCGGGCCCTGCGCTCGTCCGTCTTCTCCGTGGTCAACCGCACATCCCCTCGCGTCGGATGCTTTCCCGCCGAGGATACGCGCACGGACCTGCCCACAGATTCACTTCCGGCCGGTGTGCCCGTGCTCACCGCACCCACCCCGCCCGGTCCCGTCGTCGCGGGCCAGTCCGGGCCATCCAGCAGCTGCTTCAGCTGCCGGGCCTCCCGCTCGTCCCGTTCCCGGCTCCGTGTTTCGGTCGGCACCGGCCACCCCCTCGCAGAAAAGTCGTCCGCGGGTAGTAACGCGAGAAGACGGGTGGGGCATTCCGGCCCGCCCTCCCGTTCCTGGTCCCGGCAGCGGCGACGGCCGGCGCTGGGACCAGGAAGGGCCTGGGAGGATGTGGCCCCGCCCGTCCGAATCGGGCCGGCGGCACCATCGGATGCAACGACCCGCGCCCGGCACCGGACACGGTTCGTCCGGCCGACCCGGTCAGCCGGCCGCCCAGCCCTGGGCGCGTAGCCAGTCCCGCACGACGGCTGCCGTGCCGGCCGGATCCCTGCGCATGTCGTGGGTCTCCCCCGGCCGGGTCACCACCTGCACGGCCGGCCCCGGCTCCGGCACTCCGAATGGGTCCCGGTCGCCGTTGACCACCAGAGTTGGCAGCCCGGTGGCCAGTTCGGCGGCCCGGGAGCGCTCCGGGCGCCCGGGCGGGTGCAGCGGAAAGGCCAGCGCGACCACGCCGGCCGCGCCCACCGCGCGGGCTGTCCGGCAGGCCACCCGAGCGCCGCTGGATCGACCGCCGACCAGCAGCGTCGGGACGTCGGGCAGCCGGTCGCGCAACCCGTCGAGCACCGCCGTCCAGGCCTCGTCGAGGTGCCCGGCGGGAGCCGGCGCACGGCGGCCGGCGACCCGGTAGGGCTGGGTCACCCGCACCACCGCCAGACCGGCCGCGACGGCCGCGTCGCGCACCGCGAGCAGGTCGGGCGCGTCCACGCTGCCGCCCGCACCGTGCCCGAGCACCAGCAGGGCGGCGGCCTTCCCGACCGGCAGGTCGGTGTCGATCCGGGCCGGACCGCGCGGGGTCCCGATTTCGTCGCTGGGCAGCACCGACCCATTCTGCGCTGCCCCGGCCGGCGGCCGGGACAGGACCGCGCCGGTGGTCAGCTCAGCGGGACCAGGGTGAGCAGTCGGTCCCGTACCGGTGGGCCCGCCTCGTCGACGGCGTCCGGATCCGGCTCGACCTGGCCGCGCCAGGCCACCAGCATCGCCCGCCGCTCGCGCGGCGTCGTGCCGCCCCACACGCCGTGGCAGTCACCCACGTCCAGCGCCCAGGCCAGGCAGGACCCCTGGACGTCGCAGCTGCGGCACAGCGCGACGGCGGCGTCCGCCGGCTCGTTCGGCGCCGGAAAGAACGTTTCCGGATCGACGCTCTGGCATGTCCCTCTGGTACGCCAGGCGTCATCCTGTCGACGTTCGTGCAAGGCCCGCAGCAGTCGCGGATCTCGCCGCGCCGCGGCCACCTCGTGCGGGCGGGGCATACGCGCCCGTGTCATCCACCCACCTCCCCCGTGGGACCGGCAAGATCGGTGGATGTCGTCCGCCCCGTGCGAATCGACACCCACTACCGGCGCTGTGTTCTATCGCACTTCCGGACACCGAGACAAGGGCCTGCCGGGAAGATGACTGAACGGCCAGGCGACGAATCACGCGCAACCCCGGCAAATCGGCGCCCGACGATGCGCACGGGCCTTCAGAAGAGGGTCAGCTCCTGCGGCGCCACCGTCGGCGCCAGCGGCACCCGGGCGATCAACTGCGGGCCGTCGTTGCGGACGTCACCGACCGCCGGCCCGACCGGACGGATCTCCAACCCGGCGAGCTGGTCGGCCGCCGGCGGGACGAGCAACCGGTCCGGCTCCTCGGTCGGCCCCAGCCACGACGACCACCGCTCGGGCGGCAGCAACACGGGCATCCGGTCGTGGACCTCGGCCAGCTCGCCGAGCGCGGCGGTGGTCAGCACGCTGAAGGTGAGCCGGGTGTCGGCCCCGGACCCCCAGACCGACCAGATGCCGGCCAGGGCCAGCACCGAGCCGTCGGTGGGGGTCATGTAGTACGCCTGCCGCCCACCCTCGGGGTGGCGGACCCACTCGTACCAGCCGTCGGCCGGGACCAGGCAGCGGCGGCGGGCGAACGCCCCGGCGTACGCCCGGCTGGTGGCGACCGTCTCCACCCGCGCGTTGATCATCCGGGCCGCGCCGGCGGCCGACCGCGACCAGTGCGGCAGCAGGCCCCAACGGCCGACGCAGAGGCTGCGGTGCCCCTCCGGGGTGACCCGGACCAGCGGCACCGGGTCGGTCGGCGCGACGTTGTGGTCCGGCCCGATCCGGCCGTCGGTGTCGTCGGACGACTCGAACAGCGCGCTCAGCTCGCCGGAGCTCCGGGTCGTCGCGTACCTGCCGCACATGGGCACACGCTAACCCGTCGACGACGCGCCGGCTGTCCCGCCAACCGGGAGTTGGACCGCCGGTCGCCGCCGGTCGCCGGCCGACACGGCAGAATGTAACCGTGGGGAATCTGACCGCGACCCGGCCGCCTCAGCCGTGGACCGCACCAACCGCCTCCGATCCGGTGGCGGCCACGCTGCGCCTGCCCGGGTCCAAGTCGATGACCGCGCGCGCCCTGGTGCTCAGCGCGCTGGCCGCCGGCCCGTCGACGCTGGCCGGGCCGCTGCGCGCCCGGGACACCGAACTCATGGCGGCCGGCCTGCGGGCGATGGGCGCGCACATGTCGATCAGCGACGACGAGCGCTGGCTGGTCCGGCCACACCCGCTGGTCGGCCCGGCGCACGTGGACGTGGGGCTGGCCGGCACGGTGATGCGGTTCGTGCCGCCGGTCGCGGGGCTGGCCGACGGCCGGATCACCTTCGACGGCGACCCGCACGCCCGCACCCGGCCCCTCGGCCCGCTGATCGGCGCGCTGCGCTCGCTGGGCGTCCGGATCGACGTCACCGGGGCCGGCAGCCTGCCACTGACCGTGCTCGGCGCCGGCCGGATCACCGGCGGCGAGGTGGTGATCGACGCGTCCGCGTCCAGCCAACTGGTCTCCGGGCTGCTGCTGGCCGCCCCGCGCTTCGACCGGGGTGTCGTCGTGCGGCACGTCGGCCCACCGGTGCCGTCCGCGCCGCACCTGCGGATGACGGTGCAGATGCTGCGCGCCGCCGGTGCGGCCGTCGACGACACCACCCCCGACGTGTGGACCGTCGAGCCCGGTCCGCTCACCGGTCGCGGCTGGGAGATCGAGCCGGACCTGTCCGGCGCGGTGCCGTTCTTCGCCGCCGCGCTGGTCACCGGCGGTGAGGTCACCCTCCAGGGCTGGCCGCGCAGCAGCGCCCAGCCGGTCGAACAGCTGCGCTCGCTGCTGCACCGGATGGGCGGCGAGGTCACCCTCTCCACCACCGGGCTGACCGTCCGGGGCTCCGGCGTGGTGCACGGCCTGACCGCCGACCTCTCCGACGTGAGCGAGCTGACCCCGGCGCTGACCGCGCTGGCCATGCTGGCCGACTCGCCGTCGGTCTTCACCGGCATCGGGCACATCCGCGGCCACGAGACCGACCGGCTGACCGCGCTGGCGCGGGAGTTCACCGCGCTCGGCGCCGACATCACCGAGGCGCCGGACGGGCTGGAGATCCGGCCCCGACCGCTGCGCGGCGGTGTGTTCCGCACCTACCACGACCACCGGATGGCACACGCCGCCGCGGTGGCCGGGCTGGCCGTGCCGGGCATCGAGGTCGACGACGTCGGGTGTACCTCCAAGACCATGCCCGAGTTCCCGGCACTATGGTCAGCGATGGTGACCGGCAAGAGCTGAGGCGAGAAGAGGACGGGTCCTGGCGACCAGACGGCGGGAGTACGACGAGGACGACGTACGGGTCCGGCCCGGGAAGTCCTCGCGTCCGCGTACGCGTACCCGACCCCTGCACGCCGACGCGGTGGACGGCTTCGTCATCGC
Organism: Micromonospora sp. BL4; assembly: GCF_003667505.1. Lineage (GTDB taxonomy): Bacteria > Actinomycetota > Actinomycetes > Mycobacteriales > Micromonosporaceae > Micromonospora. Next base: position 35,682 of record NZ_RCVJ01000119.1, read on the forward strand.
CGTCGACCGGGGGCGCTACACCTGTGTGCTGGCCGGGGCCGAGCACGGCGTCGCCGAGGCCGAGCTGCCCACGGTCACCGCCATGCGGGCCCGTGAGCTGGGTCGGAAGTCGGTCGTGGTGGGCGACCGGGTCGGTCTCGTCGGGGACACCTCCGGCGCGGAGGGCGCTCTCGCCCGCATCGTCCGGATCGCCGAGCGCCGCTCGGTGCTGCGCCGCACCGCCGACGACGACGAGACCACCGCTGAGGGCCGGCTGGAGCGGGTGGTGGTTGCCAACGCCGACCAGTTGGTGATCGTCAGCGCGCTGGCCGACCCGCCGCCCCGCACCGGGTTCATCGACCGCTGCCTGGTGGCCGCGTACGACGCGGACGTGGAGCCCCTGCTCTGCCTCACCAAGGCCGATCTGGCCGGCCCGGAGGAGGTGCTGGGTTACTACACCGAGCTGGAGCTGCCGTACGTGCTCAACCGCCCCGACTCCGACCTGGACGCCCTGCGCGCCCTGCTCGCCGGCCGGGTGTCGGTGCTGGTCGGGCACTCCGGGGTGGGCAAGTCGACGCTGGTCAACCGCCTCGTTCCGGACGCCGCGCGGGCGGTCGGCGTGGTCAGCGCGATCGGCCGTGGCCGGCACACCTCGACCAGCGCGGTGGCGCTGCGACTGCCGCCGGTGCCCGGCGTCGACACCGACCCGGGCTGGATCATCGACACCCCGGGGATCCGCAGCTTCGGGCTGGCCCACGTCTCCGCCGACAGCCTGCTGCACGGCTTCCCCGACCTGGTCGAGGGGACCGTCAACTGCCCACCCAACTGTCCGCACACGGCCGACGAGGCCGACTGCGGGCTGGACGCCTGGGTGGCCGCCGGCAAGGCCGACCCGCGCCGGCTGGCCTCGTACCGCCGGTTGCTCGCCTCCCGGGCCGGCGAGGGCGACGCGCGCGGCGAGACCGACCAGCGCGGGCCCGGCGAGGGCGACCGGCGCGGCCCGGACGAGTGACCCGCCGGGCGTCGGCTAGGTTGCCGGCATGACCGGGTACGCCGATGACCTCGACCTCGCCCACCTGCTCGCCGACCGGGCCGACGCCATCTCCACGGCCCGGTTCCGCGCGCTCGACCTGCGCGTCGAGGCGAAGCCCGATCTGACCCCGGTCTCGGACGCGGACACCGCCGTGGAGCGGGAGATCCGGGCGCTGCTGGCCGAGCACCGGCCGGCCGACGGGCTGCTCGGCGAGGAGTACGGCGACCAGCCGGCCAGCGCACCCGACGGCCGGCGGTGGATCGTCGACCCGATCGACGGCACCAAGAACTTCGTCCGCGGGGTGCCGGTGTGGGCCACCCTGATCGCGCTGTTCGACGGGGACCGGCCGGTGGTCGGCGTGGTCTCCGCCCCGGCGCTGGGCCGACGCTGGTGGGCGAGCCTCGGCGCGGGCGCGTACGCCGGGCCGGGCCCCGCCGCCGGCGAGCGGATCGGGGTCTCCGCCGTGCGGCGGCTCGCCGACGCCAGCTTCTGCTACTCGTCGCTGACCGGCTGGGAGCGCGCCGGGCGGCTCGACGCGATGCTCGACCTGATGCGGACCAGTTGGCGCAGCCGGGCGTACGGCGACTTCTACGGCTACATGCTGTTGGCCGAGGGCGCACTGGACGTGATGGTCGAGCCCGAACTGTCGCTGTGGGACATGGCGGCGCTGGCGCCGATCATCACCGAGGCGGGTGGGACGGTCACGGATCTGGCCGGTCGACCGGCCCCGGCGGGCGCGCCGGGCACCGAGAGCAGCCTGGTGGCCACCAACGGTGTGCTGCACGCCGACATCCTCGCCCGGCTCGATCGACCAGCCGAGCGCTGACCCTCGGCAGCCTCTATCCTCGCCAGGTGGTCTCCTCCGGCTGGTGTTTCCTCGCGGCGATGATCGTCGCGTACGGCGTCGCCAACCTCCTTCAGTCGGTGGCCGCGGCGCGCACCACGGTGCACCACACCTTCGATCCGGGCCTGCTGCTGCGGCTGGCCGGGCACCGGACGTACCTGGTGGGGTTGAGCTGCCAGATCGGCGGCTTCGTGCTCGCCTTTCTGGCCCGGCGTGACCTGCCGCTGTTCCTGGTCCAGGCCAGCGTGGCCGCCGGGCTCGGCGTCACCGCCATCCTCGGCGTGCTGGTGTTGAAGTGGCGGTTGCCGATGGCCGAGGTGGCGCTCCTGGCGCTGCTCTTCGCCGGGATCACCGCGCTGGTGCTGGCCGCCCGGCCGGCGCCGTCGAAGCAGCTCGGCACCGCCGGTTCGGTCGCCCTGCTGGTGGCGCTCGGCGTGATCGCGGTGCTCGGCTTCTTCGCCGTCCGGTTACAGGGGTCGCCCGGTTCGGTGGCCCTCGGCTCGCTGGCCGGGCTGGCGTTCTCCTCGGCCGCGGTGGCCGCCCGGCCGCTCGCCTCCGCGCCGTCCGCCGAGGCGTTCCTCGCCGACCCGCTGTTCTACCTGCTCATCGTCCACTCGATCGTCGGTCAGCTGCTGCTCGGCCTGGCCATGCAGCGCGGCTCCACCACCGCCGCGGTCGCCGCGATGGACGCCGCCGGGGCGGTGCCGGCGGCGATCGTCGGCCTGCTGCTGCTGAACGACAAGATCTGGCCGGGTCGGGAGTGGCTGGCCGCGGTCGGCTTCCTGGTCACCCTCGCCTCGGTGATCGGGCTGACGCGGTACGCGGAGCCGCAGCACCACCACGCGAAGGCACGCCACCGCGACCGTGCCATGGTGGGCGTCGGTCAGCCCGGCTGACCGACACCCACCCGCGCCGCGCCCCGCTCAGGCCTCGACCGGTTTGCGGCGGCTCACCACGCGCTCGTAGAGGCGCTCCAGCGCACCAGCGGTCCGTTCCCACGTGTAGCTGCTCCGGACCCGATCCACCGCGGCGTGGCCGTACGCGAACCGCCCGGCGTTGTCGGCGAGCAGCCGGCGCAGCGAGACCCCGAGGGTCCGTACGTCGCCGGGCGGCACCAGCCGGCCGGTGACCTCGTCGACGACGGCATCGGCCAGCCCACCCATCGCGTAGCCGACCACCGGCACCCCGCAGGCCATCGCCTCGAGCGAGACCCGCCCCGCCGACGAGTAGTGCGGCGTGCAGGCCACCACGTCCGCCGACCGGTACCAGGTGGCCATCTGGTCGTGCGGCACGCCGCCGACGAGTCGTACCTGATCGGCCACCCCGACCTGTTCGGCCAGCTCGCGCAGCCGGCGCGCCTCCGTGTGGTTGGTCAGCTGGTCGACCAGCGGCCCGCCGGCGATCACCAGCTCGGCGTCGCCGACCAGGCGCATCGCCCGGATCAGGTCCTCCTGGCCGTGGCCCGGGGAGAGCCCGCCGACGGAGAGGATCCGCGCCCGCTGCTCGCGCGGCGCCGCCTCACCGTCGGGGTGGAAATGCTCGGTGTCCACCCCCGCCGGCACCATCGCCACCGAGCTGCGTTGCAGGCCCATCCGGGTCAGCTCGTCCACCTCGTCGTTCGACTGGGCGACCGCGATGTCCACCGCCCGGGTCAGCGCGCGTTCCAGCGGGATCCGCTCCCCCGGCCCGTCGTACCGGCCCCCCAGGTGGCGCAACTGCTCGACGCCGAGCGAGTGGAAGGTCTGCACCACCGGGATGTCGGTCTCCCGGACCGCGTGCGCGGCGGCCAGGCCGCCGATCCAGTAGTGCCCGTGCACCACCTCGGGCCGCCAGGCGCCGGCCCACTCGTCGGTCAGCCAGCGGCCGAACTCCGTCACGTGTGGGATCAGCCCGGCGGTGGGCAGTGGCGTGGGCGGACCGGCGGGCACCCGATGCACCTGATAACCGTCGACGTCCACCGTCGCCGGCAGCCCCGGGCCGTCCCGGCGCTCGTAGAGCCGGACGTCGTGGCCTCGGCCGGCCAGCTCCGCGGCGACCCGCGCGATGTGCTGTTGGGTACCGACCGGCGGGCCGTCGGCATGCCGGTACGAGCTGGTGTGCGCGCAGACGAGGCCGACGCGCATGGGTCACCTCCCTGCGATCTTTCCTCGGCGGTGTCCTCCCGGTCAGAGCGTCCCATTAACCGGGTGACCGGGAGCCGAAACCTGGCAGATCAGGAACAGTCAGCGCAGGTGCCACCGACACTTGCGCCACGACAATCACCAGAGACCCGGCACGGCTGCCGGGCGGGGCGATTCCCGCGTTGATCGACCACCGGCCGGTGGTATGACCAGGCCGCACCGCGGGTACCGCTCAGGAATGCCGCTGACCCGCAGCCTCGACGATTCGACCGTGGTGATCACCGGCGCCTCCAGCGGGATCGGCACGGCCACCGCGTACGCGCTGGCCCGCCGGGGCGCCGCCGTCGTGCTGGCCGCCCGCAGTGAGCCGGCGCTGCGGCAGGTCGCACAACACTGCCGGGAGCTGGGCGGCCGGGCGCTGGCCGTACCGACCGACGTGACCGACCTGGAGTCGGTGCAGCGGCTGGCCGACCGGGCGGCGACCGAGTTCGGGCGGATCGACGCGTGGGTGAACAACGCCGCGGTCGGTGCCGTGGGCCTTTTCGACGAGATCCCGGTCGCCGAGTTCCGCCGGGTGGTGGAGGTGAACCTGCTCGGGGCGGTGCACGGCATCAAGGCCGCGCTGCCGCACCTCGGCGCCGCCGGCGGAGGTGTGCTGGTCAACAACGCCTCCGTGTTGGCCGAGGTGGCGATGCCGTACCAGTCGGCGTACAACGCCACCAAACACGGCATCCGGGGGCTAGCCGACACGGTCCGGCAGGAACTGCGGGTCACCGGCCGGGGGCAGATCTCCATCTGCACCGTGCTGCCGGCAACCATGGACACCCCGTTCTTCCGGCACGCGGCCAACCACAGCGGACGTCAACTGGTGCCACCACCGCCGGTGTACCCGCCGGAGGTGGTCGCCGAGACCATCGTCCGGCTGCTGCGCCGGCCCCGCCGCGAGGCGTACGCCGGCGGCGCCGCCCGGCTGATCGGCCTCCAGTGGAGGCTGGCGCCGGCGCTGATGGAGCGCACCCTCGGCTGGTACGCCCACCGGACCCAGTTCGGCCCCGGCGCCCGGATGGACAGCAGCGGCAACGTGTTCCATGCCGATGCCGAGGGTCGCCGGAACGGTGGCTGGCACGGCCGGCGGCGGCACCTGGTGCGGGTCACCGCCGCGTTCGGGCTCGCCGCCGCCGGCACCGCGGTCGGCACGATGGCGGCGATCACCCGCCGGTCCCGGTTGGCCCGCTGATGGCGGGCATCGACCGCCCGGATGCGACCGCCGTCACCCGGGAGCACAATGGGGCGATCATGCCGACCGACGCGCGTTGTCTGGTGGAGATCGACGAGCCGACCGGGGTGGTCCGGCTGACCGGAGTGCTCGATGCCGCCGGCGCCGACACGGTCCGGGCCGCGCTGCTGGCCCAACTCTGCGACCGGCCCGGCCCGGTGGTGGCCGACGTGACCGGGTTGCGGGTCGCCGACCAGGTGGGGCGAGGCCTCTTCGCCGAGGTTCGCCGCGAGATCGCCGACTGGCCCGCCGCGGACCTGCTGCTCTGCGACCCGGCGGTCCCCGGACCCGGTCCGGACGCCGCACTCGCCGGCGTACCGGCCTGGCCCACCCTGGACGACGCGCTCGCCGCGGCGCCGCTGGCGGCGGTCCTCACGGCCGAGCTGGCTCCGACCGTCGGCGCCGCCCGGCAGGCCCGTGAGCTGGTCACCACCGGCTGCCGGCACTGGGACGTGCGGACTCTGGCCGATGCGGCGAGCATCGCGATCACCGAGATGGTCAACAACGTGGTGGCGCACGCCCACACCTCGATGACCATCCGGCTGGCTCCCCAGGCCGGCACCCTGCGCGTGGCGGTTCGCGACCACTCCCACCTCCGCCCCGCGTTCGTCGGGCTGGCCCCACCGACCCGGGCCGGTGGGCGCGGCCTGCTGCTGATCGACACGGTGGCCCGCCGGTGGGGCACCAGCCCGGTACCGGACGGCAAGGTCGTCTGGTGCGTGCTGCATCCCGAGGACGAAACCGACCCCCCCGACTGACGGGCCGTTCCCGCCCTGGTGTCCGGCTCAGCACCACACGGCCGGCGGCCGCCGGTTACGGCGGCAGGGCAGCGGGTAGTGATCAGACATGCGCGACAACGAGTACCCGACCCCCGTATCCGACACCGAGGCGGAGGGGCTGCCCGACACCGCCGACGACGACTCGACCGCCAACGACGACGTGCTCACCGGGCGCGAGGCGGATGGCCCCGAGCCGGCGCAGCTGCCCGGCGACCGGACCCCGGTGGCGGTGGACCGGTTCGGGACCACCGCCGAGGAGCAGCTCGACGGTGAGTCGTTGGACTACAAGCTCCAGCGGGAGAGCTTCGAACGCCCGGTGGACGACCCGCTGGCCGGCCCGGTCGACCCGAAGATCGCATTCGAGGCGGACAACGAGGCGGCCGCGGCGGAGGCCCAACTCGACGCCGACGTGATGGACCCCGGTCCGACGTCGGACCCGAACTCGCCGGTCTCCCTCTACGACCACGGTCAGCTCGGCACCGTGGCCGACGCCACAGTGGGCCGACTGGTGGAACCGGACGAGGGGGCGCACACCGACCAGGAGACCGACTCCGTGGCGTACGACGCCGGTTCGGCCGGCGGCGGTGCGACCGCCGAGGAACTGGCCATCCACGAGACGGAACCGCCGCGCTCGGTCTGACCGGGGTCAGTCGTCCAGGCCGCGCTCGATGGCGTACCGGGTCAGCTCGACCCGGTTGTGCAGTTGCAGCTTGCCCAGGGTGTTCTGCACGTGGTTCTGCACCGTACGGTGCGACAACCCGAGCCGCTGGGCGATCTGCTTGTACGACATCCCCTTGGCCACCAGGCGCAGCACCTCCGTCTCCCGGTCGGTGAGGCGCGGCGTCCCGGGCTCCGCGCCGCCGGCCGACCCGGCGTCCGACGCCGGCCCGGCGGCCAGCCGGCGGTACTCGCCGAGGACCAGCCCGGCCAGGCCGGGAGTGAACACCGGATCGCCGGCCGCCGTGCGGCGCACCGCGTCGAGGAACTCGGCCGGCGCGGTCGACTTCACGAGGTACCCGGTGGCCCCCGCCTTGACCGCGTCCAGCACGCTCTGCTGCTCGCCGCTGGCACTGAGCATCAACACCCGCACGTCGGGCAGCGCCGCGCGCAGCCCCCGGACCACCTCGACGCCGGAGATGTCCGGTAGTTGCAGGTCGAGGACGACCACGTCCGGTCGGGCGGCGGGGGCCACCCGGATCGCCTGCCGCCCCTCGCCGCTGGTGGCCACCACCAGGAACCCGGCCTCGGTCAGGTCACGGGCCACGCCCTCGCGCCACATCGGATGGTCGTCGACGACCATCACCCGCACCGGGGTCACGGCCGCGCCCTCGGCACGGTCAGCTCGATTTCGGTGCCGGCCTCGGGCGCCGACACGATCCGGACGGTTCCCCCCAGGTCGGCCATCCGGCCCCGAATCGACTGGGTCACGCCGAGCCGCCCCTGGGCGGCCGCCTCCGCCAGCCGGCCGTCCGGGATGCCCGGCCCCTCGTCACGGATCGACACGGTCACGGTCGCCCCCTCGTCCTCGATCAGCACCCAGGCCCGCCCGTCGGCGTGCCGCCCCACGTTGTCCAGCGCCGCGCCGGTCGCGGCGGCCAGTTCCCCCGCCACGCGCCGGGGCAGCGGCACCGGGGTGGCCGGCGCCGAGAGCGACACCGCCGGTGAGGCGTACCGGCCGAGCAGCGCCCGGAGATCCACCGTGCCGGCCGCATCCGGGGTGGTGGCGCCGGTCGCGGCGGCGCCCGCGATCAGCGCGCGCAGGGCGGCCTCCTGCTCGCCGGCCAGGCGGGCCAGCTCGCCGGCCTCGCCGGGCAGTTCGGCGCCGCGCCGCTGCACCAGTGCCAGCACCTGGAGAACCGAGTCGTGGATGCCCCGGGCCAGCCGCTCCCGCTCCCGGGTGGCCGCCTCCAGCTCCACCGCGCGTTGCAGCCGCTCCTCGGCGGTCGCCGCGAGCCGGGCCACGTGCCCGACCACCACCCCGGCGAGCAGCATCAGGATCACCCCGGTGAACGAGGACTGGCCGATCCGCTCCCGGGTGGCCAGGTCCGCGGCGGCGACCAGCAGCGCGGCCAGGGTGCCCCGGCGCCGCCCGCCGGAGACGGCCCAGGCCAGGACCGGGCCCGCCATCCAGGCCACCCCCAGGGTGGGCACGCCGGCGGCGAGCGCCGCCCGGCCGACGACCCACGGGGTGGCCAGCACGATGGCCATCACCACCGCCAGGTCGGCCAGCAGCAGCGGCCAGCGCCGCCAGGCCGGGCGGGCGTAGCCGATCGCGGTCACCACCGTCCAGGCGATCATCACCAGGACCAGGGTCGCGACGGCGAGGGGATGGGCGTACCGGTCGGCGTCGCGTACGGCGAGCCCGAGGACGTACGCCAGGGAGGCGAACCGGAACACCGCGAGCGCCCGCCAGAGCGGCACCTCGAACCCACCCGACGGCGACGGCATGGCGGTCAGGATGCCACAGCCGGACCAGCCGGAGCGCCGGCAGCGAGTGCGGTTCGGGAAACCCTGACGTACGGTGGAAAAGCCGCGAAATTCTCCGAGATCCGCCGCGGGACGGGGCCATGACGAACGCAGATCCGCACGCACCGCGTACGGTTGTGCCCATCGAACCTGCGCTCCTGATCGCCGAGGCCTTCGACAAGGCCGAGGTGACCGAGATCCGACACTCGGTCACCTCCTGCGCGAACGCCTGCGGGCTGATCGGCCAACGGCTGGACGACTTCGTTCTGGCGGTCAACGAGCTGATCACCAACGCCGTACGACACGGCGGCGGGCGAGGATGGCTGCGGCTCTGGCAGGAGCCAGGGGTCCTGGTCTGCGAGGTCGCCGACCACGGGCACGGGATCAGCGCGCAGCGGCTGGGCGACCGCCGCCGGCCGGCCCCGGACACCGCCGGCGGCTGGGGCCTCTGGCTGGCCCGTGAGCTGACCGACGCCATGGAGGTCGCCACCGGCACCGCCGGCACCACCGTCCGCATCACCGCGGTCCTCACCGTCCGCGACCACACCCCGAACTGACCCCCGCCCACTCGCCGGGTCAGGCGAAGAGCGCGGAGACCGATTCGCCGTTGTGGATCCGGCGCATCGCCTCGGCCAGAGCCGGGGCCACCGAGAGGACCTGAAGTTTCGGGACCCGCTTGGCCGTCGGGATGGGCACCGTGTTGGTGCAGACGATCTCCAGTACGCCGTCCTGGTCGCTCAGTCGCCGCAGCGCGTCGCCCGAGAAGAGGCCGTGCGTGCAGGCCAGCCGGATGGAGCGGACCTTCAGGCCACGCAGGTGCTCCATCAGCTCGACGACCGTGCTGCCCTTGGCGATCTCGTCGTCCAGCACGATGACGTCCCGGTCGGCCACCTCACCGATCACCGCGCTGATCTTGACCAGGTCGTCGCTGAACCGCTGCTTCGCCCCCGCCGCGACCGGCGTGTCGAGCAGCCGGGCGAAGGCCGCCGCCTCCTTGGCGTTACCCAGGTCGGGCGAGACGACCACGGTGTTGCTGAGGTCGTAGCGCCGGAAGTGGGTGGCCAGCTCGCGCAGAGCGTGCAGGTGATCCACCGGGACGCTGAAGAAGCCGTGCACCTGGGGCGAGTGCAGGGTCATCGCGAGCACCCGGTCAGCGCCGGCCGAGGTGAGCAGGTCGGCGACGAGCCGGGCGCCGATCGAGATCCGCGGCGCGTCCTTCTTGTCCGAGCGGGCGTACGCGTAGTGCGGCAGCACCACCGTGATCCGGCCGGCGGACGCGCCCCGGGCGGCGTCGATCATCAGCAGCAGCTCGACGAGGTGCTCCTGCACCGGCGGCACCAGCGGCTGGATCAGAAAGACGTCCCGCTCCCGGCAGTTGGCCTGCAGTTGCACTTCCAGGCAGTCGTTGGCGAACCGGGAGACCCGCACCGGGTGCAGCGGCACCCCCAGATGAGCGCAGATCTCGGCGGCGAGGTCGGGATGGGCGGTTCCACTGAAAACGGCGATGTCACGCACGTTCGCACATCGTAGGCGAAGCGGTCGGGCTTGGACGGCGGCAGCCCGCAACCGACCGTGACGCCGGTCGCACCGCGCGGCGGGTCCGGGTACGGTGCTGCCGTGACCCCCCAGTACGTCGCCGCCATCGATCAGGGCACCACCTCCTCGCGGTGCATCGTCTTCGACCGGGCCGGGGAGATCGTCGCCGTGGCCCAGCGCGAGCACCGGCAGATCTTTCCCCGACCCGGCTGGGTGGAACACGACGCCGAGGAGATCTGGGACAACGTCCAGCAGGTGGTCTCCGAGGCGTTGCGCGCGGCCGGCACCGACACGGCCGGGCTGGCCGCGGTCGGCATCACCAACCAGCGGGAGACGACCCTGGTCTGGGACCGGGTCACCGGCCGCCCGGTGGCCAACGCGGTGGTCTGGCAGGACACCCGGACCGGGCCGTTGCTGCGCGAGCTGGCTTCGGCGTACGGCGAGGAGTGGTTCCGGACCCGCACCGGCCTGCCGCTGGCCACCTACTTCGCCGGCCCGAAGCTGCGCTGGCTGCTGGACGAGGTGGACGGCCTGCGTGAGCGCGCCGAGCGCGGCGAGGTGCTCTTCGGCACCATGGACAGCTGGCTGATCTGGAAATTGACCGGCAAGCACGTCACCGACGTGACCAACGCCAGCCGGACGATGCTGATGGACCTCGCCACCCTGGCCTGGGCCCCGGAGCTGCTGGACGCGATGGGCGTGCCGGCGGCCATGCTGCCGGAAATCCGCAGCTCCGCCGAGGTGTACGGCACCGCCACCGGAGTGCTGGCCGGAGTGCCGGTGGCCAGTGCGCTCGGCGACCAGCAGGCCGCCCTGTTCGGCCAGACCTGCTTCCAGCCGGGTGAGGCGAAGTGCACCTACGGCACCGGCAGCTTCCTGCTGCTCAACACCGGAGCCAGCCCGGTCCCGTCGACGCACGGCCTGCTCACGACGGTCGCCTATCGGATCGACGGGCAGCCGGCGGCGTACGCGCTGGAGGGCGCCATCGCGGTCACCGGGTCGCTGGTGCAGTGGCTCCGGGACAACCTCGGGTTGATCTCGACCGCTCCGGAGGTGGAGGAGCTTGCTCGCACCGTCGACGACAACGGCGGCTGCTACGTGGTGCCGGCGTTCTCCGGGCTCTTCGCCCCGCACTGGCGCAGCGACGCACGCGGCGTGATCGCCGGCCTGACCGGCTACATCACCAAGGGACACCTGGCGCGGGCGGTGCTGGAGGCGTCGGCGTGGCAGACCCGCGAGGTGGTGGACGCGATGAACGCCGACTCCGACGTGGCGCTGCGCCGGCTCCGGGTGGATGGCGGCATGACGGCGAACCTGCTGCTCATGCAGTTCCTCGCCGACGTGCTCGACGTTCCGGTGGTCCGCTCGCGGATCACCGAGACCACCTGCCTTGGCGCCGCGTACGCGGCCGGTCTCGCGGTCGGTTTCTGGCCGGACCTGGCCACCCTGCGCGAGCAGTGGCGCTCGGACGCGCAGTGGGAGCCGGCCATGGCCTCCGAGCTGCGGGACCGGGAGCTGCACAACTGGCGCAAGGCCGTGCGGCGCACCCTCGACTGGGTGGAGTGAGCCGGGGCAGCGAGGACGGCGGGCGGAGTACACCGGTTCCGCCGTCCGCACGGTGACCCGCTCAGCTCCAGCGGTTGCCGGTGATCTTCTCGTAGACCTCGACGTAGCGGGCCCGGGTCGCCTCGACCACCTCGGCCGGCATGTCCGGCGCCGGGCCCTGCTTGTCCCAGCCGCTGCCGGTGGCCCAGTCCCGCACGTACTGCTTGTCGTAGGAGAACTGCACCCGCCCGGGCTGGTACGACTCGGCCGGCCAGAACCGGGACGAGTCGGAGGTGAGCAGCTCGTCGGCGAGGACCAGGGTGCCGTCCGGCGCCCAACCCAGCTCGATCTTGGTGTCGGCGACCAGGATGCCCCGGTCGGCGGCCAGCTCCGCCCCGTGCCGGTAGATGTCGATGGTGATCTGCCGCAGCCGCTCGGCCGTGGCCTGGCCCACCTTGTCCACCACGTCGGCGAACGTGATCGGCTCGTCGTGCTCGCCCATCGGCGCCTTGCTCGACGGCGTGAAGATCGGCTCAGGCAGGATCGACGCCTCGCCGAGGCCCCGGGGCAGCGGCACGCCGGAGACGGCGCCGGTGCGCTCGTACTCCCGCAGGCCGCCGCCGGTGAGGTAACCCCGGGCGACGCACTCGACCGGGACCATGTCCAGCCGCTGGCAGCGGATCGCCCGCCCGGCGAACTCCGCCGGCACGTCGGTGGCCGAGATGACGTGATTCGGCACGAGGTCGCCGAGTTGCTCGAACCACCACAGCGAGAGCGCGGTGAGCAGGCGACCCTTGTCCGGAATCGGCGTCGGCAACGCGACGTCGTAGATCGAGATCCGGTCCGAGGCGACCAGGATCAGGTCGTCGCCGTCGGCGTAGAGGTCCCGGACCTTGCCCGAGTGCAGAAGTTCCACGCGCCCTAGTACACCACGCGGCACCGGGGCGCCCGCTTCGACCACCCACGCCGCCGTTGCGGGCAGGGGTGCCCGGACGGACGTTGACACCTTCCCGCGCCGCCTGCGTGAATGGTCCGACCGCCGCCGCCCGCAGGTGCCAGGAGACCCCGTGCCCCCTGTTCGACCCCCGATCGACCGCCTCGGTGCCGACCCCGGCCGGCGCAGAGTCCTGGGCGCGCTGCTCGGTGCTCCCCTGCTGGCCGCCGGCGGGCTCGCCGGGTGCACCGACGGCCCCGCCGCATCGACCGACGAGGGGCCGGTCGAGCTGTCGGTCTTCTGGTGGGGCGGGACGAAACGGGCCGAGCTGACCGAGAAGGCGCTGCGGCTCTACTCGGAACGCAACCCCCGGGTCACCTTCCGGGTGACCTGGCAGGGCGCCGACGGCTACTACGACCGGCTGGCCACCCAGGCGGCCGGCGGCAACGTGCCGGACCTGATCCAGCTCGACGACGCCGTGCTGACCGAGTACGCCCACCGCCAGATCGTCCTCGACCTCAGCGAGCGGGTCGCCGATCACCGGTTGGACCTGCGCGGCCTGCCGGAGAGCCTGATCCGCTACGGCACGGTGGACGGGCGGACGATGGCGGTGGCCGGTGGGCAGACCCTCGCGGCGGTGGTCTTCAACCGGGACCTGCTGCGGGAGCTGCGGGTGCCGGAGCCACGCGGCGGGATGTCCTGGGTGGACTACATCGCCTGGGCGGAGCAGGTCACCGAGGCCAGCGACGGCCGGGTGGCCGGCACCATGGACCCGTCCGGCGACTACCGCGCACTCTGGCTCTGGTTGCGGGCGCAGGGCGGCGAGCTCTACCGGGGGCGCCAGCTCGGCTTCGGCGCGGATGAGCTGATCGGCTGGTTCGAGCTGTGGCAGCGCGCCCGGAGCCGACGGGCCACGCCGGGCGCGGCACTGGTCGAGCAGGCCGACAGCGGGGAACCGGCCCGGCAACTGGTGGTCAGTGGGTTGACCGCCGCGTCCTTCGCCTGGTCCCACCAGCTACCGGAGCTGCAACGGCTCACCGAGTCCGAGCTGGGCGTCATCGGCTTCCCCGGCCCGCCGGGCTCGCAGTGGGCGCGGGCGTCGATGTACTGGGCGGGTTTCCGCGGCACCCGCCACCCGGACACCGTCATCGACGTGATCAACTTTTTGACCACGAACGGCGAGGCCGGCGCGGTCCTCGGTCACGAACGCGGCCTCAACGCCAGCGTCCCCGTCCGCCGCTACACCGAGGGCAGCATCACCGACCCGGCACAGCAACGGGCCGCCGCGTTCAACGCCAGCATCGCCGAACAGCTCGGGCCGGCGCCGGCGCCGCCGCCGAAGGGTCACGCCAAGGTACGTACCCTGCTCGTCGCCGCCGCCGAGAGCATCCGCTCCGGGCGCGCCGGCACCCGCGCGGCCACCTCCCGTTTCATCGCCCAGGCGAACGCGGCCCTCGCGGCGTGACCACCGGCGGCGGCCGAGTGCCCGCCGCCGGTGGCGACAGCCGCCGACGGCCGGGCAGGACGGCAGCGAGCGGGTCAGCGCGGCGGGCCGCCCCGGCGGTTGCGCGTCAGCCGCAGCACCAGGAACACGATGATCGCCACCACCACGAGGCAGCAGAGCAGGCCGAGGAAGCCGAAGCCGCCGCCGCGGCCCCGCCGCCGGGCGGCTTCCACCACCAGCTCGCCGGTGCCGGTGGACGCCCAGGCCGCGACGGGCACGAACACCGACAGCACGACCACACCGAGGACCGCGCTGAGCCGGCCCCACCACTTGCCGAATGAAGACATGTCCCCATCCTCGCCGAAGGGCGCAACCTCGGCACGTCGGTCCACGCCGAACCATCGAACGAAGATCCGGCGGATTCCGCCGGCCGCGCGGATCGCACCGGCAGGGAATCGAAAAGCCCGGCCCCCACGATCCGGGGCCGGGCTTCGACGTGCACCTGCGGTGGTAGCGGGGACAGGATTTGAACCTGCGACCTCTGGGTTATGAGCCCAGCGAGCTACCGAGCTGCTCCACCCCGCGTCGACTGGTTAACCCTAACCCATGCGCCCCGACGATGATCAGCGGGGTCGCCACGACCGTCAGCCCGCTGCCGACACGAGCCCCACAACGTCGACAGCCCGCCTCCGGCGAACCGGAGACGGGCTGTCGAGCTGGTGTTTCTCTCGTAGCGGGGACAGGATTTGAACCTGCGACCTCTGGGTTATGAGCCCAGCGAGCTACCGAGCTGCTCCACCCCGCGTCGGCTCGATAACCGTAGCGCACCGACCCGGGGCACCGCAAAGCGACCCTGATACCGCTGCCGCCGGTCAGCGCCGACCTGGGCCACGGTCAGTCGAGCCAGTCCTCGATGGCCGCGACCGCCCGCCGGCTGTCGGCATCGACCTGGGCGCGCTCGGCGGAGGTGTTCTCCCAGCCCTGCTCCCAGAGCACCGTCACGACGTCGCCGATCCGCACCGCCCGGACCAACCGGACCTCGTCCGTACCCGGCTCACCTCTGCCCTCCGGGTACGCCGCCCGCATCTCGAACAGCACCGACTCGTCCCCGTACCGGCCCGGGTCCAGCAGCCGCTGCCGCCACGTCCTTGCGCCGTCGTCGGGCAACTCCTGCTCGGGGCAGGCGCGGACAGCCTTCCGCAGCTCTCGCAGCGCGTCGTCGGCACGACCGGTCCGGTAGATGGTGATGGTGTGCCGGTAGCTGCCGGCCGGGACGTACCCCTGCGGGGTTCCCGACTGCTTGTAGGCCAGGTATCGGCCGCGGCGCTGCACCACGGCGGACTCGCTGGGGTAGCGGGCCGCGCAGAGCGCCGGCAGCGGAGGCCCTTCGATCCGCGATTCCAGGCCCGTCCGGTTCGCGGACGCCAGGACGAAGAAGGCACGGTCCGGGATCGAGGTTGGCGGGCGTGGGGTCGCCGCACCCGTCGTGGCAGCCGGCGGTGTGCCGCTCGGCGTGCCGCGCGGCGGAGACGGCGGCGACGCGGACGGGGACGTTGAGGGAGTCGGAGTCGACGTGGTCGGCACCGGGCCGGGGGTGTCGGCGGGAGGCGGCAGCGGTGTGGTGCCGTCCGCCGCCAGCACCAGCCGGCCACCGACGGCCACCCCGCCGAGCAGCACCGCCACCGCGAGCGCGGTGCCGACGACCCGAACGCGGGCCTGCCGGTCGGCGCGCCGGCGAACCAGTGCGGGGGGAGCAAGCTCCTGGTCGTCGACAGCGGCGCCGAGCGACCGGTACAGGTCGGGAAGTTCAGCTGACATCGTTCACCCCCAGCTTCACGGTGGAGAGGTCGGGCAGCAGCGCGGCCAGCCGGGACCGGCCGCGAGACAGCCAGGACTTCACGGTGCCGACCGGCACGTCGGTCTCCCGGGCGATGTCCTCCACCGACATGTCGAAGAGATAGTGCAGGGCCAGCGCCTGCCGCTGGGCGGTCGGCAACTGGCGGAGGGCGCGAACCAGCAGAACCCCGTCCTCGCTCGGCGCCGGGGTGTCCGGCGGGGGTCCGGTTCGGCTCAGCGCCGCCCGCCACCGGTGCAGACGCCGCCAGCGGTCCGTCGCGAGCCGGGCCACCACCAGCCGCAGCCACGCCTCGGGCGCCGGGTGCGCCGACAGCCGCCCCCACTGCCGCCAGGCCCGGGCGAACGCCTCCTGCACCAGATCCTGCGCCTCAGTGTGGTCGCCGGTGACCGCGTAGCCGTACCGCAACAACCGCCGGGCGGTGCCGCGGTACAACTCGTCGAAACTCTGTGCGTCCCTCATCGGTGGATTCCCCTCGTCCGCACCCCGTTGCAGAGAGGACGACGGACCGGTGCCGCAGGTTGCGGACCAGCCGGCCGCAATGTGTCGGGGAGGCGACAGACGGACACGGCGGAGCCCCCGGCGTCAGGACCAGATGCGATCCGACGACGAGGGCTCCGAGACGTACTCCCCGAAGGGGCCGGTCAGCCGCCCGCGCTGGCGGTCGGGCCGACGGTCGGCGGCGGAGCGCTGCCGCTCGGCGACGGGCTGCCGCTGGGCGCCGTGGGCGGGTTGGCCACCTGCTGCGCCTGCTGGAAAGCGGTGAGCGCCTCGTCCAGCGCCTTGAGCGCGCGGCCGTACCGCTCGAAGTCGCCGGAGGTCTGAGCGGCACGGACCTCGGTGATGGCGGTCTGCACCCGGTTCGCCGCGGCGGCCAGCTCACCGGTCAGCGGCGGAGTGCCGTCGCCGGTGGTCGGCGGCGGTGGCGGTGGGTTGCCCCCGGTGGTCGGGGGCGGCGGCGCGCCCTGCCCGGCCCTCTTGCCCTGCTCGACCAGCTGCTTGATGCCGTCGTTGATGTTGTCGGCGAGCGCCACGAAGGAGCCGCCGTCGCCGTACGAGAGCAGCACCTTCTGCAGCAGCGGGTACGCGTCCTGCTGGTTGCTCTTCACGTAGACCGGCTCGACGTAGAGCATGCCGTCGGCGAACGGCAGCGAGAGCAGGTTGCCGTACTGCACCTGCGCCTGGTTGCTGGAGAGCAGGTTGAGCTGCTGGCGGATGTTGGCGTTGTTGGTCATCTGCTGGTGCACCTGCACCGGGCCGGAGACCCGGGTCTGGTCCGGCAGCTCCAGCACCTCCAGCCGGGGCTGCCCCTCGACGTACGACCCGGAGATCAGCGCGGCGAGGTTCTGCCGGCCGTTCGGGGTGACCGCGGAGGTGAGCTGGAACCGCGGGCTCTCCTGACCGGGGAACTGGGTGAACAGGTAGTACGGGGGCTGCTTCTGGCCGCTGTCCGGAGCGTCCGGCACGTTGGGCACCTGCCAGAAGTCCTGTGCCGAGTAGAAGTCGCCGGGGTTGGTCACGTGGAACTTCGTCAGCAGGTTGCGCTGCACCTTGAACATGTCGGCCGGGTAGCGCAGGTGCTCGGTCAGCTCGACCGGGATCTCCTCCTTCGGGAGCACCAGGTCACCGCCGAACGCCTTGTTCCACGCCTTGAGCACCGGGTCCGTGTCGTCGTACTCGTAGAGCTTCACGGTGCCGTCGTACGCGTCGACCGTGGCCTTCACCGAGTTGCGCATGTAGTTGACGTTCTCCCGGGCCAGCTGGAAGGTGCCCCGGTTCGTCAGCTCGTCGGTGGTCTCGGTCTGGAGGTTGACCCGCTCCGCGTACGGGTAGGTCGCCGCCGTGGTGTAGCCGTCGACGATCCACTGCACCCGACCGTCGACCACCGCCGGGTACGGGTCGCCGTCCAGGGTCAGGAACGGCGCGACCTTCTCCACCCGGTCCCGAGGGTTGCGCACGTAGAGCAGCTTGGAGTCCTTGTTGACCGCCTCGGAGAGCAGGAAGTTCGACTCCTGCTCCTTGATGGCGTACAGCAGCCGCCGGGCGAAGGAGCCGATCTCCACGCCGCCCTCACCGGTGTAGGTGTAGGACTCGCCGCCACCCTCACCGACCGGCCGGTCGAACTCGGCCTTCTTGTTCGGGTCGGACTGCCCGACGATCGCGTAGTCGTCGGCCGCCATCCGCTCGCCGTAGTAGATCCGCGGCTGCTTCGCCGGGATCTGCTCGGTCTGCGAGGAGCAGGCCTCCTGGGTCCGCTCGCCGAGGAAGCCGGAGACGAAGAACGGCTGCCCGCCGCACACCACCTGGTTCGCCGGCGCGGCCACCAGCCCGTACCCGTGGGTGTAGACGGTGTGCCGGTTGATCCAGGTGTTCTGCTGGTCGGTCAGCTCGCCGTAGTTGATTTCCCGAACGCCGACCACGTAGTCGGAGATCTTGCCGTTCACCCCGTACCGGTCGATGTCCAGCTTGGGGCCGAAGTCGTAGAAGCCGCGCACCTGCTGGAGCTGGGTGTACGTCTCGCTGACCAGCTGCGGGTCGAGCAGCCGCACGTTTGACACCACCGAGGTGTCGGTGGCCAGGTTGGCCGGCGGGGTGAGGTTGTTCGCCGCGTACGGCGTCGTCTCGGTGGCCGCCAGCCCGAACGCCGCCCGGGTCGCGTCGATGCTGCGCTGGATGTACGGCGCCTCCTTGTCCTTGGCGCTCGGCTTGACCTCGAAGGTCTGCACCGCCCAGGGGTAGATGCCGCCGATGGCTACCGCGGACACACCCAGCAGGGCGAGTGAGATCCCCGGCCAGACCAGGTTCCGCATCCAGGCGTTGGAGAACACGATGATCGCGATCGCCACCACGATCGAGATGTAGGCCAGGATCTCCTTCGCCGGCAGCAGCGCGTTGACGTCGGCGTAGCCGGCACCGTACAGCTTGGCGCCCTCGTTGTACTCCAGCAGCATCGCCCGCCGGTCCAGCACGTACGCGACAGACTTGAGCAGCACGAAGACCGCGACGAGGCTGCTCAGGTGGGCCCGGGCGGCGTTGCTCATCCGGTCCCCGACGCCCTGGAGGCGGACCCCGCCGAAGAGGTAGTGCACCGCCAGCGCGCCGATCACGGCCAACACCACCGCGGTGAACGCGACCCCGAGCAGGTAGCGCCAGAACGGCAGCTGGAAAACGTAGAAGCCGACGTCGACCCCGAACTCCGGGTCCTTGATGCCGAAGTCGCCGCCGTTGCGGAAGAGCAGCCACTGGTTCCAGCGACTCTGCGCGGAGAGGCCGGCGAAGAGCCCGACCACGGCGGCGGTCAGCGCGATCCAGGTGCCGAGGCGCGGGCTGAGCGCCATCCGGTAGCGCTCCAGGGTCGCCTGCTCGACCGAGTGCGGACGCAGCCGCGGGCGCAACCGGTGGGCCAGCCACAGGTTGCCGCCGACGATGACCGCCATGCCGAGGCCGACGGCGAGGAAGAGCAGCAGCCGGGTGACCAGCACGCCGGTGAAGACCTCGGTGTAGCGGACCTCGTCGAACCAGAGCCAGTCCGTCCACGCCTGCACACCCCAACCGAGCAGGGTGAAGAGCACGAACACCCCGACCAGGACAGCGATGGTGACGCGCCCGCGCCGGCTCATCCTCGGAAGGGGGCTGCTGCTACGCATGACCACTGTTGGCTCCGCACGCTCGAATGTGATCGGCTCCGACCAGGCACCCAGAGTACGGGGTGTTCCTGAACGTGGCGGGGCACGGTCACACGCGTCAGCAGCGGGTCGGTTGTCCCCCCGCCCGCAGCGTCTCCAGCGCGGTCAACCCTTCGTCCAACGAGCCCACCCGCAGCAGCGGCAGATCGGGTTGCGGATTGCGGACCGCCTCGGCGCAGTTGTCCGCCGGCACGAGGAAGACCTTGGCCCCGGCGCGCTTCGCACCGACCAGTTTCTGGGCGATCCCGCCGATCGGGCCGACGTTGCCCTCGTCGTCGATGGTGCCGGTGCCGGCGATGACCTGACCGCCGGTGAGATCGGCCGGGGTCAGCTTGTCCACGATGCCCAGGGCGAACATCAGGCCGGCACTCGGTCCGCCGATGTCCTCCAGGTCGATGCCCAGCGTGAACGGGTGCGGCTGCTGCTGGTCGATCTCGACGCCGATCCGTGGGCGGCCGTCCTGCTCCTGGCTGGTCACCGTCGCGGTGGCCGGCTGGCCGTCGCGGGTGTAACCGATGGTCAGGGCGGTGCCGGCCGGCTTGGCCCGGACCAGCTCGGTGACCTTCGAGGCCACCGGCACCGGCTGCCCGTCGACCGAGGTGACCACGTCACCGACCTTGAGCACATCGGCGGACGGTCCGTCCGCGGCCACCGTCTTGATGACCACCCGCACCGGGAAGCCCAGTTCGCGGAGCGCGGCGGTCTCGGCGCTGGTCTGGGACACCTTGAAGTCCTCGGCGTTGCGCTGCTCGACCTGCTCCGTCGACTCCCCCGGCGGGTACACCAACTCACGCGGCACCACCGCCTCGTCGTCGGAGAACCAGCCGGCGATCGCCCCTCGGAGCCGCACCGTGGGCTGCACCCCCACCGTGGTCAGCCGCAGCTGCCCGGCGGAGGTGGACGTGTCCCGCCCGGAGATCTGGATGACCTCCTTGCCGTCGGCCGTGCCCAGGGTGTTGACCGTCGGGCCCGGGCCGAGCACCACGTACGGGATCGGCACCCGGAGCACCCCGATGCTCAGCAGGGCGGTGAACAGGGCACCGAGCAGGACCGTCAGGCCACGACGTCTCATGCGGCAGAGCGTACCGACCGCTCGGGGCCCGGCTGGCGGATGCGCCACGCGACTTCGCCCTCAGCGCAACGCCAGCGGCGGCGACCTGGGGCGCGGCGCGCGTACCGTAGACGTCGTGCCTGATATTCCGTTCGGTTTCGCGCTACCGGGTGGGCAACCACCAGACCCCAACGATCCCGCGCAGATGCAGCAGTTCATGTCGCAGTTGCAGCACCTGCTCTCCGCGCCGGGCAGCGGGCCGGTCAACTGGGACCTGGCCCGGCAGGTGGCGGCCAGCCAGCTGGCGGCCGCCGGCGACCCGGCGGTGTCGCCCTACGAGCGCAACGCGGTAGAGGAGGCGCTGCGCCTGGCCGACCTGTGGCTGGAGCCCGCCTCGGCATGGCCGTCCGGCATCCAGTCCCCCGTGGCCTGGAACCGCAATGAGTGGATCTTCAAGACGCTGGACGTGTGGCGCAAGCTCTGCGACCCGGTGGCCAGCCGCATGGTCGGGGCGATGGGCGACCTCGTGCCACCGGAGGCACGCGCCCAGCTCGGCCCGATGCAGTCGATGGTGGCCACCCTCGGTGGCGCGCTCTTCGGTGGGCAGCTGGGGCAGGCCCTCGGCTCCCTCGCTGCGGAGGTGCTCTCCGCCGGCGACATCGGGCTGCCGCTCGGCCCGGCCGGCACGGCCGCGCTGATCCCGGCCAACATCCGGGCGTACGGCGAGGGCCTGGAGCTTCCCGAGGACGAGGTACGCCTCTACGTGGCGCTGCGCGAGGCCGCCCACCAGCGGCTGTTCCAGCACGTCCCGTGGCTGCGCGGACACGTGCTCAGCGCGGTGGAGATGTACGCCTCGGGCATCCGGGTCAACCGGGAGGCGATCGAGGAGGCGATGGGGCGGGTCGACCCGACCGACCCGGAGTCGATGCAGGCGATCGCCCTGGAGGGCATCTTCACGCCGGAGGACAGCCCGGCGCAGAAGGCCTCGCTGGCCCGACTGGAGACCGCCCTGGCCCTGGTCGAGGGCTGGGTCTGCCACGTGGTGGACAGCGCCGCCAGCGACCGGCTGCCCAACGTCGTCCGGCTGGGTGAGGCGTTCCGCCGCCGCCGGGCCGCCGGCGGTCCGGCGGAGCAGACCTTCGCCGCGCTGGTGGGCCTGGAGCTGCGCCCGCGCCGGCTACGCGAGGCGGCAGCCCTCTGGGCCGCGCTCACCGAGCACCGCGGCATCGCCGGTCGGGACGCCGTCTGGGGCCACCCGGACCTGCTCCCGTCGGACGACGACTTCGCCGACCCGGTCGCGTTCGCCATGAACGACATGGACCTGAGCGAGCTGGACAACTTCGACTTCACCGCGCCCGGTGGGGCGGAGGAGAAGGCCCCGGGGCAGCCCGACGACGACACCGACGGCGACGCCAAGCCCTGACGACAGAGCCCGGGTGCCCGCGCCGGTAGACGACGGGCACCCGGCCAGGTCGGCGCGTGGGTCAGGTCGACCAGTCGGTCAGCGGGTCGCGTCGGTCAGCGGGTCGCGTCGGTCAGTGGGTCGCGTCGGCCAGCGGATCGCGTCGGCCAGCAGGTCACGTCGGCCAGCAGGTCACGTCGGCCAGCGGATCGCGTTGACCAGCGGGTCAGGCCGGTCGGCCGGAGCCGGAGAGCAGGGCGCGGGTGGCTTCCCAGCCCTCGAAGGCCGGATCCAGGGTGGCCAGGTCGGCCGGGCCGCGCAGCCGACGCCAGCCGGCGGTGACCGCCACGTCCTGCGGTCGGGGGGCACCGGCCCGCGCGTCGGCCGGCGTCGCCGTGTCCAGGTCAAGCGGAGGTAGCCAGCCCGGCACGGGCAGCCGCGCGGCCACACCGAGCAGGCCCGGCCCGCCGCCCTCCACCGGAGCGACCGCGACCGGTCGGGTGGTCAGCGGACGCAGCAGCTTGCCCACGGTCAGCGCGGGCAGGTCCGGCACGTCGCCGGCGAGCACCGCCGCCTGGTCGTAGCCGTCCAGCGCGCCGAACACCGCGTTCGGCGTCGGCTCGGCCACCTCGTACACCGTGGTGCCGGGCCAGACCAGCGCATCCGCCAGAGCACGGTCGGCCGGGGTCACCGCGACGGCGACCTCCACCTCGTTCAGCGTGGCGATCAGGTCGACGACGTCCTCGGCGAGCGCCGCCCGCCAGTCCGCCAGGTCGATGCCGGGCGGCGACCACCGGACCGGCCCGAGCAACGCCACCACCACCCGTCGCGCCATGTCCCCGACCCTAGCGTCCCGACCGCCCGGCCCCGCTCACCCAGGCCCAGCCCAGCCCGCCTGACCCCGGC